>DATFSM010000122.1:0-56615 GCA_035262625.1 Bryobacteraceae bacterium
TTCGGAACGACAAGCTGGACGCGCGCAATTTCTTCGCGGCCACTACCGAGCCGCTGAAACAGAATCAGTTCGGCGCTACTGTGGGCGGACCTTTGCGCAAGAACAAAGATTTCTTCTTCGGGTATTACGAAGGGTTCCGCAACGTGCAGGGCGTGACTCAGAGCGCTACCGTGCCCAGCGATGCCCAGCGTGGCGGTGACTTTTCCGGCCTTAAGGACCCGCAGACAGGTCAACCCATTCCGCTGATCAACTACTTCACCGGCCAGCCGTTTCCGAATAACCAGATACCACCCTTCGCGATCGATCCTACTTCGCAAAAGATTCTTCAGTTCTATCCGCACGCCAACGCCGGACCGAATCTGTTCATTACGACGCAGAACCGACACAACTCTACCGATCAGGGCGGGGGCCGATACGATCATGTTTTCAGCGAACGGGATCAGCTTGCGGTTCGTTATGCGGCATCGTCGAGCGATAACGTCGATCCTTTATCCGTCGCAGGAGCGAACGTCCCGGGCTTTCCCGTCGGTGAAGACCTGAGCACGCAAACAGGGGTCATCTCCGAAACGCACGTTTTCGGCGCGTCAGCCGTGAACGTGGCGCGGTTTGGGCTGTTTCGAAATCTGTTCGATACGGATAAACCGCTGAACCACACAAGCGCCCGAAGTCTCGGCTTCAACTACGACAGCACGCTTCCCGCCGCGGCAGGTCCGCCTTTTTTCATTGTGAGCGGCTACGCGAGCGTGGGAAATCCCATTACGGGTCCTCGGGACACGGCGCAGACGACCTTTGAGGGGGCGGACTCCTGGTCTTACACGACGGGACGGCACAGCGTGAAAGCGGGCGCGGATTTCCGGCGGAACCGGATCAATATGACCGAGGGGATCGCGTCGAATGGGTTCTTCGTGTTCGCTCCGTTTCCCGCGAGCGACTCGTTCGCCAGTTTCCTGCTTGGGTTTCCGGTGGTGTTCTTCCAGGGAGGCGGCGATTTCAACCGGGGGCTGCGGAATGTGGATTTCGGCGGGTATGCGCAGGACGAGTGGCGAATTACGCCGAGACTCACGCTCAACTATGGGCTTCGTTACGAAGTGAGTACGCCTTTCGTGGACATCCGGGACCGCATGAATGCGTGGTCGCCGGGGAGTCAATCGACGGTGTTTCCCACCGCTCCGAAGGGCCTGCTGTTTCCCGGCGATCCGGGAGTGCCGCGGGGCATCGCGCCTGTTTATTGGAAGGGGCTGATGCCGCGATTGGGGCTGGCGTGGGATCCCAGCGGTTCCGGCAAGACTTCGATTCGCGCCGCTTACGGAATTTTCTACGATTCGTTTACGAACGGCGTGGGCGGGCCGCTGCAGGCTCCGCTCAGCGCGCTGCCATGGACGCAGGCACGGCAACTCAGCGCCCCGATCAATTTCACGGACCCGTGGAACGGGCAGAATCCGTTTAGTCTCTCGTCGTTCCCGCAGCCGACCACCATTCTGACGATTGAAAACGGCATGAGGCCGCCGTACGCGCAGAACTGGAATCTTACGGTGCAGCATTCGTTGGGTGGCGATTATCTGCTTGATGTGCGGTATGTAGGCAATAAGGGAACGCGGCTTCCGCGATTCATCGAGGCGAATCCCGCGGTTTACGGGCCGGGCGCGACAGCCGACAACGCCGACCAGCGGCGCATTTACGCCGGATGCCATGGTCCTCAGGGGCCGTGCGATTTCGCGTCCGTCGGTTTGATGACCGACTCAACGAATTCCACGTATCACGCTCTTCAGGCGGCGTTGTCGAAGCGATTCGGCTCCGGGCTTGGATTTCTCGCGTCGTATACGTACTCGAAATCTCTCGATTATGTGTCGAGCTTCAACGTGTCCGGCTCGGCCCCTCGTCTGGTTGCGGGCGAAAACGATCTGGCGCAGAACCCGTTCGATCTGAACGCGGAGCATGGCCCGTCATTGTTCGATGCGCGGCATCGGTTTGTGTTCAGCGGCAGCTACGAGATCCCCGTTGCGCGATCCTGGACCGGAGTTACGAGGGCCGTGCTCGGCGGCTGGCAACTCAACTCGATCATGAATTTCGCTTCCGGCACACCGTTCACCGTGTATGACAGCGCGAATGTCGCGTTGCAGGGAAGTTCGCCCGAGATCACCGGATTCTATTCGAGCCGGCCTGATGTTATCGCGAATCCGAATGCCGGCCCGCATACGCCGGACCAATGGGTCTCGCGTCAGGCATTTCGTCGCCTGGATCCGACTACCGAAGCGGGTGAGTTCGGGAATGAAGGGCGCAATCTCGTTCGCGGTCCTGGTATCGCGACCGTCGATCTCTCGCTGCTGAAGACGGTGGCGCTCCGCGAGACGGTACGATTGCAATTCCGGGCGGAGTGTTTCAACATCGCGAACCACGCGAATTTCGGGCTGCCGGACAACGATCTCGCTTCACCGAACTTCGGCCGGGTGCTGGAGGCTGGTTCGCCCCGCCTGATGCAGTTGGCTTTGAAACTCATTTACTGAAAGGGATACGTGGAAGACGAAATCAAACGCGGGCCGGGCATCAAGCCGATGTTCCTGCCCGATGTGGAGGGCGCGCGGGAGCCGTCGCCGTATACGGCGATGATTCGCTCGATGCAGGATGCCGGGACCGAGTATCCGCAGATCTGGCACATGTTCGCGTTTCTGCCGAAGGCGACGGAGCACCTGGCGCGGTTCACTCAGGAAATTCTGCGCGGGCCGGCGCCGATCAGTCCGGGAGTGCGCGAACTCATTGCGGCGTACACGTCTTATCGAAACGATTGTCCTTTCTGACTGAAGTCGCACGCCGCGGTCGCGGCGGAACTGTTGGGGGATGAAGAGCTCGTGTGGGGCGTGTTGCGCGATCTGGAGACCTCGAAACTGGACGACAAGCACAAGGCTCTGTTCCGGTTCATCGATAAGGTCAACCACAATTCGCCGCGCATCACGGCCGACGATATGAAGCCTTTGCGCGAGATTGGGTGGACCGACGAGGCGATCTATTTCGCGATCACGGTCTGCGCGCTGTTCAATTTCTATAACCGATGGATCGATGCCAGCGGTGTGCATGCCTTATCCGAGGAGGCGCATAGGGCCGGAGGCAAACGAAGCGCGCAGCATGGCTACGTCCGCTCCTGAGTTGGCCGCCGGACGCGCGCCGTGGCGCATCGTCGTCGCCGCGTATTTCGGCGTGATGGTCAGCTTCGGCTCGCTGCTGGTTTTCAGCTTCGGGACGTTTGTGAAGCCTTTGAGCGGGGCCTTTGGATGGTCGCGCGAAGCGGTTTCGGCGGCGTTCGGCTTTGCGGCGTTGACGGTGGCGGTCTGCTCTCCGTTCATCGGTACGCTGCTGGACCGGTACGGACCGCGGCGCGTGATTGTGCCCTGCATGGCGGTGTTCGGGCTGAGCTTCGCTTCGCTCGGGCTGCTGACCCGGCATTTGGCGCAGCTCTATGCTGTTTTCGTTCTGATGGGCATCGTGGGGAACGGCACCACGCAAATGGGATATTCGCGGGCGGTGTCGACGTGGTTTGTGGAGCGGCGCGGACTGGCGCTTGCGCTGGTGATGGCGGGTTCGGGGACGGGCGCGATGCTGTTTCCGTCGCTGGCGCAGTGGCTGATCGATCGGGAAGGATGGCGCAACGCTTACTTCGTTCTGGGAGCGATGACGCTTCTGTTCGGGATTCCGCTGACTGTGTTGTTCGTTCGGGAACGGGCGCGGCCGGTGGAGCGTCGGTCGTTTGCGTTGCCGGGGATCAGCGTGGCGGAGAGTGTTCGGTCTCGTTCGTTCTGGATTCTGATCGCGACGCTTTTCCTGAACTCGGTCGGGGTGAACGGGGCGATTGCGCATCTTTCACCACTGCTGACGGATCGTGGGGTTACGGCGGATCGCGCCGCGCTTGCCGCTTCCGCGCTGGGGCTTTCGAGCTTTGTGGGACGCCTGATCACCGGCGCGCTGCTGGACCGGTTTTTCGGTCCGCGCGTGGGACTCTGCCTGATGGCCGGAACTGCGGCCGGGATTCTGGTGCTCAGTTCGGCGGGAACGTTGACGCTGGGGATGACCGCGGCTGTGCTGATCGGGCTTGGGCTCGGCGCGGAGGCGGATATAACGCCTTATCTGCTTACGCGCTATTTCGGCCTGCGATCGTTCTCGACGCTTTATGGGTTCACATGGACCGCTTACGCTATCGCGGGCGCGGCGGGGCCATGGATGATGGGGCGGGCCTTCGATGCGACGGGTTCGTATGCGGCGCTGCTGCTGATTCTTGGCGCTGCGACTGCCGTTTCGGCGGCGTTGTATTTGGGTTTTCCTCGTTATCCAAAACCGTTCTCGGGGGGGTGAACGAATGCCGGAAAAGAAGAGCGGGTCTGTATGGGCCGTGATTGCGGCCGGGTGTTTCGCGGTTGCGTTGTTTTGTTTGATTTATCCGATCTATGTGATACGGCCGTTTCGTTACCAGGGCGCGAGTGAACTCATGGTCGCGCTCCGCGTACTTCGGGTTCGTCCGGTGGTCACGCTGGGCGTTGTTGTCCTATCGATTCTGGCGTTCGTTCAGTACTGGCGATTGAAACCTTCGCGGATGCGCCGTGTGTTCGCGGCGATCGGTCTCATAGGAACGGTTGTTTTCGCGGCGCTCTGCCGCGTGAACGCGTACGAGATGATGTTCCATCCTATGGACCGTCCGGTGTTCACGTCAGTTGCGGAGACGAAGCTCGACGGACGCGAAAAGGTCGTTGTGATTCGTATCGCGGACGCGGCCCGCGCTTATCCGATTCGGAGCATGTCCTACCACCACATCGTGAACGACATTGTCGGCGGCGTTCCGATTGTGGCGACGTATTGAACGCTCTGTCACACCGGTCTGGTGTGGGGTCGCGAGGTGAACGGAGCGGTACTCAAGTTCCATCTCGCAGGAATCAATAACCAGAACTTCATCATGCGTGATGAAGAGACGGGTAGTTACTGGCAGCAGATCAGTGGGAAGGCGATCTCGGGTCCCCTTGCCGGCTCGCAACTGCGGCGGGTTCCTTCGGACGAACTCACGCTTGCGATCTGGAAGTCTGAAGAGCCTGGCGGTACGGTTCTGAAGGATGAGGCCAAGTTCGTACCGGAATATGCGCCTCGAGACTGGGATCAGAAGATGACGAAGTATCCTACCGTGCTTAGTTATTCCCAACCGGGCTTAAAACCGCGGGACATCATGTTCGGTGTTAAACGTGGAGGCGAAGCGCGGGCATATCGGTTTGATGCCGTGCTGCGGGACAAGTTGATTGAGGATCGGGTGGGTGCGGACCCGATGATGCTGGTTGTCGGTCCTGATGGCGAGTCCGTTCGAGGCTTTCTTCGGAGGCTTCCGGATGGGCGGGTTGCCGATTTCTATCGCACGGGTGCGCTGATGATCGACAGCCTTACAGAGAGCGAATGGAATTTTCAGGGCTGCGCAACGGCGGGCGCGGAGAAAGGCGGTTGTCTCGAGCGCCTTCAGCTTACGAAGGATTACTGGTTCGATTGGCGCCACTACAATCCGAGTACGACGGTGTTCGGGTACAAATCGCGATGATCAGCCGAGGCACTCGGCCAAGGCGTCCATAGCGGTGGCGCATTGCTCGCGCGTGACGTCGTAATGAGTCACGGCGCGCATGATCCGGTCCGTCACGCCGTTCAGGAGGATGCCGCGGGCTTTGAGCGCGGCGCTGATGTCGCGGGGCGCGTGGCGCGTGCCGGAGACGTCAAAAATCACGATGTTCGTTTCCACCGGATAGACTTCGACGCCGTTCATCGCTCTCAGGCGTTGGGCGATGTAGCGCGCGTTAGCGTGGTCGCAGGCGAGTACGCGCGGGCTTTCGTTCAGGGCGATTAGCCCCGCCGCGGCAAGTACGCCCGCCTGGCGCATTCCGCCGCCGAGTCTCTTGCGATAGAGGCGGCCTTTGTCGATCAAACGTTTTGATCCCGCGAGCATCGAACCGGCGGGGGCGCCGAGCGCTTTTGAAAGGCAGAACATCACCGTGTCCACTTTGGCCACGATTTCCTTCACGCTTCGCCCTGCGGCTTCCGCGGCATTGAATACGCGCGCTCCATCCATGTGAACCGGTATGCCGCGCTCATGCGCGTGATCGCAGATTTCGTCGATCGTCTCCTGCGGATAGGCGCGGCCGCCTGCCATGTTGTGGGTGTTCTCGATCTCGATGGCTCCCGTCGCCGCCGAATGCGGACCCACCGGTTTCACGAACGGCGCGATGCGGTCCCAACTTAGGATTCCGTCGTCGGTCGGCACGGCTCGGACCAGGCAGCCCGAAAACCAGGCCAGCATCGAAAGCTCCCAATCGAGCAGATGGGCGCGGGAATCGCAGATCACTTCCTGCCCGTGTTCGGTGAGCAGTTTCAGCCCAATAGTGTTGCCCATCGTGCCGGTGGGCACGAACAGCGCGGCCTCTTTTCCGGTCATCTCGGCGGCGCGCGCTTCGAGACGGTTGACTGTGGGGTCTTCGCCATACACATCGTCGCCGACTTCGGCTTCGAACATTGCCTGGCGCATGGCGGGGGTGGGTTTGGTGACTGTGTCGCTTCGCAGATCGATCACGCGGCAATAAACTCCTGAAACACTTCGTTGGAGACCATGATTCCACGAGGCGTCAGCCGGAGTCTTCCCTCGTGCGATTCCATAACGCCCGCTGAGAGAAAGCGCTCGAATACCGGACCGAACTGCAGCCAGTCCTCCTCGTTTGCAACGACGCCTTCACTCAGGCGCAGTCCCACAAAGAACTTCTCTTCGTCCGGATTGGCCTCGGTGCGTTCCATCGGCTTGGGCGATTCCACATATTCCCGAGCCGTTTCGGCGTTTTGCCAGCGCGCGGCGCCGTCGAAAGAATGCGCGTCTGCGCCAAATCCGATATAGGGCTCGCGCCGCCAGTATTTCAGGTTGTGAAGGGATTCGAAGCCGGGCTTGGCGAAATTCGAGATCTCGTAGCGAGGGATGCCGGCGCGCTCGAGGTCCTCGGCGGCTCGTTCGTAAAACGATGCGATCAGATCGTCAGAAGGAACGTCCGGCGCGCCGTAGCGTGTTCCGCCAAGAATGATCTCCGAGCCCAGGCGGCTGTCGTCATCGACTTCAAGCATGTAGACGGAAACATGGGGCACGGCGGAAGCTATAGCGGCGTCGAGCGATTCGCGCCAGCTTGCTTCGGTTTGCCCGGGAAGGCCCGCGATCAGATCGATGTTGATGTTTTCGATGCTGTGCGAGCGAAGTAGCGCGATATCGCTTTCGATTATCGCGGCATCGTGCCTGCGGCCGGTGCGGGCCAGTTCGCGTTTTACGAACGACTGCACTCCGAGGCTCGCCCGGTTGATTCCGGCGCGCTTCCATGCCTCGACCTTTTCCGGAGTGAGGCTCCCAGGCGCGGCTTCGACGGTGGCCTCGCGCCAGGGGCGACCGGGAAGACACTCCAGCAGGCGCTCGAACGCCTCAGGCTCGATCACGCTTGGCGTGCCTCCGCCGATGTAGAGAGTCTCCGGAGTCCACTGCCACTGATGGGCCCTGATTTGGACGGCCAACGTCTGCGCGTAGCGCGCTTCAAGCTCTTTCGGCTGTACGCCCGAAGCGAAGTTGCAGTAAGTGCATTTCTGAGCGCAGAACGGCCAGGAGATGTAAATGCCCGCCAAACTTCAGTTTATTCATACAATCCGGTATGCCCTGGGTTCACCGTTCATTCTGGGTCGCGCCGGCATATATCGCCGTCATATTGATCGGGTTCTGGCTGGTCGTACGGAGCACGTGGCTGCGGCGCATCTACGAGGCGCGAATGGCGGAGACGCGGCGCGAGCGGTTGTTCCTGGCGTCCGTGGGATTCTTCACCGCCGTGCTCGTAGTGAGAATGCTGACGCTTGCGATCCACTACAACATCGGACCGTTTCACGATGTCTCGATGCGGGGGCGGCACATTCACCACCTGGTCTGGGGAATTCTGCTGCTGTTGCTCTCGGGCTACGGGTGGCTGCTCGAGGTAGGGACGGGCGGGGAAGGATCGAACGTCTGGATGGGCCGGCTGATGTCGATGATGTATGGGGTGGCGGCGGCGCTTACGCTCGACGAATTCGCGCTCTGGTTGAATCTGAGCGACGTCTACTGGGAGCGCGAAGGCCGCGAAAGCTTCGAGGCGATGGCATTGTTCGGAGGCTTACTTTCCATCGGTCTTTTCGGGAAGCCATTTTTCCACGGAATCGTACACTGGAGGAGACATGCCTGAAAACGAGATCGCGACGCTGGGTGGAGGATGTTTCTGGTGTCTCGAGGCGGTGTACCGCGAAGTTGAGGGCGTCATTTCGGCAGTCTCCGGATATATGGGCGGGCGCAACCCGAATCCGTCCTACAAGGAGGTCTGTTCGGGAGACACCGGGCACGTGGAAGTGGTGCAGGTGACTTTCGATCCGACGGTCATTTCCTACCGTGAGATTCTCGAGATCTTTTTCGTAATTCACGATCCGACCACGCTGAACCGGCAGGGCAATGACATCGGGACGCAATACCGGTCGGTAATCTTCTATCACTCGCCCGAACAGAAGGCGATGGCGGAATCGATTGTGGAGCCGCCTATGGTGACGGCGATCGAGCCGGCGACTACGTTCTGGAAGGCGGAAGGGTATCACCAGGATTATCTGGCGAACAACCCGCATCAGCCGTATTGCGTGTTCGTGGTTGAGCCGAAGGTGCAGAAGTTCCGAAAGACGTTCGCAGCGCGGCGGCGCAAGGCGTCTTAGAACCTGCGTTAAACGCGACTGAAGTCGCGTGCCCGTGTCCTGTTAAGCGGGCTGCTGCTGCGTCATGCAGTGCAATGTGCCCAATCCCCAGACGAGTTCCACGCAGTTGATCCCGATTACCTGGCGGTCTGGGAAGCATTCCGCAAGGGTGTTCAGCGCGATTCGATCGTTCGCGTCGTTGAACACGGGGACGAGCACCATGCGGTTGGCGATATAGAAGTTCGCGTAGCTCGCGGGGAGGCGCTGTCCGTCGAAGATCAGGGGCGCGGGCATGGGGAGGGTTCGCACTCGTACCGGAAAGCCCTTCAGGATTTCGAGATTCTCGCGCAGCGGTTCGTAATTGGCGTCTGCCGGATCAGACTCCGAGACGATCACGACGGACTCGGCATCCGTGAAACGCGCAAGGTCGTCGACGTGGCCGTGGGTGTCGTCGCCCGCGATTCCGTTGCGCAGCCACAGGACCCGGTTCACGCCGAGATACTGGCCGACTCTCGCTTCGATCTCCTCGCGGGTGAGATCCGGGTTGCGCGCCTGAATGGGGGACAGGAGGCATTCCTCGGTGGTGAGGAGCAAACCTGAGCCGTTGACATCGATGCTGCCGCCTTCAAGCACGCAGCCGGGTTCGATCGTTTCGACATTCGCGAATCCAGCGATCGCGTGGCCCGCAGCTTCGTCCTGAAGATGGTTCTCGTATTTCGCCCATCCGTTGAAGCGCCATTTCACTGCCGCCAACGCTCCGTCTGGGTTCCAGGCAAACATCGGTCCGAAGTCGCGTGCCCAGATGCGGTCGGTCGGCTGGATGTAGAAGTCGACGGCGGCAAGATCCGCTCCGCACATCGAAAGAACGCGGTGCGCCGATTCGCGCATGTCTTCGTCGTTGACGAGAATGCGGACGCGCTCTACTTTCGAGAGCTTGCGCACGATTTCGCCGAAGATCCACGGGATTGGCTCGAAGCGCCCGGGCCAATCGTCGGGATTGTGAGGCCATGCGATCCATGTGGCGGCGTGGGGCTCCCACTCCGCGGGCATCCGGAGTGGAATCACGAAAGAAACCGATTGGTGATGGGCCCGTAGGCGTCGATACGGCGGTCTCGAAGGAATGGCCAGTTGCGGCGCACTTCCTCCATCTGGCGGACATCGCACTCAACGATGAGAACTTCTTCGCGATCATGCGAGCCTTCGGCAAGGACTCTGCCAAAAGGATCGCTCACGAAGGACGCGCCCCAGAATTCGAGACCTTTTTCCGGCGGACCTTCGAAGCCGACACGATTTACGGCTGCCACGTAGATGCCGTTGGCGATCGCGTGTGCGCGCTGCGCAGTGCGCCAGGCATCGTGCTGAGCCTTGCCGAACTCTGCCTTTTCGGCGGGATGCCAGCCGATCGCGGTGGGGTAGAACAAAATATTCGCGCCGGTGAGTGCGGCGAGGCGGGCGGCCTCGGGATACCACTGGTCCCAGCAGACGAGCGTCGCTATGCGTCCGAATTTCGTGTCGAAGGCGCGGAAACCGAGATCGCCCGGAGTGAAATAGAACTTCTCGAAAAAGAGCGGGTCGTCGGGGATGTGCATCTTGCGGTAGACGCCGAGCAGGGTTCCGTCGGCATCGATGACCGCGGCCGTGTTGTGATAAAGACCCGTTGCGCGTTTTTCAAACAATGACGCTACGATGACCACGCCGAGTTCGGCTGCGAGCGGGCACAACCGCTCGGTCGAGGGACCGGGAATTGTTTCCGCAAGATCGAACAGCCTCGCATCCTCTTCGCGGCAGAAATACTGAGACCGGAAGAGTTCCTGGAGGCAGATGATCTGCGCGCCCTTCGAGGCTGCCTGGCGGATCATGGCGACCGCGCGATCCAGGTTCGCGGCGGGGTCGGTGGAGCACGCCATCTGCGCCAATCCTATGATGAATTTTTCGGGAGGCACTCACATCATTTTAGAAAACGGAGCACGTTCGCTGGTTCTCTTCGATATCGACGGCACGCTCGTGCGGCGCGCCGGGCCGCATCATCGGCTGGCGCTGATCGAGGCCGTGAAGCAGGTCACCGGGGTGGAGACCACGACCGATGGCATTCCGGTCCACGGCATGCTCGATCCCGACATCATCACGCTGATGCTTGCGGCCGCGGGTATCGAAGGTGATATGGGCCGAATCATCGAGGCGGCGCAGGAGATTTACGACGAGACTGTGCCGCACGATCTTAGCGGGGCGGTGTGTCCGGGCGTGGTCGATCTGCTCGAACAACTTTCGCGAAACACCACGCTCGCGCTTGTTACGGGAAACCTGACGCGCATCGGCTGGCGAAAACTGCAGCGGGCCGGCGTGGATCGCTATTTCCGCTTCGGGGCATTCGGCGAGATGGCTGCGACGCGCGGCGGACTTGCGCGGCTAGCGATCGAGCGCGCCAGGGCCGAAGGGCCGGTGGGAAAGATTGCGCTGATCGGAGATGCGCCGCAGGATATTCAGGCGGCGCGCGAAAACGGCATCTGTTCTATCGCTGTGCGAACCGGAGTGACGCCTCCGGGGGATCTCGAAGGGTGCGGCCCCGATTATCTGTATGACGATCTGACTCAGCTCGATTTATCGATCCTCTAAGGCCAGCCAGAGACGCGACTGAAGTCGCGTGTCCGTACACTAAACTGGGTTGTTGCCCTGGTCTCTGCTTTATCTCGCCGTAGCCCTCACTACGTCCGCGGCCTTGCTTCTCGAGCTTTCGCTGACACGTATCTTCTCAGTCGTTTTTTACTATCACTTCGCGTTTCTGGCGATTTCGATTGCGCTGTTCGGCCTGGGAGCGGGCGGCGTTTTTTCTTATCTTGTGGCGGGCTGGCGCGGCTCCCTCTACCGCAAACTCGGCATTCTGAGTCTCGTGAATTCGGGGCTCGTGGTCCTGGCCGTTCTGGCCGTGCTGACCCGCGGGGCGACGTTGGGTATTTTCGATTTTGCGCTGATTTATTTCACGAACGCGCTGCCATTTCTGGGGGCGGGGATCATTGTTTCGCTGGCGATTTCGTCCGCTATCGAGCACGTTGACCGCGTTTACTTCTTCGATCTGCTGGGCGCGGCGGCCGGATGCATGGCGCTGGTCGGGTTGCTCCAATGGCTCGGCGGACCGAACACCGTGATGGCGGTTTCGATTCTCTTCGCGGCGGCGGGCGCGGTGTGGTTCAGCCTGGCGAATATGCGGTTCGGGCGCGTCGCGAGCGTGGCGCTGGGACTTCTCTTCGCTCTGGCGATCACAACAAACACGCGGTATCACTTCCTGGAGGTGAGATACGCAAAGGGCCAGAAGCTGAGGCCCGAGCAGGATTCCCGGTGGAATCCTATTTCGCGCATCGGGCTCGCGAAGGACAAAGACGCGGGCGAGATGATCTTCATCGACGCGGACGCTTCCACGGCGATCGCGCGGTTCGATTTCGATCATTTGAGTCCGGATAATCTGCGCGACCTGCTGCATCAGGGGCCAGGGATCCCCTACAACATTCGACCGGGAGCCAAGACTCTTGTTATTGGGCCCGGCGGCGGGTGGGATGTTTCACGCGCGCTGGCGTCCGGAAGCCACGATGTTACGGGGGTCGAGATCAATCCGCTGATCGCCAACTGGATCATGCGGAAGAAGTATCCGGAACTCAGCAACAATCTGTATCTGCGGCCGGACGTGCATATCAACGTCGAAGACGGACGCAGTTTCGTGCGGCGCAGCCCTGAAAAGTATCAGGTGATTCAAGCCACGCTGGTCGATACCTGGGCTTCCACGGCGGCGGGCGCTTTCGCTCTTTCCGAGAACAATCTCTATACGACCGACGCGTTTCGCGACTATCTATCGCACCTCACGGATGACGGGCTCCTGACGTTTACGCGATGGGGTTTCGATCCGCCGCGCGAATCGCTGCGGCTGCTCTCGCTGGCTCGCGTGGCGCTGGCGGATCTCGGGGAAAAGGATCCGGCGCGTCATGTAATCGTTGCGCGCGCGGATGCCAACAAGATTGCCGGCTGGGGCGCGACGGACACAGTGATCTTCTCGCGCAAGCCGTTCACGGAGCCCGATCTGGCGCGGGCGCGCGAGGCCATCGCGGCCGCGGGAATGAGTGCGGTTTACGTACCCGGGGACGCGCCGAAGAATCCCTTCGGCGAACTACTGCTTGCAGCCGACCCCGCCGCTTACGAGCGCAGCTATGAGTACAACGTTTCGCCGGTGACCGACGATCGGCCGTTCTTCTTTTACACCGTGCAACCGCGCGACGTGAAGGCATTCCTGATGCGCACCGGCGGGCAATCGGCCGACAAGAAGGTGAATGTGGCCGTGCTCAACCTGTTCTACGCGATGGCGGTGAGCATCGCGGCGGTGTTGATCATTCTGATTCTTCCACCGCTCGTGCTCGGTACGAAACTGCCGCGCGAGCAGGGCGTGCGCGGATTTCTCGCGTATTTTCTCGCCATTGGCGCAGGGTACATCCTCATTGAAGTCGCGTTGATTCAGAAGTTCGTGCTGTTTCTCGGGCACCCGACCTACGCGCTGACGGTGGTCATTTTCTCAATGCTGGTTTCGAGCGGCGCCGGAAGTTTCGCGAGCCGCGCGATCATCGGCGACAACTCGCGGCGCCTGCTGGGCGTTCTGGTTGGGGCGGCGGCGTTGGTTGGAGCGCTCGCTCTGGCGCTGCAGCCGATACTTTCGGCCGGCGTTGGACTGCCTTTCGCCGTCAAGGTTCTGGCGACGATCCTGCTGATCGCGCCCTCCGGGTTCCTTATGGGGATGCCATTCCCGACCGGGCTGCGGATGCTCGAGCGCAAACATGCCGCGTCGGTGCGATGGGCGTGGTCGCTCAATGCGGCGGCCAGCGTGCTCGGCTCGGTGGGCGCGCTGGTACTCGCGCTGTATCTCGGGTTGGTCGGCACGCTGCTGATTGGCGGCGCGCTTTATCTCGCGGCCCTGTTCGTTATCGCGGCGAACTCAATTGCGCGAGTGACGGCTCCCGCTCCAGTCGTCGAAGCGCCGGTTTAGATCAGTTCATATTTCCGTCGGCGACCACCGCGGGAGGCGTTTTATCCGGCGCGTTCTCGTGTTCCATGACTTCGCGAAGGATGTCCCTCATCACATCGCCTTCCAGTTCCGAATGGAGTTCGCGGTCGAGGCGGCGAAGCGCCGCGCCCACCACGTCGCGGTGACGGAGACGCGCGCCGGGCCCTTTTTCCGTCATTTCGAGCCACAACCGATGGACGAGGTCAATGTCTTCGGGCCACAAACGCGGCGGGTGGGGTCCCAGATTGAAATAAAGAGATTGGCTCGGGTCCGGAAGAACGATTTCGAGCGAGAGCGACGGACGCGGCTGGGGTAGTTGCTCCCACGCGGCGCCGACGATCTTGCCCTGCTCCGCCGGATTGGTCTGGTAAAGCGGGGAGAGGCCGGTGACGACGCGGGCGGATTGCAGTTTCTGTGCGGTCTGTACCATCGCGACCCAGGGATCCGTCCCGGCGACCGCAAGCAGTTCCACATGTTTGCCCGCTTTTTCAGCCAATGTGACCGCTTTCGTGAAGACCTCAGTTTCGGGGCTGGAGAAAATCTGTTCCGCATTAAGGTCATGTTCACCCGAAGCGGCCGTGTTCACGCGATGAACGGACAAGACCACGATGTCGACCTTGCGGGTATCGGTTTTTTCGAGCGTCTTCTGCAAATGTTCCAGGTGATTCGGGTTGCGCACCGCGACCAGGACGTTACCTGGCCGGGCGTTCACGGCCGTCCCTGAAACGTCCTCGTGAAAATCGAGCCGGAACTGCTCGACTTCGTGGTGTTGACCGATCATACGGCGTTTGTTATAGCGCTCGGTGATCGCGAACATCGCGAAGAAGGCGATGGTGAACGAACCTCCCGAAATGGTGGCGACCTCTTTGGTGAACACGTTCACGCAGGCGAGGAAGAACAAAGCCGCCGTGATGATGGCAAGGCCGATCGGCAATTCGGTCTGACCGATCCTGATATTCCAGGGCACGCGATACGCGCGGTGTTCGTGGTTCTTGAAGCGCAGGATCAGCACCGAGAGAGCCTTCATTGCGAAGCTCCACACCACGCCGAATGCGTACGCCTCGCCCAGCATTGTGATATCGCCGCGGCTGATGACAATGGTGGCGATCTGCATGAAGACGATCAGATTGATCAGACGGCTGGTGGTGCCGTAGCGGGGGTTCGGTTTGCGGAACCATTCGGGGAGGACGCCATCCTCGGCCACGCGGTTGAGCACGCCGTTCGCGCCGATGATGGCGGTATTGACCGCGCCCGCCAGGATCAGGACGCCCACCAGGACGACGAAACCGTGAAACGCGAACCTCAGAAGGGCTGGTCCGACCAGAAACATCGAAAGGCCCCCGATCAGGTTGTCGAGGAACTTGCCGCGCTCGGAATCGGGGATCAGCATCACTGCGAAGAATGAAACCAGGGAGGTGAACGACAGCGAGTAGACGACGATCACCGCCGCTGCCTTTTTCAGGTTCGGAAGCTTGGGATCGCCGATTTCGCGATAGACCTGCGCCAGAGTTTCGAATCCGCTCATGGCCAGCAGTGAATGGCCGAGTCCGATCATGATCGCGATCACCGTGATGCTCGGCGCTATAGTGCCCCTGAGCCATCCCAGGGATTCGTTGCTGAAATGAAGATTCGAGCGGACCGGCAGCGGGACCGGTTGATAGCCCTTGACGAAGATCGTCAATATGCACCATCCGATCAGAATCACGACCATGACGGTTGTGATCTGCATGATGCGCAGCGCTTTTTCGCTCGATTCGTGAATGCCGATGATGTTCTTCCACCAGAAATAGATGCAGCAGACGATCGCGAAGCCGGCGGCGAAGTACTGGGGAGGTAGCGCCCATCCCCAGTGGTAGTAGTCGCTGAGTTCGTTGAGCCATCCCGCGAGATAGAGGCCCGCGCTGACCGCGCTGATGGGACCGGTCAGCACGTAATCGAACATCAGCGCCGAGACCGAAAACTTGGCCAGCGTCGCGCCCATCGCCTCATGAACGACCTTGTACACGCCGCCGCGCACGAACAGGCTGCAACTCTCCAGATAGATGGAGCGCACGGCGTAGGAGAACAGCATGATCGCGAGGATGAACCACGGCGCCGCTTTGCCGACAGCCGCTTCCGCGATACCTCCGGCGTAATAAGCCGAAGAAGCGAGATCGCTCAGAACGATCGCCGCTGCCCTCCAGAAGGAGATGAAGGACAGCATTACTGTCGTCGCGATTACGACTCTAGGGGTTATCGTCCGGGTATTTCCGGCGCGAGTATTTTCGGCGGGCACAGAACTTCTTTCTGCCTCAAGCGAGGCACCCTCAAATTTGCCTGCGGAGTTAGCTGACGGGCTGGAGCTTGAAAGTACTCTGTCGTATGACTTCGCCCCCGGAAATCCTGGGTCCTCCACCCACGGCGTGAGCGACGCCGTGGCTCGACGGAGATCAGGTTAGCACGATATCGTACTAAATCCTATCTGCGAGTCCGATCGCCGTGTGTTACGGCATGTTGCGCGGGTCACTGATTTTTCTCGTAATTGCGATCATCGACGGAGTTCCGGGCTTTACCAGAATCGCCGGCGCGACGATGGGGATCGCGAAGATTCTGTTCTTCGTGTTTCTCGTAATCCGGCTGGCGGCGTTCCTGTTATTCGCCGAGCCGTTTGAGCGCGGCGGCGCGGAGGATGAGAACACAGCTCGTGGCGTGCGTAATCTCTCCTGAGAAGACGCGCGCCGCCGCCTCGGTCAATGGCATCCGCACCGTCTCGAGGGCTTCACCCGCGTCCAGCTGGCGCCGCGCAGGGCTGAGTTCCTCGGCGATAAACATATAGTTCGGACAGCGGAGCATGGTGGTGAACGGGTCGACGAAGCCGAGCGGCGTCCACCGCGCAGCCGTGAGGCCCGCCTCTTCGCGTAGTTCGCGGCGGGCTGTTTCGAGCGGTTCTTCGCCGGGTTCGACCCCGCCGCTCACTACTTCGAGCGAAGGGCGGTCAATCGCGTACTTCCACTCGCGGACGAGCCAGACGTCGCCATTCGGTTCCATCGCCAGCGTGCTGGCTCCGTGCTTGATCTCGACGTGTTCGTAGATCGCGGCGGTTCCGTCCGGAAGGATGACGGAATCCTGGCAGAGGCGAACCAGATTCCCCCGATGTATCTCTTTTGAATCGATTCGCGTGATGTGGTTGCGCACCGAACCAGTATCGCCGCCGGGTCTTTATAAGTTCCTGGGCGAACTCTTCGTAGGTGGCGGGCCCGGTGGGGCCGAACTTCGATTTCAGCCCGTTGCTGGCGCTCGAGTCCATGCGGCGCGCGGTGGCTTCGGCCATGATCGGATCGATTCCGATCGAACGCAGGGTTTCGGCGACTTCTTCCATCTCCCGCGCGCGGCGTTCGCCGTGAACGACCACTCGGCTCACCATATAGCTGGCCAGTTTGTTCCAGTCGATGCCGGGGAAGGATTCGGTCAGAGAGGAAAATACGCGCTCGGCGGCGCCGTATTTCATCGCGCCGAGGACGCACTCGGTAAGAATCGCTTCCATTCCTTTCACCACGATGCTGCGGCACATTTTCGTTGCGGCGGCAGCGCCGATCCGTTCGTCGCCGACTTCGATCCGCATGCCCAGGGGCGACAGGCGTTCCGCAAATTCGCTCGCGGCCGCGCTTCCTTAGGTTATTCTGATTCCTAATGTTCAGGGCCGGCATAACGGCAGTCCTCATTGCACACTGCGCCTTTGCGCAATCGAAATTTGAATACTGGCCCGGAGTTTCTTACGATTCCTCGGTCCCTAACTTCCATCAGGTGCTCGGATATGATGCGGGCGACCGAATTACGTCAGCCGCCGATATCGTCAAGTACCTCGAAGCGCTGGCGGAGGCGAAGCCCGACCGCATTAAAGTCCATGATTACGGCAAAACCTGGGAGGACCGCAGGTTGATCTATGCCGTTATCGGTTCAGCCCCGAACATCAAGAGGTTAAGCGAAATCCAGGACGGACTCGCGAAACTCGCCGATCCACGGAAGACCAATGACGCGGAAGCGGGCCGTCTTACCAGCAATCTTCCGGTGCTCGTCTGGCTTTCCTATGGCGTGCACGGTAACGAAATCTCATCGCCCGATGCAGGACTGGTGACCGCCTACCACTTGCTCGCCGCGCGTAATGACAGAACCGTGGACGCCATCCTCGCGAAGGCGGTGGTCATTATCGATCCGTTGCAGAATCCCGATGGGCGCAATCGGTTCGTCCACAGTTATGAAGTGGGCGAAGGGCTGGAGCCTGATCCCAATCCGCTTGCCGCCGAACACAGCGAGCCGTGGCCGGGCGGTCGAACCAACCACTATTACTTCGACATGAATCGCGACTGGGTGGCGATCACGCAGCCCGAGACCAAAGGCCGCATTCACGCCATGCTGGAATGGCATCCGCAGGTCGTTGTCGACCTGCATGAGATGGGAACGGACGCGACTTACTATTTCGCGCCCCCAGCCGATCCCTTTAATCCCAACATGACCAAATGGCAGCGCGATTATCAGACCGATATCGGTAAAGGCAACGCCAGGTGGTTCGACCAGTTCGGATTCAGCTATTTCACGCGCGACACCTACGATGCCTTCTATCCTGGCTATGGTGACAGTTGGCCGGTCTATCTCGGCGCGATCGCGATGACGTTTGAGAATGGATCCACGCGCGGGCTAATCGTGCGCCGCCCTTCGAACGAAACGATTGTGACTTATCGCGAGACGGTTCGCCGGCATTTCGTTTCCTCAATTGCGACATGCGAGACTTCCGTCACTCATCACGATGAGTTGATGAAGAACTTTTACGATTACGGCAAGTCCGCCATCGCCGAGGGCGCGAACGGGCTTGTGAAGGAATACATTCTTCCCCGGCGTGGCGATGTTTCGGCCGTGGATAAGCTAGCGCAGTTGTTTGTGGAACAGGGCATCGAGGTGAAACGGGCTTCTGCCGCATTCACCGCTGGCGGAAAACAGTATCCAGCAGGCAGCTATGTAGTGCCAATGGCACAGCCGGGCAAGCGCCGGATCAAGGACCTCCTCGATCTCAACACTTCGATGGACGACGTGTTCCTGAAAGCCGAAGAAGAGCGCCGCAAGCACCGTCTGGCCAGTCAAATTTATGACGTGACTGCCTGGAGCCTGCCGCTGCAGTACAACATTGAGGCAATTCCAAGCGCCGAAGCAAGTTCCGGCGCGTTCGGAATCGTGAAATCCGGCGATTCGCCAGCGGGTACGGTCTCGGGCAGCGGAACCGTTGCCTATCTCGTCCCCTGGGGTACGAACGCAGCGGGGCGGTTCGTGGCTGCGGCTCTACGCGACGATGTTCGCATGTACGGCTCTGACAAAGCGTTCTCGCAGGGCGGACGCGCGTATCCTTCGGGAACCCTCATCATTCCCTTCAAAGAGAACGACGCTCACATAGCCGAAACCGTCGCGAAGATCGCGAAGAGTTCTGGGGCGGAAGTAGTCGCAACCGGTACGACCTGGGTCGATGATGGACCGAACTTCGGCAGCCGTTACACGCCGTTCATCCGGAAACCGTCCATCGCGCTCGCGTGGGATCAACCGACGAACGGCACCTCGGCGGGCGAGACGCGCTTCGTCTTGGAACGGCAGTTTGGATATCCAGTAACGGTTGTTCGCACTCAGCAACTTGCGACCGCGGATCTGAGTAAATTTCAGGTGATAATTCTGCCAGACTCCGGTGGCGGCGGGCGCGGTGGGGACGGCGGCGGGTACGCGGGCATCTTCGGAACCGCCGGAATTCAGCGTTTGAAAGATTGGGTTTCGGAAGGGGGCACGGTTGTCGCGCTCTCGGGCGCTACTCAGTTCCTTGCGGATACGCGCGTCGGCTTATTACCGATTCAGCAGGAAGACCGCTTATCGGCGAATGCTCCTGCGCCGAATGCCGGACGCGGTGGAGCTGGCGCCGGACGGGGTGGACAGGCAACTCCGGCGACTGGCGTCGCGCCTTCCGGAAGCGGCCGCGCGCCAGGCAGGATTTACGCGAAGGAATCCGATCTTGAAGACGCCATTCAGCCGGACACCGAACTGCCCGAGAGCCTCCATGGCGCGATTGTGAAATGCCGCGTCGATCCGGAACAGTGGATTTCGGCGGGTGTGCCTTCGAGCGTTTACACAATGGTTTCCGGACGCAATATATTCACTCCAATTAAGATTGACCGGGGCGTGAATGCAGTGACGTTCGCTGGTCCGGACGATCTGCTCGCCAGCGGATACATGTGGGATGAGTATCGAAAGCAGCTTGCGTATAAGCCATTTGTGATCGTGGGCCGGAGCGGACGCGGGGTGGTGGTCGCGTTTACAGAGAATCCGAACTATCGGGCCGCCCTGGACGGTTTGAATCTGCTGTTTCTCAATGCGGTGTTCCGAGGGCCCGCGCATGCTTCGGGACAGTAAGTAGATGAGGTCGCGTGAGTCAGGGTCGAATGTCGCACTCCGGGAAGCGCTGGTGTCCTGATTCCGAAGTGCCTGTACTAATCCGGCAGCCGAAAACCCACAGGCTGAAGCCTGTGCCACCATCGTCTGGCTCGACCACCTTCCTGTCAATAGGTAAAGAGATTTCAGAAACATCACACTAGAACCGGGAAGCTATGAGGACACTGAACACGATCAGCTTCAGGCCAGCGGAGGTCCGCCGACATGCCTCCACTTAAGATGAAAATTTACATCCACATGGTCTGCAATTTTTATAAAGGGGTATGCCCTTGTTCATCCCATAGTTTTTGCGGTTGAAGACCATTACTCCGTGAAGTTCGCCCGAGCCTGTTCCCTTACCAGAGATCGTTAGTGTCAGCTTCTCTGGGTTCGTAACGCCACGAATAGTAAGATCGCCATCTACTTCATAGGTATGCGGCCCAGTCGGCACGATCTTATTCGACTGAAATGTGATGTACGGATTCTGCGCGGTGTCGAAGAAGTCTTTGCTTTCAGCGTGCTATTCTTCATGCCGCTTCCGGTATCGACGCTGGCCGCATCGATTTTAATCTCCAAGGCCCCTGTTTTTTCATCGGGAGACTGAAACCTCAGACTTGCATCCCATTTGTCGAATTTGCCCGCGATCGCTATCGATGATTTGACGTGGAATTTTATCCGGCTGTCTGTTGGCGCGATTTCGAAAACGGGAGCTTGCGCTCGACTGGATGGCGCAAACAGAACAAACGCCGAAATGCACAGAACCATCAGGCGCACGTCGCGTCGTTCGGGCGTTCTCCACTTCATTGGCAGGCTCAAGGTAACCCTCCTCAGACGGGCGATATTAAGCGCGCCGCACGTCGAGCAGCCTTCGGCCCGCTGAATCAGACGCGCTGCGCCGCGATCCACCGGTTGATGCGCTCGTCCAGCATGTCGAGCGGCAGCGCCCCGCCGGACAGTACCTCGTCGTGAAACGCCTTGAGATCGAACTTTGCCCCCAATTGCTGCCGTGCCCGCTCTCGAAGCTCGCGGATCTTCAGTTGACCCAGCTTATAGCTGCACGCCTGTCCGGGTCCTCCGATATAACGGTCCGTCTCGGACTGAATCGTCGGCTCATCGATCGCATGCGACTTACGCATGTACTCCACCACCTGATCGCGGCTCCACCCCATGTCGTGGATGCCCGTATCTACCACCAGCCGTACCGCGCGAAACAATTCCGAGCGCAACCGACCGTAATCAGAGCCCGGATCCTTATACAAGCCGATCTCCTTGCCCAGTTGCTCCGCGTAAAGGCCCCAGCCCTCTGTGTACGCAGAGTTCCCGCCATGCCGCCGAAACTCGGGCAGCCCGGTCATCGACTGCTCGATCGTGATCTGAAGATGATGGCCCGGCACGCCCTCGTGGTAGGCAACCGCCTCGTCATTGATGTAGCTGCGATGCGTCGGATCGGACACCGCGACCGACACGCGTCCCGACCGCTTCCCGTCCGGAGTTCCGGCCTGATAATGCGTCGCCGCCGCGGCCTGAAACGGAGGAATCGCCTCCACTGTCACCGCTGTCTTCGGCAGAAGATTGAAAAGCTCCGGGAGGTGCGGCTGCATCTGCGCGATGTATTTGCGAAAATCCTCCACGATCGCCTCAGCCGAGACAGCCCGGTATTTGGGATCGCTTTCGATATGTTCACGAAATGCCGCGAGGTCGGCGTAACCGTTGGCTTTCGCCAGCATCGCCATCTCCGTCGAGATGCGATCCACTTCCTTCAGCCCGATTTCATGTATCTCCGCCGCCGTCAGAGTCGTTGTCGTGAAGCGCCGCAGCGTGGCCTGATAGCGCCGTTTGCCGCCGCCCAACGAGTTCACCGAAAGCGTCGTCCGCGCGTGCGGAATGTATTCTGTCTTGACGAACTCCGCAAACTGCCGGTAAGCCGGAAATACCTCGCTATTTACTGTGGCGGTGATCTGCTCCGTAAGCCGCTTCTTATCGGCCTCCGAAAAACTCGCCGGAAACTTTTTCAGCGGAAGAACGAAGGGGTTCGCCGCGATGACGCCTTCAGCCTGACCGGGAGCTTTCTCCGCGAGAAACTTCACCGGCATCAGATGATCGTTGACCCCGGCTTTCAGCACTTCCTCAGTCTGCCGGAACGCGCGCGGAATCTGATGCAGCCGCGCGATGTAATCCTCGTAATGCTTCACCGAATCGAACGGCATCGAGAGCGGAAGATCCGCAACACTCACATGGATGCCTCCGCCGCCGACCGACGCGGCGAGCGGCATCTCAAACTCTTTTAAGTCGTAGTCCTCGACGCGCTGTTCGAGCTGGCGCTGGAAGAGGTCGTGAGAGATCAGATCCTGCTCGGGAAATCCGGAGGAATCGATCGCCTTGATGCGCGCCAGGTCCGCGATATCGCGCTGATGCCGCGCCGCCGGCGCGGCCAGCGAATAATCGCCCAGCTGATCGTTATACCGGTAATCGCCGACAGCCGTCGCCTGAAGAGGATTCATCTTCAGCCCTGCCTGCCACGCATCGTCGAAGAGGGCATTCTGAGCCGCGATGCGCGAAGCCACTGACTTGGGAGCCTGGGCGGGGCTGAACTGAGATAGGGCCACCAGCAGCACGGCCGATGCGGCCGAGACGTTGTAACGCATGCCGAGAAGGATACCAGTCAACGAACTCAGCGCCGGCCTGTTATCCCGCCGCCTCGACTCCGATGCCCATACTCGCAGTTCGAGGGAGTTACGGGAGTGGTCGTCAGCGGACTGAAGGAGGCGTTAAGACGACATATCTGTAGCGGTGCATCTGCCCGCCCGAACGCCCTCTTGACCCACATCTCAACTTAAGCCAGCGCCGTTTGGGATGAATCGGCGAGTTCGCAAAATGCCGTGGTCGTTCTGAGGTTCGTGTTAGACTCCACCGCATGAATCGGATCTTCCCGATATGTTTGCTATCGGCCGGCGCTTTGTGTGTGATGGCGTCGGGGCCTGATGACAGGGGCGTCACCGATCCGAAGGCCCTCGTCTCGCGGGTGAATCCGGGATCGGCGCCGATCGGCATCGAGGAACTGTTTTTTACGCGGGTGGTGTCAAACCCGGCGTGGTCTCCGGACGGACGCGAAGTTGTCTTTACGACAAATCTGGCGGGGCGTCTGAATCTGTGGAAGGTTTCGGCGGCGGGCGGATGGCCCGTGCAGCTCTCGCAGTCGGAAGACCGAGAGCTGGGGCCGGCGTGGTCGCCGGATGGCAAGTGGATCGTCTACCAGCAGGACTTCGGCGGCGGCGAGTATTACGACCTGTTCGCGTTGCCGGCAAGCGGCGGGGCAGCGGTGAATCTGACGAACACGAAAGATGTCTCGGAGACGGGAGCGATATGGTCAGCGGACGGGTCGCGGATTGCGCTGGCGAGGAAGGTGAAGAACTCGCCGGCTTCGAATGTTGCAGTGATGGATTGGGCGTCGCGCGCGGTTCGCGAGCTGACGCATGAGCTGACAAAAGACCATACGTGGAGTATTGAGGCGTGGTCGCGCGACGGGAAATCGCTGCTCGTCACGCGGTCGGTAGTGGGGGGCACGGATTCGAGTGTGTATCTGGTGGATACGGCGAGCGGGCAGGCTACGGAACTGACGCCGCATTCTGGTCGGACGGTGTACCGAGGGAGGGATCTTTCTCCGGACGGGAAGTGGGCGCTGGTGGAGTCAAACGAAAAATATGGCGTCGGGAATGTTGCGCTGGTGGAGGTCGCGTCGAAGAAGCTCCAGTGGATCACCGACGGGAAGTGGGATGCGACGCCAGGTGAGTTTTCTCCGTCGGGCGACCGGCTTACCTATTCAGTTAATGAAGACGGGCGGACCGTACTGTATCTGCAGGCGTTAGGGGCGGCGACGGCGGTGAAGATCGATTTTCCGGAGGGGGTGTCGGCGTTTGCGGGGCGTCCTTCGGCGTTTTCGCCATCGGGCGACCGCCTGCTTGTTTCGCATCAGAGTTCGCAGCGGCCGGCGGATTTGTGGGTGTACGAGGCGGGGAGCAGGAAGTCGCGGCAACTTACGTACTCGGCTCTGGCGAGCCTGAGTCCGGAGCGGATACCGCCATCGCAACCGGTGCATTACAGGAGCTTCGACGGCAAGGTGATCAGCGCGTTTGCATGGGTGCCGGACAATCTGAAGCGGGACGGATCGAATCCGGCGATTGTGCTGCCACATGGTGGGCCGACGGGTCAGACGGTGGATTCGTTCAATCGCACGGTGGCGGCGCTGGTGACGCGCGGATATGTGTGCATTGCGCCAAACGTGCGGGGATCGACGGGATATGGGATGGACTTTCAGCAGGCGAATCACATGGACCTGGGAGGCGGGGATCTCCAGGACGAGGTCTATGCCACGAAGTTCCTGATTGCAAGTGGATTCGTGAATGCGAAGAAGCTGGGAATCACGGGCGGATCGTATGGCGGGTACATGACTCTGATGGCGATCGGCAAGACGCCGGAAGTCTGGGCGGCAGCGGTAGAGCAGTACGGGATTATCAACTGGTTCACAATGCTGCAGCATGAGGATGCGACGCTGCAGGCTTATCAAAGGTCTTTAATCGGCGATCCGGTGACGGATAAGAAGGTGTATGAGGACGATTCGCCGATCACGTTCATCCGGAATGCGAAGGCCCCGTTATTAGTGCTGCAGGGCGAAAACGATATCAGGGTACCGAAAGAGGAGGCGGAGCAGATTGCGGCGATCCTGGAAAAAGAGGGGAAGGTGGTCGCAGCGCATTATTACCCGGCGGAGGGGCACGGGTTTGCGAAGCGGGAGAACCAGATCGACGCGATTCAGCGGACCGTCGAGTGGTTTGATACCTATTTGAAAGGGGGACAATAGGGCCCTTAAGCCCAACGTGCAGCGACTCGATCGCCGCATTGGCGCTCGCCCTGGCAGCGCTTGCGGCGTCTCTGATTCCCGCGTGGCCGCATCGTGCGTCGAGCCGATGACGGTTCTCGCACCGATAATCTGCTGTGTGATGGAAGCCGGAAGTACCCGTCGCCGTAGGCTGCACGGATCGATCCGATGTCGCCCTCAGATGGCGTAGACGCCTCTGACGTGTCGTGCGAACGGAAGTTCGCCCCGCACCCATGTGTTTCATCCTTCCGACTCTTCCCGCAAGTGGGGCCAATGCCGAACAGATGCTGCGACAACAAAGGAGCGGCCACAATGAGCGACCCAAACGATTACCCTTACGAAACTCGCCTTGATATTGCATTTGGTCCGTTGGAAGTCATTGACGAAAAGGCCTTGGCCGAGGCCTGCACATACAAATGGTTCAACCAGACGCTATGTAAGGTAAACGATGCGGTGGTCCGAATGGGAGTGTTTGAGGGCGAGTATCACTGGCACAAACACGATAAAGATGACGAGTTCTTTTATGTTGTTGAAGGGTGTCTTCTGATCGATCTGGAAGGAAAGGTCGTAGAGCTTGCTCCGCGACAGGGCTTTGTCGTACCGAAAGGCGTCATGCACCGGACTCGTGCGAGCGAGCGTACTGTTGTCCTAATGGTTGAAAACGCCGGTATCATTCCAACCGGGGATTGAAGTGCCCACAATTCCATCGCAAATAGTATCCTGCCGCTCCGAGCGAGCGCGCCCGGCGGCGCCTGGCGTCGGCGGCCCGCGATACCATGAAAATTAGTTTGGCCTGGTGCAGTTATCCTTGGAAAAATCCGAGGAACGGTCGTGACCACGCGAAGGAAAGTTACTTTAAAGGCTTCCGTCGTATTTAATCTTGTAACGCTCGTTGCACTGGTAGTGGACGTGGGCTGCGTCCTGGCGTCCGCTCAAACGATGAAAGCGCCCGTAGATCCCGGGGTGCGCGGTGGCGCGCCAGGCGCTGGCAATCCCTTGCCGGGCCTGACCGCCGACGAAACCGCGTTTTTTAAAGACGGGCAAGCCAGATTTGCTGATATCGAGGTAGTGACCGGCGGCAGCAACAATGGACTTGGGCCCCGTTTCAACTCGAATCAATGCCAGTCTTGCCACTCGCAGCCTGCTGCCGGCGGAACAAGCCCTGCGCGCAACCCCCTGATCGCGGTTGCTACTCTCAATGGCGCGAAAAATACGGTGCCGTGGTTCATTACGCAGAATGGTCCCGTCCGTGAATCGCGCTTTAAGCGGAGTCCGAACGGAACGAACGATGGCGAAGTGCACGCGATCTTCGTTATCACAGGGCGCAAGGACGCCCCCGGTTGCAACATCGCCCAGCCCAATCTGCTGCCTGCCGGAAATCCTCTGTCCGGCCAGGGCGGGAACCCGAACGTCATTTTCCGCATTCCGACGCCCCTCTTTGGCGCTGGGCTCATCGAAGCCATTCCGGACTCGGAGATCCTCGCAAACGCGAAGGCCAACTCGTCGCTGAAGTCAGGGATGGGCATTTCCGGCCACCCCAACGCGCACCTGAGCGGTAACGTGAACATCAGCGGCAACGACGGGACAATAACCCGCTTCGGATGGAAGGCGCAAAACAAGTCCCTCCTCATATTCGCTGGCGAGGCCTACAACGTTGAGATGGGGATCACGAACCCGCTCTTCCCGCAGGAACGTGACGAGACTCCCGGATGTCTTTTCAATGCCACGCCCGAGGACACGCTCAACTTCGCTCCTGCCTCCAAGCCTCCCTCCAATACCGGCGTCCTGTCCGACATCGAGGCATTTGCCGATTTCGCGCGGATGCTCGCTCCGCCCACGCCGACGCCGGAGACGCCGTCCACCGTGAACGGACGGGCCGCTTTCACAAAAACAGGCTGCGTCCACTGTCATACACCTTCATTTACTACCGGCAAAATGATCGCCAGTGGCTCCTCGACGAGCCCCAGCGCCGCGCTTTCCAACAAGACTGCGAATCTCTTCTCCGATCTCCTTGTTCACCATATGGGCATAGGTCTTGCCGATGGCATCACGCAAGGCGGCGCCGGCCCCGACGAGTTCCGAACAGCCCCGCTCTGGGGGGTCGGGCAACGCGTCTTTTTCCTTCATGACGGACGAACAGACAATCTCGTGGAGGCTATCAGGGCCCACAAGAGCCGCGGCAGTGAGGCGAATAACGTTGTCGATCGCTTCGACCGGCTGACTGTTTCAGAGCAGCAGGACCTCATCAACTTCCTGCGATCGCTCTAGCCTAGCGCCCCCCAAATTCATGACTGATTCTAAAGGGCTTGATCAAAATTGAAGCTCTAATTACGGGCGCCGAGGTTTCCGCCACTTCCATTTACACCTTTCCGCACTCTCACGGAAATCAACCGGAACAACGATCAATTCCGTCTCTGTTTCCCGCCAAATGAGGGGTCTATTCTCACGAATTGCGACGTTCCCCCTTGACTTAATTCTCCTGAGCTTCTATAAATATGATCCTGAAGTAGTGTAATCGCCGGGTCGGCGCTTAGGGGGAAAGGGGCTTAACAGGGGTGTCTAACAATTCCTTTATCGGACGGATTTGTCGATTCGCTTCCGCGGCGGTTGTTGCCGCTGCATTCGTCTTTTGTTTCTCGCAGACGGCTCAGGCGCAGGTTCTTTACGGATCCGTTATTGGAACCGTAAGCGATCCCAGTAGCGCCGTCGTGCCAAACGCCCAGATCACGTTAACCAGCACCGAAACAGGCGGCGTCCGCACGGGAGCTTCTGACGACGGCGGGCGTTACTCATTTGTAAACGTTCCGCCCGGCGCCTACACGATCAAAGTGGCCGCGCAGGGATTCAAGACCTACGAGAAGACCGGTATTGACGTTAACGCGAACACAATCGGGCGCGTCGATATCTCGCTCGAGGTCGGCGCTTCCTCGCAGACGGTCGAGGTTCAGGCGAACTCGGTCGAACTGCAAACGGACAAGGCCGACACTCATTCGACCATCGGCTCGAAGGCGATTGAGAGCCTGCCGCTCGGGTATTACCGGAATTATGAGCAGCTGATGAACCTGGTCCCGGGGTCCGCTCCCGCCGCTTTTCAGAATTCGATCACCGACACGCCCGGACGCGCGCTCGCGCTCAACGTCAATGGCGGAAACGCTCAGACGAATATTACGCGAATCGATGGCGCCACAAGCGTCAACGTCTGGCTGCCGCACCATGTCGGCTATGTGACGCCGGAAGAAGCGATTGATGCGGTCAATATCACTACAAGCGCGGCGGATGCCGAACAGGGCCTCGCTGGCTCGTCGGCAATAACGGTAGTCACAAAATCAGGCACCAACCAGATACACGGGAGCGCTTTCGAGTTCCACGACGATCAGCACCTCAAAGCGCGAAATTTCTTTCAGGCGCCCGGAAGCGCCATCCCGCTTGCCATCAATAACGATTTCGGAGCCACAGTAGGCGGTCCCATCAAGAAGGACAAACTGTTCTACTTCCTGAGTTACGATGGCACGCGGCAAAGGCAGTCCAGCCCGGGTTTCTATACAGTGCCGACAGCGGCCTTCGCCGCCGGCGATTTCAGCGCCGTCACGACGAAAATCTACGACCCGATGACCGGAAATCCCGATGGTACCGGCCGGACGGCGTTCCCGGGCAACATGATTCCCACCAGCCGGATCAGCAGCATCGCTCAGACTATCCAGGGCTACTATCCGGCTCCGAACGTTGCTGGCGGAGCTTTCGCCAACAACTACTTCGCCAGCGGCGGGCCTGTTCTGAATCGCAATCAGTTCGACGCCAAAGGCAACTGGAAAAGAAGCGACAAAGACGCCCTGTGGGTCAAGTATGGCCGTATGTGGGCGACCTCCGGGGGAAACGCCGTTTTCGGTATCGCCGGGGGTTCCGGTTTAGGCGGGTCCGATCCCGGCAAAGGTGATACTACAATTCAGGTCGGCGCCATCGGCTATACGCGCACGATTACTCCCAACATGGTGTTCGATGCGGTGGTCGGTTACGAACGGCAGGATCAACAGGTTCTGCCCAACGACTACGGCACCAATTATGGATTGAAGTTCGGGATTCCCAACACGAATGGTCCGGACATCCGGCAAAGCGGGTTCCCCGATATCACGATCAGCGGCTACACCGGCTTCGGCGTGCCCAACTGGATGCCTTTATTCCGCGTCGAGGAAAGCTACACCAACAGCGACAACCTGACGTGGACCAAAGGCGCGCACGAAATCCGCTTCGGGTTCGATCTCGTGCGGCATCACCTCAACCACTGGCAGCCTGAGATTGGCAACTTCGGACCGCGCGGAGGTCTCGGGTTCGCCGGCGGCGAAACCACCCTCGCGCCTGGCTCACCCAACCAATTCAACGGCTACGCATCTTTCCTTCTCGGCCTCTCGGACGACTCCGAAAAAAGCCTACAGTACATCGAGGCAACGGGGCGCGAATGGCAGTTCGGGTTTTACGCCCGCGACCGCTGGCAGGTCACGCGCAATCTGACGGTTAACCTGGGCGTGCGCTATGAACTCTACCCGCTCATGACGCGCGCCGGTTACGGCCTTGAGCGATACGATCCCAGCAACAACAACGTTTATATGGGCGGCCGCGGCAACGTGCCCGAGGATGCGGGGATTTCCGTCAGCCACAAGCTCTTCTCGCCGCGCGTGGGAATCGCATGGCGCGCAAATGAAAAGACAGTGGTCCGCGCCGGCTACGGGATCAACTATGATCCGATTCCGTTTTCGCGCCCGTTGCGCGCATGGTATCCGCTCGTCGTCAATGCCTCCTTCAACGCAACGAATGGCTATAACTGGGGAACCACACTCTCCAACGGCGTTCCGAACACGCAGGGGCCGGATGTCTCGAGCGGCGTGGTCAGTCTCCCGGGCAACGTGAGCGAGCGCAGTCCCAATTCGTTCATTCACCGTGGCTATGTGCAGAGCTGGAATCTTACGCTGGAGCGACAGCTTCCGCTCGGGTTTGTGGTTTCCGCCGGTTACGTCGGATCTCACTCGGTCCATCTGCTCGCGGACTATGACATCAACTCGGGCTTTCCGGGTTCCGGCACTACCGGCCTTCCGTACTATCAGGCGTACGGCCGCACGGTATCGACTCAGATGTGGGACGGCTATCTGAGCTCGGAATACAACTCTCTGCAGGTCGCGATCAATAAGCAGTTCTCGCACGGACTGCTGATCAAGGGCGCGTACACGTATTCGCATGCGATCGATTACACCGACGCCGATGGCTGGGCCAGCGTGGGCTGGAACTGGGCTCCGGTGTTCCAACGGAATCGCGCTTCGGCCGGCTTCGACCGCAGGCAGGTCTTTCAAATGGGCTGGGTATATGAGCTGCCGTTCGGCAAAGGCAAGTCCTACGCGAAGTCCGGAGTTCCGGCGGCCATATTTGGTAACTGGGTAGTGAATGGCGTCGTCTCAGCGTTCACGGGCACTCCGTTCTCTGTCAGCGCTCCTGGCGGCTCGCTGAATGCTCCCGACAACAGCCAGACGGCGAATCTGCTGACGCCCAACGTGCAGTTCCTCGGCGGTATCGGACCCGGTAACTACTGGTACAACCCCGCCAATTTCGCTCCCGTCACGACGCCCCTTACCTTCGGCAACAGCGGCCGCAACATTTTCACCGTTCCGGGGGTGATCAACAGCGATCTCGATATAACGCGCGACTTCCCGATAAAAGAGCGATTCCGTTTGCAGTTCCGGGCTGAAGCGTTCAACTTTACAAACACGCCGCACTTTGCGGGCCCCAGCACCAGCGTGACCTCAACCACCTTCATGCAGATCACCAGTACGCTTTCCAACACCAACGCCGCGGTTTATACTGAACGCCAGTTCCGTTTCGGTTTACGCGCGCAGTGGTGACGGCTCCCATTCCGGTTTGGTTCAGGCGGGCGGCTCGGCTGCCCGCCTTTTTCGTTTGCGGGCTCCTGTGCGCCTGGCAATCCTCCGATTCTGTCCAAAGAGATCTAGTCCAAAAATCGGAACAGGCCAAAAACTTCATGGCCTCGCGAAGATATGAGGACGCCATTCCCATTTACCGGCAATTGGCGCAGGCAGCGCCGGGGAATCCGGGGCTGCTCCTGAATCTCGCTCTGGCCGAGCACATGGCGGGGCACGAGCGCGAGTCGATTCCTCATTTCGAAGCCGTGCTCAAATCGCAGCCCAATCTTCTGCCGGCGCTGGTTTCGCTCGGCGCCGCACGGCTGTCTTTGGACCAGCCCGAACTCGCTGTCACCCCTTTGCGCACGGCGCTTCGAGTAGATCCGAAGAACGCTGACGTCCGCGGCATGCTCGCCGATGCCCTCAACTCCGCCGGACACTTCGAGCAAGCGGCTGAGGAATATCGCAAGCTCGCGGAAATCTCACCGGACGATGCCCGCGCCTGGTATGGCCTTGGCACATCCTATCAATCCATGGCCCGGGACGCCTTCGATCGCCTCCAGAAGATCGATCCGCAATCGGCCTGGGTTTTGGCTCTGGTGGCGGACACGCGCGTACAGCGCCGCCAGTACCGCAGCGCCTTCTTCTTCTATCGTGAAGCGCTCAAACGCTTGCCGGATCTGCATGGTCTTCATGCTGCGCTCGCCGAGGTTTATCGCAAAACCGGCCACGCCGATTGGGCCGCCGTCGAGGACGGCAAGGAACAGCAACTCGCTCCGGCCGATTGCCGCGCACATCCCGCCGAATGCGCGTTTGTCGCAGGGCACGATCTCGATGCCGCGTCTCTTCCCGCCAAGGGTCAGCCCACCGCCGAGGCCTTATACTGGCGGGCGCGCGCCGGAAACGAGTTGGCGCTCCAGGCGTTTTACCGCCTCGGTGAGCTTCCCGCGTCAGTCCAGATGCATGAACTCAAGGCTCAGATTGCGCGCGACCAGGATCAACACCTGGAATCCGTTAAAGAGTGGCGTGCGGCTCTCGAACTGGCGCCCGGCGACGCTCACCTGCATGAAGAACTCGCCGCCTCGCTCTTCCTGGCCGCCGATTACCGAGGGGCGCTCGAAGAAACGAACAAGCTGTTCGCGGGCGGCGTGAACTCTGCGACGTTGAATTTCACCGCGGGCAATAGCTTGCTCCAACTCGAAGAGCCCGACAAGGCAGTTCCTTATTTGCAGCGCGCGCTCGCCCTGGACTCCGGACTGATACCGGCTCACGCAGCCCTTGGGCTCGCGCTTGCGCGTATCGGGAAGAGTGCCGAAGCGATTCCGCATCTTCAGCGAGCGCTTCCCTTCGATGACGACGGAAACCTCCACTACCAGCTCGCCCGCGCGCTGCAGTCGACCGGCCAGGCGGCGCGGGCCGCCGAAGTCATGGCCGAATACCAGCGAATTGTGAAAAAGAATGAGGCGGAGAAGCAGCGGGTCGCGGAGGAGGCTCAGATCGCCGCCCCGTGATGACGAAGTTCGTTTCCGCCCTGCTCCTGCTCCCGCTCTTGCTCAATGTTCTTGCGTATACCGCCTCGCCTATAGCGCCGCCCATCCGGTTCCGCGAAGTCGCCGCGGCCGCCAGTCTGGATTTCGTTCTCGAAAACAATCCAACTCAGCGCAAGCACATGATCGAAACCATGCCCGGCGGCATTGCTGTCTTCGATTACGACGGCGACGGGCGGCCCGACATTTACTTCACCAATGGCGCCTCTATTCCGTCACTGGAAAAATCCTCGCCGAAATACTGGAATCGCCTCTACCGCAATGAAGGGAATATGAAGTTCCGCGACATTACCGAGGAGGCCGGCGTCGCCGGAGCGGGCTATTCCATGGGCGCTGCCGTCGCCGACTTCGACAATGACGGTCTACCCGACCTTTTCGTGGCGGGAGTAAATCGAAATACTCTCTATCGCAACACCGGCCACGGACGGTTCGAAGACGTAACTGAAAAAGCCGGCATCAAAAGCGGCCAGTGGGCCGTGGCGGCCGGCTGGTTCGATTACGATCGCGACGGCAAACTCGACCTTTGGGTGGTTCACTACGCCAAATGGTCGCCCGCCTTCGATCAATTCTGCGGCGATGCCTCTCGCGGTCTTCGCATTTATTGCCATCCGAAATATTTCGAGGGCCTCGCAAGCACGCTCTATCGCAACAAAGGCGATGGCACGTTCGAGGATGTCAGCGCGCGCACCGGCATCGCCCGATATGCCGGGAGGGGCATGAGCGTCGCGTTCGCGGACTACGATCAGGACGGTTTTCCGGATGTATTCGTCACGAACGACAACATGCCCAACTTCCTCTTCCATAACAAGGGAGACGGCACGTTCGAAGAAACAGGGCTCCTCTCCGGAGTGGCTTTGCGCGACCATGGCAAAGCCGTCGCCAGCATGGGCGCCGAGTTCAAGGACTATGACAACGACGGTATGCCGGATATCTTCGTCAGCGCCCTCGCCGGCGAAACCTTCCCCACATTTCGCAATCTGGGGAAGGGCAACGGATTTACCGATGCCACTTCCGGCTCAAAGATCGGCGCCGTGAGCGTCCGGCACAGCGGATGGGGCCTCGGGGCGTTCGATTTCAATAACGACGGCTGGAAAGATGTGTTCACTGCCAATTCGCACGTTAACGATCTGGTGGAGAAGTTCGAGCCTGCCGCCTATCGCGAAAAGGATAGCGTGTTCGTGAATGAAGGCGGCACATTCCGCGACGTTTCCGATGAGGCCGGACTCGCGTCTGTTCGCGCCCACCGTGGCGCGGCCTTTGCGGATTTTAACGGCGATGGGCGCATCGACGCGGTCGTTTCTTCCCTGGGCGAACCGGCTGAACTGTGGGAAAACATCAGCCCCACGCCGCAGCACTGGATCATCTTGCGATTTCGCGGCGTGAAGTCAAACCGTGATGGTATTGGAGCCCGCATCCGAATTGGCAATCAGTATGGCGAGATGACGACCGCACTCGGATATGCGTCCTCCGCTGACTGGGGGGTCCACTTCGGACTGGGCAGCGCAACGGTGATTCCGAAGATCACTATTCAGTGGCCGTCGGGCGTCACCCAATCTTTGGTCAATGTCAAACCGGATCGAATCCTGGAGGTAACGGAGACCGCGCCGTAGGACGCGTCACTTCGCGCGCATCACTTTGCGCGCATCGTACGCAATACAGAACTCGCCTGTTTCGCCGGCTGTGAGTTGGGATCGATCTTAAGCGCGATCTCGAACTCGCTCTCCGCTTCATCCAAGCGGGCCATCTGGGCTAATTCCATGCCTGTCTTCCCGTGCAACACCGCGTCTCCCGGCCGGAACTGCAAAGCGGCGCGATACTTTTCGAGAGCCTCGGAATGCTTGCCCGCATTCGAGAGCGAATCGGCCCACAGCAGCAGCACCTCGCCCAGATGTTGCGCGGCCTTCGCATCCTCCGCGCGCTCCGTGAGCACCTGCTTGAAATCCGCCGCCGCCGCTGGCCACTCCTTGGTCGCGGCTTCTGCGCTGGCCAAGTCGAATCGCGCGTCCGTATAGGAAGCGTCGAGGCTCAGCGCGCGCCGGAATTCCGCTTTGGCTTCATCCGCCTTTCCATCCGAGAACAGCGCAATTCCGAGTTCCGTCGCACCCACCACGCTCGCGGGATTCGCCTCCGCGGCTCTCCGGAAAAAGGGAATGGCCGCCGCAACCTGATCATCGCTCAGCAGCAGATCGCCCATCGAGAAATTCGCGCCGAAATCATCGGGATATTTGCCCAATCGCTGGGTGACCGTCGCCCTCAGCAGCTCCGCCCGGTGATCGCCGGGAGCCGTGGGTAAGACCTGCAGCCAAAGATGCCCCATCTCATCTGTCGCCTGGTTCCCGCCCCGCACTTCTTTCGGCGGATTGTTCGGATTGCGCGGATTGTCCGTCGAATTATCGTAGTGATAACGCATCGAAACCACCGTTCCCGCGGGAAGCAGCAGCGGAGACTTCAGGCGAAAGACCCCCTGCCAGCTCAGATCCCAGTCGGGAATCCGGATCAGCCATTTCCGCGTTCCATCCGGCAGCGTGGCATAGCCCTCGAGCAGTCTGCCAAGGTAATGAGCGTGCGGGTAAACCGCCAGCACATTTACGTCGATCGGGACCTTGAACTCGTCGGTGATCTCGAAATCCTTGGCGCCCGCCGGAATGTCGATCGCTCCGTCGTGCTCGAGCTGAATCAGCATCGGAAATTTCGATTGAGGCGCGCCGGTGAAATAGAGCCCGATCTCGGGAGTGACCGTTTCGGGCCGCCCGGTGGGCCGCAAATGCACGTTCAGCACCAGATTCATGCCGGGTTCCGCGCGCCACGCCATGCCGTCCGGCTCGACGACGGGCTCGCTGCCCGGCTTCCATGAGAGAAAGTGCCCGTCCGGATCGAACGTGTCTTCCTCGGCCGTGAGGTCCATGCCAGGGAAGCCGGCGCCGGGCGAAGCTTCCTGGCGGCGCATCGCGCCGGAGCGATCCAGGATTACGTTTGCGTGATGAAACACGCGCGGATTACCTGGTCTCACCTCCATGGCTTTTACCCAGCGCGTGGTAGTGATCGGAACGGGCAGAATGAAATTCCAGAAAACCTCGGGGCCCTCTGCGTACAGTTGGTATGGTTTCGACACACGCAGAATGAGATCTGGCGTGCCCCGCTGCCATTCGCTCGTGTATTTCGGAGGCTTCGGAGCCCGCGCCGCCGAGCCCGCGGGCATGCCCTGGCGAACCCAGCCTTGAATCAGCTCGATCTGAGCGTCGGTGAGACGGCGTTCCTCGGCGAATGCGCCGTATCCCTGTTCCGGAAGCCACGGAGGCATGAACCGCGATTTCGCGACTGCGGCGATTTGTCTGGCGTGCTGACGCGCGTCATCGTAGGTCAGGAGTGAGAACGGCGCCGACTCTCCCGGTCTGTGGCAGGACGTGCATGATTCGTAAAGAATCGGCGCAATCTGCCCGTAGTAGGTGATTGCCGCGGTGGGAGCGCCCGCTGCCGCCAAGGGCACAGCGCCGCAAAGCAGAAATGCGCGGAGCGACCGCATCAACGAAGATGATAACGCCCGACGTCGAACCGCAGCCAGTTCGCCGCTCAGGCTTTCGAGGTCAGGGAAGATAGTGGTTTCAACGATTCCACAGAGTCTTTCTATTGAGGAAGCGTAAAGGCGTACAGGGTGTTGCGGGCGCCCACCAAAACGTATTGTTTTCCGTCAAGTTCCCATGTGGATGGCGGAACCCGGACAGGAGCCTGCAATTTACTGTGCCAAAGCGGTTCCCCGGTCGTGGCGTTCAGCGCTTCGAGAAACGAACCCGGAGCGCCCGTGAAGATCAGATTACCGGCGGTCGAAAGCAATCCTGAGTTGTTGCCGCCCTCCCAAGGGTGGCTCCATTTGATTTTGCCGGTCTTGTAATCGATGGCTTCCAGCTTGGATTCTGACCAGCCGCTGCGATCGTTGCCGCCCCATCCCTGCGGATTATCGGAATCGTCATAGAGGTAATACACGCTGAAGGCGTGGTTGGCGCTGACATAAAACAGTCCTGTTTGTGGACTGAACGTCGGGGGAAACCAGTTCGTTGCGCCGCCCTGATTAGGGCTGACCAACGCGCCGGAAATCGACGGGAACTTTTCCGGATTGGGGATCGGCTGGCCCTTCGCGTCATAGCCCAGCGACCAGTTGGTTTTTACAAATTCGGTATGAACGTAGGCTTTCCCCGTCACGCGGTCGAGTACAAAGAAATGACCGTTGCGCGCGGCGATGGCCAAGAGCTTACGCGGCTGACCGGCGATTGTTCCGTCGAACAACACGGCGGTCTGCGTGGCATCCCAGTCGTGAGTATCGTGCGGGGACGTCTGGAACCACCACGCCATTTTGCCGGTATCTGCGTGTACAGCGACTACGGAAGCGGTGAAGAGGTTGTCTCCCTTGCGGTTTACGTTGGCAATAACTGGCTGGGGGTTGCCGGTTGTGACATAAACAAGGTTGGTATCGGGGTCGTAAGTAACCGGCTGCCAGGTCATGCCGCCGCCGTGCGACGCCATGTCCACGTTGGGCCAGGTATTCGCGCCCACGTCGCCTGCCTTCTGCGGCACTGTATAGAAGCGCCACTGCAGTGCTCCGGTCTCCGGATCGTGCGCTTCAATATATCCAGCGATGTCGAGATCATCGCCGCTCACACCGGCGATTATGTGGTTCCCGATCACGACCGGCGCCACGGAGCAGTAATAAAACTGATCGATGTCCGCAATGGTCTTCGACCACCGGAGCGTCCCGTCGGTCTTATTGAGGGCGACCAGATTGCAATCCGGAGTCTCGAAGTAGACGAAGTTGCCGAACAGACCCATCCCACGATTGGAGAAGTGACGAGCGCCTTTGCTGAGCCAGGTATAATGCCAGATCTGCTTGCCTGTATGCGCGTCAATGGCGAAGGCGTGGTCCTGAGTCGAGAGATATATAACACCGTCGACCATCAGCGGGGTTCCACTGGGATTATTACTGCCGGGTTCACCGGAATCCACCTTGTAAGTCCACGCGGGTTGTAGGGAAGCGACGTTCTTGTCGTTGATCGTTGTCAGCGAACTGAACCGCCGCCCGGAGAGATCGCCGTTGTAGGTCGGCCAGGATTGGGCCAGTGGGCCTTGCTGCGCATGGAGGACCAGTCCCCCGAGGGCAAGCACAGCTGCGGACGCGAGGATGGGGCCGATTCTGATCATTTCAAGGTCTCCAGGTAAACCACCAGATCGTGGACGTTGTCGTTCGTCAGGCGGTCGAGTAATTCGTGATGAGCGGCTAACGGATCGTGCTTAACGATCTTTAGCGCCGGGGTTCGGCTCCATTTATAGACTTTGCCGTCGGAATCGCGCAGCTGCACGTCGAAATCGTCGAGCTGAACAGGCGTGCCGGTGACAGCCGGTTCTCCGGGCGCGGTCACCGTGATGGTGACGCCGCCCGCCGAAGGCCCTGCACTGAATCCGCGACCGCCGCGACCTCCTCCCGGGAACAGCATGGCCTGCTGCAGATTGACGGAGTCGGGATAGCGGGCGCTGATGGCGAAAAGGGTGTGGGGGGAGCCTTCCGTGATCGCATGACACGAAGCGCACTTTCCATCGCCGTTGAAGTAAGCCTTCCCCGCCGCAACATTGCCGGTGACTTTATTAATTCCCGTCGGAGAGCGCTTCAGCGCGTCGTTAATTCGCTGTTTCAGGAAATGCGAAATGTCGGCCACCTGATCGGAGGTCAGGTCCGCACTGTTCTTGTTACTTTGCAGCGGATGGCCCTTCTTGAGAAAGGGGCCAAGCTCAGAGCCGACACGATCTTTCAATACGACTTCGGACCGGATCAGGTTGGCGCCCTTCTCGCTGCCGCGCGCCAGAGGGCCGTGGCAGTCCACACACTCGGCTGCGAATAGGGTACGGCCGCGAGCGGCTGCGGCATCGTCCACGATTTGCTTGTCGTAGGGGCCGATAGAGTCGCCGCTGGTGCGGACCGGCCCCGGAGGGCGGTTCGTCTGCGCGTGAAGCCCCTGGGTCATGAGTATTGCAGCGGCAGAAATTGCCGTCGCGAATGATCGAAGCATTCTGTTTATCTCTCTCGGTGAAACAATTGTACGCAACGGTCGCCGGCACCGAACGCGTCGGCGCGGCCGAGCATGGCTCTCCCAGGTAATCGTGGTTGAATCTGCGCACGCCCTATGGCAGGGCGAAAGTGAACAGCGCGCTACCCGCCGCCATCGTGACCATCTGCTTTCCGTTCGCGGTGTACGTAATCGGGTTCGAAGACATCGTTCCGCCCAAATTAATCCGCCACAGTTCCTTTCCCGTGTCCGAATCCAGGGCGAAGAAGTAAGCCTCCATCATTTCGCGCTCGCGGCTGAGCCAGCCTCCGTTGCTTCCGAACAGCACGTGTCCCGCAGTCGTCAGCACGCCCGACCAGGGCTTCGTCGACACCTTGTACTCCCAAACCTTGTCACCCGTCGAAGGATTCAAGGCCCGGATGGCGCCGTAACCGGGATCGTCTTCCATATCGATATCCGGCACGCTCCCGACATATCGATTGCCCGGCGTATACTTCGGCTCGCCTTTGAGATAGAAGCCTTTGTTTTCCCAAACCGTGAGATAGAAGTAACCGGATTGCGGGCTGAATGACGGTGAATACCAATTCGTCGCTCCCTGCACGCCTGGCCATACCACCGTGCCTTGCTCACTCGGAGTCGAATTCGGCAAACGTTCCGGCCGGCCTTTATCATCGAGGCCCTTCGCCCACGTCTGCTTCGCGAACGGCTTTCCCAGCAGAAACTCGCCGGTTTTCCGATCGAGCACATAATAAAACCCGCCACGATGCGCCCAGTAAATCAGCTTGCGCGGCTGGCCGCGCCACGCGCCATCCACCAGCACAGGCACCTGCACCGCGTCCCAATCGTTCGAGTCATGCGGAACGAATTGAAAATGCCACTTCAGTTGGCCGGTATCCGCATCGAGCGCAATGGCCGAATCGGTGTACAGGTTGTCGCCGGGGCGCACATCGGCGTTCCAGTCCGGCGAAGGGTTGCCTACGCCCCAAATGATGTAGTTCAGCTCGGGGTCGTACGAACCGGTGACCCAGGTCGGCCCGCCCCCCTGCTGCCATGAATTCGCATTCGGACCACTGGAAGGCCATGTTTCGCGCCCTTTTTCATCCGGACCAGGAATCGTATTGAAACGCCATCTGCGCTTGCCGGTCCTGGTATCGTATGCGTCAAGGAAGCCACGGACCCCATACTCGCCGCCCGCGATTCCCGTGATGACCATGTCCTTCACGATGAGCGGAGCGCCAGTCACGCTGTAGCCTTTTTCGGAATCGGCGACTGGAACATCCCAGACCACATCGCCCGTTTTCGCGTTTAGCGCGACAAGATGCGCGTCAACAGTGCCCAGGTAAACGCGATCGCCAAGAACCGCAACGCCACGATTGACTTCATCGCAGCACACATTAATTTTCGACGGCAGGGAACGGCGGTAATGCCAGAAAGGACGGCCGGTGGCAGCGTCAAGCGCAAATACGTTCGATGGCGGCTCGGACACATACATCACACCATCCACCACGATGGGCGTCGCTTCGATCCGGTGGTTCGTCACCATCTGATGCACCCATGCGACCTTGAGGTTTTTGACGTTATCGCGATTGATCTGATTCAGTGTGGAATACCGCCAGCTCTTGTAGCTGCCGGAATAAGTCAGCCAGTTCTGAGGTTCATCCCCCGCCTTGAGCAGACGGTCATAGGTGACCTGCGCGGACAATGAAGCGGCCGCTGCAAACAGGAATGTAACGGCGATCTGTCGGATCATTGGGCCTCTTTCCCCCGCTGCAGCGATGCCAGATAGCTGACTACGTCGTCCAGTTCGGAAGCCGAGAGTTTGTCCTTATACGACGGCATCATCGAGCCTGCTTCCACACCGTAATCGGCGATTGCGTCGCGCGAGATGGTCGTCAGACCTCTGTCGAAATCAAGGAGTTGCACCTGGTACGTGTCCTGATTCATGAGGAATCCGGTGTACTGCGACTTATCCTTGCCGACAATCTTTGCGACCCGAAATTGGTATGCGACATGCGCCGACGGATCGACCAGCGACTCGCGAAGATAGTTAGCCGACCGCTGCGAACCGATCACGGACAGATCGGGTCCGCGAGTCCCGCCTTCACCACGAACGAGGTGACACGTCAGGCATCCGCGTTGGCTGACCAACTGCTGCCCATGCGAGGGATTACCGTGCAGTGCGGCGGTCGAATTCTGCTGGCTGAGCGACCGGACAAACGTAACGATCTGCCAGACCTGCTTGCCATTGAAGAACTGACTCGGCATTTCAGTTCCGGCGATGCCGTTGCTGATGTTGTTGTACAGTTCGTCGTCAGAGGAGCCGTGGAAAAATCGGCCTGATGTCAGGTCGGGTCCGGTCCCCCCGGCGCCTTTGATGCCATGACACGGGGCGCAGTGCGATCGGAAAATTCGCGCTCCGGCTTCACGATCCTCCGCGCCGCCCACCTGCGCGTTCAGAGAAGCCGCGGCGAACAGAGCCAGCAACATTACGAGCTTCACGCAGGAAAGTATATACGGATTGCGGGTCGAACTGGGTGCGCCGCGAACACGCACAGGCATGGGCGTGATCCCTATCTATGCGGCGCAACTCCACGACTCATCAAAATCCCGCGCGCAGTGATAGTTCCCGCCCCACGCGCTTACCACGCCGATGTGCTGAACCAACGACGGGCTGTGATAGTAAATCGGACAAAGGCGCGCGGCCAGTCGCGACATCTTAATATCCTGCATGCCGATCACATCCCACCAGTGTTCCGTGATGTAGCGCGCCGCGCCGGAAGACATCAGGAACGCCTGGCTTCCAAAGACCCCATTCGGATTCGCCACGCAGAACGAGCGCTGGGGGCTTTTCGTCAATAGCCCAACGCCGGGGTTGTAGAGCGACGCGAAGAATGGCATTGACGGACGCCACCGCGACAGCGGATACCAGTTCTCGAGGTTATGCCGGATGCGGCGATTGAAATCCAGATCGTCTTCGAGGAACAGGATCAGCTCGTGCTTGCTGTCGATGGCCCTCTGCAGAAGACTCAGAGCCGTGCGCTCCTGCCGCTCCTGCCTGCGTTCGCACGTGGTCCGATCGATCTCGACCTCAGGCTCGTCGAACCAATCCGTCGCCGCCAGATTGCGGATGGTCTGGAGACGCATCTCTTCGCGATCCGGACACGAGAGGATGTAGGCCTTTACGTCGCAGGGCATGCGGCTAAGCGAGTCTCCAGGCGTTCGCCGTTGCGTCTTCCAGCCGCGCTTCGGGCAACAAAGGCTTCACTGGCTGCGCGAGCGCGCGCTGCGCGACGTACCCCCAGCGCGTAGGCGCGAAATCGTGATCATCGGAACTGCGGACCAGCCTCGGGTCTGAGTTCCAGTTCGCCGCAATCCAGCTTATTCCGTAGCGGCTGAACAGATTCGAAGTCGAATCGGATAACCGATCCGCATTCACCGCCGCTTCCGACCACGGCGACGCGAACAGCGGATACGAGGCGGCGAAAGCGCGTAAATAAGCGTCGTTGGGATCAGGGACAACCGTATCCGAAACATCGATCGTATAAGCCATGTTGAACACCGGATCGCCGGTTGCGAACCGAAGCGGCAAACCGCTGAGGTCGGCGCCGCCTCTTCCGCTGCTGAGAAAGATCAGCGAAGCCGGGTTCTGCAGGCGTATGGTCCCGACCAGCATTGCGGCGATTTCGAGCCAAGTATCCGGAAGGGGCTGAGGCGAAGAAAAGAGCTCATAGAGCACGCCGGGCTCGTCCTGGTAATGGTTCGCCAGGAGACTCCAGGCGCGAAACGTGTCCGAGTCCGGAGTCGTTCCGGGGCCATCACCCGATAGCGGTTCCATCGATAACACCACGCGCGCGCTGGCGGTGGTAACCGCGCCGACAATCTCATCCAGTCCGGCGAGCATCTGATCGGCAGCGAACGACGAATTGCCGGACAACATAGTTGCGGCCCGAAAGGGAATCCGGACGATGTTAATACCCCAGAGCCCGGTCATAGTCGAGAGATTCGGGCCGTCGAGAGACAAAGCCTGAGGGAACGTTCGGCCATCGGAAGCCGAGACATCATCGAAACCGCGACAGGTGACTCCGCGCAGGTAGACGGCGTTCAGCAGTTCGTCAACGAGGAAGCTTCCTCTTGTTTTCAGCCAGGAGAGCGAATCGAGCGGCTCTTCGGGAGCGGGGGTCTGTGCGACTGCGGCAACAGCTCTTTTTCGAGCGAGGCGACGTTCCGCGAGTTTCGCGGCCGGCGCGCGTTGACCAGGCGAGGGTTCATCGCGAACCGCCTCGGCGGCTGACTGTTTTCTCTGCGCACGCCGCTGTTTATCACGCAGGTGCTTCGCGGCGGCGCTGTTCCGCTCGTCACGCAACTGCTCCGCTCGCGCATCCGCCTGCCGTGCCCGGCGCGCTTCCTCGCTCGCATCCGAGGGCGGAACTGCGGCCTGTCCGGCCTGTTCGGCAAGCAACTGTTTTCGCGCCAGGCGCCGCGCCTCTTGTTGACTGCGCTCTCGACGCTGTTGTTCCTGCGCGACCTGAATCTGCTCTCGCCTTTGTAGGCGCGTTTCTTCGGCGGCCGCAGCCTTAGCCACTTCTTTGCGATCGGTCCTCCGCGGCTCCGGAGGCGTCGGCTTCGGTTGCGACGGAGCGCTCACGGGGGCTGACGCGCGTTTCAGTTGCTCCAGCACAGCCTTCCGCGTCTGCTTCTTCTGCTGAGCCTCCATTGCCCGATCCTGACGCGCCGCGATCCACGCCTGTCGAAGATCGGTGAGCCCTTGTTTCCGCAGCGCGTCCTTTTGGTGCGAGGTATTCGCCAGCGCGAGTATCTCCCGCTGAATCTGCGCCGTCAGGTCCAGCCGGGCCTGCGCGCGCCGACTCGCGATTTCCAGGATCCGTAGTTCCTCCGAGCGCTGGTCCTTTCGGGCGGCCTGCTGCAGCGCCGCATCGCGCTCCCGCCTGCGGTCGTCTTCGAGCGCCTCCCTGCGCGCCGCATCCAGACGTTCCTTACGGACCTGCTTCCGCTGTTCCTTTTCCTGTTTCTCGCGCCGTCTGTCCTCAAACGTGCGAGACATAGTTCAGGCGCCTATAGCCTGCGCGGCCCGCGTCGTGGCATCGAGCGATGAGGACAGCGCATAAAGATCACCGGCCACATACGGTCTTGGCGCGCTGAGTGATGAGACAAGACTCGACAGAGCCTGCACGGCGCTTGCATATGCCGCGACCGCATCCGAAGGGCCGGTTGCGGCGAGCTGCGTCGCGAGGGCTGTTTCCGAAGTTGCGATAGCTGAAGCCTGACCGATGAGAAACGGAAGGGTCCAACCTCCGATGGCGCCGAAGGTCGCGGAGATCGCGGCGATGATCTGCGCGGCGGGCGTCGCAGGCGGTTCGCCGGTGGAGAACTGCATCCAGAAGGAACTCGTGTACAGAGCCTGTTTGCTCTGAAGGACGTTGTACAGCGTGCGCGGCGCGGGCACGCCGGGCGCAGGGGGAACTTTGGCAATCTCGAACGAAGCCGTCATCAGGGCCGTAGCCTGCCCCAATTCCGGCTGATAGAACCGCACTCCGACGGATTTCGAAACACCGTCTGCGTTGTTGTCGAATGTCAGATAAGCCTGCAGCGTTGCCTTTACAGAGTTGACGGCGCGATTGGGCATCGAAGCTTCACCCAGCGCCACGGCAAGGCCGAGAGTTCCGATAAAGGAATCAAGAGGTATGTCTGGGCTGACCTGCGCGGTCTGCTGCGCGACGAGCTGCGCGTTCGACTGCGCCTGCGCCACGGTGTACTGGGTAAGCAGCGCGGCGCGATCCACAACTGCCGATTGAGCGGTCTTGAGGGCGTCAACGGTCGCCTGAAGGGTCGAAATGTGCAGGTCAGCCGCGTTGGCGCGGAGTTCGAGTGACGCGTAAGCGCTCCGGGCTTCGTCGAGGTTGAAAGCAATCAGCGGCATCGGCTTACTTCTTTGTCGCCTTCTTCACCGCTGGTTTCGTCGCCGGCACTGGCGGCGGGGGAGTGGGCGGTGGTGTCGGACCGGGGGTCGGAGTGGGCGGTGGCGGTGTAGGCGGTGGTGGCGTCGGAGTCGGTACAGGAGTGGGAGTGGGCGCTGGCGGCGCGGGCGTGGCGGCTTTTATATTCGGAATCGCGCTGAACGAAAAGGTGACGGTCGAGAGAGTACTCGGGTCCGGCAACGCGCTCGGATCCGGAAACACGAGTACCGCCTCAGGCGGAGGAGGATTTCCCGCTGCGTCATGCGGCGCTGACGATGTCTGAACATTCACCAGAGTCTTCAATTGAATGCTCATGTTGGTCAGCGTGGTCTGAACTCCTCCCGAATCGCGGGCCGTCTGCTGAATCTGATCCACGACGCCTTTGAACGACTGGGCGACATCCACCGGACGCGCGGTTTGGGTTTTCGTCGCCGCAAGCTGCGCCTGCAACTGCGCGATCGTGGCGTTTTGTTGAGTGACTTGCGAGTTCAAAGCGGCGTTTTGCGTATTCAACGAAGCGATCTGGTTCTGCGCGTCGGTCAACTGGCTCTGCTGATCGTTGATCGTGCTGGATTCGATATTCAGAAAAGTCTGCAGATTCGCAAACGCCTGAATCAGACCGGGCTGAATCGCCGTGAATTGTTGCAGCGTGGTGAAATTCTGCGTCACCTGATTCAGCGTGCTCACGATCTGGCTGATATTCGGAATCACGTTGAAGGTCACGGCGTTCGATGTCAACGAATCGCGCGTGACGGTGACGGAAACACCGCCTATAGCCCCTATGTTCGCGGGAGCGACTACCGCAGTAAGCTGCGTCGTGCTTACGAAAGTCGTCGCCAGTGCGAGCGAACCCCACATCACGATGGAGTTGCTGGCGAATCCCCCGCCGTTCACCGTCATGACAAACCCGGAGTCCCCCACGATCGCTCCCGAAGGCGACAGCGATGAGAGGGTCGGGCCGAAGAAAATCGGGATCGGCGGGCGGTTGATCGGCGGAAGCGTAATTCCCACACGTTCCGTCGAGCTCTCCGCGCTTGGCACCTCTTTCGGCTTATCTTCCGACGCTTTTTTCGATTTGTCTTTCGGTTTTTCAGCCACCGGGCTGTCTCCTTAAGTGGTGCTGATGACTCGGACTGACGCCGTCGCGTCATCGACAGCTACGACGATCGCATTGACAGCGGAATTCGAGGGCGCGTATTGCAGGACATACCACAGCCGCGCCGTGGAATTGAAATTGATTTCGAACCGAAGGGCATTTCCGGCCGCGTCCGTCGCCGCGGGAGTTGGTTTCCCCTGGGAGTCCATTACCGTGACGAACTTCGCCGGGCTCGCCAAAGCCGTGGTCTGCACGTCGGCTGGCTGCATGCGCGGAGGGACCGTCACCTGATCCGGCGCGACCGGTGGAGGCACCGGAACGATATTCACCGAGATTGTGCTCGCCGCCTGCGCGTCATAGTTGAAATGCGTTTGATAGGACGCGCTCACCGGCTGCGCAATCAGCCGTACGGGATTCCGCAGTTGGAGTTGCGCAACTGTCAGACGCGGAGCCGCGTGCGCAACCGAAGGCGCCGAGTTCGGAGATGACGACTGGTCCTCAGAGATCGAAAGCGAAAGTTTGAGTTCCAGAGTCGCGCTCGGAAACTGATACCAGGTCGCCTGAAGATGGTATTGCGACAGAACCGGATCGGTATCCAGTTGCTCCTGCGTCGCGATGGAGTTCAGGTCCATCGCGCGCTGCGCCTGCGCAATTCCCTGCCCCAGCGCCGTAATCAGATTCTCGATCGGCGCCGAGAAGGTTTCCACTGCCGTGCTTAGCGGATCGTCGGCCATGCGTCTCCCTGTTGTGTTTCTCTAATCGACATGAGTTCCCGCAGTCGCAGCACCGCGATCGCTCTTATGCGATCGTCACGGTGGGCTTCGACGTAAGCGCGTTAACTGTCACGGTCGAAGGCGTCAGCCGTGGCGGGGCCGGAACCGGCTTCACAGTGACGGTAACGCTGCTCGACGCATCGGCCTGATACGAGTACGTGTTCTGAGTTTTAAAATTCACGCTCGAGCCATACAGCAGGAAAATCGGGCGGCTCGTCCCGTCAGTGTCAGTCTCGGTGGCCTCCCGAATCTGGACCGACAGTTTCAGCGCAATCGTCGCCTCCGTGAACTGATAAAACGAAGGAACCAGCCCCGCCTGCAGCGCGCTCATCGTAACCGGCGCGCCCGGGGTAGCCGTTACTCTTGCGCCCGTGATCTCAACCGGCGCCTGACCGGAGATCTGAACCTCGAAAGGCGACGGAGTAATGACCTCCGTCACCTCCGGGATCAGACTCACCATCGTGTTCGACAACGTGATCAGGGTCTGAACGGACGCCATATCGAGAGCCTGCTGGCCATCCGCGATTCCCTTCGCGAGGTTCGAGATCAATTCGGCGATCGGCACCTCGGACAGTTCGGCGCCGACCTGCGAGATGGTGGTTGCCATTCGGTCTCCGGGCTAACTCATCGTTACTTGCGGCGGATTCATGAACGCGTTCACCGAGATGAACTTCGGCATCACGCGGGCCGGCGGCGCCACGGGCTTGAGGGTCGTCTTCAGGGTGGCCGCGCCCTGCGCCTCATAGGAATACTTTGTCTGAGTCGTGACGTTCACGTGCGCGGCGAAATGCGTGGTGTTGGTGATCTTGCCGCTGGGACCGCCGAAGAAACTGGCGATCCCCCCGCCGAACCCGAGTTCCGTGGTCAGGGTGTCATCGAACTCGAATCCGGAATCGACCGAAACGTCCGTGCTGACCGCCGCTTTGAGCGAGATCACGATTTCGATATCGGATTCCGTGAACTGATAAAAGGTCGGGGTCAGGCCGGCCTGCAGTAACGTCATCTGCACCGGATCGCCCACAGTGCTGGAAACATCGACGCCGGTCACGGTAATCGCGCCCCGGTCTGTGATCACCAGTTTCGGAACGGGCGACAGAACCTCCGTAATGTCCGGGATGAAGTCGAATTTCGTGTGAGCCAACACCTTCAAGGTGTTGAGGGAAGCCATGTCCAACTTGGTCTGGCTCTCCGCAATCGCGCTCGCCATGCTCAGGATCAAATCGCCGAACTTTATGTCCTGAAGCTCCTGCCCCATGTTCAAGAAACTCATGTCGCCAATCTCCTTTCAGTCTTTCGATTCACGCCGGCGTTTATTGTTCTTGTTGTTTTACATCACGCGCCAGCGTAGCTTGTTTCATCAGGTTTTCCGTAAAGATCCGTTGCAGCCGCTCGGCTGCGAGACCTTTCGGGTTGAGTGTTACTCCTCCCACGATCCGGACTTGAGGGTGGGCCTGAATCGCGCCCACTCTACTGTCGTCCAGCGCTACGACGGGGCCGTTACGCGTGACCATGAGTATGAAACCACCATGTTTCTTCACCAGGTGCTGCACGTCCCGAGACGTCTCCTGGGAAAACCCGGGATTCATCCCCACCAGGAACATCTGCATTGCCATTGATTTAGTCCGCCATTCCTATTGCAGCCTCGGTCAGTTGTTTCGCGTGCAGCTGGCGAAGCCAGAAAGCCGAGTCCTCCTCATCGGGAGTGTAAAGACGCAGGCACGCGTTTCGCGCCGAATCGGATGCGCGTTGCAATCGCGCCGCATCGGTGAGTAATCCGCGCGCAAGTTGCGCCGCTTCGGCGGCCTCGGCGGTTGCCAAGTCAGGCCAAAGATTCGACTGTTCCGTGGCTATAGCGGAGCCGATGCACGGGACTCCGTAACACGCGGCGTCGATCAGTAACTGCGCCGGGAGCGCGCCGGAGAGGTTGAGGAGCAGCACCGACTGAGCGAGATCAAAGCGAGCTTCTTCCGCGCACCCGAATCGACGCAGGCGGAGATCGCACGCCAAACACGCTTGCTCCTGCTGTTCCGGGGAATCCTCCGACGCAACCACCCACCCGCTAAGAACAGGGAAGATTTTCTTCAATTCGAGAAATACCGGGACATCGCAAGCGGACATTCCGACATAACCGATCGTGCGCGGCACTTTTACTCCACCCACTTCGCAGGATTTCGGCAGCGACGGAAGCCGTACGTCCGATGGCTGCCGCGCGTCGGCGAGGATCGAAGCCTCAGTGCGTCCGAGTTGCCGCTCAACGACTCTTACGGATACGGATACTCCCGGGATATTGGGTAACGAGCCGGGCAGCAGTTTCTGGAACGGTTCTGTTCTTGCCGGCGGCGATTTGAGAATTCTTCGTGCGGAACGAGCAATCGACGAGATGAGTTCGTGCCACTGATCGACTACCGTCTCCCACCCGTAAGCGAGCGCAAACTCGCGGCATTTGGCGGAGCGGCCCGGCAAGTCGGCCTGATCTTCGTATAACCGTTTCAGCCTCGAAGCCGCGTCGTCTATATCAATCAGGCCTCTTCGGATTCCGAACTCATTTGCGGTCCAGTCCGAAATAGCGACGGGTTCGCCGTGGCCTTCCGTGAGTTCCAGACTTGCGGTGTAGGCGCCCGCCATCGGAATTGCGCCGGCCGCCGCAGCCTGGAGCGTCGGCAATCCGAAACCCTCACCGCTTGACGCGAGCAGATGAACGTCCGCAGCCTGGTAATAACGCGCAAGCGTGGCGAGCGGAACGCCGCCGCCCCCTTTCATGATCATGCCCGGCGTGAACCGCACCTTCGATTCGATTCCCAGATGGCGCACGTCCGCTCGCACATCGTAAGAATAAATTCCCGAGTGCGTGAATTCGTCGTCCGGATCAGTATGAAGGTGCAGCAGCGAGTCCGGACACTCCGCGGCGAACCGCGCGAAAATATCCAGCAGACGCGGAAGCATTTTGCGCGGTTGATTACGGCTGTCGGACAGGATAAGGAACTTACCCTCGGCGCCGATCCCGGCTTTCGCTTGTCGCCGGTCCGAAGGCGGACTAAACATATCGAGGTCCACGCCGTGCGGAATGTACCGGCAGGAAATGCCGTGCCGTTCCGCGATCCGCCTGCCGTATCGACTCATCGCGATGGGTACATCGACCTGACGAAGCAGGTCCACCCAGCTCGCGGGAAGCCCTTCGCCTTCCATGTCACCGTCGATCGGAAAATAAAGCGCCCATGGCGTGTCGGTCAGTTCCATCTGCCGGCGCACGTGCGGCGAACAGAAATAGGGGAGCCACCAGACATCCGCGAGAGCGATCACGATTTCGGGGCGTTGCCGGACCAGAAAGGGAAAGATTGTCTCGCTGGCGAGCTTTCCCAGCGACGGATAGACGTTGCAGCCGTTCCACTCGCCGGGGACTTTCGTCTGCCAGCCCATGATGCTGACATCATGGCCGCGCGCCGCCAGCCCCTGGCAGACGGATGCCGTAACTGTACCGAAACCCGAAGGAGTGTCCGGGCTGTCGGAAATCCAAAGAATCCGCATCGAGTCGCTCAGCTACCGAGCAATCACCCTACTTATCTCATCTTTATATATCACCGAAGTTTGGAAAAATCTATTGAAAAAAGACACGGAAACACGAAATTCGGGAAGCTCATATTTCACTTCTGTTAGTGGCAGTGCGCGTCTGGAAGCGCGTCTTGGGGACGTGCTTTAGAGTACGTCCAGCTACGCCACAAAGCTCTTGAAAGTCAAACAAGGAATCTGTACATTGGAGTGGCCCAGATGACCAACACCGTGGTCCCCGCGCAATGGATTAACTGGATTGCCGAGAATCGGACGCGGGGCGTCCCCGAGCGCGCGCTTTTCGACATTATGGTGTCGAATGGCTTCGATGCGCCGACGGCGCGCAGACATGTAAGCCAGCAGGCGGCATCTGCAAGCGCAGACAAATTGGAATGCTTAATGAACATTTATTCCGATCTGCTGGCGCAGTGCAGGGGCCTAATCGGCGTAGAACGGGAAGAAAATCTGAGTCCCGAGCAATTCTTTCGTTGGTATTACGCGGGTAATCGCCCCGTCATTCTCTCCGGATTGATGGACGGTTGGAATCGCTGGACCCCGGACTACCTGAGATGGCGATGCGGCGACGAGACCGTGGAGGTCATGGGCGGTCGCGATTCCGATGCGCAGTACGAAATCAACTGCGAATCCCACAAGGTTCGGATGACGATGGATCAGTTCGTCGGCATGGTGGAGAGCGCGGGCGAGACCAACGATTTCTATATGGTGGCGAACAACCGCTCGAACGGCGCCGGTCCGCTGCGCGCATTGCTCGGCGAGATTCCGCCGCTCGCGGGCTACCTAAGCCCGCTCAAAGCTGCGGGCGACAGCGTGTTCTTCTGGTTCGGCCCCGCGGGGACCCGAACGCCGCTGCATCACGACACCATGAACATCCTGCTCGCGCAGGTGCTGGGCAGAAAGAAGATCACCCTGATCCCATCTTTCGAAACTCATCTCGTTTACAACCACGTCGGCGTTTACAGCCAGGTGGATTGCGAGAACCCCGATCCCGAGCGCTTTCCGTTGTTCTCGAAGGCTTCGAAGTTCGAAACCGTGCTCGAACCCGGCGAGGTCTTGTTCATTCCCGTGGGCTGGTGGCATCAGGTTCGCTCACTTGACGTAAGCATCAGCGTGTCTTTCACGAACTTTGTAGTACCCAACGCCTATAAGTGGACCGAAGCAACCTAGAACATCAGGCTGACGCCGGAAGGATCACATGCCACCCGGAAAATCGAGGAAACAGCGTCGGGAGGTACCGCCCCGCGACAGTGGGGCCAACGACGAAGCACTGCTCACGGCGCTCGAAGACGAATGGCTCGCATCGCGCCTGCGCGGCGAGACCGAGATGACAGAACGCATCATTGACGACCGCTACCAGGGACACACCTCGGATGGTCTCGTTCAGACCAAGGCGGATTTTCTGAGCGCTGTTCAGTCTTCCGGATCGCGCTATACCGAAAGCGAACAGAGCGAACGCACCGTACTCGTTTTGGGGAACGCGGCCGTTTCGACGGGCGTAATCAAACTCCGGTCTGCCGAGAGATCGCACGCTTTCCGCTATCTCCGCGTCTTCAACAGGAACGAGGGCCAGTGGCGGATCGTGGCTTCGCAGGCCACGCGCCTGCGAACGGTCTGATGGCGCGCATTCTTTACGCCGCTGCTCCGTGGTGGTCCGGCCTGCGTCACCGCTTTCGCTCCATCACTCAGGCGAAAACATTCGCGGATTACGCAGGCTATCGTCTTTGGTTCGTCTGGGGCGTGAGCGAGGGCGTAGCTTATTGTCGCTACGAAGACATTCTGGCTCCTGTCCCCGGCGTTCGCATAATCAACGTCGGCGAGAGCGAGTTCAAGGAACTGGAGCGGCTGTACCGGATTTCAAAATATATCCGCTTCGGCAGCAAACAGTTCGCCGTCTACAGGCCCGGGGCTCCGCTCGCGGATCAGTTATTCGCGTTCGATCTGTGGGGCGATTTCGCAGAGACGAGCGCTCTGCAGCGCCGTGCGCCCTTATCGCGCCATCCAAAGTTACCGACGACGGCTACGCCCTCCGCGGCGCTGCGCCGCAAAGCGGACGACTTCATCCGTAGGCACGATATGCCGGGACGCGTTGGAATACGCGTGCGCGTCACGGAAAATCCGGCGGACGGCCGAAAGCCGTGTCGAATTCAGGCCGATCTCGACAATACGATACGGTCCATCATCCGTATGCCCTGGTACACGCGGGTGTTCCTGGCGACCGATTCCGAGTACGTGCAGCAAATGCTTGCGTCGCATTTTCCCGACGCGAGATTCTGGCCGAAGAAATTTCAGGATGTCTCCGACGGCGGCCGTTACGTTCACCGCCGCGACTCCGACGACATGCGTACATTCATGACGGAAATCCGATGCCTGGCTTCATGCGGAAAGATCGTCAATGTGGGAGGGTTCATGAACGAGGAATCCCTCTATCCCAGAGTCATCGAACCGCCCTACGATCGCGCCATCCTGCGTTCTCCGAGCGGCCAGACCAATCCGTTCGCCCGTCGGTGAAAACATGAAAGCGTGGGTGGTTTGCGCAGCGACGCCGACGAGCGGTATTCGTCACCGCTTTCGCATGCTCTCGGCGGTAAAGTCCTACGCCGAAAAATATCGATGCGAGGTCGCTCTCCTGTGGGGCGCGACGCGCGGCGTGGCCCACTGCCGCTTCGCCGAACTGCTGGCGCCCGTGCGTGGCGTGGTCGTTCACGACGTGTTGCGGGAGCACCTCAGCGAGATCGAACGCATATCGCGGAACGGCGATCGAATCCGGCTCGGCAATCTCGATTTTCAGATATTCCGCCCGGAACGAAAGCCGATCGGCAACGTATTTTCATGGGATCTAAGGTGCGCCAGTGCCTTGGGCGACCTGGGTCCGCGACCATGGAAACAGATCGTGGCGAGACCCGCAGCTCCGATACGCAGGGAGGCCGACGCATTTGCGCGGGCCTATGCCATTTCGCAGCGGATTGGAATCCGGGTGCGGGTGGACGAGATCGACTCCGGCAGACGGAAGCCTCACCGCTTGCAGCGGGAACTCGACGATGTGGTGAAATCGATCATCCGTATCCCCTGGTACGCCAAGGTGTTCGTCGTAACCGATTCGGAATATATCCAGCAGATGCTGGCTTCACATTTCGCCGATTGCGTGTTCGTGCCGAAGAACTTCGACCTGACGCAATCGACCGGTCGCTATGTGCACCGCCAGGATAAGGCGGCAATGGTTACTTTTTTGAAAGAGGTGGACTGCCTCTGCCGTTGCCGGAAAATTATCGACATCGGCGGCTTTCTGAACGACGCGTCCGTTCGACACAAGATCGTCGGGCCGCCTTACGACGACGCCGTCCTGATGCAATTAACGTATCGTCAACCCGTTTAGGCCGTCTGGCCGAAGAATACTCTTCTGCACCGGGAGACGATGAGTCTTCGGTGCTCCAGGTGATCCGGCATGCGATGGATCGCAAATGGTTCTTCCCCTGCGTGATTTTTTGCCGGAAGCCGATAGGCAAGGTTTAAGCGCTTCGAAGCGGCCATACCGGCGAACGAGAGAATAATATCCTCGCCGTTTCCGCGAGGCTTTCCCCTCAGATCGTTAAACAGCTCGGTCGCCGACAACGCAATGTTGTTCACACGGCGACTGCACATCATCGCTCGTGTCAGCAATACCTCCACCGGGCCGAAGACATTTCCGTATTTGTAGGTGGGATACGCGACGCGTCCATAGAGGCCGTGACAGGATGACTTAGCTCGGAACCAATACGAGTAAAGCGCTTCCAGCGTCTTCTCAGGAACGATGAGGTCGTCATCGGTATGGAAAACGGCGTCGGTGGTCGCGAGTGAGGCGGCGGCAAAACGGGAGTAGAGTCCCAGATCCTTCGAAGCCTCCATCAAAACGCACTTGCGTGGAAGACGGCCGGAAACAAGCGGCGCGCCGTTGTTGAAACAAAGGATATCTTTCACGATTCGATAAGACGAATACGTCTGAAGGTTGAAAAGAGCGTTTCGCGGCCGCGCGAAATTCAGCATCACGACGGTGATCATCTTGCCGCCTCACTGTATGAGCGGGGCATCGTTTCGGCAGGCATCGCGTTTGCCGGGTAGAATCGGGCGACCGCCGGCCTTAGTCTCTCCGGCGGAGCGCCGCGGGCATAGCGGTCGTGGGCATCCCTGATCTGCTGGGCGTAGTAACGGCGAATCTGCGAAGCATACCCGGTTTCGTCCGCCTGGGTCAGGGACCCGGAATGCATCCGGCGCAAATACAGGTGCGCGGGAACGACCTTGCGGGATGCCCCCGCCCAACGGGCGCGCCGGATGAACTCCGTATCACCGTGACATCGCCACGCCTGAAAACCGCCCAATCGCTGCCAGACGCTGGACGTCATCATGAACTGCCCGTCCGACGCCTCGCTGCGCCGACCGTCCTGCGCCGTTGTTTTTCCGCTGGCCAGACGCGCGCATACCGGATGAAGGTCGTGGTCCACGTAGACGGACCAAGTCTGCGTGATCGCGGGGACGGATGCAGAGCCGAGTTCATTCAGTTGCGAGAGAAGGTAGTCGCCCAGCATCACGTCGTCGGCGTCGAATCGCGCCAGCACATCGGTGGGATAGGAGCAGGCTAGTGAATTGAAGATGACGTAGGGCCCGACGTGTTCCGGGAAATAGTAAGCGTGAAATCGCGGATGCCGGATTCGGCTGACTGCCATCAGCGTGGCGGGGCACGAGTCCACGCCCAATCTTATGTCCGCACGCCAGCCCGCCGGAAGCCTTTGACTCGCCACCGACGCGATGCATTGCGGTAGCCACGCCGCGGCGTTTCGCGCTGCGATGATCGTAGATAAGGTTTTCATTGGCCAGATCTTCCGTACATATTCTTTATGTGCGGGAACCGGCCTCGATGTTTCCGCGAATTCCGAAGCGCGCTGCGAATGACTCGAATCGTCCGGGCAGAGTACGCCGTAGAACCTCCCGGCGGCGCCATACGTCTCCCGCCCAGACCTTCCTCAGGGCCTGTTGAAAGATCTGCGGATTGGTCGAGCGATAGTGGCGAAAGACGCGCCGTACCATGGGCTGATCGAGATAGAGCATGCTGAAGCGCAGGTAGTTGCAGACCTGCACGAAGTTGATGGCTTCCAGAAACGGCTGGCGCTCGGAAGCGGGCCGAAAGCGGTGCTTAAGGACGAGACCGGGCACGCATACGATCTCCGCGCCGGAGAGCCAGAGCCTGACGCTGAACTCCGGTTCCGCCGCGCCGTATATCGGCATCGCGGTATCGTACCCGCCAGTGCGCCGGAAGAGATCCTTCGTCAGAACCGTGCCAGTACAGGGCGAGAGCGGAACGAATCCGCCGAAGGTCAGCGGGTCGTTCAGCCAGGCAAACCGCATAGCAGGCAGATAAAGTCTGCCTCCATATCCCCGGAATGCGGAGCCCGCGTCGGCGATCGTCGCGCACAGCGCGCGCATTGGCGAGATATGGTTATGAACAGGAACGTCCCATGCCAGCGGAAAGCGAACGTTCGCGTCCGTGATAAAAAGAATCTCGCCGCGCGCCGCTTCCGCCCCGATATTGCGTGCGTACGGTATGCCCGACCATCGAGGCAGACGGACGACGTCGACGCGCACCAGATCCCGTGCGGATGAGAATGATGCATCGAGGCTGGCGCAGGAGCCGTCGGACGATTGATCATCCACAACGACGATTTGCAGGGGAAAACGCTCCGACCGTCCCGCGATGATCGATGAGATTGCGTCGGCGATACGGCAGCCCTCATTTCGGGCAGGCATCACAACGCTGATGGAAGGCTTCTCGCCCAACACAGCCACCCCAGTTCTCAAAAGGCGGAGGCTCAGCCGGTCTGATCCGAATCCTGCCGATTCAGAGCAACCAGCGATACTGCGCCGAGCGCCGTAACCGCGCCGGCCACAACGAGCAGAGACATAACGCCCGTAATCGCAACCGTCTGATCACCGCCGTTTGCGCCGTTTACCCGCGACCTCAGCGCCGGGACTGCGGCGCCCGCTCCTCCGTTCGCCAGCCGGAATCGCCCAAAAAGACCAGTGACCGCGTTGCCGACGCCTGCGAGCATGCAGAGTTCGTCTTCGGTAAGACCCGCGAGCTTCACCAGGCTTCGCGGGTCTTCGATTACGCTCTGAATCAACTCAGGATTGCGGGCAATGCCGCCAAGGACGGCCTTCAAGAGGCTCACGTCTTGTCCTTGCTAATGGCGACAGTCGCGACAATACCTGCAGCGGCGACCATTCCCATAACAGCGCCGAGCCCGACGATCGCGACGAGCGCGACGCTATTGCCTCCCGCCAAGCCTCCGATGATGCTGGGCGGCGCTGGCGCGACAGGGGCGGGCACGGGCGGCGGAACCGGTGGGGGCAGCGGCGGAAACTCAAACGACGGCACTCGCTCGGATGGCCCGACCGCGCCCGTTCCACCCGAATCCGGGGTCGGTGTGGGGGTTGGTGTTGGTGTCGGGTGCGGCGTTGGTGTTGGTGTCGGGTGCGGCGTTGGTGTTGGCGTCGGATGCGGTGTTGGCGTCGGATGCGGCGTTGGTGTCGGATGCGGCGTCGGTGTTGGTGTCGGATGCGGCGTCGGTGTTGGCGTCGGGTGCGGCGTCGGCGT
>DATFSM010000123.1:0-4360 GCA_035262625.1 Bryobacteraceae bacterium
GCCCTCCTCCAACGCAAAGCCGCCGCCCTCGGACTCAAAATTGTCCCCGCCTGAATTTCAGTGCCATCCGGAGCGGAGTTTCTGAAGAGTCGCGTGTCCTCAGGCGAGCGTGTTGATCGCCGGGGCGTGCTGGCTTTCGTATGCGGCTATGGCCGGTTCCTGTTTGAGAATCCAGCCGAGTTCGTCGATTCCTTCGAGGAGGCAGGTCTTCGAGAATGGATCGACCGGAAACTCCACTTTTTCGCCATCGGGAAGGGTCAGGGTTTGGGAGGCCAGATCGACCTTCACCTTCGCGTCTTCCGGGAGGCTGAAAAGCTTTTCGTGAACCTCGGGCGAGACCACAATCGGAACGAGCGAGTTCTTCAACGAATTCTGCTTGAAGATATCGGCGAATGACGTGCTGATGACCGCCCGGAATCCGAACTGCGTCAGCGCCCACGGAGCGTGCTCACGGGAGCTGCCGCAGCCGAAGTTGTCGCCGGCCAGCAAGATCTGCGCGTTCTGGCCGCGCGGCGTATTCAGGATGAAGTTCGGATCCTGACGCCAGTCGCAGAACAGGTTTTTGTCCAGCCCTTCCTTGGACGTGGTCTTGAGGAACCGCGCGGGGATGATTTGGTCCGTGTCGATGTTGTTGATCGGCAGCGGCACGAGGCGCGATTCGAATGCGGTGTAGGGCTTCATAGGATGGTCCTCACGTCCGTCACGACGCCCGTGATGGCGGTGGCGGCGGCGGTCAGCGGCGAAGCCAGGAACGTTCGGCCGCCTTTGCCTTGCCGTCCTTCGAAATTGCGGTTGGACGTCGAAACGCTGTATTCGCCAGGCTGAAGCTGATCGCCGTTCATGGCGATGCACATGGAGCAGCCGGGCTCACGGTAATCGCATCCGGCGGCGCGGAAGATATCCGGTAAGCCTTCGGCGATCGCCTGGCGCTTGACTTCCATGGACCCGGGTACCACCATCACGCGGACACTCGGGTTCACTTTGCGGCCTTTGAGCAGGGCGGCCGCCGCGCGCAGGTCGGAGATGCGGGAATTCGTGCAGCTTCCGATGAAAACGACGTTCACTTTATGGCCCGCGATCGGCTTGCCTGCTTCGAGGCCCATGTAGGCAAGGGCTTTCGACACGGCGTCGCGCTGGAGATGGTCGGAGATGCTGGAGGGTTCCGGTACCGGCTTGGTGATCGGGATGCCCATCCCGGGGTTCGTTCCCCAGGTGATCATCGGCTCGAGCGCGTTGGCGTCGATCGTCACTTCCTGATCGAAACGGGCTCCCGCGTCCGTGGGAAGTTGCTTCCAGCGCACGACGGCCGCGTCCCATGCCGCGCCCTTCGGGGCGAAGGGACGGCCATGAAGGTAACTGAAGGTCGTGTCGTCCGGCGCGACCATTCCGGCGCGCGCTCCCGCTTCGATCGACATGTTGGAGACCGTCATGCGGCCTTCCATATCGAGCGAGCGGATGGCCGAACCGGCGTATTCGAAGACCGAACCGGTACCGCCGCCGATACCGACTTTCGCGCACAACGCGAGGATGATGTCTTTCGCGGTGACGCCCGGCTTCAGGGTTCCATCGACCTGAACTTTGAAGGTTTTCGAGGGACGCTGGAGGAGCGTCTGGGTCGCAAGCACATTCTGGACTTCGCTGGTGCCGATGCCGAACGCCAAGGCTCCGAAAGCTCCGTGCGTGGCGGTATGGCTATCGCCGCAGACCACGGTCATGCCAGGCTGCGTGAGACCAAGCTCCGGTCCGATTACGTGCACGATGCCCTGGTGCTCAGAGTGCGGTCCGTAGCAGGGAATACCGAATTCTTTGCAGTTCGTTTCCAACTGCGCGACCTGTTTCGCGGCTATCGGGTCGACGATCGGAAGCGAACGGTCCGTGGTGGGAATGCTGTGGTCCGTGGTCGCAACGGTGAGATCGGGGCGACGAACTTTCAGGCCGCGTTCCCGCAGACCGTCGAATGCCTGCGGCGAGGTGACCTCGTGGACCAGATGGAGGTCGATGTAGAGGAGCGACGGCGCTCCGGGTTCTTCTCGAACGACGTGGTTGGCCCAGACTTTCTGGGAAAGAGTTAAAGCGCCTGGCAAACTGCTTCTCCTACTTGTTGCGTGGTTGCCGGGGTACCGGCGGGTTTGAGATCGGCTGTAACGCGGCCTGAGCTCAATACAGCTTCCGTCGCGCGGTTTACGGCGGCGGCTTCTTCGCTGAGTCCGAAGCTGTATTCGAGCAGGGCGGCCACGGAGCCGATCGCTCCGAATGGATTGGCTTTGTTCTGTCCCGCGATGTCGGGGGCGGAACCGTGGACAGGTTCATAGAGTCCGGTCCATGCGCCGTTGGGCTTTTTCGCGCCGATGGAGGCGGACGGCAACATGCCGATCGAGCCGGCGAGCACTGCGCCTTCGTCGCTGAGGATATCGCCGAACATGTTTTCCGTGACGAGAACGTCGAAACGCTTGGGATTTAGCACAAGCTGCATCGCGGCGTTATCGACCAGCACATGATCGAGCGCAACGTCCGGATAATCCTTCGCGACTTCGACGACGACCCGCCGCCAGAGCTGCGAGGTCTCGAGCACATTCGATTTATCAACCGACGTCAGCTTCTTGCGGCGCTTGCGCGCCAGTTCGAACCCCATGCGCGTGACCCGCGCGATCTCGCTGCGCGTATACGCCATGGTGTTGACGGCTCGCGGCTCGGGACCATCCTCATAAATGCCGCGCGGCGTGCCGTAATAGATTCCACCGTTCAGTTCGCGAACGATGATCATGTCCACGCCATCGACCCGATCGTTCTTCAGAGGCGACGAATCGAGCAGCGCTTTGTAGCTGCGGACGGGACGAAGGTTGGCGAAAACTTCCATCGCTTTCCGGATGCCAAGCAGACCGCGCTCGGGGCGCTTTTCGGGCGGCCATTCGTCGAACTCCGGCAGCCCCACGGCTCCCATCAGCACGGCATCGGCTTCGAGCGACAGCTTCCTGGTTTCTTCCGGAAAGGGCGTGCCGCATTTGTGAATAGCGATGCCGCCGAGCAGCGCTTCCTGGATGTTGAGCTGGTGACGCCACTTTTCGGCGACGACACGCAGCACTCGGACAGCCTCCCGCGTGACCTCGGTTCCGATGCCGTCACCGGGGAGGACAAGAATGTTCAGATTCAAGTTCGGTCAGTCTCCTACGGGCTGGACGGCCGCCTGGCTTCTGCGCGCGAGCTCGGCGATTTCCTCGTCCATGAGGCCCTTTTTATTATCCGCAAGCGCGGTTAATTCGAGATAAACGAAGTCGAGCTCCTCTTTGCAGAGGTTGAAGCCCAGATCTTCGCAACGCTTTTTCAGCGCATGACGGCCGCTGTGCTTGCCGAGGACGAGCTTGCCCTCGGGCACGCCGACCGACTTCGGGTCGATGATTTCATATGTGCTGCGCTCCTTGAGGTAGCCATCCTGATGGATGCCCGCCTCATGAGCGAAGGCGTTCCGGCCCACGATCGCCTTGTTGGGCTGCGGTCCGAAAGTGATCAGTGACGTGAGCAACTGGCTCGCGCTGTAGAGATGTTCGGAATTAATGCCCGTCTGGTACGGGTAGCGGTCATTGCGCGTCTTCATGACCATAACGACTTCTTCGAGCGAGCAGTTCCCCGCCCTTTCGCCGATGCCGTTGATGGTGCACTCGATTTGCCGCGCGCCCGCCTGCACCGCCGCAAGCGAGTTGGCGACTGCGAGCCCAAGATCGTCATGGCAGTGCACGCTGACGACGGCCGTGTCGCCCAGCGCGTTGACGATGCGGCCGATCAGTTCGCCGTATTCTTCGGGGGTCGAGTATCCGACCGTATCCGGGATATTGATCGTGCGTGCGCCGGCGGCGACAGCGGCTCGCGAAACCTGTTCGAGGTAATCCGGGTCCGTTCGCGCGCCATCCTCGGCCGAGAACTCCACGTCATCCACATAAGACCGGGCGAGTTCCACCGCCGCGACGATCTCGGCCAGCACCTGTTCGCGTGTTTTACGGAACTTGTACTTGAGGTGGATGTCGCTCGTCGCCATGAAGGTGTGGATGCGCGGGCGGCGCGCTTTGGTGAGAGAACTGGCCGCACGCTCGATATCGAGCTTGGTGCAGCGGGCAAGTGCGGCCACGTGAGCCCATGGAAACTCACGACTCACCGCGTCCACTGCTTCGAAATCGCCTTGTGAGGCGATGGGGAATCCGGCTTCGAGGATATCGACGCCGAGTTCGACCAGTTTTGCCGCCATTTGCAGCTTCTCGGGTACGGTCATGCTGCAACCGGGCGACTGTTCGCCGTCCCGGAGCGTCGTATCGAAGATCCAGACGCGATTGTTCATAGTTGGAAGGTACTCCACAGCCATTATCGGGGC
>DATFSM010000124.1:0-50824 GCA_035262625.1 Bryobacteraceae bacterium
TTAAGGCAACTCCGTTGATTTCGTCGAATGTATCCGAGAAGAAGGCTACGCGCCGTGGCACTTCTTGTATTTTTTGCCGCTACCGCAGGGGCAGGGATCGTTGCGTCCGGTCTTGGGCGCGCCGTTTGTCGCGGGCTTCTGTCCGTTCCCGCCGCCGTTGGTCCCGAGGAACTGCAGTTCCTTCAGTTCCTTCTCATGCTGGCGCTGAATGCCGCGAGTCATGTCCTGCACGGCGCTCTGCGCCGCGCGGCGTTTCTCTTCCTCGGCGGCTTTCGACTGCTCGATCCGTTTCCGCTCTTCCTCTGCTTCCTCGTCCGCGGTTTCTTCGTAGCCTTCTTCGTCCAGTTGGAACGGCATCGCGGGCGCGTTGGTTTCGAACCGCAGGAAATACAGATAACGAACCGTCTCGTCCTCGATCCGGTCCATCATCGCTTCGAACAGCTTGAACGATTCTTTCTTGTACTCGACCAGCGGGTCCTTCTGACCATACCCGCGAAGCCCGATCCCCTCCTTAAGGTGATCCATCGAGAGCAGGTGGTCTTTCCACTGATCGTCGATCACGTGAAGCATAATGTTGCGCTCGGCCTCTCGCATTAAAGCCGCGCCCACCAGATCTTCCTTCGCCTGATAAGTCTGTTTCGCCCGTTCTAACAGTTCGGTCTCGATCTGTTCCACGGTCATGCCCGCAAGGTCGGCCGGATTCACTCGCGAACCGAACTGCGTCAACATGTCGGTCTGAATTCCGGTCATGTCCCACGAGTCCGGATGCGATCCTTCGGGACAGCGCTGATCCACGATGCTCCCGATCACGCCCTTCGTCATGTCCATCACGCGGCCACGCTGCTCCGCGCCTTCCAGCAGTTGGTGGCGCATGCTGTACACCGCTTGCCGCTGCTTGTTCATGACGTCGTCGTATTCGAGCAGGTGTTTGCGCGCTTCGAAATTCTGAGTTTCGACCGCCTTCTGCGCCGCCGCGATCCGCTTCGTGATCAGCCCCGACTCGATCGGTACATCTTCTTCCATGCCGAGCCGCAGCATCAGGTTCTGCATGCGCTCGCCGCCGAAAATCCTCAACAGATCGTCCTGCAGCGAGAGATAAAACCGCGAGCTTCCGGGATCGCCCTGGCGTCCCGCGCGTCCGCGAAGCTGATTATCGATACGCCGTGAATCGTGGCGCTCGGTACCTACGATGTGGAGCCCGCCGAGCTTGACGACTTCATCGTGCTCGGTTTCCCAGTCGGCCTTGAACTCGCCCAGCGTGCGCTGCCAATCGGCCTGGAACTCTTCTCGGTCCGCGTCCTTGCCTTGTTTGCGCATGGCGTCGCGCGCCATCGCCTCGGAGTTTCCGCCCAGCAGAATATCGGTTCCGCGTCCTGCCATGTTCGTCGAGACTGTTACCGCGCCCCTGCGGCCCGCCTGCGCCACGATCATGGCTTCCCGCTCGTGATTCTTGGCGTTCAGCACCTCGTGCCGGATGCCCATCTTCTTGAGCATGTTGGAGAGCTTCTCGGACTTCTCGACCGAGATCGTACCCACCAGCACAGGCTGCCCGCGCTCGTGGAATTCCTTGATTTCCTTCGCGGCGTTGCGGAACTTTTCGTCCTCCGTCCGGTAGACGACGTCCGTATTCTCCTTGCGGAGCATCGGCCTGTTCGTCGGAATGACGACGACGTCCAGCTTGTAGATCTTCTGGAACTCCGCCGCCTCCGTCTCCGCCGTACCTGTCATTCCCGCCAGCTTGCTGTACATGCGGAAGTAGTTCTGGAACGTGATCGTCGCGAGCGTTTGATTCTCGCGCTCGATCTTCACGCCTTCCTTCGCTTCCACCGCCTGGTGCAGACCATCGCTCCACCGCCGCCCCGGCATCAGACGTCCCGTGAATTCGTCGACGATAATGACCTCGCCGTCTTTCACGACGTAGTCCTTGTCGCGTTGGAAGATCACGTGCGCCTTGAGGGACTGCTGAATATGGTGGTTCCACTCCACGTTCTGCGGCTCGTACATGTTGCCGATGCCGAGCAGTCGTTCCACCTTCAAAACGCCTTCTTCCGTGAGCGCCGATGAACGGTGCTTCTCGTCCACGGTGTAGTCGCCGGTCGTGTACTTCTCGCCCGGTTCCTTGCCTTCGATCACTTCACCGCGAATCAAGTGCGGAATCACCTTGTTCGCTTTGTAGTACTTATCGGTGGATTCCTCACTCGGTCCTGAAATGATCAGCGGCGTCCGCGCTTCGTCGACCAGAATCGAATCGACTTCGTCGACGATCGCGAAATTGTGCCCGCGCTGTACGCAGTTCCGCAGATCGAACTTCATGTTGTCGCGCAGGTAATCGAATCCGAACTCGTTGTTCGTCCCGTACGTGATATCCGCGCCGTAGTTTTCCTGCCGCTCCCGGTCGTCCAGATCGTGAACAATGACGCCAACCGTCATCCCGAGGAACTTATAAAGCCGCCCCATCCACTCCGAGTCGCGCTTAGCCAGGTAGTCGTTGACGGTGACGACGTGCACGCCTTTACCGGCAAGAGCGTTCAGGTACACGGGCGCCGTCGCGACCAGTGTTTTTCCTTCGCCGGTCTTCATTTCGGCGATCGCGCCCCGGTGCAGCACCGCGCCGCCGATCAGCTGAACATCGAAATGCCGCATGTTCAATACGCGCCGTCCGGCTTCTCGCGCCGTGGCAAACGCCGGAATCAGCAGATCGTCGAGTTTCGCGCCCCGGTTGAGTTGCTCCCGGAAGTCGATGGTCCGCGCTGCGAGGTCGATGTCGGAAAGTTGCTGAAGGGAAGGTTCGAGATCGTTAATAGCGGCAATGATCGGGCGCATCGCTTTGATTTCGCGCTCGTTCTTGGTGCCGAAGATTTTGGCCAGTGCCGCGTCAATCATAGAGGACTTGTCACTCTCTATTTTAGCGTGCGGCGGAGTTGGCGCTCACTGGCCCAAAGCGCGTTCCGAAACCATTCCCGCTCGCGTCTGACCGCTAAAGCCACGACTAAAGTGCGGACAACTTCAGGTAGTTCGCCATTGCCGCCCCGGCATTCCGTGGGCCGGGGGCATTTATTGTCTTTGCGGCTGGTCCATGGCGACGGGCGGCGCCTTCCCCAGCTTTACCTTAGAAGCGTCGAAGACCCGCAGGTCCGGGATCAGCTTCTCATAGGGGGCGAAATCCGGCTTATCGGTAAACAGATCGGTCATGCCCGCGGCCGACGCGTCCATCAGGTTCAGCGCCGGCAAACCCAGCAACTCAAAGATCGTCTTCAGCAGACCTGGAAAGCTCGAATTGGTATGCGTGATGTAATTGCGCTTCACGTAGGGACCCGCCGCCAGCAGCACCGTCCGGTGCGAATCGACATGATCGAGCCCGCCCTGGGCGTCGTCTTCTGTGACGAAAACAGCCATCTCTTTCCACCAGGGCGAGTGCGAGAGGTATTCGACGATCCGTCCCAGCGCAAGGTCGTTATCCTCTACAAAAGATGACTGATAAGGATACCCATCGGAAGGCCGTTCCCGCGCCATATGGTCGTTCGGAAGATGAATAAAGATGAACCCCGGAAACGCCTCGCCTCCTTTCACGTACCTCTCTTCTATCTCCGCGATGAAATGATCGGCGCGGTATTGATCCGGGATGTTCATGTTGAATCCCGGATAGTTCCTTGATGTGTTGCGGTAGAGCGGTTCGGGCATCGGCACGTTGGTTAGGAAACGCGCTCCCGTGGGTTCTTCTTCCGCCTCCTCCGCATTGCCCGCAAGCTCGAATCCCTCGCCGAAATTGCGGAAGGTAATGCCGTTCCGTTCCAGGTGATGCCACAGCGTGCCCGCCTCCGGCTGTTCTTCGGGATGCGTCGACGAGTTGGAGCCGGCGAACAACAGCCGCCCCGGTGAATCGGCGTCCAGAACGAAGTCTCTCTGCCCGCTGTATGCCGCGAGTAAGCCGCTCTCGGTCAGCAGGTCGGGATAAACGCCGGTCAGCCAGTGATGGCCGTCAACGCTCACGTCCGAATCCGCATAGAAGTTGTCGCTGAACGCCCACCGCTGCGCGATCGAATGATGATTGGGCGTGATCGTCGCATCCTGCACGCTGAAGTGCGTGCGCCGCCCGTCCGCCAGACCGTGCATCCCGAAGCGCGCAATCTGAGGAAAGCCGAGCGCCTTTGTATTGCCCTTGAGCGCCTCCCCCGCTGCGGTCACGTCGCCAAACACTTCGTCGTATGTGCGGTTCTCCTTCACGATGAGAACAACGTGCTTAATCGTCTTCGGCGCGGGCGGCGGCTCCGTGGTTGAAGGAAAGAATCCGTTCGCCGCGTAGACGATGCCTGATTGCCGCGGCAATTCGCTCTTTGCCGGAATTACAAACGTCGAGACCGACCCTCGGTGCAGAAACGCGGGTTCGCCGAATTCGAGCAGCGGCCTCCTCAGATTGGGCCCGGTTCCCGCTCCGCGCGAGTTTGCCACGTATGCGCGATCGCCGGCGATCCCTACCTTTGTCGGCATCCATCCCACGGGCAAATGGCCGATCAGCGCATTCGCATTTGTATCCACGATGCCCACGGCATTGATTCCTGCCTCGGCCACCAAAAGCCATTTGTTTACCGGATCATATGCCATACCTGCGGGCATGATTCCCCGATAATCTTCGAGATGCTGGATCCGCAGTGGAATTTCGGCAACGATCTTGCGAGTGCCAGCCTCAAACACAGTAATCGAATCATCGTGCGCATTGGAAACATAGACGCGATCTTCGGTCGCCAGAACGCCCGAGGGCGCGCTCCCTCCGAACACCTTGCTGTCGAATGGCCGGCCCGTACGGATCCAGTCCACTACCGCCGGGTTCGCGGCATCGTGGACGTCGATGACGGTCACCGAGTTCGACTCCCGCGTATTCGGATCGCCGAGTGGCGGAACCTTTACCGGACCCGCTTCCGTCTGTCTTTCGGTTCCGTTCAGACTCTCCTGAGAGGGAAACCCGAACGCCGGGAAGGGCAAGCCCGTTCGCTTCGTATCGTTCATCGAAGCGCCAGGAATGGGCTTGTATCGGAATACTCCGGTGTTCGTTACATAGGCCGTGTTGCCGTCCGGGGAGAGCGCGATCGCGAACGGCATTCGACCCACCCGCACGGAAGAGATGACCTGCCCTTTTCGGGCATCCACTGCCGCAATTCGGAAATTCGCCTGATCGATGACGTAAATCAGTCGCCTGGCCGCGTCATAGGCGAGATCCGCCGTAAAGCTGTTCTTCCACTCGCCCTGATTCAGGTTGACGATCTTCAGATGATTTCCGGTCGTGGTATCGACAAGCCGGAGCCGGCCGGAATTTCCTTCCGAAATCCATACCGACCGTTCCGTCTCGAAAGCAATTCCGAAAAAAATGCCCTTCCAGTCCGGTTCCGATTTCTCGGCGGCCTGCATATGTGGAGTTCGCGCCCACTGATGCCGCAGCTCCCAGCCTTCTTTTCGACTTTCGATGATGGTAATTCCGAGGCTTTCGTATCCGATATCTGCCGTCGCCACAACGCCTTTTGGACTAATGGCGAGTCCGAACGAGCCCGGCCCGGTCTCTATCTGAGTACCCAGTGGCTTAACGATGCGGCCTCCCGGCAGAATCGAACCAGCCTTTCCGATGATGGCGTATTGTTCGGCCGCCGGGGGGCGAAAGTCCGCTGCAACCATTTCCGGCGCGATGGCGGAACAGACTGTAAAAAACAGAAACAAATATGTAAACGCCATCGTCACCCTTTTTTACCCGGTACCCACGATTCTATATCTGGAGGAAGAAGAAGTGATGGAGGACACAAGTTACTGAATTTAAATGTTTTGCTAATTAGTTTTTGCGCTTGAATGGGTATGGAAACTCACTTGCAGAGGAAATCAGCATAACAGCTGAGTGGTAGAGTTTACGGAATCTTTTGGTACTACGAGTAATCCCGGATCTGCTACAGTTGTATGCAACTTCCCAACCTATAGAGGAGAAGAGAGGATACGCGATGGCAACTAGCCCGATGACAGCACCGCAACCAAAAACCCTGGAGGATCCGCTCGCTCATCTGCCCTGCTCGACGATACTTGAATACCGCAAGGGACAGACGATTTACGGTCAGGATCAACCTTCCACCAGTATCTATCTTGTAATCGACGGAAAGGTTAAGGTCTGCCGCATGGCGGACGACGGGCGTCAGGTGGTTGTCGACATCTATCAGCCCGACGAGTTCTTTGGCGAATCAGCCTTCCTTGGTCTGCCGCAGCGCACGGAGGTTTCGGTCGCGCTCGAAAACACGAAGGTGATGACTTGGACGACCGCGGAAATCGAAGAGCTTGCCACGCGCCGTCCGAAGCTTGCGATCGCTCTTCTTCAACTCCTCGTCCAGCGGTCGATGGATTTCGGAAGCCGCATCGAGAGTTTCTCGGTTGATAATATCGCCCGCCGCCTCGCGCGTGCGCTGATCCGCTTCTCGGAACGCCTGGGTCATCAGAACGAAGACGGTTCCGTGCAGATGATTCCGTTCACGCACGAGCTGCTTTCGCAGTATGTGGGAACCTCGCGCGAAATCGTGACGCATTACATGAACCAGTTTCGGCGCCAGGGTTATCTTCGGTACTCGCGCAAGGGCATTCTGCTGCATCGCGACGCCCTGCGCGAATGGCTCCGCCAGGACCATTCGGCGGCCGCGTAATTAATTAGCCGGCCTGAGCAGAATCACAGTGATGTTGTCCGGGCTGCCCGCTTCGTGGGCAGCCTCGATCAACGCCCGGCACTTCTGTTCGAGCGGCGTGTCGTCGGCCAGAATTTCTTCCATACGCTCCACCGGCGCCACTCCGTGGAGCCCGTCGCTCGAGAGCATCATGATGTCCTTGGCCGCCAGTTCCTGAGCATAGTAGCGAATACGCACCGCGGCGCCGACTCCCACCGCCATCGTAAGAACGTGGCGCATCGGGTGCGTACGCAGGATGTCCTCATCCAGCCCCAGGGGACGGCCCACTTCCTGAATCCAGGTCTGATCTTCGGTCACTGCGCGCAGACGCCCGGCGTGGCAAAGATACGCGCGGCTGTCTCCGACGCTCGCGATCGCCAGATCGTGTTCGTCGGTTTCGAGCACGGCGACGAGTGTCGTCCCCATCCCCTCGAGTTTGGGGTCGCGGCTTGCTTCCTCGAGGACTTTTCGATTGGCATCTTCCACCGCGCTCAGAAGCGCCGCTGCGTCGCGATAGGACGATTTCGCCATCGAATCCGCTACGGAGTCCACCGCCAGTTGTGAAGCGCGCTCACCGCCCCGCGCGCCGCCCATTCCGTCGGCCAGCAGATATAAGCCGAGTTCCGGGATGATTCTGTAAAAATCCTGATTGGATGTTCGGACCTTGCCGGGATCCGTCAGCGCGTAGGACTCGAGCATCGAGGCAATGTTTCACTATAGACTAATTCAATTCTCAAAGACAGTTGTCTGCGAGATACACTGTCCACTTGGAAATCGTCCAGGCTGACCCTGCTGTCGACGCGCGCGCCGTTCTGGAACGCGGCGATATCCTGTTTTTTCCGAACGGCGGATTCGAAATTCCGGTTGAAATTCGGGACGTTCTGATGGGCGCGAGCCAGGACGCCCGCAGTTTCCACAAAAACATCGCCTACAAACCGAACGCCGATCGCGTTTCGGGGCTGGTCGATCCCAAAGAGGCCGAGCGCGTCCGCCCGGCGATGCGCGATTACTCGCGGCGCGCCCTGGACTTCATAGCGAGCATCCTGCCCAAATATGCGCGGGCGTGGAAGGTCGACTACGCAAGTTTCCGCTCGATTGAGGAGCGCGGGCGTGACCTGCCGCAAAACAAACGCAACGATCTTCTTCACGTGGATGCGTTCCCCACTCGTCCGGTTTTCGGCGATCTGATCCTGCGCTGCTTCACGAATGTGAACCCCGCGCAGTCGCGCGAATGGCTCACCGGCGATCCGTTCGAAATGCTCGCCGAACGCGAGGCCAGGAACGCGGGTCTAGCCCGATTCGCGTCGCCGAACGCGCTGCGAACAGCGGCGCGCGGAGTGGTCCGGGCGCTGAGTAAAGCCGGAATTCCGGTCACGGACCGGTCGCGATATGACGCCTTCATGCTTCATTTTCACGACTGGCTTAAGAATAACCGGGAATATCAGGAGAATTGCCGCAAATATCGGTTCGATCTTCCGCCTGGCTCTACCTGGCTGGTGTTTACGGACGTCGTTCCCCACGCGGTCCTCGGCGGCCGGCTCGCGCTCGAACAGACCGTGATCGTTTCGCGCGGCAGTCTGCGCGATCCCGCGCGGGCCCCGGCTTCTATTCTGGAGAAGATCGCGGGCGTTCCCCTCACCGTCTGAGGCTCAAAACCGAAATCGAATGCGGATTGCGAATCGGATCGGGGCATTTCTGCTTGCCGTCGCGCTTGCCGTGCTTGTGCTCATGATTGTCGCGATTCGTTCCGACCAGGCGACGGACGACCGGCTGGATATCGAAGCTGCTCGCATCGCCGATACCGCCGATACGGCGCGCAACGCGCTCTCCGCGCTCAAGGACGCGGAGACCGGGCAGCGGGGCTTTCTGATCACAGGGAAGGAGTCCTATCTTGCGCCGTACTATGACGGGCTGCGCGCCTTCGATGAGAATGCGGCGAGGCTGCGGCGGCTGACTGCGGACGATCCCGAGCTTTCCGCGGCGCTCTCGCGCGTGCTGGCGCTTGCGGATCTCAAACGCGGCGAGATGGCCTTTGGTATTGAAGGTCTTCGCTCGAAAGGGCGCGAGGCGGCGGCCGGGCAGGTCTCGGAAGACGCCGGGAAGATCTACATGGACGAAATTCGGACGCGAGTGGATCGCATCCTGAGCGCGGAAGAAGTCGCACGGGCGCGGAACGCGGCCGCGTCCGCTCGGCTCAAGGCCTACAGCCGCGCGAAAACGCTGTTGGGCGCGGCGGCGCTCTTCACGCTCACGCTCCTCGGCGCGGTGTTCCTCAGCATTGAGATTCGTTACGAGCGCCGGCTTGCCGCGAGCCTGGAAGCCAGTGAAAGGAAATATCGCGAACTGGCCGAGAGCCTGGAGCAACAGGTAGAGGCGCGCACGCGGGAACTGAAGAGGCTCAACGCTGAACTCGGCGCGTTCTCTTATTCGGTGTCGCACGATCTGCGCGCGCCCTTGCGGTCGATCGACGGTTTCAGTCAGATCTTTCTCGAGGACTATGGCGCCTCTCTGGATGAAAACGGCCGGCAATTGATGGAGCGCATCCGGCTCGCGGCGGCGCGCATGGGCGGGTTGATTCACAGCCTGCTCGACCTCGCGCGAGTCACGCGGCAGGACCTCAAGCGCGTGAGAGTCTCGATTAGCGAAATCGCGGCTTCCGCGCTGCGCGGTCTTGCCGCGGCTACGCCGGAGCGCCGCGTACGGACGATTGTTGCGCCGGCCATGGAAGCGGACGCTGACCCGCAGTTGATTCGAATCGTACTCGACAACCTGATCTCGAACGCGTGGAAATTCACTTCGAAGACGCCGGATGCCGTGATCGAAGTAGGCCGCATGTTTCGCGAAGGTAAGATCGTGTTCTTCGTGCGCGACAACGGCGCCGGATTCGATCCGGCGCTCGCGAGCCGGCTGTTTACGCCGTTTCAGCGGCTGCATCCCGAGAGCGAATTTGAAGGCACGGGGATCGGCCTCGCGACCGTGCAGAGGATCATTGAGCGCCATGGCGGCGCGGTCTGGGCGGAGTCGCGCCCGGGCGGAGGAGCCACCTTCTCCTTCGCGCTATCGTAAATACAGCGCATGACGGCTCCCAGTCTCCTCCTGGTCGAGGACAATCCTGACGACATCGCTCTGGCGCAGCGCGCCGTGGCCCGCGGCGGCGTGCAGGCTAACCTCGTTGTGGCGCGATCGGGAAAGGAAGCGTGGGACATGCTGAACGCGTCGGCGCGCCTGCAACAGCAGCCGAAGGCAGTATTTCTCGACCTCAATATGCCGGAGTGGAGCGGTTTCGATTTGCTCGAGCGCGTGCGCGCCGGCGGTCCGATCGCGACGGTTCCGATGATCGTGCTGACGACCTCGAACGAACCGGCCGATGTGGAGCGCAGCTATAAGCTCGGCGCTAACAGCTTCATCACGAAGCCGCTGGACTTCAAAGAGTTCGCCGACGTTTTCGCCATCATGTCGGCCTATTGGGCCGGCATCAACGAGACGATCTGACGTGCGGTCAATTCCTTCGGTCGATTATGCGGAAGCGCGCGATCTCGTCGAGCGCATCGTCAATGAGATTCGCGCGTCCGGCGGCGCGGGCGTGATCGCTGTGGTCGATCCCTACGGCGAACTGGTCGCATTCGCGCGCATGGACGGCGCGCCGGTATCCTCCATCCGCATCGCCGCGAACAAGGCTTACACAGCCGCGCGGGAACGGAAAGCCACTGAGGAAATCGGCAAGAAGGCCCGCCACCCGGAGAAGGGCTTCGATATCGCCTATTTCGGCGATGAGCGGTTTGTCGGATGGGGCGGCGGCGTTCCGTTGACACGCGAGGGAGAGGTCATCGGCGCTGTGGCGATCAGTGGCCTTCCGCAGGCGGAGGATATCCGTCTGGCTACCTGGGCGGCAAGCCTGATCGCTTAGGCTACGCCGGTTTTCGCAGTCATTGTTTTCGTCTGGAACGCCTCACCGAACGGTAACCGCGCGCGAATCCGTGTTCCTTCCCGCGGTGCGCTTTCAATGTCGAGAACGCCGCCCGCGAGCCGCACCCGCTCCTTCATGCTGGTCAGGCCCAGCCCTCCGTTCGGAGTTTTTCCCTGGGAATCAAACCCTTCCCCCCAGTCCCGGACCGTCAGTTCCAATGCGTCGTCAAATTCATTCAGCGAGATTTCGGCCCGCCGCGCTCCCGAATGCTTCACGACATTGCGCAGAGATTCCTGCGCGACCCGGTAAAGGCAAAGCGCCGCGTCATGCGGAACCGTCTCCGATGCCAGATTGATCTTCACATCCACGACGACGCCGGTGAGTTCCGTCCGATTATGGGCATACTGTCTCAGCGCGGCGCTCAAGCCCACAGTCTCGATGAGCGCGGGATGCAGATTGTGCGAGAGCCGATGAATGTCGTCATGGAGGGACGTCAGCCGGTACTGCAGTTCTTCGAATTTTCGATACTCTTTTGGAAGCGAAGATGCCATGTCCCTCCGAATGGAGCTGACAGAGAGACCCACCGCCGCCAGCTGCTGGCTCAGATCGTCGTGCAGTTCGCGGGCGATTCTTTTCCGTTCTTCCTCCTGCGCGACGATCAGTTTTCCTGCAAGGTCGCGGACCTCGTGTTCAGCGCGCCGGCGCCGCGATCTCTGAACAAGGAGCGCCAGGATCAGGGCGCCTTCGGCGAGGCCGATCAGAATCGATATCAGAATCTCCCATTTGTATTGTTCCCAGGGCGGGGGCTCACGGAAGCTGACAAGACTTCGCGCGGGCAATAGCTTCTCATTGATGCCCCATCGCTGGAGTTGCCGCCAATCGAATGCCATCGGGTGCTCGGGGACGGCAGTCTGTATGGGAATTGCGGTGGGTTTTTCGCCTTTCAGGACGCGGGCGATCATCTTTGCGCCAGCCAGATAGCGTTCCTGGAACGCTGGTACCGGGCCGCCCACCAGGCCCTTGCCCAGGTTTCTGCCCACCAGGCTGTATACCGGAGCGTTGGCCGTTTCATAGAGCAGGCCACTATCCGGCAGCGCGTGGCCCTGCGAATCGGCGCGGAACGAAATCTGGATTATGACCGATTTCGGCGGCAGTCTCCTGGTGATCGCCAGCATGTCCAATAGAGGAAGATCGGTCAGGTAACGGAACCTAACCTTGTTTTCGAAGGGCTGGAAGATCTTTCGTTTTTCCTCGAGATTTTCGTGATCCATCGGGGAGCTTCCGCCAAATACGACGACCTGCTGGGTGTCCGGATGAATCCGCAGAATCTCGCGAATCGCGCTTAACCAATCATCTTTGTGGACCACGCCAGTGATATTCGGGGCGAACGACAGGCCCTGTATCTGGCTGGACTCGACCGATACGAAAACGATTGGAACGCCCGGAAAAACGTCACTCAGATAGCTGCGGGTAAAATCCAGCGCTTGAAACTCGATGGGGACGATGACATCGATCGAGCGATTCTGATAGAGCGATTTCAGGTTCCGGATGAGAATGCGCCGGTAATCGTCTTCGGGAAAGCGGTCGAGTTCCAGGTATTCGGTGTAAACGTCAACACTACGCCCGAGGATTTTTTCGAGGGCCGGGACAGTAATCTGATCGAAAGATGAGATTCGATCGGGGTCAGCGCTGAAGGAATGCAGGGCCAACACTCGAGGCGCACGATTGCTGTCAGCCGAGGCTTCCTGCCCAACTGCGACAAGAAACAGGATTGCCAGAACCCAACGCGCGCAGATCCGTCGGGTAAGTCGTGGCATAACGCCTTACTATATCGCGGCGCATAAAAAAACCGCGCTGCCGGTGAGGCGGCAGCGCGTGGGTCACTCGCGAAGAGAGAGGGTCTATCAGTGACGGTAATAGCCGCGGTAATAGCCGCCGTAGTAACCGTAATGAGGACCAATGACCACCGAGAAACCCGGGCCCCAATAATACGGATAAGGATAATAACCGGGGCCATAATAAGCCGGAGGAGGGGCCGCTACCGCGTAAGGAGCAGGATATCCGGCAGCGGGATATCCGGGCGCGGGCGGACGCTGCGCGTAGCCCTGCGGCGGAGCGTTATTCTGCGCGTAGTCCTGATTGCTCACGTAGCGAAACGCCTGGGGAGCATGATCGGTCGAGATCTCGACCGGAGCTTCCAGTTTGAAGGTGAGGAGCGATTCCGGCGGGATGATCGTGGGCTCGCCGCGCGTGAGCAGCACACCGATTATGCCAGCCGCAGCGCCCGCGCCAGCGCCAATGGCAGCGCCCGTTCCCCAACCTGCGGCCGCTCCGATAGCGGCTCCGAGGCCAGTGGTTCCGGCGATCGCCGCTGCGTCGCGTCCCTGAGAAGTGGGTCCCAGACGGTTCACCATCTGAGACTGAACCGAAACCTGCTGGCCGTCCACCGCGGTAATTCCTGTGAGTTCGACGCCGAGTTTCGAAACGCCTTCGACACGTCCGGCCTTCTGAGCCTGGGTGACCCGGCCATAGACTGTCTGGCCGCGCTGCGCGACCACGATTCCGTTGACGATGATCGGCTCATCGAGCGACGCGATGAACGTTTCGCCGGGCTGGGAATGATCGGACGAGAGGCCCTGAGCCATCCGGACGATGACGTATGTACCAGGCCTGATGTTCAGGCGCGGGGGAACCGAGTCGGTGTAGTTGCCGTAGTTCCCTCCCTGCTGGCCAAATCCACCTTGAGCCGGCAGCGGCGTGTAGGGACTGGGAAGTTGCCCCGGGGGAACCGGAGCCTGGTTCGGCTGCTGCGCCGGATCGGGAGCGATATCAGGCTGCGTTTGCTGCGAAAAGCCGCCATCCGCCGGGCGCCAGGGGTGCGGCGCGGGGCTTTGAGCAAAAGCGCTTCCGCCGAGGATCAGGCTGGCCGAAAGCGCCAGACCCGTCGAAAGAGCCAGGGTGTGAAGATGTCGAGGACCCATGTCGAGTCCAAACATGCACGCGGTCTGCCACCTCTAACCAATTCAAAACAAAGAATCGAAATAACGCGGGCCGTGGCGCATCGCCACCATGCTGGTTGTTTTCAACCAAGGCTCGTCAGCGGACGGTAAAAGGGATAACCAACTCTTTAGAAGACGGGGCGGCTGAGGCGGTTTTGAGGTCCACATCAAAGGCGCGGTTCAGGCGGTTCCCGGAGACATCCTCGAGCGCGTTATCGGCGACTATGGTCCAGGAGCCTGGCTTCCAGGGCGTGGCTGGCGTGAAGCGCCACTCGGTCTCATTGCGGGAGATGGTGACGGCGCCGTCTACGCCTGGCACGTGGATCATCCGCTGGACGAGCGCGTAGTCCATCGGCTTGGGGAAATCGACTACAAGCGGGTCAGTCGTGCCGCCAAGGGGAGGCTGAATTCGCCAGAGGCGAGGCTCGGGGAGATCGCGATCGACAGGGCCTCCGCGGAAGGTTTTACGGAAACCCTCGGCGAGAGGGACGCCCTGGCCGTCATGCCAGCCGATGTCGACGACCAGCGTGTAGGTCTGGCCTTCGCGAATCGGGAGGCCGTCCTGAAGGGCGGGAACGAGCCCGCGTTTGATGCGGCCGGGGTCGAAGAGTACTGTAAGGCGGCGGTTGTCGGGGTCCCAGAGTTCCTGCTCGATTTCGAGGAAGGCCAGTTTGACTTGGCGTCCTTCCGAGTCGAGGAGATGAATATGACTCCATGCTTCCCCGCGGCTCATGGGGGCAGAGAAGCAGATGTAGAGCTTGAGCGCGTTGGCGGGCAGAACGTCGGCAGTCGGGTAGATCTGCTCCACGCGGGTTGATGGTTTCGGACCGGGCGGGGGATCGAAGATGGCGGCGATCGGTCCGATGCCTGGCGGCGCGAAGACCGCCCGATAGGCTACGCGCGCGATGGGAAAGCGCGGGTGAAAAACGAGATCGCCGTTCTCGACCGCGTAAGAGCCCATGACCGGTTGGGAATCGGCGGACGAGACGTAGACGCGAAAGACAGACGACCAGCCCGCCGCGGGCTCGGCGTCGAAAGGCGCGCCGGCGACCCGGAAGGAGCCGTTATCAAGATGAATGGAAGGAGTCTGCGCGGCGGCGAGGAAAACTGTCAGCGCCGCCGCCGCGCAAAACCGGACGATCACGGAAGAGGAATGGAACGAAGGTCCTGGGTTCCGTTGTTGTCGCTGAGGATGAGGGCGTTGCCGTTGTCGAGCGAGGTCAGATGCTTCACGCCGGCGAGGTCCCTGATGTGCTCGAAAGGCACGCCCGCAGGTTCGGTCTGAGCCAGGATCGGCTTATAAGTTTCGAGGTGATCGGCGCTGAGCTTAAGGACGCCGTGGGCGCTGTTCGCCATCAGTATGAAATCGTGGCCATCCTTCTTATAAGCGATCATGTCGAGCGGGCGATTGCCGGCGCCGAGTTCCGCGATGGTGGTTCCTTTTACTTTGACGCCGGGCTTCAGGTCACTCATCGGGATGGTTACGAGCGGTGTGCAGGTGTAGGCTGCGACGATGTAGGGTCTGTTCTGAATTGTGTACGGAACGAAGGTGCGGACCGGAGAGTTGGTCTCAAAGCGGCCGTGCGAGCCATGGAAGATTTCGACGCTGGCTCCGTTGGCCACGGACTGGAAGGGGAAGGGAATCGTCCGCAGGTTGGACGAGAACTCTTCGTTCGAGAGACCGGCGACGAGCAGGCGCCCGTCCACGTAGGCCATCTGGGTGATGGTGTCGAGACGGGGATTCCTTCCGCCCGGGACGGCGTTGGGGGCGTTCGGAATGGCTGCGACCGAATGCGGCACGTTGTCGAAGGGCACTTCGGTTATTTTTCCGGCGGCGTCGAGACGCAGGACGACGGGAATGGCGTCGGGCCCGCGGCCGCGCGAGACCGACAGGTAGACGTTCTTCGAGATCGGATTGACCTTGACGTCGTTGATGATGACGTCACCTGGCGCGACTCCCAGGAGAGCGGCGACCTTTTGATTGACTCCTCGGACGTCGATGGCGCCAGCGGAGGCGGTGGGTTTGGTGTCGCGGGTATCCACGGCGACGATGTTCGCGGCGACGGAATCGCCGATAAAGAGGATGCCGTCAGGACCGAAAGCGAGCGGTCCGGCCGACTTCAGTTGCAGGTTACCGGTGGTGAAGCCGGTGGTCGTGCTCGCGCCGAAGGCGAGCGCGGCGGTGAAACAGAGGGCGGCGGCTCCGCGAGTCAGAGTCGTTGGAAGCATGGGTCACTCTCCTGAGGGATGAATTTATCATTTCTCGCGCGGAGAGATATTTCAGTTTGGAGACGCGCGTACAAAACGAAACCGGGGCCCGCAGGCCCCGGTTAAGGAGCGGACGCTCAGGTCCGCGCCGTGTCGATCAGATTTGACCCTGTCGTTGTTACTTCCTGGTCCCCTTCGAATCGGGGTAGTTCGATCGTAGCATGCGGGGGAATGTGGGTTACAAAAGGAACTTAGCCAGCGTGGCCTTCTTCGAGTTTGCCGATTCGGCGTTCGTGATTCGCGACGAGGTTAGTCAGGCCCGTCATGGCTTTGGTGAGGCGATCGAAGTTCAACTGGGTTAATTCTGCGAACCGGTTGAGTCGTTCGTCGAACGCTTCGGCCCTTTTGCCCCAGGCGCCCATCTGGTCTGTGAGTTCGCCGATCTGACGATCGTGCGACTCAATCGACTGCCTCAGATATTCCATTCGCTCTTCGAAGGTCATCTGGAACGATTCTAGCGTCTGTCGACCGGCCAAGCTATTCTTGTTCCAAAACGAAACGCAGTTCGGCTACAAAACGAACTCAGGCGGCTTTGTCAGCGTTCTGCGAAACGAACTTTCCGGCGGCGAGTTCAGGGGTTTCGGCTGTGGCGTGCCTCAATGGGAGTACAGAGACACTTTTCCCGAGACGCGGGCGGCCCGGCGCTGCAATAAGCGCCGGGCTCTGACTTCTTTCAGACCGGTTCGCAACGCCGGTCCCGGATTTTCGTTTCCACTGGAAGCTCCGACTTCCGGGAAGACCTATTCATCGAATCGATTCGACGTACCGTTTCATCAGCCGGAGGACTTTTGAGATCCTCCGGCCCGCAAGCGCCTGCCGGCCAGCATTGGCTCGGCGAAGATTTCGATTGCTCGAAGACCTCCGCTTATGTCCGGAGAATGGTCCGCTTATGTCCGGAGAATGAGATGATACGTTGCGGCATTTACCGGGGCGGCGCGTAAAATGCAGAGCAGCCTGAGAATATAAGGCATAAAATTTCGGACTGTTCGGAGTGAGGAGGCCGCCGGCTGGTATACTCCAGGCAGTTTGTTCCGGGCGATTTACAGCTCACTGCTTTCGTTTCTGTTGGTCGCGACGCTGCTCGGCGGCGGTTGCATCTCGTGTGAGCAGTACTTCATGCTCGGTAAGCCGCACGGCTGCTGCGATCGAGACGGTCGATGCAAGACCAAAGCGCCGACCCGGAATACTCAGGGCCGCAATTGTAACCAGATTGCTTTCGATCACCAGAAGACGATAGATCTCCACGTCGATCTTCGCGCGGCGGTTTTCGCGAGGATCAATCCTCCCGCGCCTCGCGTTGTCGCGTTTTCCGTAAGAGACAAGGGCACGCGGATCGAGCCGTCCCCTCCGAATCTCCAGATTCTGCATTCCGTCTTTCTGATCTAGATTTCCTTTCTCTCGCGTTGAAAGAGCGAGCGGGCGTGCGTCTGGCCTCGTCCGGCGCACGCAATCCGGCGAACAACCAAAAGAAAGGAAAGACTATGCCGCAGATATACGCGTGTGTTGCGTGGCGCGTTGTTGTCATCGCGTTCGCATTGACGTGGTCTCTGATCGGCGCCGATCACGGCCCTGTCTTTGGGTTGGCAACACCGACCAACCCAAAAGGCGGCTGGAGTCTGGATATCGGCGTAAACAGTCGCGGTGGAACAGGCGGGCTGAGTTCGGCTCTGGAAGCCGAACTGACCTATGGCATCACGCAAAACCTCAAGCTGGCGTTCTCGGGACCGGTAGTATTCCAGCCAGACCCTTATCCGAGGTCCTCGGTAACGACAAATACGCCCATCAGTGGTGACTTCAGCGGCCTCGCGTGGTATCGATTTCAAAAGAAGGACTTTGCGGGAAAACGCGTCGAGAGCACTGCTGTGGCCGGCGTTCTCGTTCCGGGGCCACAGCAGGAAACGGGAGTCTTTCACGGTCTGAACAGCGGTGTCGGGTATCTGATTGGCGCGGTGACCGGCGTGGCATCGCGTAGCCAGTACCTCTGGGTGGGCGCCGATTATCAGCGCTACGCGGAATCCAGGGGTGATCGCCGTCCCGACCTGTTTACCTATACGGCGGTGTATGGCTATCGCCCGCTTTCGTGGCGAACTGACTATCCGCGCTGGGACTGGCGCATCTTCGGAGAGTTTACCGGTGAACACGCCGGAACCCTGCAGCGCCAGATGGTCGCCGTTGCCGGCAGCCGGGCCAACCAGTTGTTCCTCGGTCCGAGCGTGCTTGGCGTTTACCGGGCGATCGGGATCGAAGGCGGTATCCAGTTTCCGGTTTACCGCGATGCCGGGCCGCTCTATCCAAAGGAGCGGTACCGGTTTGCGCTGAATTTCGCGTATTTTTTCTGAAAGGAGACGAGTTTGAAAACAAGATTTGCGATTGTCACATGCGCGGTTGCGCTTGCTTTCGCGCCCGCGCGGGCGGAGTTGCTTCAGGTCGATCTGTCGATTTTCGGGATGGATTGAATGACGTGCGCACACGTCGTCGACGTGTCATTGAGGAAGGTGCCGGGCGTGGAGACGGTGGACGTGAGCCTGAACAAAGGGCTGGCCATTGTGAAACTGAAAGCCGGAAATACGGTATCGGTCCCGCAATTGTGGCAACTGCTGCACGAGAAGGGCTACACGCCCAAAGGCACGATCGTTTCCGTGCGTGGCGAACTGGCGGGCAAGCAGGAAAGACTGCGACTGACAGTTACGGGTACGAAAGATGTGCTCGATCTTGCCGCCGATCCAAAGAATGCGGCGGCATACGGCGAGGCGGGGAAAAGGGTCGGGCAAGCGGTGGTGATTCAGGGTCTCATGACGCCCGGTAAAGATCTGAAGGCGGCGACGCCCCTTCAAGTGAATCAAGTGAAGTAAGGCAACTATGCGAACGACGGTCAATAGCGCTCCGTTTCGCGCGCGAAGCGGAGCGCTAAGTTATCTATCGCTTTTTACATCAATCGGGACGTTGCTGTGCTGCGCGCTTCCCTCGCTGCTGGTTCTGTTCGGTCTGGGGGCGACGGTGGCGTCCATTTTGTCCGAGGCGCCGTGGCTTGTTTCGCTCTCGCATCATAAGAACTGGGTGTTTGCGGTGGCAGGCGTTCTGATTGCGAGCAATTTTGCCTACGTTTACGTTGTGGCCCCCAGGCTACAGGCGCGAACTGGCGCCTGTGATCCAGGCGATCCCTCGGCGTGCAGTACGGCGAGCCGCTTCAGCCGTGTCGTACTGTGGGGTTCCGCGACGTTATATCTGATCGGATGCTTCTCTGCGTACCTTCTCGGTCCGATTCTCGTGCATTTCGATTCGTGACTTCGTGTCGCGGCCGGGCGCCTATGACAAAACGTGCTATGGGCTGGAAGACGCTCGGCGGCTTTGACCCGATTTCTCAGTAACGATCGGCCCCGGTCACCCGAAACAGCCTGTAGTCCGCCGTGAGTCCGGACACCGGAACGGGCTCGATCATGCCGCCGCGCTCCAGCGCCTCCACGGATCTTCGATACGCCGCCGATTCCGGAAATCCGGCATCCGGCGCTAGCGCCAAATAGCCGACTCCGTTCGCGTTCATCTCGGCTCGGAGGCGGTCCGGCGTCACCTGCGAGTTCGGTGGGGCGTAGTACAGCCGGTATGCGTCCGGAACGAAACCCCTGGTCGTTTTCCGTCCCGTATAGAGGTAGAACATCGGGTCGAGGTTCGCCATCACCGCCGCATCCGGCGGCGCCTGAGTTCGGATCCACGCGAATATGGGCTCCAGGCGCCGCCAGTCGTCAGGCGCCTGGTCACCGGCCGGAAAGACGCCGTTGCGCCACGTGGCCGGTAAACGCTTCCCGTCCGCCCAGAGTGGAAGCAACGCGAACAACAACGCCGCGGCCGCGACCGGCTCCTGAAATTTCACGTCGCGAACCGCACGCCACAAAATCCAAAGCGCCAGCGGCAGCACGGGAGCCATCAGGTGAACAGGCGGCTCGACGCGAAGCAGCAGGGTCACGCAATATAGAAGCACGAACAGATCCGGTATCAACTGCCGCCTCTTGTAAATGCTCCATCCGAACAGCAATGCCGCCGCGAACGCCGCGTACACGTTCGCGACGCCGCTGAGCAGAGCGAACGGGCTCTCGAAAAGCGAGATCACGTTCGCCCCAAGCACGACCGCCTTCTCGCTCGCCCGCAAACCAGTGATGATGTTCGTGGCCGGGTCGCCGGGGGCCTGATGCGCGAGCGACCATCCGATCCAGGGCGCTACGAAGATCATTGCGGCCGTCGTGAACAAACCCGCCGCGCGGGTGCGCCGGTGCGTCAGGAAGACGATCATGCACGCGACGATCAGCGGCAGTCCGGCGAGGCGCGTTACCGTGGCCAGGCCGGCGAAGACTCCGGCGATCAGCGGACGGTCTTCCAGCACCATCAACAGAGAAGCCGTCAGCAGCAGTGCGAACAAGGGCTCCGGCAGCAGGCTCGTCGCGAGGAAAATGGACGTCGGCGCGGCCGCGGTGATCAGCGTGAGCAGCGAGGCGCCGCCGCTTCGCGCCCCCATTTTTCGCAGGATCCGATAGGTGAGCGCGAGCCAGCCGGCGGTCGCGAACAGCGGAACCAGCTTGAGCCACTGCGCCTGCCGCGAAACCAGTGTGAACAGCGCAAGAACCGCCGGAAACAATGGCGGAACCTTCGTCTGGGGAACCGGAGAGGGAAGGCTTCGGATCGAGTAGCCATGCCCCGTCGCGAGCGATTCGGCCGTTACGAGGTTCACCCCGTCCTCGTAGGTAAGTCCGATCGCGGGAGTCCTCCATGCGGCTGCATAAACGGCGAGAATCGCTGCGCAGAAAACGGCGATCATCGCGCGTTGAGCGCCTCGGGTCAAAGTCATGTAGCGGAATCTCTAATTGTAGACTCGTGAATTGAATAACACCCGCCCCGCGCAGTTGCTTCGCGAACGCGAATGCATTCTCTTCGACCTCGACGGAACGCTGGTCGATTCCAATGCCTGCCACGAGCGGGCCTATCTCACGGTGCTGCGGCCGCGCCTGCCCGAACTCGCGGCGCGATTCGATTATGAGCCCTGCAAGGGACGCCGCACGCGCGACGCTCTGCGGGATATGGGTCTATCGGATGAAGCCCTCATTGAAGAGATCAACGCCGCCAAGCAGCAGGCCTATCGCGATCTAGTGGATGAAGGCGCAGTTGTATTCCTGCCCGGCGCGCGTGAGTTGTTATCCGAACTCCGCGGCCGCGGCAAGCGCCTGTTTCTGGTGACCGGCGGCAGCGCGCGCTCCACCGCGCAGGTGCTCGGACGGCTCGGCATCGCAGACTGGTTCGAAGCTTTGGTCACCGCGGACGACATCGTCCACTCCAAACCCGCGCCGGATTGCTGGATTCAGTGCCTCGCTGCGGCTCGTGTGGAGGCGTCCCGCGCTGTCGCGATCGAGGATGCGCGCAACGGAATTATTTCCGCGCGTGCCGCGGGCATCGACGCCATCGGCGTCAACAATCCGCAATTGGCCGACCTGCCCGAGTTTGCGGGACTGATTGAAGAGCTTTTGAACGGCCTCGACCCCGCGGCACGATAAGATTACTCACGAAGTCGGGCAGCTATGAGCGCGCCTCCAGGACCGGTTAAGGGCGAAATGCCCGTTGCGGAGGTCGTCCGTCTGGCAGACCTTGTGAACTATCAGGATGGATCCGTTGTTAGCCGGACGATTGTTAAGCGCGGGACGGGAACCATCACGCTGTTCGCCTTCGACGAAGGCCAGGGTCTGAGCGAACATACAGCCGCGTTCGACGCGGTGGCTCATCTGCTGGAAGGCGAAGCGGAGATAACGGTCTCGAGCAAGCCCTTACGCCCGTCGGCAGGCGAAGCCGTATTCCTGCCGGCAAACCAGCCCCATGCGGTTAAGGCCGTGACCCGGTTCAAAATGCTTTTGACGATGATCCGCTCGTAGGCCCTGCCTGGCCTGTGCAAATCCGCGTCATCATGTATCCACGGCCGCCCCGGTCGTCATAAACTGTACGTCGATGGCTGTACCGAAACCAATCCTCTGCCTTCTCGCGGCTTCGGCCCTTCTGACCGCCGCGGAAAACAAGACGATTTCCGAAAAACACCCGGCCGGCGGAAACTACAACATCCCTCTGTGGGACGAGGGTAAAGTTCCGCTTTCCAAAGGCGACGGCCCGCTCGATAAACCCTTCCTCACCGTCTTCCAACCCCCCGAAGGTAAGCGCAATGGCGGTTCAGTTGTCGTCGCGCCGGGCGGCGGGAACATCATGCTGATGTACGGCGCCGAAGGCACGGACATCGCCGAGCGCTACAACGATTGGGGCGTCACGGCCTTCATCCTCACCTACCGGCTCTCGCCACGCTACGGCCAGGACGCCCGCGTGCTCGATGCGAAGCGCGCCATTCAGGTGGTCCGCTCGCGGGCGGCGGAGTTCAAACTCGATCCGAAGCGCGTCGGCTTTATCGGCTTTTCGGCCGGCTCGTCGCTCGGCCGGGACCTCGGCGATGCCGGCGGTCCTGGCGACCCGAACGCCGCCGACCCGGTGGACCGCTTCAGCTCGCGTCCCGATTACCTCGGCCTCATCTACGGTCCTGGACGCGGCGGGCAAGGCGAAGTGCTGAAGAATTTCCCGCCCACGTTCCTCGTCTGCGCCGCGGGAGATAAGGGTAACGCCATCGGTTCCGCTCAGCTCTTCGCTGACCTCACCAAAGCCGGCGCGGTTGCGGAAATTCACGTTTATCAGAAAGGACACCACGGCTTCGGCGACGGCTACGCGAGCTATACCTTCTCCGACTGGATGGGCAGGCTCGAGCGCTTCCTGAAAGAAGACGGCTTTATCCCCGGACCGAAGCAGCCAGGAGTTAAGGAATAACAGTGCATCGAATCGCAATTCTTTCCGCGGCGGGAGCCCTCGCGCTTCTCGCTGCCACGAATGGCTCGCAACCGCCGGTGAATGACGGCTATGGCGACTTCGTTTACATCCCCGCCGGCGCGTTCAAAATGGGCGATAACTTCGGTGACGGGCTCTCACGCGAGCGCCCTGTTCACACCGTCGATGTCGACGCGTTTTATATCGCAAAATACGAAACCACGAACGGACAGTGGCGGAGGTTCCGCGACGATCCCGGTTACGACGATCCGAAATACTGGCCGAACGGTCACGTCGTGCCGAAGGATCAGGTCCCCTACTGGACGCAGGCCAACAACCACGGCGGCGGCACGCCGGATAGCGACGACTACCCCGTCATCGGAGTGAACTGGGATTCCGCCGTGGCCTACTGCAACTGGGTCAGCGCGAAGACCGGAAAGAAATATCGCCTCCCCACGGAAGCCGAATGGGAAAAGGCAGCCCGAGGAACGGATCAGCGGCGCTACCCGTGGGGTAATGAGATCGACCACTCTGACGCCAACTTCGTGGGCGGGCAGGCATTCGACACTGTAATGAAGGTCGGCAGCTTTCCGAAGGGCGTCTCCCCTTACGGAGTGTTCGATATGGCGGGTAATGTCGGCGAATGGTGTTCGGATTGGTACGAGCGCGATTACTATTCGGTTTCGCCGCGCAAGAATCCGAAGGGTCCGGCCACCGGCGCGTACCGCGTGGTTCGCGGCGGTTCCTTTTACCTGGAACCTCTGGATCTCCGTACCTACGGACGCGGCGCTGCTTGGCCCTCATTTCTGTCCCATCGCATGATCGGCTTCCGCGCCGCCCGCGAACCGTAGCCCGCGCGGCTCGGCCGCCGCACGCGAAAAGCTACCATCGAAGAAACGAATGATTCAGACACTCTTCGGTTCTGTCGAGCAGGAACCGACTCTACTCGAGAAACTGAAGAACGGCGTTCAGAAGACGCGCGACGGCCTTGTTTCGCGCATCGAAGACGTCATTGCGGGGCGCAAGGAGATCGACGCCGATCTTCTCGAAGAGCTTGAATACACGCTGATCAGTGCGGATATTGGGGTTAAGACAACCGAGGAGATCCTCGAACGCATCCGCGAGCGAGTGGACCGCAAGCTCGTCGGCGACTCCTCGGAACTTCGTTCTCTGATTCGCGAATACCTGCTCGAAATCCTGCAGGCGAGCGATCGCCCGCTGGCTTACGTTGATGAACCGCCCGCTGTTGTGATGGTCGTCGGAGTGAACGGAGCCGGCAAGACCACCACCATCGGCAAACTGGCTTCTCACCTCAAGGCGGACGGACACACCGTTCTTCTCTGCGCGGCCGATACGTTTCGCGCCGCCGCGATCGAACAACTCGAAGTCTGGGGCGAGCGCACGGATACGCAGGTGATTCGTCAGAACACGGGCGCGGATCCTAGTGCGGTGATGTTCGACGCGCTGCAGGCCGCGAAATCGCGCCGCGTTGATTACGTGATCGTGGACACCGCCGGCCGCCTTCAGACCAAAACAAACCTGATGGCGGAACTTGAAAAGATGCGCCGCACGGCCGCGCGAGTGATCCCCGACGCGCCCCATGAAGTGCTGCTTGTGCTCGACGCCACCACGGGCCAGAACGGCCTCGAGCAGGCGCGCAAATTCACCGAAACCTCCGGCGTCACGGGCATCGTTTTGACTAAGCTCGACGGCACCGCGAAGGGCGGTGTCATCGTCGCGATCGCTCGCGAACTCGGCCTGCCGATTCGTTTCATCGGCGTCGGCGAAAAGGTGGACGATCTTCTGGCCTTCGATCCCGACAGCTTTATCGATTCGCTCTTCGCCGAATGAGTCACGACTACATGCGCGAGGCCCTCGATCTGGCGAGGCGGGGGATGGGTTTGACTTCGCCAAACCCGATGGTCGGCTGCGTGATCGTCCGCGACGGCATCGTTGTGGGCCGGGGGTTTCATACATGGGATGGCGTAAAGCATGCCGAGGTTCTGGCCCTCGAGGAAGCCGGTGACAAGGCGCGCGGCGCGACGGTTTACCTCAGTCTGGAGCCCTGTTCCCATACCGGCCGGACCGGGCCCTGTGCTGATGCCCTGATAGGAGCCGCTGTGGCTCGCGTTGTGATGGCATCGCGCGATCCGAACCCGCTGGTTTCCGGGCAAGGTCTGGAGCGCATGCGCTCTGCCGGAATTCGCGTCGAATTCGCGCCGGAGCATGAGGCCGAAGCCAATAAACTGAACGAGCCGTTCTTTCATTTCATGCGCACCGGCAGACCGCTGGTGACGATGAAATGCGCGATGACGCTAGATGGCAAGATCGCTGCTCCCGAAGATAATTCCGGCTGGATCACAAGTGAACGCGCCCGCGCGCACGTTCAGGAATTGCGCCACGCTTCCGACGTGATGCTCAGCGGAATCGGCACCGTCCTTGCGGACAACCCTCTGCTCAACGACCGCAGCGGTCTTCCCCGTGCCCGCCCGCTCCTTCGCGTCGTGCTCGATTCCACCCTACGGCTGCCGGTCGATTCGAAGATCGTTCAGTCGGCGAACGGTGACCTTCTGGTTGCCGGGACCACCGCAGCTTCGGCTGACCGCCGCAAGGCGCTGGAAGAACGCGGCGTGGAAGTCCGCATTTTCGACGGGCCCGGCGGACGCGTCGATATCCGCGATGTGATCTCGCTTCTCAAGGACCGGCGTTATCTTTCGGTCATGATCGAGGCGGGCAGCAAAATCAACTGGGCCGCGCTCGAAGCGGGCGTGGTCGACAAGGTTTTCCTGTACTACGCGCCGAAGATTCTCGGCGGGCTGGAGTCACTGCCGATGGCGGGCGGCGCGGGCCGCCTTCGCCGCAAAGACGCGATCCTGCTCGAACGCACCTCGCTTCATCCCATACCGCCCGATGAGTTCGCCGTCGAAGCCTACATTCGGAAGGAAGGCTGATCGTGTTCACCGGCATCATTGAAGAACTCGGGCACGTCGAAAAGGGAGATCGGTTTTCAATCCGATGCGCTACGATCCTGAGCGATCTGACGCCCGGGGCCAGCGTGGCCGTTAACGGCGTGTGCCTGACTGCGGTCGATATCCGTCAAGACGGCTTTTCGGCGGACCTCGCGCCGGAGACGCTTGCGCGCACTAATCTCGGCGACCTTCGGCTCGGCGACCCTGTGAATCTGGAGCGCCCGCTGACGCTGAGTGCGCGTCTCAGCGGTCACATCGTGCAGGGACACGTCGATGGAACCGGAACGCTGGAAGCGCTTCGCGAACTCGGCGGCGGAAACTGGGAACTCGAGGTCCGCGCGCCGCGCGAACTCGAACGCTTTCTTGTTTACAAAGGTTCAATCGCAATCGACGGAATCAGCCTCACCATCGCCGCAACGCATGAAGGTCTGGTCAAGGTCGCGATCATTCCGCACACATACGGCTTCACGAATATTTCGGCCCGCAAACCCGGCGACCGCGTGAATATCGAGTGCGACATGCTCGCCAAGCATGTGGACAAGCTTTTGAGCTATATGACGCTCACGGGATCAGCTCGTCCAGATACTCCGGTTTCCGATTGAAAATCGGGATATCGCGATCCGTCTCCCAGCCATTCGAATTCTTCCGAACAACTCGTCCGCGTTTGAAATCCGCGGTTTGCTTTGCCCAGTTCACGCTTTTCGCGTGCAGCATTTCGTGTTTCTCGGTTGTCGATTTGCCCAACAGTTCGCCGTGTTCGTAATGAGCCGACGCCAGCATATTCAGGCTGTTGGCTGAGGCGTCGAGTTGCCGCCAGAGGAAATATCGCGCGACCTCGTCGCGGCGCGAGATCACCATCACGCGCGAATCGAACGCCGCGACCTTGCGGGATTCGAAAGCGCGCTGAAACGCCGCAGTGAACAGGCTCGCGGAGACCGACACGATCTTCTGTACATTGCCGTCAAACCACAGCGCGGAATCTTCACGTTCGAAATCGGTGAGCAGGAACGAATACTCGTCGCTTTGACCATAGGCGAACCGGCACCCGATCATCTCCTTGCAGAGGTACAACGCCGCTTCATCGAGCGCATCGGCCAGGGCGCGGCAGTAGGGGCGTTCGAGATCTTCGGTGAACTTATGAAAGCCACGTCCATCGATACGAACCACGACATAGGAACGCCGCGGCAGAAAGATGCGAAGCGCATCCTCGTAATCGCGCTTCATGCGGCGGCCCAGATCGTCCTTCATCAAACCGATTGTGGCAAATTGGGTCCGTGCGCGTGGTGCTCGACACGAACGTTCTGATTTCAGCCTGCATGAAGACGGGTGGCCTGGAAGCGCGCCTCGTCGAGATGGCGATCGCCGGGACGATTGAGTTGTGCGTGACAAAAGAAGTTATGGGGGAGTATGTCGACGTCCTGAACCGCCGCAAGTTCGTCACGTGGCGCGAAACGGGGTTGAAGTTGCTCGAATCGCTGGCGCGCGTCGCAACATTCGTACACCCGAGCAAACCGGTCGAAGCCGCCAAAGATCCGGACGATAACCGCTTCCTTGAGTGCGCCGAAGCCGCAGGCGCGGAATATCTCGTGACCGGCAACCTGCGTCATTACCCAGCGGAATGGGCCAGCGCGAAGATCGTCAATGCGCGTGCGTTCTTCGATCTCACCGGGATGACAGAACGAACTGATTCCCGTCCTGATCTTTGAACAGCGCGAAAGTCCCCCAACTCTGCTGTTGGGGCGGTCCGAGGAACTCCACTCCGCGAGCCAGAAGGTCGTCATAGGTCTTCTGCACGTTGTCGCACCAGAACGTCGCCGGGTAGAAGCCGCCAATCCGGTTCTCGTGCCCGTCGGGCGTGAAGAGGGCGATCAGGGTATCGGCGCCGGGGATCGAGAGTTCGATCCAGCGCTGTTTATCGTTGAACGGCTGATCGGTGTGAACGCGGAAGCCAAGCTTTTCGGTATAGAACGCAATCGCTGCGTCCTGACTCCGGACCGGTATGCTGACGATCTTGATGCCTTTGATCATGCATCGAGGCTACGCCAGGAATAGGCTCCGGTCAATGTCATTTCGCTTGCTATATGATCCGTAACTATAGTGACAAAAACGATAGCTCTTGATGACTACGCCCTGACCGCTCTGATGCGCGATATGGTCGGGCACGACCGCAATCCGTCCGGCTATCTTGTCTACCTCCATCTCGCGTGCGAATGCGAACTTCAGGGTGCCCCGTTCGTCCGCGCCAGCCACCAGACCATCGCAGAGGGAACCGGGTTGTCGAAGAGCGCCGTCCAGAAAGCAATTCGCTACCTGAACGCCCGAAAGCTGCTGCGCACTCAACTGGAGTCGCCTACAGCGGTTCCCCGACACCGCGTACTCAAGACCTGGCGGCGCTAACATGGCCGCTATGAAGCTGCTCGCCCTCGCCGTTTTCGCCGGTTCGGTCTGCCTTGCTCAAACGCCCGATGCCGTGCTCGACGACTGGCACCGCGCTGCTGCTGCCGCGGACGAACCCCGCTACTTCGGCCACTTCGCGCCGCAGGGCATCTTCATGGGAACTGACGGCAAAGAGCGCTGGACCATCCCCGCTTTCCGGGCATGGGCCAAACCTTACTTCGATCGCAAGAAAGCCTGGAATTTCACGCCGCACGACCGGCACGTCTTCTACTCAAAGGATGGTGCTGTCGCGTGGTTCGACGAGATGCTGGACACGCCGAACCTCGGGCCGTGCCGAGGTTCCGGCGTCCTGATCCGGCTGAATGGCGAATGGAAGATCACCCAATACAATCTCTCAATCCCGATTCCCAACGCGCTGGCCGATTCAGTCGTGAAACAGATCAAGGCTGGAACTCAACCGTGAGATTGACCTGCTGCTCGACGGGTTCGCCGTCCACCGTCGCCGGGCGATAGCGCCACTCAGCCGCGGCCTTCATGGCGGCGTTTTCGAGCTTCTTCGGACCGCTTAACAAAACGAAGTCCCGGGGGATCCCATCGGCCCCCACCGTTGCGGTGAACTGAACTGAACCCTTAACCCGCTCCAGTTTCGCCATAAACGGCCGTTTGGCCATAACCTCTTGAATCACGGCGGCATCGGTCCGGACCGGGATATGTCTCGGCGGGGCGGGCGTCTCGGGAGTTTCCGACGTCGGTCCGTGGGTATGCGGGCCCGCAGCGGGCTGATGCAAAACGAACCAGGCGACTCCGATGGCCGCAGCAGCCAGCAGGGCAATTAACAAAACGAACACCGGCCAGACCCGGCGAGTTCGTTTTGTAACCGGTATTGGCGGAGGCGGCAGGACAGTTCGTTTTGTAAAAACCTCGGGTGCGGTCAGCGCCGCCTGCAACGCCTCGGAAAATTGCGTACACGTGGCAAATCGCTGTGCCGGATCTTTCGAGAGAGCGCGCTGGATGACGGCGTCCTGATTGGCGTCGGGCAGGCGGTCCGGTTCGTTTTGTAAAATCCGCGCGAGCAGCGCCAGATCGCCCGTCTGATCGAACGGGAGACGGTTCGCCAGAAGCTGATACGCCACGACGGCCAGCGCGTACTGATCGACCGGCGCTTCGCCGCGTTCGCCCTGAAGCCGTTCCGGCGCCATGTAGATCGGCGTACCCCAATTCCCGGCAACCGTGAGGACCTGCTCCTCGACCCGGGAAATTCCGAAGTCGGTCACCTTGACGACGCCGTCCGGGCGCAGCATGATGTTCCCCGGCTTGATATCGCGGTGGATCACTTGATTCGCGTGCGCGAAATCGAGCGCGGCGGCGGTCTGGCCGATGATGCTGGCCACCTCGGCGTGGGTCCAGATGCGCCCCGCCGCCATCAGGCGGTCCAGGGATGAACCCGGGACCAACTCCATCGCAATGTATTCGAAATCCCGTTCCTGACCGAACTGGTAGATCACCACGATGTTGGGGTGCGAGAGCCGTCCCGCCGCCTGGGCCTCGAGGGCGAACCGCTGGCGCGCCTCGGCAATCTGGCTTTCCTCGCCCAGCCGGGGAGCGTACATCGTTTTGATCGCGACCTCGCGCCCGATCAGCGGATCCCAGGCCCGGTAGACGACACCCATCGCGCCGCGGCCGATCTCCTCGTTTATGTGGAAGGGGCCGATGCGTTTGATGGTTTCGGTATTATGGTCCGGCATGAAGACGTGCTTCTCAACCCTGGGATGTCCGGACTGGTCCGTCCGCAAAGCGCTGGACGAAGCCAAGCGGCTGGGGTTCGATGGGGTGGAACTTCGTTTTGTAAACGGCTCGGATGCGCTTTGGGAACTGCCGGAACTGACGAGCGGCGTCGCCGACACCAAGCGTGCCGCGCGCGATCTGGGCGTCGAGTTCGCTCAGGTCGGAGTGCGCGCGCATTTTCATTTCGCCGACCCGGCGAAACGCCGCGAGCAGATTGACGAAGCCAAAAAAGATATCGACATCGCTGGAAATCTGGGCAGTCCGGGCGCCAGACTCTGGGGCGACAAGGTTCAGCCGGGCGCGGACCGCGAGTCCACCATGAAATGGATTTCTGAGGCCATCTGGACCCTGGCGGAATACGGGCGTCCGATGAAGGTCGGAATGCGTCTGGAAACGCACGGCGATTTTACGAGTTCGGCGGACAATCTGAAAATTCTGCGCGACTGCGGCTGCCACGGCGCGGGTCTTACCTGGGACCCGGCCAATATTCTGGCGGGATGCGGTGAGCGGCCCGCGGCCAGCGCCGCGGCGCTCGGGCCTTATATCGAGCATGTCCATTTCAAGGACGAAAAGCTGTTGGGCGGCGGCAAGCGCGATATCACGCTGCTGGGCAAAGGCGATATCCCGCTTGGCGAGATTATCGCCAGTCTGAAGAAACTGAAGTACGCCGGCTACGTTTCGCTGGAATGGGAGAAGCGCAATTTCGCGAACGCTCCCGGTCCCGAGGTCGCTTTCCCCGATTTTATTTCGTGGTGGAAGGCGCACTCGGCGTAGGAACCGGGGGAACGGGAACTCTGGGGATCGCGATGTCCATGAACCCGATCATCATCTCCTCCCAACTTTGTTCGCCGAACCGCACCGTCGCCTTGGGATCGGGATTGTAAGGATTGTTCGGCGAATTGTCGAAGTGCGCGGTGCACTCGATGCGGGTTCCGGCGGGATAAACGATCGGGTCGGCTGGCTTGTAGGCTAGCTGCCAGTTGAAATCGTACTTCGGCACGCGCAGGAGGACGCTCGTTTCGCCGGTCGGATAGACGGCGCGGTATTCGAAGTCTTTCCCGCGAAGGTGCATGTGCGGGAAGAAGTCGACGATCTTTCCCGGACCGCGGAAGCGCAGTTGTCCGTCGACCTTGAAGTCAGGATCGTTAGGCGGAATTACGAAGTCAGTATTCGCGACTGACACGCTGCGGATGCGCTCTTCGGGCGCTTCTTTCGCGAAGACCATGCCGATCTTTGTTTGATCTTCGGTGGCTTTGCCGTTGGGCGTGTAGTGAACCTGGAGGACGAGGTCAGAACCGGCTTTGATCAGCTTCGCCTGGTTCGGGGCCCATTGATCCGGGACGATGCCGGGCGTGTAGATGGTGAGGATCTCGCTGCCGCCTCCTCCGATGTTGGTCAGGTCACCTGGCGGTAACGGCGGCGGAACGTAAGGCACGCCTGGTTTGGCCTCGCGCAGCCACTTCGAATCCGGCGTGCGGACGAAGACGACCATGTGGTGGACGACGGTGTGGTTCGTGGGCCGCGTTTCGGCCATCCGAACCCATTTGTCTTCGGTAAACCCGGTCGGGACAACGATGTACTGATAATCGACTTTGCCGTTGGCAGGAACGGCGAACGGCTGCGGCATCTGAAGGACGTAGTCGGGTTTCGGGATGTTCCAGCCGTCGATGAATTTCGGGGCGGGCGCAGCGTCTTTCTTATCGCCTTCGGGCGCGCCTTTGTCGGCCCAAGTCTTGATCATGTCGATTTGTTCGGTGGTGAGAGAGCGGTCGTTTGCGAATTTGCCGTAGTGCGGGTCGGCGAACCATGGCGGCATCTTCTTCAGCGTCACCGCCTCTTTGATCGAAGCCGCCCAGGGGCGCACCTGCTGATAGGTGCCGAGCGACATCGGGCCGATTTCGCCGGGCCGGTGGCAACCCTCGCAGTGCTGCTGAAGAATCGGCTGTACGTCTTTATAAAAGGTCGGCGAGGTGGTCGCAGCCTGCAGAGCGCCACAGAAGAGGGCAAGTCCCGAAAGGCGAATCACGCGATAGAGCCTTTCAGCGGAAGAGTCCGATGGCGTTTTCCGGTTGCTGCAAAGATCGCGTTGGCAAGCGCGGGGGCGATGGTCGGGACAGAGGCCTCGCCGATGCCGCCGGGGTTGTTGTCGGTTTCGACGATGTGGACGTCGATGCGCGGCATTTCGTCGATGCGGAGCACGTCGTAGGTATTGAAGTTGCTTTGTTGGACGCGACCTTTATCGATGGTGATCGCGCCTTTGAGCGCGGCGGAAAGCCCGTAGACGATGCCGCTTTCGATCTGCTGGGTGATGATTGCCGGGTTCACGACGTGGCCGCAATCGACGGCGCAGACGATGCGGTGGATCTTCAGCTTGCCGTTGGTGACTGAGACTTCCGCCACCTGTGCGTTGTAGCTGCCGATGTTGTTGACGACGGCGACTCCCTGGTAATGGCCCGCGGGCGCTTTGGCCCAATCGGCCTTTTCGGCGGCGATGTTGAGGACGTTCAGCAGGCGCGGTGATTTCGCGAGCAGGCGTCGGCGCAGTTCGACCGGGTCCTTGCCGCCTTCGTGCGCGAGTTCATCGAGGAAGCATTCGGCGAAGAAGGTGTTCTGGGTGTAGCCGACGGCGCGCCAGAAGGTGGTCGGGATGCCGGGATCGGCTTTGCGCCAATCGACGTAGAAGTTCGGGATTGTGTATTCGAGGGTGTGGATGCCTTCGACGGCGGTGGAATCGACCGCGCCACCGCGTCCGCCTCCAAAGAATGAGGGGCAGGCTACCTTCGCGGTATAGGCGACGGGCCAGCCTTCGGAATCGACCGCGCCTGCGAATTTCACATAAGATGCGGGGCGATAAAGGTCGTGCTGCATGTCGTCTTCGCGCGTCCAGGTGAGCTTGACGGGAGTGCCCGCCATGGCCTTCGCGATTTCGGTCGCTTCGGCGACGTAGTCGGTGCCGCCGCGACGCCCGAAGCCGCCGCCCATGAAGAGGGAATTCAGGGTTACCTTTTCGGGAGGCAGTCCGGTGATCTGCGCTGCTGTGCTCCGCGCGCCCGCCTGCATCTGGGTGGGCGCCCAGATTTCGCAGCTATCCGGTTTCACGAGCACCGTGCAATTCATCGGCTCCATCGGCGCGTGCGAGAGATACGGCGCTTCGTAGACCGCTTCGATCTTCTTCGGCGCAGAGGCGAAGGCAGCATCGGCATCGCCGACCTTCCTCGCGACGGAACCCGGCTGCGCGGCGTATTCGGCGAACATTTTCGATATGCCCGCACTGTTCTGGGATGCGACGGGGCCTTCGTCGTACTGGACGACTAGGGCCTTGCGGCCCTGCATCGCAGACCATGTGTTGTCCGCGATGACGGCTACGCCGTTCGAAATCTGCACGATGTTCTTCACACCGGCGACCGTCTTGGCTTTCGACGCGTCGAAGCTCGCGACCTTGCCTCCGAAGACCGGGCAGCGCTGGAGCGACGCGTACAGCATACCGGGAACTTTCGCGTCGAGGCCGAACTGCGCGGTTCCGGTTACTTTGGCGCGGGTGTCGAGCCGCTTGATGGATTTGCCGATGTATTTGTAGGTCTTCGGGTCTTTGGTCGGAACGCCGGTGGGCACGGGAAGTTTTCCGGCGGACTCGGACAGGCTGCCGTAGCTCAGACGCGCGTTGTTGCCGGTGTTGATGACGAAACCGGTATCCGTGCGGAGTTGGGATTTGTCCACTTTCCACTGCTGCGCGGCAGCTTCGATGAGCATGGCTCGCGCCGTGGCGCCTGCCTGGCGAAGCGGCACCCACGTCGTCCGGATGCTCTGGCTGCCGAAGACTCCCTGCATGCCGTAGAGCGCGGGATCGACCGGCGCGAATTCGGTGCGGACCTTCGACCAGTCGCAGTCGAGCTCATCGGCGAGGAGTTGGGAAAGCGATGTGACGGTGCCCTGGCCCATCTCGCATTTCGTGATGATGAACGTGACGGAATCGTCCGGCGCGATGCGGAGGTAAGCGTTGGGCTTCGGCGGACCGGCTGGTCCGCGGCCGAATCCCTGGGCGTTGAGCTTCGAGCGTTCGGGCAGCGCGAACGCGACGAGCAGTCCGGCGGAAGTTTTGAGGAAGTCGCGGCGGGAGTTCATGCCTTGGCTCCTTTCGCGTGACCGGCTTTGATTTCGGCGGCGCGGTGGATGGCGCGGCGAATCTGCGAGTACGTTCCGCAGCGGCAGATGTTTCCGCGGAGGGCTTCGTCGATATCGGCGTCGGTGGGAGAGGAGGTCTTCGAGAGCAGGGAAGCCGCGGCCATCAACTGTCCGGACTGGCAGTAACCGCACTGCGGGACGTCTTCCTCGATCCAGGCCTGCTGGACGGGGTGGGTGGCGTCGGGCGCGAGCCCTTCGATTGTTGTGACCGTCTTTCCGGCAACAGACGAAACGGGCGTGATGCAGGCGCGTGTGGCGCTGCCGTTGACATGGACGGTGCAGGCTCCGCAGAGGGCCATGCCGCAGCCGAATTTGGTTCCGGTCATTCCCAGCGTGTCGCGCAGGACCCAGAGGAGGGGCATCTGCGAGTCGACGTTGACGGTCTGCCGGGCGCCGTTGAGCGTGAACGTTGTTGCCATGGCTGTTCCTTTACTTGACGGTGATGGGCACGGATGCCACGTGGTTTTCCCACGCCAGCTGGAGTTGCGCTTTGCCGCCGTGCTCGTCGGTGAGGGTGTACCTGAGCTGCTCGATGGGCGCGGGCGGCTTGGACATGTTCATTTTGACGCGGCCGAGGTCCTGAGCGGCTTCATAGGTAAGGCCCCACTGGCCGGTTTGTTTGTTGACGATGAGCGTCCAGGCGTCGGGGTTTTTGACGTCGACGAAGAGAGTGTAGTCGCCTTTGGGGACGTTAAGGCCGGCGATGTTGAGGTCGGCGTCAGTGTGGAAGGCGGTGGCGGAGTTGGCTCCGGCGCGCCAGACGGGATAGGTGGGGTCTTTGGAGATCTGGCCGCCGTCGCCGAAGATTTTGCGTCCGCGGACGGACGGGGCAGCGTAGGCGATTTTGAGGTTTTTGCCGTTGACGGTGACGGATTCGGTTGCGGCGGGGCTCTGGGCCTGGACTAGAGGAGCGGAAAGAGCGAAGGCGAGCAGGATGCCTGCGACGATTCGGGTCATGTTGTCTGTATTGAACGTAGCATCTTTGGTGGCAGGGGCTTACGTTACACTTCGCTGAGTGGCGGGCATGAAACAAACCCCAATCCCCTTCCGCATTGCGATCGGAAGGCGCGCGACCCAGTTCTACGGCGCTGCCTGGTCGCCGGACGGTCAGTTCATCGCGGCGGGCGGAGGCGATGGGGTGCTCTGGGTGTGGCGTCACGATTCGGGCGAAAGCAGGCTGCTGGAGGGCCACGCGGGCCAGATCTATAGCGTGGCGTGGTCGCCGGACGGCAAGACGCTGGCGAGCGGATCGGAAGATAAGACCGTTCGGCTTTGGGATGTGGGTACCTGGTCCGAGCGCCGCGTGGTTGAGGGGCATAGCCAATCCGTTTGGGCTGTGGCGTGGTCGCCCGACGGGCGCACCCTCGCCAGCGGGTCGAATGACAACACGGTTCGACTGTGGGACGCGGCGAGCGGCCAGGAGCGGCGCAGGCTGGAGGGACACACTGGCTTTATCCTGAGCCTCGCCTGGACGCCGGACGGCAAGACTCTTGCCAGCGGCGGTCATGACGCCACCGTCCGGGTCTGGGACGTGGAGAACGGGCAGGAGCGGCACAAACTCGACATCTCTACGGGCGCCGCGTGGGGCGTGGCGTGGTCTCCGGACGGGGAGACACTGGCCGTCTCATCCGGCAATGGGGCGATCTGGTTTTGGGACACGTGGGGCCGAACGGAGCCGCGCCAGCTGGAGGGTCACACGACCGTGACCTACTGCGTGGCGTGGTCTCCGGACGGCAGATCGTTAGCCAGTTCTTCCGGGGATAACTCCGTGCGCCTGTGGAATCCCGAGGCGGGGCAGGAACTCGTGAAGCTGACGGGCCATACCAGTTGGGTGATGGGCGTCGCATGGTCTCCGGACGGGCGGCGTGTTGTCGGCTCATCGGGCGATGGAACCGCGCGGATCTGGGATGTCCCGAGCGGCTCCTCGGGGCGCACTCTGACAGGCGCGGTGAACAAGACCGAAAGCGCGGCATGGTCGCCCGACGGGAGAACCGTGGCCAGCGCTTCGGGAAGCTTCGTTCGGGTTTGGGATGCTGCGACGGGTCGGGAGCTTGCGACGCCGAGGCGCCATTCCAACAGCGTCGAGTGCGTCGCCTGGGCGCCGGACGGGAAAACGCTGGCCAGCAGCGGAGCGGACAATGTCATCCGCCTGTGGGACAGGACCAACGCTCGCGAGCTCCCGATTCTGCAAGGTCACTCAAATCGCGTCAGGGCCGTTGCGTTTTCGCCGGATGGCAGGCATGTGGCCAGCGGCTCCGACGACAACACGGTGCGCATCTGGGTTGCGGCCCTTGGAGTTCAGGTTTACAGCATGGAGGGCCATTCGAACTGGGTCACGTCGGTGGCGTGGTCGCCGGATGGAACCAGTCTGGCCAGCGCTTCGTGGGACCACACGGTTCGGATTTGGGACGCCCGAGTCGGACAGCCGCGCCACAAACTGGACGGCCACTCGGGCTGGGCGCTTGGGGTCGCCTGGTCGCCGGATGGCAAGATCCTGGCGAGCGGCGCTCAGGACAACACCGTCCGCCTGTGGGATACCCAGAGCGGCCGGCAGATCCTGGTCCTGGAAGGGCACCAATACGCTGTCAAGAACCTGGCGTGGTCGAAGAACAGCCGGTTTCTGGCATCGCTCGATGAGCGATGCGCGATGAGGGTTTGGGACGTCACCAACGGGCAGCGGATTCTCGAAACAGCGGCGCTGAGCTTTCGCCACCTCGCGGCGGCGCTGGAATTCGGTACGGCCGCCGCATGGGACAACGGGGAACTTCGGGCTGCTCAAATCGATGCCACATATAACGAACTGACGACTCAGGTACTGCAGACTTCCGCGAAGGTCGTTCTGGCAGGCGACAGTTCCGCAGGCAAGACGTGCCTTGCGCGGCGGCTTGCGGAGGATCGCTACGAGGAAGGGCAGCCGACAACGCACGGGATGCAGATCTGGACCATGCCTCCCGAAAAGCTGGATCTGCGAGGCGCCGCGCCGGATGGCCAGGAACGTGAGGTCTTCCTGTGGGATCTGGGCGGGCAGGACGAGTACCAGCTCGTCAATCAATTGTTTCTGCGCGACACCACCGTCGCCCTGGTCCTGTTCGATGCGAAGCGCGGGAATGTCGGTCTGATATCCGCAGAGGCCTGGCACGAGCGGCTGTCCGCGCATGCCGCGGCGCCGATGCGCAATCTGCTGATCGCGACGAAGGCGGATGAACCGGGAGTGACGCATGGCGACGCCGTTGAAGCGCTGCGCGGGCGGCTCGGATTTCAGCGCGCGATCTCGGTCAGCGCGAAGGAGGACGGGCATCCCGGTATTGCGGAACTTCGGCGCGAGTTGCACGAAGCGATCGACTGGGAGCATCTGACGCTGTTCAGCCGGCCGCCGGCATTTCACGACATTCGCGAATATCTTGCCAACGTCCGCCAGAAGGGCGCAACCCTGATTCTGCTTGCGGATCTGGAGAAAGGGCTCGGCCGGGCGGGGATCCAGTATCAACGCGGCGATCTTGACACCACGCTGGGCCATCTGGTTCGCGAGGGGCAGATCGCCGAGGTCCTGCTGCAGTCAGACGACCGCGCGATCGTGCTGCGCATCGAGGTGATCTCGCGCTATGCGGGTTCGCTGGTGCACGCGGCGCGCAAGAACCCGGGACGCGTACCGGCGCTTGCCCAGGATCGGATTCTCGCGGCGGACATGGTATTCCCGGGGCTGGCTCCTGAAGACCGCCGGGATTCGCGCGAAGAAGAACGGATGGTTTTGGAATGCGTGGTGGGACTGATGGTGGAGCGCGGTCTTTGCTTCGACCATCAGGGGCTCCTGGTGTTTCCGACCCTGTTTAACGATCTGGCGGAGCATGAGGGGACGCTGCCGCCATCGGCGCCGGTCTATTACGATTTCAGCGGTCCGATCGACAATATCTACGCATCGCTGGTCGCGAAACTCGCGGTAAGCGGAACGTTCGGTCCCGTGCGGCTTTGGGCGCGGTACGCCGAGTTCGGGTCAGATTCCCGGGGAACATTCGGTATCCGTCGCGCGGACAAATCCAAAGGTCAGGGCCATCTCGATTTGTTTTTGAGCGGGCCGATCGAAGCGGAGCGTCAGCGGCTCTTCCGCGATGTCGTGGACGAGCATCTGAGGAACCAGGGGGTGAAGATCCTCTCGGGGCGTGCGTTCTCGTGCCCCTGCGGCCATTTTGAATTTTCAGAGGACCTGCTGGAGCGACGGCTTTCCGAAGGCAAGGCCGAGGTCAAGTGTCCGCAGTGCGACCGAACGTACTCGCTGTTTGCGCTGGCTCAGCCGGCGAGCCGGGGAAGCGACGCCCGCCTCTCCGCGCTGAAAACCGATATCGAAAACAAGAACCGGGAAGCTGCCACGAAAATAGCGGCGCAGGTGGCTCAGCCGAAGGAAGCGACGACGGAGCCGATTCTCATCCTGCACCTCAGCGATCTGCACTTCACGGCGGATATGAGCGTGGATTCGCTGCTACAGCCACTGGAAGCGGACCTGAGGAATGTACTGGGCCAGCGAGGGTTGGATTACCTGGTGATTTCAGGCGATTTCGCGGACCGGTGCAATGAGCCGGGATGGGCGTTGGCGGCGAAGTTTGTCTCGGCGCTTCGGGAGGAGTTCCGGCTGGATGCGCTGCGAATTATTCTGGCGCCCGGGAATCATGATCTGGTGCACAGCCCGATGTACTTCGACAACGAGCAAAAGCTGCTTTACCACGACCCGCAGGGGAATCCGGTGGTCGGTGGAGTCCCCACGCCGAATAACAAGTACAATTCGCGTTTCCACCGTTTCGGAACCTTCTATCACAACCTGTATTCCGCCCGGCCCTACAGTGACGATCCGGCAGCGCAGTTCGACCTCATCCCCGGCGACGGAGGGTTGCATTTCCTGGCGCTGAATTCAGCCTGGCAGATCGATCAGTATTATCCGGAGCGGGCGTCGCTCAACAATAATGCGCTGAGCAAAGCGCTGAGCGAAGCGCGCAAAGTTCCGCTGGGAATCGCAGTTTGGCATCACGCTGCGGCGGGAGACCGGAAGATCACGGACGCGGAGGCGACTGAGCGTTTGGCGGATGCGGGTTTCCGGATCGTGCTGCATGGGGATGTTCACGAAGAACGGAACAATGCGCGGCATTACCTCGACGATGCGCACCGGATTCACGTGGTGGGCAGCGGGGTGTCGGAATCGACGCTGCGGAGTTATTCATTGCTGCGGATCGGTCGTGATTTGAAGCGGGTAGAAGTGGAGCAGCGGCGCCAGAAGGCGGCTGAGGGGCCGTATGATCCGGGGCCGCGATATATGCTTCCGCTGGGATAAGAACTCCTCGTTGCTACAATCCGGAAGCGGCCAGCCGCGCGCGATTGTTCTGTTCCGGAGTTGACCATGCGACCCGACAACGCCACGGACGCCGTTGAATACGAGTTCCTTGTTCTGGGTACGGGCGAGGGCTCGAAGTATCTCGCGTGGACGCTTGCGAAGCAGGGACGGCGCGTCGCGATCGTCGAGCGGAAATATATCGGTGGATCATGCCCGAATATCGCCTGCCTGCCGAGTAAGAACATCATTCACAGCGCGAAGGTCGCGTCGTACTTCCGGCGGGGTGAAGAGTTCGGGGTCCTCAGCGACGGCTTCCGGGTGGATATGGGGGCTGTGCGCGAGCGGAAGCGGAAGATGGTCCGCGGTCTGGTGGACCTTCACGTCAACAACTTTCGTTCGAGCGGCACGGAACTGATTCTGGGGTCGGGGAAGTTCATCGCGCCGCGTACGATCGAGGTGTCGCTGAATGACGGCGGGACGCGCACGCTGCGTGGCGAGAAGGTCATTATCGGGGTCGGCACGCGCGCCTTGATTCCGGATATTCCGGGTTTGCGCGAGGCTCAGCCAATGACGCACATTGAAGCGCTGGAGCTGGATCGCATACCGGAGCATTTGTTGGTGCTCGGCGGGGGCTATATCGGGCTGGAACTGGCGCAGGCTTTCCGGCGATTTGGGAGCCGCGTCACCGTGATCGATCGCAATTCCCGGCTGGCGCATCGCGAGGATCGGGATGTGTCGGAGGCGCTGCAGGAGTTGTTTCGGGATGAGGGGATCGATCTGGCGCTGGACTCGGCGCCGAAACGTGTGGCGGGAAGTTCTGGCCAATCCGTGCGGATTGTACTGGAACGTGGCGGCGCGGAGGAGACGATCGAGGGCACGGACATTCTGGCGGCGGCCGGCCGCAGTCCCAACACGGACGGAATCGGACTTGAGACAGCGGGCGTTGAGCTGACGGACAAAGGATACGTGAAGGTCAACGAGCGGCTCGAGACGACCGCGGCGAATGTTTGGGCGATTGGCGAGTGCGCGGGTAGCCCGCAGTTCACGCATATCGCGTACGACGATTTCCGCGTGATTCGGGATCAGCTTGCGGGCGGAAGCCGGACGACCACGGCTCGGCAGGTTCCGTATTGCATGTTCACCGATCCCGAAGTGGCGCGCGTCGGACTCAACGAGACAGAGGCCAAAGCGAAGGGCATTCCGTACCGGCTGGCGAGGATTCCGATGTCGACCGATCTGCGGACGCGCACGCTTTCCGAGACGCGCGGATTCATGAAGGCGCTGATCGATACGGAGAGCGACAGGATTCTGGGATTCACCGTATTCGGAACGGAGGGTGGGGAAATCATGGGCGCCGTGCAGATCGCGATGATCGCGGGCTTGCCCTACACGGCGCTGCGCGATGCCGTCATTACGCATCCGACGTTGCTCGAAGGATTGATTGCGCTGTTTTCGGCTGTGCCGCCGCGGTAGACAGCAACATGCAGCGGCATAGCGCCTGGATCGTCGAGCGTCCGGGAGGCCCGTTTCGGAAGACGGCGGTTCCGCTGCCCGCGCCGCAAGCGAATCAGGTTTTGGTTCGGATCGCGGCGAGTGGCGTGAATCCTTTGGATGTCAAGATCCGGACCGGAAAGGCGGCGCACGCCAGGCAGCCATTGCCCGCAGTGCTTGGGCTCGATATGGGGGAACCGTGGTGCAGACCGGAAGCGACGTGACCGCGTTTCATCCCGGCGATGAGGTCTTTGGAATGGTGGGCGGCGTGGGTGGTCTGCAGGGGACACTTGCGGAATATGTCGCGGCGGACGCGGACTTGCTGGCCCTCAGACCGAAGAATCTATCGGCGCGAGAAGCGGCTGGTTTGCCGTTAAGCGTCATTACGTCCTGGGAAGCTTTGGTGGATCGTTGCGCAATACACGCGGCTCAGACGGCCTTGATTCACGCGGGCGCGGGCGGGGTGGGGCACATCGCTATTCAGATCGCGCGGGCCCTCGGCGCCGAGGCTTATGCCACGGTTTCGTCGGAAAAGAAGAGTGTCGTCGAAAAGCTGGGGCGGTTCCGATCGACTATCGGACGTCGCATGTCGAGGAGTACGTTGCCGCGCACACCAACGGCAAAGGCTTCGATATCGTCTTCGATACCGTGGGCGGCGCGACTCTCGACGCGTCATTCGCGGCGGTGAAGCGGTATGGACATGTGGTCAGCGCGCTGGGATGGGGAACGCACTCGCTCGCGCCGTTGTCGTTTCGCGGGGCCACGTACTCCGGGGTGTTCACGCTGCTGCCGCTGATTACGGGCGAGGACCGGGCGCGGCAGGGGAAGATTCTGGCGCATGCCGCAGCGCTTGCCGAGGAAGGGAAACTCAGGCCCCTTCTTTATTCGGAGCGGTTTTCGGCGGCCGATATCGAGGCCGCTCAGGCTGTGGCGGAGAAAGGCTCGCTGGGTAAGGTCGTCGTGGAGCTTTAGCGGCTACCGTCCGCGCGCTTCGCGGACGTGAGCGCGATCGGCCGAGGCGGCGGTGACGTCGCCGGTTGCTTCCTCGGCGGCGGCGCGGCCTCGATAGGCGCGGATGTTGTTCGGTTCGAGGCGGATTACTTCGGTGAAGTCCTGAATCGACTTGTCGTAATGGCCGAGCTTCGCATTCGCGGTCGCGCGGCGCATGCGGAAATCGGCGTTGCGCGGGCGAAGGCGAATGGCCATACTGTAATCGCGAACCGCGTCGTCATATTTTTCAAGATCCGCGTAGGCGACTCCGCGTTCGTTATAGGCGAGCGCGAAGGCCGGATTGAGGCGGATGGCCTCGGTGAAATCCTTGACGGCCACGTCGTTGTGAGTTGCGAGATGATCGGCGAAGCCGCGGCACATATAGCCTGCAGGCTCGTTCTTACTGATCTTCAGCGCTCGATCGCAATCTTCGAGGCTGCGATCGTACTGCTGGAGGAGACGGCGGGCCTGTGCGCGACCGAGGAGGGCTTCGACATAGATTGAGTCGACGGCGAGCGCTTTGTCGAAATGCGCGATGGCGTTCGCGGGGTCCTGGTTTTCGATGAGGCGCTTGCCTTCGTTGTACTCGTCGACGGCGGCTGCGGGCGGCGGGGTCCTTTCGACCGGCGGTTTGTCTTCGGCGCCGGTTGCTTCGAGAGGCGCAGATTTGATCGAAGACACCTTTGGCGGCGCTTTGGGAGCCGGTGCGGGCGCCGTCGCGACAGCGGGTGAAACCATTGCCGCGGCGGGCCGCGCTATAGGCGTTCCCTGCGCGATGGGCGGCATGGATATCGCCGCCGCTTGAGGCTGACGGAAATACCAGAAAGATGCTCCTGCGACCGCCAGCGCCGCTGCTCCAAGCAGGCCCGCGGCGGTAAGGGCGGGACTCCGGCGCGAACGCGTGCGCCGAGGCGGGGGAGCGGCTGGGGCGCCGGGAGGCAGCAGATGGTAGACCGTGTGTTCGCGGATGTGCTTGTCGGTCTCGACGCCTTTCAGGCGGAACAGGGCTTTGTAGTCGTCCGAAAGCCGGCTGACCACTTCGTAATACGACTGAGAAACGAGAATCTGGTTCTCCGACGCGAAGCTCATAATGCGCTGGCCGGCATTCATGCCATCGCCGATGGCGTTGAGAGCGCCGTTAATGTCCTTCACGAGTTTGACGGGACCGAGATTGACGCCGAGACGCACATGCAGGCCCAACGATTCTTTCTGACAGTCCTCTACGAATGAGCGCCAGAGCTTGAGCGCGGTGAACATCGCCGCTTCGGGGGCGCCAAGGAAGCAAATCGCCGCTCCGTCGCCCGTGTCCAGGATGACGCGCTCGCTTTCGGGCACATCGAGAAGCGCTTCGGAGAGGTACTTATTGAAGCGTTCTTTCAGCCTGATCTGAATCTCCACCGACTGCGATGAGTAGGCGGCGATATCCATGAAGAGGACGCTGCACAGCCACGTGCGGTCCATCTTGTCGAGATCGGGCATCCGGCAACTCTCCTCCTGTCTTGTGTTTCAGAGGATACATCCATTGCGGGAGCCCGAACGTAAGCGAATGCTTAAGCCAGGACGTCGTGAACGACTTCGCCGTAGACGTCCGTCAGGCGGAAATCGCGTCCCGCGTAACGGTAGGTCAGCTTGGTGTGATCGATGCCCAACTGGTTGAGCATGGTGGCGTGAAGGTCGTGGATTGAGACGCTTTTTTCGACGGCTTTAAAGCCGAACTCATCGGTCTCGCCGTATGACATCCCGCCCTTTACGCCGCCTCCGGCCATCCACATGGTGAAGCCGTAGGGGTTGTGGTCGCGCCCATCGCCGCTCTCGGAGACCGGGGTGCGGCCGAACTCGCCGCCCCAGACAACCAGAGTTTCGCCGAGGAGACCGCGCTGCTTCAGGTCGCGAACGAGGGCGGCGGATGCCTGATCCATATCCGGGCAGCGCTCTTTCAGGCTCTTTTCGATGTGAGAGTGGTCGTCCCAGGGCTGGCCGGGGCCGTAGTAGACGTGAACTGTGCGGACGCCGCGCTCCACAAGACGGCGCGCCAACAGGCAGCCGTGAGCGAACGGCGTATCGCCGTAATCTTTGCGCACGGATTCGGGTTCCTTGCGGATGTCGAAGACATCCGTGGCCTCGAATTGCATGCTGTAGGCCGTTTCCATCGACTGAATGCGGCCTTCGAGATATTCGTCCTGACCGAACGTCTGCTCGTGCTCGCGATTCAGGGATTGTACGAGATCTAACTGCTTGCGCTGCGTGTCGCGATCGAGATCTTTGTTCTGCAGGTAGCGGATCATCTTGTCCGGTTCCGCTACGGAGTCGTCGAAGTAGGTGCCCTGGTGCTTCGCCGGGAGGAAGCCGGCGCGCGACAGACCGCCCGCGCCACCCTGGCCCGGGTTCAGGACCACGAATCCCGGAAGGTTCTTGTTTTCGCTGCCGAGCCCATAGGAGATCCAGGCGCCCATCGACGGGCGCGTGGCCGCGATGTTGCCGGTGTGGAACAGGCTGCGCGCGGGGGTGTGGGTCGGGTTGAACGTGTACATCGACTTGATGACGCAGATGTCGTCGATGACAGACGCGATGTTGGGCAGCAGATTCGATACGTGCACCCCGCCCTGACCATGCTGTTTGAACTCAAAGGGTGACGGCAGCAGACCGCCGGTGGTGCGCTCGGTTCGCAGGTCGACTGACGAAGGCCGCTGGCCCTGATATTTCGTAAGCGCGGGCTTCGGGTCGAACATGTCCAGCTGCGAAGGCCCGCCGACCATGAAGAGCACAATGTTGTGCTTCGCCTTCGGCGGAAAGTTCGGAAACTTGATGGCGGGCGGCGCAACGGTTTTGGAAACTGTGGTGGCGGCGCGCGCCTGCTCATCGGACAGCATGCCCAAAAGTCCGATGGAGCCGAGTCCACCGGTGAGAGACGCGATCCATTCGCGCCGGGAAGGTCTGTGAATCATGGCCAGAAAATCACCTCATTGGTCGCGAGCAGCGCCTGCGCGTATTCGGGCAGGGTGCTCTTGTCGAGATAAGTCAGAGCGAAATCGAGTTCTTTGGGGCTGGGATCGCGGTCGAAGACGTGATGGTACATGTCACGGATCTTCGAGCCATTGTCCGGATCGGCTTCCACGCACTTTACGAGATCTTCCGCGCGCGCTTTCATGAACGGGCTGTTCATGACGAACAACTGCTGAAGCGGAGATGTGGTCAGGTCACGCTGCGGCGCGCTCATGGTCGGATCCGGGAAATCGTAAAGCGCGAGAACCGTATTGAGACGCCCGCGGCTTACACGGCCGTAGACGGTGCGATAGTGATTGTCCGCCGCGTCCAGATCTTGTGAGAGCGGGGCAGCCTTATCGTCGAGTGAACCTGTGATTTCCAGGAGCGAATCGCGGTACGCCTCGATATCGAGACGGCGTGGATTCATACGCCACAAGAGGCGATTCGTCGCATCGACCGCTTCGCCATCGGCCCGCGGATGGCTCGCCTGGCGGTAGGCAGCCGAAAGCATGATCTCGCGGTTCAGCCACTTGAGCGACCATCCATTGACGATGAAGCGGGCGGCGAGATCGTCGAGTAGTTCGGGGTGCGTTGGCTTTTCGCCCTGCGTCCCGAAGTCACTTTCGGTCGCGACGAGCGGCTTACCAAAGTGCCATGCCCACACACGGTTCACGATGACTCGCGCAGCCAGGGGAGCAGCATCGGTGAACATGCGGTTGGCAAGTTCGAGGCGTCCCGAACCCTGTTTGAATGTCGTGTCGCCTTTGGAAAGAACCGAGAGGAACTGCCGCGGCACGATCGGGCCGGGCGCGGCTACGTTGGCGTGCGGCAGGATGTTCATGTCGCGCGCTTGACCGGGTTTCACGTCGACTTCCGTGAGATCCGGGTTCGATCCGTTGATCCAGATGCCTGCATCAAAGACCGACTGCATGAAAGGCAGATCGGATGCGGCGGGGCGCCTGCGCTGTGCATTCGCGTTCGCGGCGGGCTTGGGGGCATCCACGACTGTAACGGCTGCAGTTGTCGTGGCAGGCGCGGGCTTCGCGGCGCCGGGAGCCGGTTTGGGGCGCGGCGCTTTCGCAAGGCTGTTCAGGTAATCCCACATTTCGGGATGATCGGTCTTGAGGTAGGCCATCGAATCCCGGACGGCTTCCATCTCTTTGGTGAAGTCGGCGGATTCCTTTGCGGCTTGTTCCGGTTTGCTGCCCGGTTCATTGTTCATCAGGTTCGCGAGGTAGCTGAGATAGAAAAGGCGAACAGAGGCGTACATGAACTTGCGGTCGGTTTCCGGATCGACGTCGGCGGTGGGGCGTGGCGCGGCCATTGTGGAGGCGAATACGCCCGCGAGCGCGTAATAGTCTTTCGAGAGAATCGGATCGAACTTGTGGTCGTGGCAGCGCGCGCAGCCGACGGTCAGGCCGAGGACGCCTCGTGAGACCGCGTCCACGCGCTCATCCCAGTCATCGGTGAAGAGCGTTTCGATGACCTCTTTCGATAACCGAAGATCGGTGTGATAAACCGGTGCGGCGCCGAGATAACCGAGAGCGCGAAGATCCGAACGCGGCGTATCGGGCATCAGATCCGCCGCGAGCTGCAGGGTGACGAATTTGTTGTACGGAACGTCTTTATTTACCGCCTCGATGACCCAGTCGCGGTAACGCCATGCGAACGGATAGGGCGGGTTGGTGGCTTCTGAAGTGGGGTTGTCCTCGCCATAGCGCGCGACGTCCAGCCAGTAACGGCCCCAACGCTCGCCATAGTGCGGAGAAGCGAGCAGGCGGTCGATCAGTTTCTGATACGCGTCGGGCGAAGTATCGGCGACGAACGCCTGGACCTCTTCATAGGTCGGACGAAGACCGGTCAGGTCTAGCGTGGCTCGTTCAATCAGGGTGGCGCGGTCGGCTTCGGGCGAAGGCTTCAACTTGCTTTGTTCGAGTTTGGCGAGAATGAACCAGTCGATTTTTTCTTTGGTCCAGCGCTTCGCGTAGGCGGTGTTGCGAACCTTGGGCTGCGGCAAAGGAGCGACGGGCTGGAAGGGCCACCATTTGCGTCCGGTCTCGATGTCCATCCCCTTCTTCGCCGTGGCGGCAGGCGCACCTGCGGATGCGGGCGCATCGACGCGCGGATCAGACGCGCCGTCCGAGATCCACTTTTCAAACGCCGCGATCTTTTCATCCGGAAGCTTGCCGGTGGGCGGCATGCGCAGATCGGTTTCGTTATAACTGAGGGCCTTGAGAAGACGGCTCGATTTCGGATCACCGGGGACGATGATGGGGCCGCCGTTGCCGCCGTTTTTCGTGCCGGCTTTCGTATCGAGGGCGAGGCCGCCCATCGGAGATTTCAGCTTCGAAGAATGGCAGCCGTAGCACTTCTCGGCGAGTACGGGCCGGATTTCCTTCTCGAAAAATTCTGTGGATGCCGATTGGGCGAAAGCGGGAACGGCTGCAAGAAACGACAGGGCGCAGTACACCTGCCAGGGCGGTCGGACCATTGACGTGATTTTACCAGCCGAGCAACTTTATCGATACCGTTCAAAGCGTGCGCCGGGGCAGTAACGTTCGATACATCGCTTTTCGGCCGTGGCGACGCGGTTTGCGCCGCGCAACACACATATGTTCGGACAGCGGAAGAATTCAAACTGCCCCTGCCCGACCGAATGAAAAACCGGCAGACGCCGGAATCGATTTTAGGAGCATCGATGAGTAATCTTTTACAGAACGTCGCGCTCGTGTCGCAGACGAACGCGGTTCCTTTCTCGGAAATTTCGACCGTCGCCGCGGCGCTGGCCAAGCAGGCGAGCCGCGATTTCGGTCCCATCTGGGGCGTCAACAGCACGGTGCAGGCGTTCGATGCGCTTGAAAAAGTGCCGGTCGACTATTGGCCGGTCATCATCCTGGATCATCTCGACGATCCCACCGCTGGCGGATACCACCAGACGAAGGACGGTGAGCCGTTCTCAGTGGTCCTCGCGTCGGAGTTTCCGCTTGCGGCGAGCCACGAAACGCTCGAAATGCTGGCCGATCCGTTCGGCAACCGTAAGATTGCGGGCAGTCCGCCGGTCGGCGCGCCGGCGCCGGTATCCGGCTTCGATCGCGTCACGTATCTTGTCGAGGTGTGCGACCCCTGCGAAGCGGATCAGTTCGCTTATGAGGTCAATGGCGTGAAGGTGTCGGATTTCATCACGCCGCATTACTATGACCCCACTGTCGCGGCGGGCGTTCGGTACAGTTTCTCAGGCGCGATCAAAAAACCTCACGAGGTTCTCGAAGGCGGCTACGTCAGCTTCGGGAATCCTGTGAACGGCCATTGGTATCAGATCGTCGTGGAGAGTGGCGTAGAGAATCTGCGGGACCTCGGGGCGCTGAATCTGTCGGGGCGAAGCGTCCGCGAAGCGATCGATGACCTGGACCGGAAAGCGCGAAACAAGCAGGGCAAGAAGAAGCCGGCCACGCGCGCCATGGCGGCTGCCGCCGGCTACGAAGCGTCAAGCAAAGGACGAGCCAAAGCGTACCGCGAGGCGATTGAGAAACTGTAAGCGAAAGGGCGAGCGGCTGGGCGCGAGTCCGGCCGCTCGCCGAAAACGATTAGCTGAGTAGTTTCATGGCTGACGAATCTCACAAAGAACAGGGACAGGCGGCGCGAGCGCAGCGAATTCGGGAAGAGATCGAAAGACTGCAATCGGGCCAGAGATCGGAACCGAAATCGCCGCGCGAAAAGATCGAAATCGCGGAGCAATCCGAGGGCAAACCGAAGAAACCGGACTCCGCTTAGAAACGGAACTTCAGACCGCCGAATACGTCGATGGGCGACCCGGGCGCGAAGAACGTAGTTGATCGGATCGGATAATCGCCGCCCACAGCCGGAAACGGCCGCGCTACGAAATTGCCGTTGCTGTCGAACGGCGTTACGCCAAGCTGCGCAGCCGTGTAGTACTTGTGGTTCAGCAGATTGTTGATGCGGACGAATGCTTCGACATGGCGGAACCGATGTCGGGCTCCCACATTAACCACACCGTAGCCGGGTGAGACTGGCTGGCCCAAATAGTAGACACCGTCCGGCTGATCCTGATTGTTCTCGTTGCCGCGCGCGAATGAACTCGAAACCGCAAGGAAGTCGAGATCCACGTTGAGCTTCGGGGTCGGATCATAGTTCGCGTACGCCTTGAAGGAATGCTGGGGAATCAGTGGGATCAGGTCTCCCGGAGTGATCTGAATGTTCCCATCCATGCCTGGACCGCCATCGCTCTCGCTGTTACTACCGCCGTTAATCGTCTGGGCGCTTTGGTAAGTCGCGTTCAGGAACGTAGAGGCACCGCCCAGCGTGGGTAGCCGTGTTTTCGATCCTGCCTGATGCTTCAACCGCAGCGCCCGAGGAATCCCGAACGTCAATGCGAAATTCGCCCGAAGGCGTTTGAGCCAGCAGCGCCGCTGCCCAAAAGAGAAGTGCGGCGCGCGCATATGCGTGTCCCGTCATGTGGTCTAGTGGGGATATCCGCTGACGGAGGGATTTGTTCAGTATTTTTTGAACAGAATTGCCGCGCGAGGAATATTTAAATTGAGAGCGACCGAGGAACTGGCAGTTGCGGAATTCGCGGAACGACCGGCGACCGAGACCGCTTCGCCGATAGAGCGAGAGGTCATCGGGCTGTTCGACCGTTTCCGTGGGCCGCTGCTGCGTTATCTGATGTCTTTGCGGGTTGGGGCCGCCGAAGCGGAGGAGATCGTGCAGGAGACGTTTGTGCTTTTGTTTCAGCATCTGCGGCGCGGCAAATCGCGGGAGAATCTTCCGGCGTGGCTGTTCGCAGTGGCGCACCGGCTGGCGCTGAAGCTGCACTCACGGGCGCGTCGGCGCGCAGACCGGTTCGCGGGTGACGGGGAATTCGAGCGCGCGGCAGACACGGCATATCCGGGGCCCGAAGAACGAATGGAATTGATCGAGCGGCGCGAAAGGCTGATGACGGCGGTTGGCTCGCTTACGGAACGTGAGCAGCGTTGCCTTTCGCTGCGCGCGGAGGGCCTTCGCTACCGGGACATCGCCGGAGTTCTGGGTGTTTCGCTGGGAACGGTCGCGAATTCTCTGGAGCGAGCGATGGCCCGGCTGACACGGGCCGCCGGATTCTAGGGGAGATATGGCGCGCGACACGCATATATCGGATCTCGAGTTGATGATGGCTGCCGACGGAGAATTGTCTGCGAAACGGATGGCCAAGGTCGGCGCGCACCTCGATCGCTGCGAAGAGTGCCGTAAAAGGCGGCTCGCGATGGACATGGTTGCTTCAGAATTTGCGAACGCGCGGGACCGGGTATTCGAGGAACGCATCGCGGACGCCGCATTTCCAAGGGCGTTGCTGCGAGCACGGCTTGCGGAGGTTAGCGGTGCGCGAGTGAAGGCGCCCTGGAAGGGCTTCCTGCGGCTGATCTTGCCGACCGCTTCGCTGGCGGCGGCGTGTATCGCGATCGTGATGGTGTTCGGGACCACGCTGGGGGCCAAGGGGCTTAAGCCGCGCGCGAATCTAACGCCGGGAGAGACCCGTCCGATCACCATCAGCGAAGTTTGCCGAACTCGTCAGGCGGAGGTCGTTGCCGCGGTACCGGAGGACATGAGGCGGCGGGTTTTCGCCGCGTACGGAATCCGGGGCGATCAGAAGAACTTCGAAGTCGATTATCTGATCACGCCGGATTTGGGCGGGTCGGGTTCGCTGCGCAATCTGTGGCCGCAGCCGTACGGCGTTTCCTGGAACGCGCATGCGAAGGATGAGCTCGAGCAGCGGTTACATGAGCTCGTTTGCGGTGGGCAACTGGACCTCGCGACAGCACAGCGCGCGATCGCTACGGACTGGATCGGGGCCTATCGACGCTATGTTGGACCGAACCGCAACTAGAAGTCTTGAAGTAAAGAATCTGAAGTGAATGCGTCAGATTTCAGGCGGCGAGTGAAGCTTGCTGAATGCGCCCATTAACCTCCCGATCGATCGAATCGAAGGCGCGTCGCAGCGGACCCGCCGGCTGCGACAGATC
>DATFSM010000125.1:0-67349 GCA_035262625.1 Bryobacteraceae bacterium
CTTAAGGCGGAAGCATTTTCGAATGCGCGCGGGACGGTAATCGATACCTTCGCGTTTGCCGACCCAGCGCGGACTCTGGAACTCAACCCCGCTGAGAAGGAGGACGTGATCCGCACGGTCACGCGGGCGATTCGGGGAGAAATCGCGCTCGATGTTCTGCTGAAACGGCGCCCCAAAGTGAAGCCTGATGCCCACGCGATGGCGGCATCTCGGGTGAGCGTGGACAACAAGGCCTGCGAAAACGCCACGCTGATCGAGATGACCGCGCAGGATCGGCCAGGCCTGCTTTACGACGTTTCCTCGATCATCTCAAAGCGGGGCGCGAACATCGAAGTCGTCCTGGTGGATACCGAAGCGAAGAAAGCGATCGACGTCTTTTACGTCACGCGCCTCGGAAAGAAACTGGCCGACGAAGAAGCAAAGGAACTCGCCGACCACATCTCGGCAGTAATTCGACCGAGCGTCTAGCGCAGAAGCGAGTCAGGCAAACCGCACATCGAGCACCGTGACGTCATCCGGACTCTCGGAGGCGGCCATGGCAAGCGAATCCGCGATGGTTTTCGATCCGGCGCGCGACAGCATCGAGAGGCACTCGGGAACCCAGGCGTCGTCCTGATCTTCGTGCGCTTCCGATACGCCGTCCGAGAACAGCACAGCACGGTCGCCCGGCGAAATCGGCACGCATTTTTCTTCGAACGGAGCGTTTTCGAAGGCGCCGAGCACCAGTCCGGTGGAGTCGAGACGTTCGATCTGACTGCCATTGCGCAGCAGCACCGGCGCGGGATGACCGCAGTTCACATAGCGCAGGAGGCGCTGTCTCGCGTCGTAGTGCGCGAAGAAGAGCGTGGCAAAGCGCTCAGGCTCGGTGGATTCGAAGAACAACCGGTTCACCCGCTCGACGAGACGGCCGGGACGGTCCCATAGTTCCTGCGCGCCGCGAATCGTGGCCTGCAGGCTGGCCATCAGGATCGCGGCTCCCGTGCCCTTGCCCGACACGTCCCCAAGCAGAAAGACGGAAGACTCGGGGGTCGCCTCGAAGATGTCGCAGAGGTCTCCGCCGATATCGCCCGCGGGGCGGAAGACGCATTCGCACTGGATGCCCGGCGCAGTGGAGCGCGACAGCGGGAGCAGGCGCCGCTGCACCCGGCGCGCGATCGAAAGCTCGCGGCCTCGCCCCGACTGCCGCGCGAGAAGATCGAGGACGCGCTCGTTTTCCCAGGGTTTGGTGATGAAGTCCGATGCGCCGCGGCGCATCGCCTCCACCGCCAGATCGATTGTGCTCCAGGCCGTCATCACGATGACAGGCGTTTCCGGTCTGCGGGCGCGCAGGGCGTCGAGCAGAGCCAATCCTTCGGCTCCGGACGTCGTGTCGCGCGCGTAATTCATGTCGATCATGACGATATCGTGGTCGCCCTCGGCAGCCGCGCGCAGAGCCTGCTCGGGCGACTGCACGACTTCAGCGGCGTAATCATGGCTCTTGAGGAGCAGCCGCAGGGCTTCGAGGATATCGGCCTGATCGTCAACAACCAGTACCTTTCGCGTTATCTCACTCACCATATAATCCGGCGTACATCTGAGAATGCGCACGTCCTGATCCAATGACGCTTGCGGGAAGAATCAGTTAGTTAGCGGCGGGGCCGCAAGCCCCGCTGTCCGGATACGAACAGGCGCGTTCGCGCACGGTCAGGAATCCACAAGGCGCAACAAAGGAAAGGGCAGGCGCTTTCGGCCTGCCCTGTGAATGCTCGGATTCAGGTGTTGTTAATTGTCGCGCCGCTTCTTTTAATTATCGCGACGCTTCAGGGTCGGACGGTCGTCGGAGTCGCTCTTCGGAGCCGTTTCGTTGCCGTTGGAATCGATCTGGCCGTTCGGGTTCCGGCGCAGCGTGGGACGTCCGGCATCCTTCGGGTCAGTAACAGTGCGGCGGCCATGCATGGCGACCACGCGGGCCTTCACATCATTAAATTCGCTCGTACTGACCACGTATTCCGGCTTGGCTTTCAGGTATTTCTGAATCATTTCCTGAGAGCGCTTGATGCGGTCTTCGGTTGGGGGGTGCGTCGAAAAGACCTTCGACATCGTTCCGGGTTTGCGCTTTTCCTGAGACTGGACCTTTTCGAAGAAGTCTACAAAAGCCTCGGGGTCGTAGCCTGCCTTGTACATGTACTCAAGACCGAGCATGTCGGCCTCGGACTCATATCCCTTGGAGAACTGCAGGAAACCCATCGGGATTGCAACGCCAACGGCCTGACGGATGCCGTAGCCAACCCAGCCACCCATGAAGATCAACGGGATCGTAGCGAGGTTGACGGTCTGGGCCGTGGAAGCCTGCCGCGTGCCGTGTCGCGCCGCCACATGCGCGATTTCATGACCCATCACGCCGGCCATTTCCGCCTCGTTGTCGGCGTTCAGCAGAATTCCTGTATTGACAAAGAAAAACCCGCCCGGCAGCGCGAATGCGTTGATTTCTTCGGAGTCGATCACCTTAATGGTGAAAGGAACCTTGGCATCGGAATTGCGAACCAGGTTCTGCCCCACGCGGTTCACGTACTCCGCGATGATGGGGTCGTCCACAATTTTGGCCTGGCGCTCGACCTCCTGCGCCATTTGTTTACCGAGGGCGATCTCTTTCTCGATGGAGTACCAGTTGGGGACAATGCCTTTACTGACGTCGCGATTGCCGATTTCGTCGGGATCCTTCTTTTTATCGTCGGCGAGGGCGGGGTTAACGACGAACAGCGGAGCCGCGAGAGCGGCCGCCAGCAGTGTCCGTGAAGCGAACATTCGGATGGATATCATCGGAGCGGCGTCTCCTGGTACCAAGTATATGCCCGTTCGGGTCTCAATGATCTACGCAGCGGGTGTCGCCGCGGTTTCACACCTGTAGATGGTTACCGTACGGCACGTTCAGGCGTGGAGGGCCTGATCGAGGTCCGCGATGATGTCTTCGGGCGCTTCGATACCTACCGAGAGCCGAACCAGACTGTCCCCGATACCCAGACGCTCGCGGTGCTTCGGGGAGAGTTCCCTGTGTGAGGCGATGGCCGGGTAAAGCATCATGCTGTGGACGTCCCCCAGAGAGGTGGCAGGCACAATCATTTTCAGGGCGTTCATGAGGCGGAAAACCTCGGGGCGTCCGGCATCCCTGACCTCGAAACTGACCATCGCGCCGTAGAGCCCAGGGGTAAAGATCCGTTTGATATTAGCGGCATCCGGGTGCCTGGGGTCAGCGGGGAAGTAAACGCGCTCGACGCGCGGCTGGGTGGAGAGCCAGGATGCCACCCGGCAGGCGTTTGCGCACTGGCGTTCCATGCGGAGCGGGAACGTCTTGACTCCCCGCATCGCGAGATAGGATTCGAACGGCCCGAGGACCATTCCGACCGTCCGGGAAAGGTTTCGGAGGGGTTCAACGCGGTCGGAGTCCGCCACTACTACCCCACCCATCACGTCACCGTGGCCTGAAAGATACTTGGTGATGCTGTGGACGGACATTGCGGCGCCGTGTTCGAGCGGGCGCGCGATGAGGGGCGTAGCGAAAGTATTGTCCACAATCAGGGGGGACCCGGCCTCACGGGCCATTGCGCCGATGCGATCAAGCGCCGGGACCTGGAGCAACGGGTTCGCGATCGTTTCCATCACGATAGCGCCCGGTTTGTGTTCCGCAATCGCGGCGCGGACCTCGTCCTCATCGCCGAAATCGGCGAAGACGACCTCGACGCCCGCCGGCTCGAAGACCTTGGTCAGCATCCCGAGCGTGGCGCCGTAAAGGAGTTTGGCGGCGAGGATTACCCGGCGGCGGTCGATCAGCGCCGTATTGATCGCCATATGAAGCGCCGCCATGCCGGAACTGCAGGCGAGCGCGCCCGCCCCTCCTTCGAGATCGTTAATCAGTTCTTCGAGCGCGTCATTGGTCGGATTGCCGTAGCGGCTGTAGCTCTGCCCGGGGAGTTCCTTGCCGAAAACACGATCGAGTTCGTCGAGATCGCGGTAGATAAAGCCGGTTGCCGTGTGGATCGGGGTGGTGACCGGAACCCACTTCGGATCATCCTGCCGCGGGCGCTTGCGATCGCCCGCGTGGACGGCTCTGGAGTGCAGTTTCATGTTCTTAACTTCTATTTTCTCTACTCTTATTTTCGTTTCCAGCGGACGCCATCTTTGGTGTCTTCAAGAATCACGCCCTTTTCGAGGAGTTCGTGGCGAATGGCGTCCGCCCGTTTGAAGTCACGGGATTTTTTGGCAGCAGCGCGCTCAGCGATAAGCGACTCGATCTCCGATTCCGAAATGCCGTCTGCGTGCTCGGCTGGCTTCAGAACATCGAAGACCTGATCGAAAAGGTGGAGTACTGAGTTCGCCCCCGCGGCGTTTGCGGCGCGAAATTCGTCCGAATCTATTGCGGTATTCGCATCGCGTACGTATTCGAAGACAGCGGCGAGCGCTTCAGCGGTGTTGAGGTCGTCGTCCATCGATTCGCGGAACCGAGTGACGGCGGATTCGGCCCGGGCGCGCAGCGATTCGTTTTCGCCTTCCGAGAATTTCCCGGTATCGACGCGAAGCTTGAAATTGCGGACGCGCTCGATGGCGGTCTTCGCCGAATTCAACCCATCGAAGGTAAAGTTGAGGCCTTTCCGATACGGTACCGAGGCAAGCAGATAGCGCACGGACTCAGGGGTAAAGCCGCGTCCGAACAGGTCGCGAAGGGTGTAGAAGTTGCCGAGCGATTTCGACATCTTCTGCCCATCCACCAGAAGGAATTCCGAATGCACCCAGTAGCGCGCGAATTCCTTACCCGTCAGGGATTCCGATTGGGCGATCTCATTTTCGTGATGAGGAAAAATCAGGTCGACGCCGCCGGCATGGATATCGAGCGTCGCCCCCAGGTAGTGGATCGCCATCACGGAGCACTCGATGTGCCACCCAGGGCGGCCGGAACCAATCACCGTGTCCCACGCGGGTTCGCCCGGCTTCGGGGCCTTCCAGAGCGCAAAGTCGCGCGCATCCGCCTTCTCGTATTCATCGACATCAACGCGCGCGCCCGACACCATCTGGGTGAAATCGTGGTGCGAGAGCTTTCCGTAATGCGCGAACTTCGAAATGCGGAAGTAGAGCGAGCCGTCGCTGCGATAGGTATAGCCCTCGTCTTCGAGTTTGCGAATCGCCGACGCCATTTCGTCGATGTGTTCGGTGGCGCGCACGATGCGTTCTGGGCGTTCGAGACGCAGCGTCGCGCAATCGTCCAGAAACTTCTGGGTATAAGCGTTGGTGTACTCTTCGAGCGACTTCCCCTGCGCGACGGCATTTCGAATGATTTTGTCGTCCACGTCGGTGATGTTCATGACGTGATCGAGGGTGTAGCCCGAGGCGCGCAGCCATCGCCTCAGCAGGTCATAGAAGACGAAGGTGCGGAAGTTGCCGATGTGCGCGTAATCGTAAACGGTCGGCCCGCAGGTGTACATTTTGACCGTCTTTCCTTCAAGAGGCTCGAATGGCTGCACCTGTTGTGTCAGGGTGTTGTGTAAGCGCACGGGCATGAGGAGGGAAAGTTTTATGGTAGCGTAAGGGCGTTTGTCAGATCGCCCAAAGGCTTTCCTTCCCGAGACATCACAGCAGCGTCGCGCTGGGTAATGCCGGGAAGCGTCGGCAGCCCGAAGCGCGCGGTGATCAGACGAAGAATGGACGTCGTGTCATAGAGCGAGTGGTCTACGAAATGGGGCTTCGCAAACGGCGAAATGATCATTGCCGGAATGCGCGTTCCGGGACCCCAACGGTCAGCTTTGGGCGGAGCGACGTGATCCCAGAAGCCGCCGTTTTCGTCATGCGTGAAGATAACGACCATGTGGCTCCATTGCGGGCTCTTCTCCAGGTGAGAAATGACGTCAGCGATGTGTTCGTCGCCCGCCTGCACGTTGGCGTAACCGGCATGTTCGTTCAGGTTGCCCTGGGGCTTGTAGAAGACGACCTGTTCGAGCGCGCCAGCGTCAATCGCTTTCAGAAATTCAGACCCGGCGAGACCACCGTCTTTCAGGTGCTTCGCGCGTTCGGCGGTACCGGGCGCGAATGTTTTGAAGTAATTGAACGGCTGATGATGGAACTGGAAATTGGGCACAGGAACGGCGTTCTTTCCATCAAGCGCCGCCTGCCATGCGCCCGAATACCAAGCCCAGCTTACCCCTTTCTCTGACAGCAGATCTCCGATCGTCTTTGCGGTCTGAGGAGGGAGAGTGGTCGGGTTTGACGGATCGGCAAAAGCAGGATCACCGCCGGGCAAAGGCTTGTTGAAACTCGGCTGATAGGGCGGTTGCATGGTATTCACCGCGCGGAAATCAGGCGTGAGATTGCCGCTGTTAACGAAACGTGGAAGTCCATCAACCGCAGACTTCGGCGAATTCGCAGCCAGTTTTAGCGTAACTCCGTCGGGTTCCACGACGGAGATCGATCCCTTGGCGCTGCTCTTGTCAGCATTCGGATACACCGGCACGCAGGCGCAGATCAGCCACTGGTGATTGAGAAACGAACCACCGAACGCGCCCATGAAGAAGTTGTCGGCCATCGTGTACTCCTTCGCGATGTTCCACATCTTCAGGCTGGAACCGTCGTAATGCCCCATCGTCAGCGCGCCTGAGTCGGCCCATGCGGCGTAGCGATCGTTCGCGCCGCCATTAATCTGCATCTGGTTCTCATAGAAGCGGTGCCAAAGGTCACGTGTGGTCACGGTCAGACCGGCGTTGAAGCCTTTGGGGTCATCGATCGCGAACGGCCGGTTCGGAAGATGGGCCGTCTGAGCCTGCGTGATGGGAGGCGTGACGCCCGCGGCTGTGAGCCCGTTCCAGACGGGCGGGAGTTCGCGCATGACGGAACCGTCCCGATCGGCCTGAGTGCCCTTTGCGTTCGCGAGGCCGTCAGCGCCGGGGAACGATCCGTACAGGACGTCGAAACTACGATTTTCCGCATAGATGACCACGATGTTTTCGATCGCGTTCAGGCTGGGGCGCGAGTTCTGTGCGCAGGATGCATAACATATAGCGATACCCGCGGTGAGCGCAACCATGGGGATCCGTCTTGGCATGAAATTACTGTATAGGAGCGCCGTCGTTCTTGCTATTGCTGCCGCGTGTTTCGCGCAGGCGCTGTCGCGTGCGGAGGCTTACAGAAGAGCGCACGATCTGTCGGCGCTTGGTAAACGGATGTTTTTCGACCCGTCGCTTTCAGCTTCCGGGACGATGTCGTGCGCAACCTGCCACGATCCGAAATTCGCCTACGGGCCATCCAATGGGCTGGCGGCAGCCCGCGGCGGACGCGATGGAAGACAGTGGGGACACCGGGCCGTACCGTCGCTGAGATATCTGCAGTCTGTTCCTGCATTCACCGAGCACTATTTTGACGCGGAAACGACGGGCAGCGACAGCGCCGATAACGGGCCCACGGGCGGGCTGACGTGGGATGGGAGGGTTGATCGCGGTCGCGATCAGGCGCGATTACCTCTGCTGTCGGCGTACGAGATGGCGAATGCAGACCCGGACGAAGTGGTGAAGCGCGCGATGCGCGCGAATTATGCCGGCGAGATCCAGCGACTTCAGCGCGGAAGCGTTTTCGACACAATTCTTGAAGCCTTTGAAGCATGGGAACAGGAGCCGGCGGAGTTTTACCCGTACAGCAGCAAGTACGATGCGTATCTGGCGGGTAAGGCATCGCTGACCGCGCAGGAACTGCGTGGGCTGCGGCTGTTCACCGATCCTGCAAAAGGAAATTGCGCGCGGTGCCATCCGTCGGCTCAGGGCGCTTCGGGTACTTCACCGCAGTTCACGGATTTCGGGCTGATCGCGATTGGCGTTCCGCGGAATCCGGAGATTCCGGCGAATGCGAATGCGTCGTGGTTCGATCTCGGGCTCTGCGGACCCGATCGGACGGATTTTCGCGGCCGTCCGGATTACTGCGGGCGGTTTCGCGCGCCGACGTTACGGAACGTGGCGTTGCGGCGATCGTTTTTCCATAACGGGGCTTACCATACTCTGCGCGAGGCCGTTCGGTTTTACGTGAAGCGCGATCCCGGGGCGGCGGATTTGCCCGGGCGGTACCGGAGCAACCTTGAAACCGGCGCGCCGTTTCCCGTCAGCCCGAATGACAAGTCCAGTTTGGATGACGGCGAAATCGATGATATTGTGCAGTTCCTGAAAACACTGACGGATCGCTGACTGTAGAGGCTTAATAGCCCCTTAAGAATACGCTTGGGGACCAGCAGGCGCGATTTCACATTGCTTTCCATCACCTTCCGCAAGAGATGACCGTCTCTCGCGAAGATAAACCTGCCTGCGTCGACTCTGCGTGGCGCGCCGCCGGGACTTGGCGGCATCCATCATGTGACGCCGTCCAACTGATTGAGTCCATCCGACACATTCCTCTTTAAGGTTACCGGGAATCTCTCGCAGGTACGGGGTGCAGTTGCATGCTGTTGACGACAGCGGCGGGCGTGGCCGATACCGTCTTGCGCCGACGGCATTCGCCTCGACGGTGACAGACTCGCTTTACTGAGCCAACTGTCATCACCGCCGGTGGACCAATGGCGTCGTTACATTCGGGGCGATGTTCTTCTGGCTGAAGCTCTTGAACCCGACGCCTCCACCGTGATCGTGTAAGCGCCCACCTACGGGTGTCCGCTCAGTCGAAACGGCGCCGGAGTGAGAGCTCCCAACGCATTCAATGCAGACGGTATACATCTCATCGACCTCGAGATAGCAGTGAAAATTCTCTATTGGCTTCCTTAAAACAAGGCAGTTAACGGAGCGGTCAACCTCAGTGGAGAGCCGATCTTGGGTTCATTGGCGCGTGCAGGAGCTTGCTGGTTAAGCTTTCTGTGTTCAGCCGTGCGGGCAGCGAAATGGCCGGACCTTCCTGCTCGAAGAAGCCTGAGTACGGTCCTGGTTCGTGTCCTCACACGCCACAGGAAAAGCCGTTGGTATATGGCGCGTCGATTGCAGCGGCTAACGCCCAAACGCGGGTCTCACCGCAAAATCTACGTCGTTCGGAGGATCATATGAGAGCAACGCGGCGGCTGAAGGCAGTCGCCTTTTTCCTTTTTGTAGCGCTCGCGTTCGTCCTGGCGCGCCCGCGGAGACCTGCCGCTGCCCAGGTCGCGGCCCCGCCCGGCCTCAATAAGATTCAGCACTTCGTGTTCATCATGCAGGAAAACCGCAGCTTCGATTCCTACTTCGGCACGTACCCGCATGCGGACGGGATTCCGCCTTCTGTCTGTCTCACAGCGCCGCAACTCCCGGGTTGCGTCGCTCCATACCACGATCCCAACGACATTAATCGCGGTGGGCCCCACAGTTGGAATAATTCCGCCGGCGACGTGAACGGTGGCGCGATGGACGGATTCCTCGCCCAATCCTTTCTCGGCGGCGTCCCGACCGACTGCAAGCCTCCGAGTTCAAACTGCGCGCCTGGCAACGATCCGCGCGATGTCATGGCCTGGCACGACTTCCACGAGATCCCGAATTATTGGAGTTACGCCAACCTGTACGCGCTGCAGGATCGAATGTTTGAGTCTGTCGCGTCGTGGAGTCTCCCCGCGCACCTTTACATGCTGGCGGCGCAGAGCGGAGGATACGTGGGAAACGCCGGACAAGGTCAACTGTTTGTTCAGCCGGATGATTGGCCATCCTCATTCGGCTTTCCGGAGATTACAGAACTGCTGACAAGCGGTCAGATCTCATGGAACTACTATGTGACCTCGGGTACAACCCCCGACAGCGAAGATGGCGAAGTGATCGGAAGCCCCACGGCCCAGCAGCAAACGCCTAAGACTTTCTCGGTTTGGAACCCCCTTCCTCTGTTTCCGGCTGTTAAGAACGATCCGGCCCAATGGAGCCGGCTGGTGGATACAGCGCAATTCTATGCCGATGCGATGAACGGCACTTTGCCTCAGGTGAGCTGGGTGATACCTTCGGGCCCGGTGAGCGAACACCCCTACTCGGGCATTAAGGAAGGGATGGCATACGTAACCGGTTTGATCAACGCGGTGATGAACGGGCCCGAATGGAATTCGACCGCAATTTTTGTGAGTTGGGACGATTGGGGCGGCTTCTACGATCACGTTTATCCGCCGCAGGTGGATCAGTACGGCCTCGGAATGCGAACGCCAGGCTTGGTCATCAGCCCCTACTCGCGCCAAGGCTTCGTCGATCACAAGACTTATTCGTTCGAATCGTGGCTCAAGATTGTGGAGGAGCGGTTCGGGGTGAACTCAATGACCGCGCGCGACAACACGGCCAATGACATGATCGACGCCTTCGATTTTACGCAGTCTCCCCGGCCCCCGTTCCCGCTGTCGCCTACCGTAACAGGCGCGACGTATCCTCCGGCTCTGCAAACGATCACGCGGCCTTCGAATTCGGTGGTCGTTGTGAATTCGCCGACGGGCGGCTATTCGCTCGCTCCGGGATCGCTGGCATCAGCGTATGGGACCAACCTCGCCAGCGCTGTGGCAATCGCGCAGTCGCCCGCGCTCGGCACGACGCTGGGCGGCGTTACTGTCCTAGTGACCGATGGCGCAGGCAACTCAACTCCCGCACCGATTTACTATGTGTCGCCGTCGCAAATTAACTTCGTCCTGCCGGCGAATGTCACAAGCGGCGTCGCGACAATCGCGATAAACAACGGCGCAACCACAATCAATGGCAATGCCCTAATCTACGCCGTGGCGCCCACGCTTCTTTCCGCGGATGCGTACGGGTCCGGCTACGCCGCGGCGGTAGTAATCCCCGGATCGGGTTTCTACTACGTCGCCCAGTGTGGGAGTTCCGGATGCGCTCCCAACGCGATCGATCCATCGAGCGGCTCCGTTTATCTCAGCCTTTATGGCACCGGAATTCGAAACGGTTCGACCGTTAACGTGACTATCGGCGGGGAGAGCGCGACGGTTACTTACCATGGCGCTCAAAGCACCTATCCGGGCCTGGATCAGATCAACGTGCTGATTCCGCCGAATCTCAAAGGGCGAGGCCGGGTCGATGTCGTAGCCACTGTCAACGGACAGGCGTCCAACCCGCTTTGGATCATGCTCCAATGAAGTCGATGGTTGTGAAGTGTTGGCTGGGACGCAGGGATTCGAACCCCGATACGCAGATCCAGAGTCTGCAGTCTTACCGTTAGACGACGTCCCAACTGGGATATAGCCGGAAGCTGTCCGCTCGGCCGGACAGAGCGCTTATAGCGCCATTTCTTATTCTACAACTTCGTCCCTGTGATTACGTAGTCGAGGCCATCAAAAAACCGTTCGCGGAACTTTTCGGGCAACTCACCAACCTCCGGCATAGACTCCACAGCGGGAGACAGCCGGCGAATTTCGATCCCGCCGAAGCCCTCCTCCTCCATATAGAAAGAGAGCAGTGGAGCGGGTACCGGCCGGGTGTGAGTCGGATCGAGATAGAAATGCGTCGCAAAAATCGCGAGGCACTCCGGATTCGGCGTCTCGATCGCCAGCAATCCCCCGCGGCACAGCTTCGCGGCGCAGAGACGAATCATCGGGGCAAGGCGCGCGGGCGCGATGTGTTCCACAACCTGTGAGCTGACGATACCGTCGAACTCGCCGTCCGGTTGGTTCGGAAGATACTCGAAGAGGTCCGCGAGTTCCGCTTCGAGCCCGCGCGATCGGCACTGCGCGACCGATTCCTCACTGAGATCAATGCCGCGCGCCTGCGCTCCCGCGCTTCGCAGAACCTCCAGAAGCTCTCCACGTCCGCATCCGATGTCCAGGACATTCCGGCGTCCGGCGAACCACTGCGCGTAGATTTCCTGGCTGTTGCGGACGTACTGCTCCGAGCCACGGAATCGCTCAGCGAATCGCGTGTAGTCGAAATCGAACTCCGGTTCGGCCTTCGGAGGTATCGCGACCGGCGCAGGCCCGGGCGCGGGCGAGGCGGCCTGCGCGGCGCGTTGCCGCAAAAGTCTCAGTTCGGTGTGGATCAGGCCGTCATATTCGAGGCGCACCTTTTCCAGGTCCGACCAAAGCTTTTTCTGAATATCGAGATTGGCGCGATCAAGGGCGCCGAGATAATCCGCGTGCTGAGCCTTCACTATGTCCCGGAAGTTCGATTCGATCTGCGTCACGCGATGCTGAAAGGCGCCCTGGAGATCGGCGACGCTGCGCAGAAACTGAACCTCGTTGGTCGCCAGGTTCTGTTCCCATTGCGCCCGCCACTCGATCCAGTGCTTGCGGACATCCTTGAGTTCTGCGGCTTCGGACTTCAGGTCCCGCGCCTCGGCGATTTCGGTCCTTACTTCGCCCTTTACCGCATTCATCTCATCTGAAATCGCTCTCGCCTGATCGCTCGATTCCCGCCTCGCGCCTTCCAGATCCCGCGCGAAGTCCTTTCTCAGATACCCGAGCTGATCGTTGGCCTGCCCCGCAAGCGAAACCAGAGCGCGGTTATGATCGTTCAGCGCCTCCACTACCGCCTCCAGCGCCGCGATCGTTTCCCGATTGAATGTAACCTGATCCCGCACAAACCAGCGCATGGCGCGCGAGATAGCATTTTTCACAAACTGGATCAGCGCGTTAATCGGCCCGCCGCGCCGGGGATTCACGCTCCCGATCGAAGCGATCTTCGCCTGCGCCGCGTCCCTCGCATGAACAATCGGCATCAGGTCCGCCAGCGCGATCCGGATACCCGAAGCGTCCGCTTCAGGCGCGCCGTCTTCCGGCCGCGGATAACGGGAGCGCACCCGCTGGCGAACGGTTTCGATGATCGCGGTCAGTTCCTCGATCTTTTCGCGGTCCGCGTCAACCTCGCCGGGCACGCTTCTTTCCAGCCTTCCCCTTCTTCGTAGTCTCTTTGAACCAGTGAACAGTCATTCGCGATCCGAGCCCGCCGCGGGGGGCGAATTCACCCTCGACCGTCAGACTGATCGGATCGCATGCCTTCGCGATATCGCGCGCGAAGCAGTTCACGACGTTCTCCTGAAAGATTCCGAGGTCGCGATACGCCAGCGTGTACATCTTGAACGATTTCAGCTCGAGGCAAAGCTTGTCCGGAACGTATGTCACCACGATAGTCCCGAAATCCGGCAGTCCCGTTTTCGGGCACACCGACGTGAACTCCGGCACGTCGATCTCTATTTCATAACCCGGGAAGTGATTGGGCCACGTCTCGATTTCCGGAAACTGAAAGTCGATTCCCGCGGCGGCGTGCTCGTCCGTATACTGGCGCTTCTCAGCTTTCATTTGTTCTCCGTCAGCTCCCGCGACAACAGCTCCAGAAAGAGCCCGACATCGGTCACCACGCCAACGGCTTGCCCGGTGCCGCGGTCGCTCACTTTCGTGGCCACAGCGGGATTGATGTCCACGCAGACTATCTTCACCCAGCTCGGCAGCATGTTACCGGTTGCGATCGAATGCAGCATGGACCCAAGGCATATGACCAGGCCGGCGGATTTCAGCATCTCCGCATAGGCGTCCTGGGCCGCATTCATATCCGTGATGGTTTCCGGAAGAGGTCCGTCGTCCCGAAGGCTGCCCGCAAGAACGAACGGCACATTATTCCGAACGCACTCATACATCACGCCCGATTTCAAACGGCCCGATTCCACCGCTCCGCGAATGCCGCTGGCGTGATACATGGCATTGATCGCGCGCATGTGATTCCGGTGTCCGTGTTCGGCCTGACGTCCGTCCGCGAGGCTCACGCCCAGAGACGTTCCGAAGAGAGCAGCCTCGATATCGTGAACCGCCATCGCATTTCCGCTCAAAACCGCATTGATCCAGCCATCGCGAATGAGTTTCGAGAGTCCGGCGACGCCGCCCGTATGAACCACCACGGGTCCCGTGACTGCTACGATGCTCTTCCCCTGTTCTCTGGCCTGCTTCGCAAGCGCGGCGGTCTGACGTACCGCCGTCTCTACCTGGCGCTCCGACGAGATTTCGTTCGACATGAACGCGAACGCCAGACGGTCGCGCTCCTTTGACTCGGGCGCCACGCGGATCCCCCGCATTCCCGTCACAACCTGATCACCGGCCTTCAGATCGCGCAGCCGGCGGCACCAGGCTTCATTCCCTTTTACGACGATCATCGCGTCCATGCGCTGGTTCATCACCTCGATCCATTCACCGCCGATGCGCAAATAGGTGCGGTGATTGCTTGTCGAGTAGAAGTCTTCCGGCGCACAGCGGTCACGGTCCACTACTTTCAGAACGGCGTCTCCGCCCTCGACTGGTGAGCATCCGATGGGCAGAATCTGCGCGAGAAGATGCTCCATCTGCTGACGGGTGGGGGTTTCGAGCTTTAGTCTGAGGTAAGAAGGATCGCTGTTGGTGCGTCCGATACTGAACTGTTCGACTTCGAAACGGCCGCTTGACTCCACGACCTTGTCGAAAATCTGCTCCATGACGTGCGAATCGATCAGGTGGCCCTGAGCCTCCACTACCTCTTCAAATGGCATGAAGCTTCAGTGTATCGGCTGCCTGGCGACCGCGCGAAATCGGCGCTTCCGACGCGTGAGGCCTCGTGAAAGGGCCGTATACAGGGCTCCGGAGCGTCCGATGCCGCTGAAACCCGCAAAAAATGAGGGTTTCGGCGCGTTATCGCAACATTTTCGCTTTACTTTGTTTCGCGCGTTCCGTATGATGAAAACGACTCGTGAACGAGAGATGCGCCTCGAAGCCCAATAGATAAAGGGGTTCCGCGACATTTCGAGGCTCACGCAATACCGCATTGGAGGTTGAATGGCCACTCAGAGAATGACGCAGACCGCGTTGGTACGCTCGCTTGCCGAGGCAGGCGAGATTTCGAATAAGCAGGCCCGGTCGATCCTCGACCATCTGGGATCGCTCGCAGTGAGCGAAGTGAAGAAGAACGGCGTCTTCGTCGTGCCTGGCATCGGCAGGCTTGTGCGCGTGGACCGCAAAGCCCGCATGGGACGCAACCCGGCGACTGGCGAATCCATCAAGATCCCGGCTAAAAAAGTCGTAAAGTTCCGCGTCGCGAAGGCCGCGAAAGACGCGATCGTTCCGCCGAAAAAGAAGTAGCCAAAAAGTTCGGATTCAGTCGGATCAAAAACCCCGCACCATGAACCGTGGTTGCGGGGTTTTTTTCTGACGCGCAGGCTACTCCGGACGCTCGGCGCCGTTGAGCCGGAACATCACTCTGAGTTCCTTCCGCCAGTCCGCCGAAAGTCCCACGCGAGTGATCTCGATATCCGGGCGCAAATAGCTCAGGATCGTCTCGCTCGTCGAGTGAAACTCCAGAGCAGGCGCCGCCAGGAGAATCCGCGGCGCGTCCATCCGCACGGTGACTCCCGGGAAGTACCCCAGCCTGTGAAAATCTCCCGCTGCCAGATGCTTTCGGACTCGTAGCCAGTAGTCGATGGCCTGAAAGGGCAGTTGCAAATCCATCGACGCTTTGACTTCGATCACCACAAGGCGACCGCTGTGGTCGATGCCCAACAGGTCGACGATCCCCTGATCGCGTCCTCCAAAAATCGGAACCTGCCCGTAGATCGGCGCGTTCAGAAGCGAAGCATCCAAAGCGGACGGATTTGCCCGCACCGCCGATTCGAGCCAACCCTCCGGACATTGCGTATAGAGCGGATGCTGGCGGTCTTCGGCATCCGCCGACCGCACACGCGCGATCTCGCGCGCCATCGGCGCCAGCGTTTCGAGACCGCAGGCGCGCCGCCGCCCGATTCCGCAGGTCAATTTCCCACCCGATCCGGCCGGCCGCCATCGCGCGAACTCCAGCCCGCGAACGCGGAAGGCGATCGCGCCGTCCGACTGCTCGACGCGATCGACGTCCGGCATCTCGGGAAACGCTGGCGCATCGGCGTTGGGAAGAGGCGAACGCCGGCAAGGCGGAAGACTCGAGTCCAGATTCCCGGCATCCCCGAAATCGAACGAGCCAACGCGGTCACGCTCATCGAAAACGGCGATCGCGCACTCGACGCAAGCCGGATTTAATTGGGCCGCGCGCGCCGCGACTTCGCCCGCCGACTCCGGGGGACAGAAAATGATGAGCCTTCGGATGGTAAGCTCCGGGTCTCTGCGTCGAAGATGCTCGAGCCAGATCAGGGCGAACGCGATGGCGCCGACCGGTTCCGCTCCGCCCGGAGGCGCCGCTATCGCCGCGATACCGCTCGATCCTCGGCGAATCATTGCCCGTATGTAAGCCGGACTCAGGCTGTGTTCGAGGTCAAGTTCCGAGCTCAGGTCCTCGAGTTTCCACTCGGGAAACTCGCGCGCGAGCGTGAACCGAAATCGCTCGCGGAAGGCGGCGCGTGTTGCCCGCTTTTCGATCTCCATGCCCTCGGGCGCGGCAAGGTCAGCGATCTGGATCTCGCCCTGCGTCTTCGGAAAACGCTCCGTAAAAAGCGCCAGCCGCCCGCGACGCTGATCTTTCACTCCCGCAATGCGGCAGACGAGATTGCGCCGGTCATCCCAGGCCTGAAACGCAATGCGGCCGTTCCATTCGGAAATCTCCCAATGATCGGGAATGAGCCGAAGAGGTTCCTCGCCGGGGTCGAGCAGCGCAGGCTGCGCGGCGCCCGCAATAAACGTCGCCAGAATTTGCCTCAGTTCGGCGGAAGAAGACAAGGCGCTTGAGGGTAGCAGGCGTCGGCTACGCGGCGCATATCCCTTTCGCGTGAGAGTGATACGTGCGCCGAAGCTACTTCCGGCCCCGCGCGCCCGCGCCCGCCGCCGCAACGGGAGCGGGTTCGGGCTCCAGAACGACTTTTCGGGGCCGCGCATTCAGCCGTGCGGCGATCATAGCCCGCAGGGTCTTCTCGAACTTGGGGGTTCCGGGCTTCGCGCCGGAAGCGATCACCTGCTCCTCTGTGATCTCCTGCGATTGCGGAAGATACTTCTCATAGAACGCCTTGATCCGATCATGCACAAGACGAGCGCTCGAGTGATAAAGCGTCATCAGCACATCATCCGCGCCCGCTTCGCGCAGCGCCGCCCAAACATCGGAAGGCCTATGAATGCGCGACGACTTCAGCGCTGATTCCAGTTTTTTCGCATGCTCGTCGAGCTTCTTCATCGCCGTCGATTCAGCGTGCGTCAGTTCGAAAGCCCGCAGCACTGCCGCCCGTTCGCTTGTACTCAGTTTTTCCATCAGCACGGAGAGGAAAGCCAGTCCGCCCGCCTTTGTCCCCGCAGGCAGGACCCCGTGAATCAATTTTTCGAGCCGGGCGAGTCCATGCGCGTTCAGCTTCGGGCCGGTCAGCCCGGGTGAAAGCAGACGCAGCAGACCGTTCGCGTCGAATGCCTCGAGCATCGCCACGACGTTGGGCTCCGCCCAGGCCGCTCGAATCTCCCGAGCCAGCGCGATGGGTGACGCCGCATCCTGATACTTCTCAATCAGCGCATTCTCCAGTTGCGACTGGGTTCGCGGCACGAGTTCGAACCCCAGCGCGTGACGGAACCGGATCAATCGAAAAATGCGCGCCGGGTCATCGAAGAACGACGACGAATTCGTGGCACGGAGTTCGCGGTTCGCCAGATCCGCCTGGCCGTTGGTGGGATCGATCAAAAGCCCCCGCGACCCGCGATTGAGCGACAGCGCGATGGCGTTAATCGTGAAATCCCGCCGCGCCAGATCGTCGTGAATCGGGGCCGGCGCAAGCTGTGGCTTGCCACCCGGTTTCGAATGCTTTTCGGTCCTCGCGTTCCAGACGGATGCAGTCGCCCTGCCGGGTAGCTCTAACTCTATGCCGCGCTTGAACGGATCTTCGGAAACTACGGCGCCGCCCAACGCTTCGGCCAGCGCTTTACCCGTCTTCAGCGCGTCGCGTTCCACCGTAAAATCCAGATCGCGGATCGGAGCCCCGCGCAGCATGTCGCGCATGGCCCCGCCGGTTAGCCATACATTCATCCCGGCTTCGGTGGCGATGCGCTGCATCGCCATGACGGTCCGCGACTGCCCCGCGTCCAGATGACTTTCCAGCATGAATAGGTAATCGCTCAAGGTCAGGCCCTCGGGTGGTGCCGGTCGAACGTCTCACGCAGACGGCTGCGAACAACGTGCGTATAGATTTCGGTTGTGGAGAGGTCGGAGTGCCCGAGCATTGCCTGGACGCTCCGAAGATCCGCGCCGCCTTCAAGGAGGTGCGTGGCGAAGGTGTGGCGCAGGACATGAGGCGAGAGATTGTGATAAATTCCCGCCTTTCGGCCGTTCACTTTGACGGCCGCCCAGAACGCCTGGCGGGTCAACGGTCCGCCCCGGGCCGTTACGAACAGATATGGTGAAGCCTTGCCTTTGAGCAGGGCCGGCCGGGCGTTCGTAGTATATTCTTCCAGCGCTTTCAGCGCGCTGGTATGAATCGGGACCAGCCTCTGCTTATTGCCCTTTCCGGTCACGCGAATCACGCCGAGTCCCGTATCGACCTGCGACAACTTCAAACGCACGAGTTCGCTGACGCGGATGCCCGACGCATAAAGAAGCTCGAACATGGCATGATCCCGCACGCCGCTGGGTTTGGCGGAATCGGGTGCGGCGATCAGTTTCTCGGTCTGGTCGTGGTTCAGGAACTTCGGAATCGTGCTCCATTGCTTCGGGCTCGTCAGGTGCTCCGACGGGTCGGCGGGGATCAGCCCTTCCGTCACAAGGAACCGCAAGAGGCCACGAACCGCGCTGAGGTGACGAGCGATCGTCCGGCTTCCCAAGCCCTTTTGATAGAGATGGTTGAGATAGGCTTTCAAAGCCTCGACGTCAGGAAATTCGCCCTTTGTTCGGGGAACCGCGAACTCCTGAAATCCCGCCAGATCACGCGCATACGCATCCAGCGAATTCGCCGACAGGCCTTTCTCCATCCGGCAGAACCCCAGATACCCTCTTATGCCGCGAGAAAGGGGCGACTCGGATAAACCCTTTGGCATCATGCCGGTCACGACCCTATCGAGCAATGATACAATATTTGCGAAAATGTTTAAATCAAATCCGGCGAGTCCGTTCCAGTAGAAAACGGAGTTCGGAGCGCCCGTGGCCAGTTCTACTGCGAAAAAGGTCGTTGTTCGGCGCTTTGATCGGGAAACGCTCTCCGGTTTTGTGAATCCCTACACATATCTTCAGCACCAGGCCATTGAAGTTCTTCGGCCTGACGGTGCGCTCGCGCTCCTGCCCTACACGGAGGTAAAGAGCGTCTCCTTCGTCAAAGACTTTGAAGGCGCCCAGGAAACAGGCCGGATTTTTATGACTCGGCCGAAGCTGGAAGGGTTATGGGTCCGCATGGTCTTTCAGGACGGTGAGGTGATGGATGGGATCCTTCCTAACAACCTGCTGACTTGGGACATCGCCGGCTTCACCGTCACCCCGCCGGAGCCGGACGGTAACAGCCAGAAGATCTTCGTCCCGCGCCAGGCGCTCCGAGGGATACAGATTCTCGGGGTGGTGGGAAGCCCACTGCGGACCAAGAAAAAGAAGGCCCCTGCGGCGGATCAGCCTTCGCTGTTCTGACCCTCAGTATCCCTTCTGCTTGTCGACCACGTTGATCATCGGCAAACCTTCCGCAAACCGCCGAATATTGTCCTTGATGGTGCCGACCATTCGGCCGTTGTCCAGGTCCGAACGTCCCGCGATATGCGGCGTGATCATCACGTTATCGAACTGCCACAGCGGGTGACCTTTGGGTAACGGCTCGGGGTCCGTGACGTCCACGCCGGCGCCGGCCAGTTTCTTGCTGTCGAGCGCCTTCACCAGTCCCGGCATGTCGTAGACTCCCCCGCGGCTCACGGCGATGAAATACGAATGCTGCTTCATCAGTTCGAATTCCTTCGCCCCGAACATCTTATGGCTTTTCGGCGTGTCGGGCGCGGAAATGAAGACCACGTCCGCCAACGGCACAACCTCATCGAGCTGGTCGGGCTTCACAATCCGGTCAATGTAGGCCACGATCGGCTTGTCTTCAGGATCGACTCCGATCACATGCATCCCAAACGCCCACGCCCGAAGCGCGATATTCGTGCCGATTCCCCCCACCCCGATGATCAGAGCCGTCTTGCCGCGCAGCTCGATGCCACCGTACGGCCGAGGCTGCCAGGTCTGTGCGCGCTTGTTCTCGGCGAAGACGTTGAGGCCGCGCGACGTATAAAGCAGAAGGGCCATCGCGTGATCCGCGATTTCGATTCCCTGTACTTCTTTGTTGTTGGTCAGCGTCACGTCGCTGTTCCGAAATGCGTCCGCGCCCGGCACGAACAACACGTGCTCAACACCCGCCGACATGACGCCAACCCATTTCAACTTTTTCGCCGCCGAGAACATCGGCGGCGTGATGTTTCCGATGAAACCGTCCGCATCCGCAATTTCCGCCTGCACGTTACCGGCATTCGCCGGGACGATCTTCACCCTGGAAGAAACCGCCTGAAACTCCTCAACCTGGCCGGGACCCGGATTGAAAACTACGATCTTCTTTGTTTGCGCTCCGAGCGCACAGGCGCAGAGCAGAAGGACTGCAGGGAGGCGTCGCATGCGCTGGATTCTATCGCAGCCTTAGTTCCGCTCCCTCTCATTTTCGGGGCGCGATCACCAGAAACGCGCTCGCGCAGCCCTTCTCCGGAACGTCGACCTTGTCAGGCCCGGCGAGCGTCGTTGCGTTCTTCGGGAAACCGGCATCGTAGACGGTTACCTCGTATCGTCCGGCCGCAAGCCCATCAAAGATGAAACGTCCCTCGGCGGTCGATCGGGCGTATCGCGATTTGCCGTCTCGCGTTACGCCGACCACTACGCCCTCAGCCGGCGCATTTACGGAGTCCGTCAAGGTCGGGCGCTCCTGCTTTCGATCCGTCGTCACGAAGCCCTCGAGCCGTGAGGAGTTCGTGCCCCCGTCCTCATAGAAATATAGGTACGCGAGATCCGGCCCCGCCTCTGTCAGGCGACGCGTGCGATAACAGATGCTGGTCTGAAGCCTGCCGGTTTCCTCGTCATCACCCGCGTAGACCAGATAAGTCTCTCCCACCTGAAAATCGATTCCGCAATCTCCCCCGCCGTTCCAGATGGTCAGTTCCTGGTCTTCGCTTCGATTGTCATCATCATCCGAGGCGTGAAAAGACTTTCGTACGCGGAAGCGGGCGCGCCGCCCCTGCGCTGCGATCGAACTGAACGCCGCCTCGACTTGCTTGTGAGTCGTCGCTACTTCCAATTCGTGTCTCACGGATTCGGGCGTGTCGCCGAGCATACGCAGATAAATCGCCTTCAGACGCGCCGCTGCTGCAGGTGAATCCTCGGATCGCAGGCGATCGATTTCCGCTACGGGAATTTCGGAAGATGCGTCGCGCCAGTGCCAGGGATCGAGAAATCCCGGCTCCACCGACTCCACGGTTCCAATGAAAACCACATCGCTGGCCGCTACTTCACGGCAAACCGGATAGGATGAAAGGCACTTGCAGGCGAATGCCGGAGCGGGCAAAAACGCGAGCAATACAGCGACCGCCCGTCTCATGATCGACATGCTAGCATTGCTTCGGGTTGCATATGCGTCGGCTGTGTCTCTGGGCGTGCCTGGTTGTGAACTTTACCGCCGCCGCGCAAACCCCGCCCCAAAAGCCTCTGCGCGAGCGGTTGCTCGAGAGCGCCACCAAAGGCGATGCCGAGGCGCAGTTCGAACTGGGAAAGAATTACGAAACCGGCCGCATCGGCTTGCCCAAAGATCTCGGTCAGGCGCAGAGATGGTATCGCGCGGCCGCCAACCAGGGAGACCCTTACGCCGAGGCAAGCCTCGCGATTCTCTATAACTTTGGCAAAGGCGTTTCGAAGGATCCCGTTGAGGCTTACATGTGGTATGAAATCGCCCTCGCGCACTCAAAAACAGAGGACCGCGATTCCATTCAGGAACTCCGCGACGATCTCGCGAAAGACATGACGAAACCGGAGATCGCGGAAGCCGAAAAGCGCGCCCATGAATGGAAACCTAATCCGGCCAAAAGTCGCCTACAACCTTAGGTGACAAAATAAAGAAAAGATCGATGAAAACCCATTTGACTGCGCGAGCCCTGTGCGCGCTCGCCGCTTTCCTCACCTTTGCGGGATGCGGCAAGACCGGCCGAGTTGACACGGGCATGGCGACGGCCGGCGCCAAACCTATCGGAAAACCGATTCAGATTAAGGCTCCTCTGGGCCTGCCCCCGGTTCCGATACCGGCCGATAATCCGCTGACCGCCGAAACCGTCGCGCTCGGTCGCCGTCTTTTTTACGAAAGGAAGCTTTCGAACGGCAATATCCTTTCCTGCGCTTCATGCCACAATCCGCTCCTCGGATTTACGGATCATCAGCCGCACTCCACCGGCTTCGGCGGGCAGAAAGGTACCCGCAACGCCCCAACAGTGATCAATGCGGCTTATTCGCCCGTCCAGTTCTGGGATGGCCGCGCGGCGAGCCTCGAAGCCCAGGCTGCCGGCCCAATTGCGAATCCGGTCGAGATGAATCAGGCCCATGAGGTAAGCGTGCGCAAGCTCGAGGCCGATCCTACTTACAAGACGCAGTTTGACGAGGCTTTCGGGCCTGGCTCGATCAACATCACGAAAGTCGAAAAGGCCCTCGCCGCGTTCGAGCGCACGGTGATCAGCGGAGATTCCCCGTTCGATAAGTATTATTACGGTGGCGATAAAAAGGCGCTTTCGGCCGCCGCAATCCGCGGTCTCGCAATCTTCACCGACAAACAACGCGGAAACTGCGCAGCGTGCCACACCATCGAGCAGCATTACGCCCTGTTCACCGATGGCAAGTTCCATAACATCGGCGTCGGCGTCAACGGCGAAGGAGAACTCACGGATCCCGGCAGATTCAGCGAAACCAAAGCCGATCCCGACCACGGCGCGTTCCGTACTCCGACACTCCGCAACATCGCCAACAGCGCTCCGTACATGCACGACGGAAGTCTGAAGACCTTGAAAAACGTCGTCGACTTCTACGCGGGCGGCGGAAACTCTAATCCCTATCTCGACAAAGAGATCAAGGAAATCAAACTTTCTGGCCAGGAACGCGCGGATCTCGTCGAGTTTCTGAACTCCCTGACAGGTGAGTTGCCTCCGGACGCGGGACCACCACAGACCGAGTAATAAACTGAACACCGATGAAGGGAATCTATTGGGCGGCGCCGCTCGCCGCCGCGTTGGGGCTAACAGCCTGTTCGAGCAAACCGGCGGAAAGCAAAGCCCCGGCTCCAGCCGCTCCGGCCTACTTCAAAGTCGATCCCGCAACCGCAGGCTCTCTTTCGGGAAACATCAAGTTCACAGGCCGCAAACCGCCGCGCAAATCGATCGATATGAGCAACGACCCCGCGTGCGTGGAAGCGCATCACGGAAAAGCGTACGACGAATCTGTTGTTGTGAATCCGAACGGAACGCTCGCCAACGTGTTCGTCTATGTGAAGACCGGGCTTGAAGGCAAAAAGTTCGAAGTCCCCTCAACACCGGTCGCCATCGATCAGAAAGGCTGCTGGTTTCGGCCTCGCATCGTCGGTATTCAGGTCGGTCAGACGCTGAGCGTAACCAATTCGGATCCGGTTACGCATAATATTCACCCGCTCGCCCAGATCAACCGGGAATGGAACCACAGCCAGGGACAGGGCGATGAGCCTCTGGCGCGCAAGTTCACCAAGCCGGAAATCATGATCCGCGTCAAGTGCAATATCCATAGCTGGATGCGCGCCTACATCGGCGTCGTTGAGAATCCTTACTATGCTGTTTCGGGCGACGCGGGAACTTTCGAAATTGCCAATCTGCCGCCCGGTGACTACACGCTGGAGGCAGTGCACGAAGTTTACGGAACGCAGGATCAGAAAGTGACCGTAGGACCGTCCGGCAAAGTCACAGCCGATTTCACATTCAAAGGAGAGTAGTTCCCGATGAGCAGATTCTCTGCGGCGCTGTTGGCCTGCATCGCAATAGTATTGTCGGGTTGTTCGCAGCCCGCGCCGGTTCAGGAGGCCGCAAAGCCCGCCGCCCCGCCCGAATCCGACAAGTTCAAACTCTACGTTACGAATGAAGTTTCGGGCGACATGACGATCATCGATTCAGCGGATTACCACGTGATCGCTACGGTCCCTCTCGGCAAGCGGCCTCGTGGGATTCACGCCAGCCCTGACCGGAAAACCATCTATGTCGCGCTCAGCGGATCCCCCATCGGCGGCCCCGGAGTAGACGAGAGCACGCTCCCTCCGCCGGACAAGAGCGCCGACGGCATCGGTGTTTTCGACGTAGCGCAGAGAAAGATTGTGCGGGTCCTCAAAGCCGGCTCCGATCCCGAAAACTTCGATCTAAGTAAAGATGGCAGCCAGATTTTCATCTCCAACGAAGACGATGCCGCCGTCAGTGTTGTGGATATCGCTTCGGGAACGGTCGTGAAGTCCGCTAAAGTCGGTGAGCAGCCCGAGGGCGTGAAGGTCACGCCCGACGGCAAGCTTGCCTGGGTTACATCCGAAGAGAGCGGTACCGTTTCCGTTTTTGACCCTGAGGCGGGCAAAGTGCTGAAAACTATCAAGGTCGGGCACCGTCCACGCTCGATCGCCTTCACGCCGGATGGAAAGCGCGCTTACGTGAACGCCGAAAACGACGGGGCGGTCGATGTGGTTGATGCCGTCAAATATGCTATGACCAAGCCCATTTCACTGGGCAAACCCGGCGCAGTTAAGCCCATGGCCGTGCTGATGGCGCCAGACGGATCAAATCTTTTCGTCAGCACGGGACGCGGCAAGCAGGTGTTCACAATTGATCCGGCAACCAACAAAATTGTGAATTCCGTGGAAGTCGGCGCGCGCCCGTGGGGGATCGCGCTCTCACCCGACGGCAAGACTTTGTATTCGGCCAACGGACCATCGAATGACGTCTCCGTTGTCGACATCGCCACGAACACCGTAACGAAGAAGGTCAAGGCAGGCGGCAGCCCCTGGGGGGTCATTGCTCTCGATCGCTAAATTCGCCCCGTTCTTTGCCACCGCGGGGCTATTTGCGCAGACAGCCGCGTGGCGCATTGATCCCCTGCACAGCAGCGCCCAGTTCAGTGTCCGCCACATGATGATCTCGACCGTGCGCGGACACTTCGGCGGCGTGAAAGGCAACGTCTCGCTCGACGCGAAGAACCCCACCGCCGATAAGGTCGAAGCCACCATCGACTGTTCGACCATCAACACGGGCGAACCGAAACGAGATTCCGATCTGAAGGGCGAAGAGTTCTTCGACGTAAAGAAGTATCCGGTGATGAAGTTCCATTCGACCAAAGTGGAGCCCGCCGGACCGGGAAAGCTCCGCGTAATGGGAGACCTCACCATCAACGCCATTACGCGTCAGGTCGTGCTCGATGTCGATGGCCCGACCGACCCGATCAAGGACACGCAGGGTCGCACAAAAGTCGGCGTGCTGGCCGCAACCAAAGTCAGCCGCAAAGACTTCGGAATCCTCTATAATCCGGTGATGGAAACCGGCGGCGTAGCAGTGAGCGACGAAGTCGCGATCGAACTCGATATCGAACTCATCAAAAACTAGAGCCGCCACTGACCGCGGGAACGATCGAAATTTCCGCGCCATCGCCGATCGGTGTTGCGGGCCCGCCGGTATAACGCGTGTCTTCGTTTCCGACGAAAATATTGATGTGCTGACGCACTCTGCCCTGCTCATCGGCGACGCGGTCGCGAACCCCGGGATAGATCGTCCAGAGAGCGCTCAAGGCGTCGGCCACGGTCGCCGGGCCTTGCGCAAGCTCGATGCTGCCCCGGCCACCTGTAAATTCCCGAAGCGCGCCCGGAATATGGACGACCACGGCCATCGATCACTTTCCTCCCCGGGTTGGCCTTGATCCTCCGCCGCCATCCACCACGGCGCTGCGCACGCACACCACCGGGGGCAGCCCCTCGTGAATCTTCTGCCACGTGCGGCCTTCGTCCGAAGACCCGAAAAGCTGACCGCTCCTCGTGCCGAAGTAAAGCCCCGTCGGATCGAGCGCGTCGGCAACCATCGCGTCACGCAGGACCGTTTCGTACGCGCGCTTCTGCGGAAGCCCGCGCGATAGCGGCTCCCATGAGGCGCCGGCATTTCGCGTCCGATAGACCCTCAGGCGCCCCTCGCAAGAGCAGCGGAAGATATCCGATTCCACTGGGACGACATAAACACAATCGGGCTTCCGCGGGTGCGCCACGACGGGAAATCCGAAATCCGACGGCAGCCCGTTTGAGATATTCGTCCACGACTCGGCATGGTCATCCGAACGGTACAGCCCCCAGTGATTTTGCAGAAAGAGCCGCTCGGGGCGGGCCGGATGCAGCGCGATCTTGTGCACACACTGGCCGAACTCGGGATATTCGGCCGGAGAGAACGTTACGCGGATGCCGCGGTTCTTTGCGGCCCAGGTCGCGCCGCCGTCGTCGGTTCGATAAACGCCGCCGGAGGAAATAGCGACATACATGCGCCCTCTTTCCATCGGGTCCGGCACAATTGTGTGCAGCGCCAGCCCTCCGTTGCCGGGCGCCCATCGTGGACGATGGGGGTGGTCGAACAGCCCGCGCACCAGATGCCACGTTTCGCCATAATCGTCGCTTTTGAAGAGTGCGGCGGGCTCGGCGCCGCAATAAAGTACGTTGGGCTCGTCTGGCGCGCCCGGGGTAATCTGCCAGATGTTTTTCAGCGATACGCCCGTATCCGCCGGGAACCGGACTGGCGCCTGCTGAGGATTGGTCCAGCTTTTGCCGAAGTCGTCGCTGGACCGCAGCATGGTTCCCCAGTAGCCTGAAGTCGCAGCCCAGATGCGGGGTCGGCTCGCACGATCATCAAATGTAAGAGCGTAGATGTTCTGGCCGTGGAAGTACGGACCACCGATTTCCCACCGCCTGCGCTGGGCATTAGAGCGGAAGATGAACGCTCCTTTGACAGTGCCCACCAGAAGAAGAGCATCTCCCTTGCGCACCGGCACGTGCTGCACGCTGAACAGCGTTGTCGTCCTGAAAGAGGGAGCACTGGCGGGTTCCTGCCGCACGATCGCCCCGGACTGGACCACTTCAAGCACCGCCTGAACTTCACTGGCGCGCTGATACCGTTGAACCGGCTCCTTCGACAGGCAGCGCTGGATGACAGTCCACAACCCGGGAGGGACGGGCGGCCCGAGCGGCTCCGCCGGCTCGCGCATGATCGCGGAACTGATCTCGAACGCCGTGCGGCCCTGAAACGGAAGTTGCCCCGAGACAGCTTCATAAAGCAGAACGCCGAGGGACCAGAGATCGCTGCGCGAGTCCTCCTGCTCGCCTCGCAGCGTCTCCGGCGCCATGTAGGCAAGCGTTCCGCTGACGGTACTTAACGATGTGGAAATCGAACGAGTGCTTCCATCGAGTAAGCTGTCCGATACGCGCCGCGCCAGCCCGAAGTCGAGGACTTTCACCAGGCCGTCATCGCCGACCACGATATTCGCGGTCTTCAGATCGCCATGAACGATCCCACGTTCGTGAGCGCGGCTCAGGGCGCTCGCGATCTGAGCTCCGTAGCGCAACACCGATTCTGCCGGAAGCCCCTCTCCCGCGCACAGTTCGCGTAGCGTCTTGCCTTCGACCAGCTCCATCACGATGTACAGATCGCCGCCGTCCTGACCGACCTCGTGAATGGCGCAAATGTTGGGGTGAGAGAGCGATGAGGAGGCGCGGGCTTCTTCCAGCAGGTTCCGCGGGGCTGACGAACCCCCGCCGAGGTCCTTGTTCACTACCTTCACGGCGACATCCCGATGGAGAACCTCGTCATAAGCGCGATAGACGACACCCATGCCGCCTTCACCGAGCTTCGCTACGATCCGGTAGTGCCCCAGGGTCTTCCCTATCATTACGGGCAGGAGTATAGCAAGGGCCCCGCAAGTATTGGGTTGCGCTCCCAGTCCTGGTCCCCCCACGTCGTAACGCCCTTTGCCGGCGCCGCACTTGTTTCATGGTTGCCGGAATCCCGGCGCCAGGGAGACGCTGAATGGAGACACAAACAGCAGCGGCGCCAGTTAAGGCGCCATCTGCCGTATTTCCCGGGATCAAGGGAATCGCCATCGACGAGACCGCGATCAAGGCGCACGTGATGCAGCCTCCTCAGGTGACGAACATCATTTCGAGCCGGGGGCTCGAAGAAGGCGTTCAGAATCACGTTTTTCGATTCCCGCCCGCGGCCGCCTATCATCTCGATGTCAATGGATTCGGACACGCGCTGCACCACGCGATCAAGAACGAGGTCGCCGGGTATGTGATTCGTCTTCGCCAGAACGGCAAGACGATTTATACCCTCGAATGGAATTTCGCCAAAGAGCCCGTCGATGGCGCGGAGGGCTGGAACCCGGACGTCCGCATGCACGTGGCAAGCTGCAGCAAGCTGATCACGGCGATGGCTATGACAAAGCTGCTGAACGACAAGCGCATGTCATACGACACGCCGATCATCAGCCAACTCCGGACTACTGGGCCAAGGGACCGAACATCAACAGGATCACCTTCCGCCATCTGATGACGCACACATCCGGATTCAACAGCGGCACGTCGAATTCGGATTATCCCTTCATGAAGTCTGAAGTCGCCGCCGGCGTGACAGATCTCGGCCAGTACCACTATCAGAATATGAACTTCGGCCTGTGCCGGATTCTGATTTCGACGATCAACGGCAATATTTCTCCTTCGGCGAACTTCCCGCTTCCGCTGTTCCCCAACTGGAACGACATCGTGTGGGATTTCGTCACCATCCAGGCCTACGCAGCCTTCGTCAATGCGCATGTGTTCGCGCCCGCCGGAGTTGCCGGGCCGACGCTCGATCGCCCCGGCGCCGATGCGCTCGCTTATCAGTTCCCGGTCAGCGGAAACGGCTGGAATTCCGGCAACCTTTCCGCCATGAGCGGCGGCGCGGGCTGGCACATGTCCGTAGACGATCTCCTCGATGCCATGAGCGCATTCCGGCGCAAAGGTACGATCATGACCAGCGTACAGGCCCAGCTCATGCTCGATGATGGGTTCGGCATTGATGTCAATATGAACACGCCGATGGGGCGCCTCTATAACAAGAACGGCCTCTGGCAGGATGGCAGCGGCCATGTAGAACAGAGCCTCGCCTACTTCCGCAATTCTTCCGCGACTTCGTGACGAACATATACATGGCGAACATCAAGCCGTGATCCCGAAGGTTTGAGATCATCGGGAGTTGATGGGTTCGGATACGAAACTCTCCCACTACGATGCCGCCGGCGAAGCCCGTATGGTCGACGTCGGCGGCAAACCGGCCACCGCCCGATCCGCCAGAGCTCACGCGTTCGTCCGCATGAGCGCCCGCGTGCTCGACGCGTTGCGTACGAATCCGAAAGGCGACCCACTCGAAGTCGCCCGTATCGCGGGAATACTTGCGGCGAAGAAGACCTCCGATCTGATTCCGCTTTGCCATTCCCTTCCGCTCTCACATGCTGATGTCTCCCTCACCGTGGAACGCGAAGGCATTCGCGTCATCGCCTCGGCCTCGACCGATGCGCGAACGGGGGTCGAGATGGAAGCTCTCACTGCGGCCTCCGTCGCCGCTCTCACGATCTACGACATGACCAAGGCCCTCGACAAGCGCATCGAAATTCAGGACGTGTATCTTCTCGAGAAATCCGGCGGGAAGAGCGGAGATTTCCGGCGTTGATCCGCGCCGCCGTCGTGACTGTCAGCGACAGCGCCCACCTGGGTACGCGCGACGACAAATCCGGACCCGCCGTCGCCGAGCGCCTGTCGCGGTCAGGATTCCAGGTGGCCAGGAGCTGCGTGACGCCGGACGAACGCCCGCTCATTGCCCGCGCGATTCGTGAAATCGCGGATGCAGGAGCCGCGTCCGCGATATTCACGACCGGGGGCACCGGAGTCGCGCCGCGCGATGTAACTCCCGAAGCGACGAGGGATGTCATCGACCGCGAAATTCCTGGTATGAGTGAGGCCATGCGCATGAAAGGACTCGCCTCCACGCCTTACGCCATGCTCTCCCGCGCCGTCGTCGGCATCCGAGGCAAGACCCTCATTGTGAACCTGCCCGGCTCTCCGCGCGGGGCCCTCCAGTCGCTCGATGCTATTTTGGAGTTGGTCCCGCACGTGCTGGACCTGATCGAGGGACGCACGAGTCACAGCGCGTCTGAAATCGCGGAGGCTGGCATCGAATGACACCGTCACGGTTCTCACTTTCCTTTGCAGTCTTACCTTTGGCTTTTTCCGCAGGGGCGTTGGCGCAGTCCGCGGATCCGCCCAAGGCTCCCGAAAGCGACCAGGTAATCCGCGTCACGACCACGGACATCGTCGCGCCTGTCCTTGTAACCGATAAAGCCGGCGCCATCGTCGACGGACTGCAGCCGCAGCAGTTCCATCTTTACGACAACGGCAAGGAACAGAACATTCAGGTTGACGTCACGTACGATCCCATCTCGCTGGTGATCGCGATGGAGTGCTCGGGCCGCGTCGAGTCCATCCTGAAACAGATGAAGCACGTGGGTTCGCTCGCTCAGTCCATCGTAGGTACCCAGGGCGAAGCCGCCGTCGTCAAATTCGATGGGCGCGATCCCATGCTGGTCCAGGATTTCACGCAGGATCCCGACAAGATCAAAGTCGCGATTGACCGCATCAACGCCGGCAACACCGGGTCACGCATGATCGACGCAGTCGATTACAGCGTGGACCTGCTGCGTAAGCGCGCGCCGCACAATCGCAAGATCGTTCTCCTCATCAGCGAAACCCGCGATGAAGGCAGCGCGACTCGCCTGCGCGAGGCTTTAATCAAATCGAACCTGGCCAATGTTCTGATTTACTGCGTCGATATCACGCAGCTTGCTGTCCGGCTCACCCAGCGTCAGGATGACCCGCGCCCCGTGGCTATGGACCCGACGACCATTAACGCGCCTCTCGGCGTTCCCAACACGCCCACCACGATGGAAACGAACTTCGGCATGCAGAACCGCGCTCAGTTTGTGCCGGTCCTGAAAGAGATCTACATCGATACGAAGCGGATTTTCGTCGCCGATCCCGCCAAGCAGTTCGCCGTGCAGACGGGAGGCCAGCATTTTTACTTCATGAAGCAGAAAGGCCTCGAAGACGCGATCCAGCGCATCAGCCAGGAGCTTCACAGCCAGTACATCATCACGTACCACCCGAACGATACGAACGAGCCGGGATATCACACGATCGAAGTCAACGTAGATCGTAGCCAGCAATATACGTGCAAGACTCGCCCCGGCTACTGGCTCGGCGGCGGCAAGATGTAATCAGCGCGGGCTCGCGAACAGCAGCCTGGCCTGGCCGAGATAAATCTCATCCCCCGGACGCAGCATGGCCCCGCGCGGGGCGTGCGGAGGTACTTCGATGCGGCGGCCGTCCCGGAAGATCGTCGTCCCCAAGGAACTTCCGTCGTCGAAGATTCGCCATTCACCGGTATTGGAGTCGAACCGGATATGGGCGTGCGAGCGCGATACCGTGCTGTTGGCATCGTCGGCGCCGGAATCGAAGTGCAGATCGTTGCGGCGCACTGCCCTGCCCTGGGAGTCGATCACTTCACGCTCCCGTCCGATATTTATCTGAGGACGGTCCACGAGGAACTCCGCCGCGGAAGATACGCCGGAGAGGGTGATCAGCCACATGACGGCAAGCGGACGCGCGACGGGGGCTTCGTTCGCCGGTTCGGGGGTGGGCGCCTTTTCGCAGAAAATGCGGAGGTCCGCCTGAGCATCCGCCGGGTATTGAACCACCACGGTCAGCCGCGCGGGGGCGGTGATGCGCTCCTCGAGAAGGGCGGCGCGGATGTCGTCCGACATCTGATTGGGGTCGAACAGCGCCTCGAGAACAGCCTTTCGTTCCGTATCGTGCGCCGCGAGTTCGATGCGAACCAGATCGAAAGGGAACAGCCGATCCCCGCGCTTCCCCGCCGTTGCGCGCGCCACAACCCGGTCGAGCGCGTCGCGATAGAGTTCAATCCCCTCACGCGCGCCGGGACGGTCCGACGATCCGCCGAATAAAGCGCGCAGACGTTTATCAAGAGTCTGTTCGATTCGCCGCAGCAGGCTCATGGAATTAAATGTAGCTGTTGAGCCGCCGTTACGATGTCGCCGGCGATGGGCGCGGCGGCGGTCCCGCCGTAATGACCGTTTTCCGCGAGAATCGCGAACGCGATCCGTTTATCGGCGCTGTCGTAGGGCGCAAAGCCGATGAACCACGCGTGCGAAGGCGCGGTCGCAAGCTCCGCAGTTCCTGTCTTCCCGGCGATTTGCGGTTGAATCGACGCCAGCATGCGCCCGGTCCCGCTTGTCACCACGCCGCGCATATCCTGCGCGATCAGGCCTGCGGGCTTTGGCGGAAGCAACTGCTGCGCGGCATTCGTACGAGTATTGCTCTCGTCTGTGATCCAGCGGCCGAACGGAAGAAGCCCGCCCGCCGCGATCGCCGAGGCTACGCGCGCCATCTGAAAGGGCGATACCACCACCTGTCCCTGCCCGTACGAAATCTGCGGCATCTGGGGCCGAAGATTCTTTACGGTCGGTGGATTAGCCACCGCGATTCCGATCACGTTCGCGGTATCGAGCAACTGTTCGGCCCCCACCTTATACGTCCCAAGCTGCGCGAAGTACGCATTGCACGAGACGATCAGAGCCCGGTTCATATCGAGTGTCCCGTGCGGCGATTTATCCTCTACGTCGTCGCGTATCGGCCGTTTCGAATTTCCAACGTAGTTACCCGTTCTCCCATCGGACAACCGAACGCACTGATATTGCTGATTCGCCAGTTGCGGATCGAGTCTCAATGCCGCAATCGCCGTAACCACTTTGAACGTTGAACCGGGCGGATACAAGCCATATCGCGCGCGGTCCAGCAGCGATCCCGCCGCCTCGCCCAGCGCCAGGCGTTCCTGCTGAAAATCCGGCGAGGGGATGTTGACGGAAGCCAGCAGATCGCCGGTGGAAGGATCCATCACCACCAAAGACCCGCGCGTCAGATGCTGCGCCGCCAGGCGCGCCCGCAGAATCTGCCCAGCCTTCGCCTGCAGGCCCGCGTGTATCGAAAGGTGAACGTTCCGTTCGCGATCCGTTACGCGCTTCACCGCGGGATTGTCGGGCTCCCAGCGATGGCGCAACAGCGGCAGCAGTTCGCGGTAGTCATATCGAACCGAATAAAACGGCTTCCCCGCCACGTCCTTCACTTCCACGATGCGCGCGCGGTCGTCATACCCCTGAAGCCGGATCGCCTCATCCCGCTCGACCAGAGAACTGTTCGGCGCGGTCCAGTTCGCGCGCGTCCGAATATCGCCTAACAAATGGAAAGTCAGCGCGCCGAGCGGGTAGAACCGCGGATCACTCCGGTTGCAGGCCTGATCGATGTCGATCCCCATCTCCTTGTACTGCGCGCGGTATTTCTCCAGTTCGTCCCAACTGCTCGTCGCCAGCGGCAATCCCGTACGGTCGTAGATGGTTCCACGCCGCAGATCCCGCGCCGCCGCGATGAGGCGCGGGTTATAAACGAAGCGCCGCCCGCCGTCCGCCTGAAGCACAAGCGTCCCTTCACCGGCGATAGCATCGGCATGCCCGATCTGTACCCAGGCCGCTTTGCCTACGACGCAGGCGATCATTATGCCCGCGGCGACCTGAATCCAGCGCAGCCCGCCATGAAATGGCGCGGTCCGCGAAGCGGGCGCCTTCTCACGTCCCAGCGCGACCAGAATCCCCGCGATCAGGAAATTCGCCAGCATCGCCGTGCGCCCATAACTCAGAAACGGTGTCGCGACGCCCGACAACGGGAAGAGATCCAGGATTCCGCCCGAAATCAGCAGCAGTTCACCAGCGATCAGAAGCCCGAGTCCCAGCGCAAGGAAGAACGCATAATCCGTCCGGGCGCGGCGCGCCACCCGAATCGCAAGCCAGAGCAACAACGCGAAGATCGAATAAATCGCCACGATGCCGGCGAATCCCCACTCCTCGCCGATCACCGAGACAATCAGGTCCGTATATCCCGCCGGCACGACATCCGATTCACCGAGTCCCGGACCGGTTCCCAGCAATCCTCCTGATGACAACGCCCACAACGAGTGCACGACCTGATCGCCGCCGTGCGCAGTGTTATTCCACGGGGAAAGCCACATCGCCACACGGTCGTGTACCGTTTTCGGCGTCCCTAAAAAGTAGCCAATGAGAAATCCACTCAGAAGCGCCGCCAGCCCCGTCACCGCAAGCGCGGCGCGGTTCCGGGCAATCGCATACAGCGTCAGGAACACGCAGGCGAAGACCAGCGCCGGGCCCAGGTCCTTCTGGAGATAGAAGAACAGCAGCGCCACCCCCACTCCTATCAGCACTGGCGCCGAGTACTGCAGCGGAGGCAGATCGAGAAACGGCACCCGCAACCGTTTCTCGCGCAGTTCGCGCAGCAAAGGCCAGCGCTTGGCGAAATAGCCCGCCAGGAAAAAGACCAGCAGAATCTTGATTGCTTCGACGGGCTGAAACGGCCCCAGGTTGACTCTCGCGTCACTACCGCCGGGGCCGGTCCCGAAGAAGATCAGTGCGACTGATAAAGCCGCGGCGCCGAGCAACGGGACGAAACTATACCCTGCGGTGGCGACTTCCCAATCGACGAAACTTGCGATCAGCATCACGATGCAGCCCGCCGCAACTCCCTCTGCGTACGGAAGGAAGATCAGCGTGTCCCGAATGGGATCTCGCAGCGCGATCATCAGGCTGAACCCGGTCCCCGTCAGCATCAGAAGAAGCGGCAGAAACATCCACGGACCGCTGAAACGCCGCGCTGTCCATACGATGTGAGTCAACAGGAACGCGGCAAGAATCGCCGCCGCCGAAAGGAAAAAGTCGTTTTTGAAATCCGCCAGATCCCGTACCGCAATCTGCGGCTTGATCTGCGTGAACTCCGCCGGAGTCAAAAGAGGAATGGAATCACCCCGGGCTGCCTCCGCGCGCTTCTGAAATTCATCCAGCTTCTTGTTCGCTGCGGTCTCGTTCCTTGGCAGTCGAATTCGAGCCAGTGCTCCGTCATTCGGAAGCATCCCCTCGTGATCCTCAATCGTGTCGAGAATCCTCTTTGCGGCGAAAGCTTTGTCCGCCGCATTCGGGAATACGGCAAGCACCGGATAAAGCTGTTCCGCCCGATCCAGATGGGCCAGGTTGAGCGGCGCGGAAGGGCCTGCGGCGCGGCGAACTTTCGCAGAGTACGCCAGCCACCACGCGCCCGACACGATCAGCGCAGCGGCCAGGAGCCAGATCAGCTCAGGGGCGCGGCTCCCGGTTCCGGACGCAATTCCGGATGACGATCTCTCCAGCGGCTTCGATCGGGACTCAAAGGTGCTGCGGGTGACGGCCATAGAATCGGCGTTGATTCAAAGGACGGAAAATGGGCGCGAAACGGTACGTAATCTCAGTATAGGCGGCAAAACCAGAGAGCCTCTAGAATAGATATCGGAGGTCGATTGCACTCACACCATCACGCCCCCGCGTCTCAACGCGTGCTCGTCTGGTCCCTGATCGCGACATCGGCTTTTGTCATTCTCGAATTCTGGGCCGGTTTCCGCGCCCAAAGCCTCGCGCTCATCTCCGACGCCGGCCACAACGCGACGGACGCGCTTGCACTCCTCCTCGCCTGGTTCGCGGTATACGTCCAATCGAAGCCCGCCGACGAGTCCCGCACTTTCGGCTATCACCGGGCCGGGGTCCTCGCCGCGTTCGTCAATGCTCTTGTTCTCGTCGCCCTCTCCCTGTGGATGCTATACGAAAGCTGGGACCGTCTGGTTCACCCGGTGGCCGTTCAGGAGATGACGATGCTCTGGGTCGCGGGCGGTGCCATCCTTCTCAACGGCGGCGTCATGCTGGGTCTCCATCGAACGCGCGAGAAGGACATCAACATCCGCAGCGCTTTCCTTCACATGCTGGGCGACCTCCTCGGATCGGCCGCGATTGTTATCGGGGCGATCATCATTCGGACCACGGGTCAGTCGCGGGTCGACCCTGTTCTCTCCATCGGAATCTCGGCGCTGATCATCTGGACCGCGTGGGACATCATTCGGGAATCCCTTAACATCCTGCTCGAAGGTCTGCCGCAGGGGCTCGATCTTCGTGAGGTCGCGAAAGCGATCTGCGGCGTGGAAGGCGTACTCGACGTCCACGACCTGCACATCTGGAGCCTCGGTTCTTCGTCGCGCGCCCTGAGTTGCCATGTCCTGATCGAGGACATGCCGCCTTCCCGCAGCGATCTGATCCTACGACGCCTGAACCACCTTCTCGGCGATCACTTTCACGTCCACCACACAACCGTCCAGTTTGAGCACATGAGCTGCGCGATTTCGGGAACGGGCTGCGTCATTCCCGTCGATGTCCCGCATCATCACCATCACGACCACTAATTCGACATGGAAATCTACCTGTTTCGTCATGGCATTGCCGAAGACGGACAAGCCGGCTCTCCGGACTCCGCCCGCGAGTTGACCGATGAGGGCCGCAGAAAGGCCGCCGGCGTCGTCCGTCTCGCTCGCAACGCGGGACTTCGCCCCTCGCTCATTCTGACGAGTCCGTATACGCGCGCGCGCCAGACCGCCCAGATCGCCGCCGACGAACTGGAATACAAAGGGCACATCGTCGCCGCCGAGTCTTTGGTGCCGTATGGGTCGCCCGAAGGAGCGTGGAACACGATACGGGAGCATGGGGACGAATCGTGTGTTCTGCTCGCGGGCCACGAACCTCACCTGGGCCGCCTGACCGCCTATTTGCTGAACACTCCTTCTTTGCGCGTCGATATAAAAAAGGCGGCGATCGTCCGGATTGACGTCGAGACTCTCCGGCCGCGTCCGCACGGCGCCCTGCGCTGGATGATTATCCCCAAGATGCTTGCCTGACAGCCTGGATGAGTTTGGGCTACAATCGGCCCGTGAGCTTCCGCGCTGCAACTGAATCTTACGAGAGCTGGCTCGGCTCTCATCTCGAGATCGTGCCAGAGGATCTCGATCAGAAACATGAGCTGATGAAGGCGGACATCTTCTCGTTCTTCCGCGCCACGTTCTATCGCTGGTGCCAGCTCTGGCCGGAACAGTGCGGCGAATGCAACGCCGCTCCCGAGATTCTGGCCGTCGGCGACCTGCACGTGGAAAACTTCGGCACCTGGCGCGACGAGGAAGCGCGTCTCGTGTGGGGGATCAACGACTTCGATGAAGTCACCCAAATGCCGTATACGATCGATCTGGTGCGCCTGGCGGCGAGCGCTCATCTTGCCATCGATGCGGGTCACCTCAACATCGCGCACCATGAGGCATGCCGTGAAATTCTCGACGGCTACAGGTCGAGCCTTGAAGCGGGCGGACAGCCCTGGATTCTGGCCGGGAAGCACCCCTGGCTTCGCGAACTTGTCGTATTACGCGATTCCGCTGCCTTCTGGGCCAAAATAGAAGCCCTGGAGGCATGGAAGGGTCGCATTCCCAAAGAGGCGCGCCGCGGCATCGACCGACTCATGCCCATCCCGAACCTGCCGCTGCGTTTCGCCCATCGGGTCGCGGGGCTGGGCAGCCTTGGTCGGGAGCGATTCGTCGGAACGGCCAATCATTTCGGTTCGCCGGTCTGTCGTGAAGCCAAAGCGCTGGCCCCTTCGGCATGGCTGTGGGCGCAGGGCAAACATCAGTCGTCGCGGATTCGTTACCAGGAGGCGTTAGACACATCAGTCCGGGCGCTTGATCCGTTCGTGCGTCTGAAGAATAGCTGGATCGTGCGCCGGCTCGCGCCGGATTGCATCAGAGTTGAACTCGGCAATGTCGCTAAGGACAAAGAAAAGGACAAACTCCTCCGGGCGATGGGCTGGGAGACCGCCAATGTACACATCGGGTCGAAACAGACGCGCGCCCTGCTAAAAGACCTGGCCCGGCGCCCGAATCAGTGGCTTCACGAAGCGGCCGCCCGGATGGTCAAAGCCACGCGAGCCGATTGGGACGAATGGCGCGGCCAGCAGGCGGAGCCGAAGGCGCCTAAGTCGGGCAAGGCGAAGGCTCCGAAGTCGAGGAGAAAGAAGGCTCGCTCAGCCCGAGCCGCTGGCGCCTGAAACACGCGATCATAGACTCAGCGGCGCTATGGCACGAGGTTGGGAGAGCAAATCCGTCGAAATGCAGATGGAGGAGCGCGAAACCGTTTCCCCGAGCCGCCGCAACACACGCGAAGACGCCGAACTTGAACGCAGGAAACAGCTTCTCGAACTCAGCCGAAAACGCCTCCTGCAGGAAATAGAAAGCGCCTCCGGAGAGCGTCTGCGCGAGATCAAGCGGCGCGCGCTCCGCCACGTTGAATCGGAGCTTGCGGCAATCACCTCGCGTTAGGATGGAGGAAGTGCCGATCTCGCCGGCCGCGCAGGCCGTGAAGCGTTCCCCTCTTCTCCCCATTTTTCTGATCGTTCTGGTCGATATTCTCGGGCTTACGATCATCCTTCCGCTGCTACCGTTTTATGCCGAACATCTGGGCGCTTCGGCGACGGTCGTCGGGCTCCTGATTTCATCTTTTGCGCTCTGCCAGCTCATTGCGGGCCCGATACTCGGCAACCTTTCGGATCACATGGGGCGGAAGCCGCTTCTCATTGTGAGCCAGATCGGCACTCTCATCGGCTTTCTGATTCTGGCCTATGCGAATCAGCTCTGGCTAGTGTTCCTTTCGCGCATCATTGATGGCCTGACTGCCGGTAACCTTTCGCTCGCGCAGGCCTACATCGCTGACGTCACCGCGCCGGAAAACCGCGCAAAATCGTTCGCCGTCATTGGCATCGCGTTCGGGATCGGTTTTCTTATCGGACCCGGGATATCAGGCTTTCTCTCTCAATACGGCTATTCTTACCCGATCCTCGCGGCAGCCTTCCTGTCCGCATGCAGCATCCTTTGCACAGCTATTTTGTTACCAAAGGAAGGTCCCCACACACAGACCGCCGAGGGAGATTCCGGACCCGGTGGCCGGCGTCTGAGCGTGTTCCACTGGAACGCTTACGCGCAATATTTCGCGCGCCCCGAACTGGGTAATCTGTTGTGGCAGTTTTTCCTTTTCGCCTTCGGCTTCTCGCTGTCGATGAGCGGCTTCGCGCTTTTCGCTCAGAGACGCTATACGTGGAACGGTCATCCGGTCGGTGCGCGCGAAGTCGGCTATATCTTCGCCTATGTGGGATTCCTCGGCATCATCCTTCAGGGCGGTCTGATGGGCCGTCTCGTGAAGTGGCTGGGAGAACGTACCCTCGTCTGGACCGGTTTCGCCACCACTTCGGCGACCGCGGCATGGATGGCATGGACCTTCACGATTCCTCAGCTTCTTGTAAACAGCACTTTCAGCTCTTACGGCAGCGGAGGCCTGCGCCCCGCGTTGACGTCACTGATCACCCAAAATGCCGGTAAGCGCGAGCAGGGCGTGGTCCTGGGCCTCACTCAATCCCTCACATCCATCTCCGCGATCATTGCGCCGGTGATCGCCGGGAGTCTGATCGACGGGGGGTTTCTGAACGCCTGGGCGTATAGTATCGCCGTCGTCGCGTTCGCCGGAATGATCGTCAGCGTGCGCGCAGCGCAGCGGCATTCCACATAACTAGGCGGCGTCTATACCGCTGATATCATGAACCTTCACCCCGTTAACAGATGAAGCTTCACTCCCGCCAATAGAAGATGGCAAGCACCGTTTCACGCTCGCCAAAGGCCGGTCACAAAGATTCGGGCTCTCAGCCGCGGCCGCTCGTTTCCGTAATCATGGGCAGCAAGTCGGATTGGGAGACGATGCGCGCCGCGGCCGAAATCCTGACAGACTTCGGCGTTCCTCACGAATGCCGTATCGTCTCCGCTCACCGCACCCCCGAACTCATGGCGTCGTTCGCCGCAGGCGCGGAAGAGCGCGGCGTTGAAGTGATCATCGCCGGTGCTGGCGGCGCCGCGCACCTCCCGGGTATGACCGCCGCGCACACCGTGCTGCCCGTTCTCGGGGTGCCGGTTGAAAGCAAATCGCTGAAGGGTCTCGATTCCCTGCTCTCGATCGTCCAGATGCCCGGCGGCGTACCGGTCGCTACTCTCGCGATCGGAACCGCGGGCGCGAAAAACGCTGGGCTTTTCGCTGTCTCGATCCTCTCCGCCAAACGCCCGCCCCTCCGCCGAAAGCTGAAGGACTTCCGCGAGCAGCAGAAGCGCAAAGTCCTCGACGACACGCTCGCGTGAAACCGATCCCGCCTGGCTCGATCATCGGTGTCCTGGGCAGCGGCCAGCTCGGCCGCATGTTCGCCATAGCCGCCCGACGCCTCGGGTATCGCGTCCACACGTACTCGCCAGATCGCGATTCGCCGACCGGCCAAATCGCCGACGTGGAGATCGATGCGCCCTACGAGGATCTCAACCGCGTCCGCAGTTTCGCCGCCGCAGTCGATGTCATCACCTTCGAATTCGAGAATGTGCCCGCCCCGACTGCGGAAGCCGCTTCCGATCGTGCCCTCGTACGTCCCGCGGGCGAAGTTCTCCACGTTACCCAACACCGCCTTCGCGAGAAAACGTTCCTCCGCAAGGGCGGTTTTCCGGTCACGCGCTTCGAGCGAATCGCGTCTGCCGAAGATCTGACCCGTGTGGTCCCCAACTTCGGCCCCGCGATTCTCAAAACCGCGGGCTTCGGCTACGACGGCAAAGGCCAGTACGGCGTACAATCACTCGCCGACGCGCAAGCAGCTTGGGAATCGATCGGCCGACAGGAAGCGGTACTTGAAGCTGTCGTGGATTTCGCCGCCGAGTTATCGGTCATCGGCGCGAGAGGCGAAGACGGCTCTTGCGTGTTCTACGAGCCGAGCGCGAATGCGCACTGTAACGGAATTCTGGACGTCTCGACCGCGCCCGGCGGCTTCGATCCTCGCGTCCGCGCCCGCGCTCAGGAAATAGCCCGCGGATTACTCGAGGCCCTGAAGGTCGTCGGCATCCTTTGCGTGGAATTCTTCCTGACGCGCGGCGGCGATCTCTTGGTTAACGAACTCGCGCCCCGGCCGCACAACTCCGGCCACCTCACAATCGACGCGTGCGTAACGAGTCAATTTGAGCAGCAGCTTCGCGCCGTTTGCGGATTACCTCTGGGCGCTGTCGAGATGCTACGCCCCGCCGCGATGGCGAATCTCTTAGGCGATATCTGGAACGACAGCTCGCCGCGGTGGTCCGCGGCGCTCGCCGAACCCGAAGTTAAGCTCCACCTGTATGGAAAAACCGAACCACGGCGCGGCCGGAAAATGGGCCATCTGACTGCAACCGCGTCAACGGCTGCGGTGGCCGAGCAGATGGTTCGAGAAGCGCGCGCCGCGCTTAATCCTTCGTCATCGAAAAACCCGTTACGTTGACCTCGGTGTTGTGCGCGAACCGAAGTCCGTACACGCCATCTGTCGACTTCAGCCTTCCGGGTCCTACCACAGCCGACTTCTCGTAATCCGCCACAACCGTTCCGTTGATCGAGCAGGTCACGTGATCGCCCTTCACGGACAGTGCGATTTCCTGAGTGACCGGTTCCCCCGGACCTGCCGCCTTGTGGACCGCTGCGTTCGGCGCGCCACGGCCATTCATCTGAAAGGGCGCCGGTCCGAATCCGCGCACGATGAAATTGCCGTTCCCATAGGCCGCGCAATAGAGTTCCGACTGATCCGGAGTTCCCATGTCATTCCCCGCGATCATGATGCCGTAGGGATGCGGATGGGTATTCAGATTCATGTACTTCGGTTCCGTAAAAGTCGCCTTCACCGTGTAGTTTCCGGTAGCTTTGTCGCTCGATTTCCAGTACCCGACCGCGGGACCGGTCACCACGTGAAATCCGCTGCCTTCCTGGGCAAATTTAGCGTCGTTGATCGTGTGCCCCTGTTTCTCTTCGTTCGCATCGATCTTTCCCGACCAACCAGACACAGTGATACCGCCGCCGGCGACAGTGCGCGACCCATCCTGCGCCAGCGCAAGCTGGCTCGATCCGGCAAGGGCCGCGATAGCAAGGCAATAAACGATCTTCATGGCTAGTCAATCATACATTGAATGCGCGGACAACGAATGCGCGGACAAAGCGCATCACGTAAGCTGAAGCCATGATCGGCGCCCGGCGCAGGAAATCCATCGCATTCATTGCGCTGGGCGTCGCCCTCATCGTCGTCACGTTCCTTCTGTACCTGGGCGGCGTCGTGCTCGACTGGGAACGCGGCATTCGCCTTGTCCTCGGGATTCTCCTCCTCGCCGTGATCGTCGGAGGGGTCACCCTGAACACGATTTTTCTGGTGCGAGAGATTCGGCGGAACGAACAGCATGACGCCTTCATCAACGCCGTCACGCACGAACTGAAAACGCCCATCGCTTCCATCCGCCTGTATGTGGAAACTCTGCAATCCCGGCCCGTGGACGACAGCAAACGCCGCGAGTTCTATCGCACGATCCTTCAGGACAGCGACCGCCTCCTCGCCACCATCGAGCAGATCCTTCGCACGGGCCGCATCGGCTCCTCGCGTCGGCCAGCCAACATCTCGCCCGTCAACCTCACCGCGGTCGTTGAGAGCAGCGTCGAACGCGCCCGCGTGCTCCACCGCCTTTCAGCAGAGGCCATCCAGTTCGGAGCCGAGGACTCCGAACCACTCCGCATCGTCGGCGACCTGGACGAAGTCAGCGCCGCCGTTTCCAATCTCCTCGACAACGCGGTGAAATACTCTGGGCCCGACCCGAAAGTTCGCGTTCAGCTGGCGAGGGAAGACGGGCAGTTCGCGTCCGTGCGCGTCATTGACAATGGCCCCGGCATCCCCGGCTCTGAGCTGAAACGAATCTTCAAACGCTTCTACCGGATGAGCGGCCCCCTTGCCACGCGCGTAAAGGGCACAGGCCTTGGCCTCTTCATCGTGAGGTCCGTGGCGCGACGCCACCGCGGCCGGACCTGGGCCGAGAGCGCCGGACCGGGCCGCGGCAGCACGTTCGTTTTGCAACTTCCACTCGAACGATGAAGAGAATCCTGATAGTTGAAGACGAGCAACACCTGGCGGATGGTCTGCGCTTCAATCTCGAGCAGGAAGGTTACGAGGTGGAAGTCGTTGAAACCGGAGAGGCCGCGCTGGCTCTGCTCGTCGGCGAGAAGCGGGTTCACTTCGATGTCATCGTGCTCGACGTGATGCTCCCGGGCGTCGACGGTTTTCACGTGGTTTCCGAGATGCGGCGTGAACAACAGTATGTCCCGACGCTGATACTGACCGCGCGGGGCCACTCCGCCGACGTACTCAAAGGTTTTACCGCTGGCGCGGACGACTACCTCGTGAAACCGTTCGAACTCGATATCCTCATCGCGCGCATCAATGGTCTGTTGCGCCGAAGGGAATGGCTGCGGGAGCCAGCCGAGCCAGTCGAAAGCAAACCCAGTAACAGTTTTGTTTTTGGCGACAAATCGGTTTACTTCGATCTCCTCGAACTTCGCGTGAAAGATCAGATCTTCCCGCTCACGCTCATGGAAATGAACGTCCTGAAGCATTTGATCGAAAACGCTGGACGTCCCGTCTCCCGGGGCGAGATGCTCGAATGCGTCTGGGGACTGCGTGAAGACACCGACACCCGGGCGCTGGATAATTTCATCGTCCGCCTGCGCCGGTATATCGAGGATGACCCCGTCAAACCGAAACACCTGCTGACTGTGAGGGGGGTCGGCTACCGCTTCGAAGCGTTTCCGCGCGCCGGCTAGTTCGGTCGGGGCTGATTGCTTGCCGTGGTTTCGAAGTGGCTGAGCGACTGGGCGTACTGCGAGAGCCCTCTGTAAAGCGCCTCGGCGATCTTCTGCCGATACTCCGGTTTATTCAGGTTCGTCTCGTCGCGCGAATTACTCAGAAAGCCGATCTCCGCAAGGATCGACGGCATCTCCGCGCCAATGAGCACCACGAATGGCGCGCGCTTCACCCCGCGATTCTTCGCCGCCACGTTCGATTTCGCCGCCTGTGAGAACAGAGCCGTTTGAATATCCTGCGCAAACGTCTCTGACTCCGCGATCTTGTCATTCAGCGTGATCGACTGGATCAGGTCCTTCAGTTCACCCACGCTCTTGTCTGCGCCAGCGTTCTCACGCGCCGCCACGTCGAGAGCGCCTGGCGAATTCGTGAAGTTCAGGAAGAACGTCTCGGTTCCCGCAACCGACGGCGCAGGCGAAGAGTTCGCATGAATCGAAAGAAACAGATCGGCCTTGCGCGCGTTGGCGATCGCGGTGCGCTCCTGCAGCGGAATGAACGTATCGTCGGACCGCGTCAGCACCACTTCCGCGCCCATCCGGCTCTGAACAAGCTGCGAAAGCCGCATCGCGACATCCAACACAACATCCTTTTCGAGTACCCCGTTCGGTCCAATGGTTCCATCATCGTGACCGCCGTGCCCTGCATCGATTACGATTCGATTGATCTTGAGTCCCAGAGCGCGCGTCAACGACCGGTTCGCATTGAGGGAGGCGCGGGGCGTCATGTCGTAAGTTGAAGGTTTCGCTGCAGTTGAAGATTTCGCAGGCGGCGAAATTGTGATTGGCGCCAACGGCGCGGGAGCTGACGATGCCGGCGCCGTGGTGCGAGCGATCAAAGACGCCTGCCTCTTCGGCGGGCGACCCTGCGGCAACCGGTAGGCGGAGTCCGGGAAATACACGGACAGCAGCGGGGGCGCGTCGAGCGCGGGCGCATTGTCGGCAAGCGGCATAGGCACAAATCGAGGCCTCGCCGGAACCGGCGGATACCGAAAACCGGATCGCGCCGCAACGTTTCCGGTTAACTCGGAAGCAGAGGGCGGCGCGGGATTCGGCACATACGGCAGCGGCGCAGGCCCGGCACTGCGCGTCAAAACCGTGGGAGACGCTTCGCTTACCGCCTCGGAGTGGCTCGGGCTGATCTCAATGACCATCCGGTTCGGGTGATCCAGCCGAATCATTTTGAACTCGGCTGGCACGTTCAGATCGAACACAATCCGCGTGGTCCCAGGCGAGGTCTCCGCAACCCGCACCCGCCGGATCAATGTGTCGTTAATCGGATAAGTTGCGTACCGACGTCCGTCAATCCATGGCCGCGCATGCGCTAAATCGAAAAAAATTCGATCCGGATTGAACGCCCGCTCGGAATGCGCCTGGAAATCCCCGGTCGTGTCGAACATGACACGCGTAAATCCGGGGTGAGTCCACGCGTGAATGCCAGTAACCTGAATTAAGCCGGAACCGGAGACGGCGAAAGCGGGCAGGCTCAGGAAGAACGTCGCTGTCCGCCAGCATCGCCGAAGCATTGGGGTCCCTATGGAGTACGGTAGTAGATCCTGCCGTCAGACCCAACAGACGTTTCAATCCGTTTGTATGTTTCGACAGGTGTGGCGCTAGCCACCGAAATCTGATTTGCGCGCGCCGTCTTGAGATTCTGCGATACCCGATAAACGTAATTCCGGGTCTCCGAAAACGGCGGAATACCGTTGTACTTATCGACCGCTGCTTCGCCAGCGTTATATGCCGCAATCGCGCGCACGTAATCGTTCTGGTAGTAATCAAGCAGGAATTTCAGATACTTAACGCCACCGAGAATATTTTCGATCGGGTCGAAAATATTATTTACGCCGAATCGCTTAGCCGTCGAAGGAATCAACTGCATGATGCCTTCCGCCCCTTTGGGCGAAACAGCGCGCGGGTTGTAGTTGCTCTCCGCCCGGATCACCGAGTGAACGAGTAAGTTCTCGACGCCCTGCTCGGCCGCAATACGATCAATCGTTGCAGTTAGTTCCGCAGGATTCTCTAAGGCGTTCGCTGAATTATCGGCGTCGGAGGGAAGACCAGAAGATTCGGCTCTGGCGACTACGTTCCTGATCAAGTGGCCTGTCTTTTCGTCCGCGCGAACCGTGCTGGTAGTCCGGGACGCAGAATAACGTCCGTCTGACGCCGCGAGTACCGCCCCGGCCCCCATCATAGCCAAGATGAGTATAGAACAGAACTGCATGAATTTGTCGCCGAATCCGGAGTGCAGGCCCTTGAATGGTAACATTCGGAGTGAATTGGAGACCTCGCAGGGGCTCGAAAACCGGGCAGGCTGGGTGCTCGCCGGCGGTCGCAGCAGCCGGATGGGCGAGGACAAAGCTCTGATCGAAGTCGAGGGCCGTCCGCTGGCGCTGCGTGTCGCCGATTTGGTCCGAGAGAGCTGCGGAACCGTGTCGATTGTTGGTGACCCCTCAAGGTATGCCGGCCTCGGGCTCTCCGTGATCTCCGACAACTTCCCGGGCGAGGGACCCATTGCTGGAATCGAAGCCGCGCTTCGCGCGACGCCAGCTGACTGGAACCTGATCGCGGCGTGCGACATGCCCTCGCTGGACTCCACGGTCTTCGAATCTCTCTTTTCAACAGGTTGCGACTGCTCCGTACCCCGATATGCCGACGGGAGCCTGGAGCCGCTCTGCTCGGTGTACCATCGCCGTTGCCACGTGGGCGTACTCGCCGCTTTGGGATCCGGGACCCGGAAGGTCACGGACGCGCTCCGGCGTCTGGAATCGGATGGTTTTTCAGTGTGTTACGTCCCTGCCCGGGATCCAGCCCCGTTTCGGAACCTGAACACGCCCGAAGACCTGCGGAGTTATCGGCTTGCCTGAGCAGTTCCCGCACTACATCGAATTCCGCCATGTTTACAAGACGTTCGACAAGCCCGTTTTAGTCGATTCCAATTTTTGCGTCGATGTCGGCCAAACGGTGGCGATCATTGGACGCTCCGGCGTCGGCAAGTCCGTGAGCCTGGCCCATATCATGGGCTTCCTGAAGCCCGACAAGGGCCGAATCATCGTCGCGCACGAAGACATAACGGATTTTCCGGAAGCCGACCTGAACCGCATTCGCCGCAAGGTGACCATGGTGTTCCAGTCGGGAGCCCTGTTCGATTCACTCACGGTCGGCGAGAACGTGCTCTTCTCCCTCGAGCAGCGCGAGGATTACGATAACGAAAACAAAGAGCAGGTTGTCGATGGCCTCCTGAAACTGGTCGGCATCAGCGAGGCGAAGGATGCGTACCCAAGCGACCTGTCGACCGGCTATCGCCGCGCTGTCGCGATTGCGCGCGCAATCGCAGCCCAACCTCAGTGCATCCTTTACGATGAGCCGACCACCATGGTCGATCCCATCATGAGCGATCACCTCACCAGCCTGATGCTGCGGCTCAAGAGGGAACTTCGCCTGACCTCCGTTGTGGTCACCCACGACCTCGACCTGCTCCACAATGTGGCCGACAAGGTGGTCTTCATAAACAAGGGAAGCATCGCCTATTTCGGCCCCACCGCGGGACTCTATGAATCCGACAACCCGGATATCCAGGAATTTCTGGAGTTGGATAAAGTGATTCGTGGCGCCGCGCTCACCGATACCGATCCGTACCGTTCGGGTCTTGGCGGCGTTGCTCCGGAGGCATAAAAGTGAAGCGACGGGAATTCATCGGGAGCGCCCTCGCCGCGGCGGGTCCAGCCGCGCGAGCGCAGGCCCCGCCCACATCCAGGCCGAACGTACTGGTCTTTTTTACCGACCAGCAGCGATGGGATTCGATCGGCGCCTACGGCAACCCGATGGGACTTACGCCGAATCTCGACCAGATGGCGGCCGAAGGTGTTCGTTTCATCCACGCGTTCACTCCGCAGCCCGTCTGCGCTCCCGCGCGCAGCTCGATACAGACCGGCAAATACCCCACGACCACGGGAGTCATTCGCAACGGTCTTGTCCTCAAAGACAACGAGACCACGCTCCCGATGCTCTTCTCCCGCCAGGGTTACGAAACGGGGTACATCGGGAAGTGGCATCTGAGTACGGGAGGCAGCGATATCGTTCCTCCTGAGCGGCGCGGCGGCTATGACCAGTTCTGGGTTGCGTCGAACGCGCTCGAGCATTCGTCCGTTCCCTACTCTGGCCAGATGTGGGACGCTGCCGGCAAGCCAGTGGCGTTCAGCGATGAGTACCGCGTTGATGCGCTCACGGACCAGACCGTCGCGTTTCTGAAAAGAAAGCGCTCGAAGCCGTTCTTCCTCTTCGTGTCGCAACTCGAGCCCCATTTTCAGAACTCGACTAATACTTTCATCGCGCCCAAGGGTTACGCCGATCGGTACAAAAACAACTTCTACGTTCCCGGCGACCTCGCGCCTTTTCCGGGTGACTGGAAATCACAGCTTCCCGAATACTACGGAATCATCGCGCGCATAGACGAGCAGTTCGGCCGCGTGATGGCGGAGTTGAAAGCCCAGGGACAACTCGACAACACCATCGTCGTCATGACGACCGACCACGGCTGTCATTTTCGAACCCGAAACGCGGAATACAAACGCAGTTGCCACGACGCCTCCACGCGTATTCCACTCCTCGTCCGCGGACCCGGCTTCCGCCCCGGCGTCACGGTCGACCAAATCGTCAGTACCGTCGATCTCGCCCCTACGCTCCTCGAAGCCGCCGGCCTGCCAGCCCAATCAACAATGCAGGGCAAGAGTCTGATGAACCTCACTCGTGGAGATGCCCGGAATTGGCGCGACGAAGTCTACATCCAGATGCGCGAGGAAGCGCTTGGGCGAGCGATTCGTACTCCACTTTGGAAGTACTGCGTATTCGACCCTGACGCCGGCGATCCGAAGCAACCCTGGAGCAATCGCTATATCGAGCGGCACCTCTACGATCTCACCAGCGACCCGAATGAAATCGTCAACCTTGCGGGCCGTACGGATACGAAGGAGGTCGCGTCCCGGCTGCGAGAACGGCTCATCGCCCGAATCGTCGAAAACGGCGAGCCAAGGCCCGAAATTGTGCCCGCCCGCTGGTATCCGTGATCCATTCGCGAGTTAACAATCCACGTACCAGGGGACGTTAATCACAACGATCCTTCGGTCGCCGTTGAGCATGAGCATGGCCGTCAGCGCCTCTCCGCGCTGATTATGCAGAAAAAAGTGATACCAGTGCTTCTCACGGAGTTCCGCCACGACCACGGCGACCTTCCGGTCCGGATTGCGCTGCTCCTGATCCAGCGCGTATTTCAGAATCGGAGAAATCACCATTCGGTAAGGTGAAGACAGCGCTACCAGTTTCGGGGCGGGCTTGCCCGCTGCCGCCGCGGGCCGCTCAACCAGATCGCTCCACTGCGATTTCAGAGACGTCGCGCACTCTTCTCCCGTCTCGATGTGCAGCGCCTCAACGTCCGGCGAGATCGTCATCGCGAATCGTAACGCTTTTTCGGTAACCATTGTCCAGTCGTCGACGGGAACAAGGACCAGCGGTGGCTTCAGGCCGTTAAGGCTGAGTGGCGTGGAATCGGCTATCTCATTTCGGATGTCCCGATAGTGACGCCCCACAGCCATCATCAGGGCGACCAGCCCCGGAATCGCGATCAAAGTCATCCATGCGCCCTCGATAAACTTTGCGACAATCACGATCGCGAGGGTGAGTCCCGTCGCTGTGGCGCCGATCCCGTTGACCGCCTCATTCCACCAGGGCGCATCCGCCTGTTTACGCCAATGCGCCACCATTCCGGCTTGGGAAAGCGTAAACGCAAGAAACGCCCCCACCGCGAACAGAGGAATCAACCGGTCGGTTACGCCTCCGAACACAACGAGAAGCAACCCGGCGAGCAAGGTCAGAACGTAAATTCCCTGGGAATACACGAGACGCCGACCTCGTGTTGTGAAGCCGTAGGGGAGATAGCGATTGGACGCCACAGCGTGACAGACGCGCGGGAAATCGGCGAATGACGTATTTGCCGAAAGGGAGAGCACCGCCAGAATCGAACCAATCGAGATGTAATAAAAAACGCCCCGTCCCGCCACAGCCGAAATCAGTTGCGAAAGCACGCTCTGATAACCTGCCCCGCCGGGCGTCGTAGCGGCGATTCCATACGCATGGCACAACCATGCGATCCCGATCAGCATGAACATCAGAATCCCGATGATGACCGTCAGGGTGGCCCGTGCCGTTCGCACCACATCGTCCCGAAACGCCTGTACGCCGTTACTCACGGCTTCCACCCCCGTCATTGCCGTGCACCCGCTGGCAAAAGCCTTCAGCAGCAGCCATGCGCTCACCGCAGCCGTCGCATGAAGGGCGAGCGGCGGCGGGCTCACTGGTTGAGGATGCCCTCCGCCCAGGATTGCTTTTGCGCCGCCCCAGACGATCGCGCCGCAGAGCGAAGCAATGAAAAACCAGGTTGGCAGCAGGAAGATATTTCCCGCCTCGCGCGTCCCGCGCAGATTCACGAGCGTAAGGATCCCCAGAATCCAGAGGCAGATCGCCAGCGTGTGAGGTTGCAGGCCGGGGAGCGCCGATACGAGCGCGCCCACGCCCGCCGAAATCCCGACCGCGACGTTCAGAACGTAATCGATCATCAGCGCAGCCGCTGCCAGTAAACCTGCGAACACGCCAAGATTCTCGTGCGCGACCGTGTACGATCCGCCGCCCTGCGGATACGCGGCGATCGTCTGCCGATACGACACGTAGACGATGCTCAAAAGGACGACAATCGCCAGAGTGATCGGAGTTATATAGGCCAGGCCTACCGCCCCGAGCGGCAGCAGAATCGTCAGCGCCGCTTCGGGGCCATAAGCCGCGGAACTGAGCGCATCGAGTCCGAAGATCCCGATGCCCTTGGGTGTCCCGACCTTCTCCCGCCGGTCTTCCCAGGAGGCAAGCGGTTTGCCGAATAAGAAGTTCAGCAACGGGCGCATGGCTTCGAGGTTACCCTTACCGTGTCTGGCGCGCCATACGGATAGAATCGGGAAAGGTCGATGCGATACATGGGTGCATCTGCGGCGCGCGTAACAATCGGAATCGTTTGTCTGGCGGTCGCGTTATCAGGGGGCAAAAAGAAGAATCCCGACGATATCACCCAGACTCTCGAACTTCCGAAGGACCCGCCAGCCGTATCGATAGGGGAAACCAAACGCCTCATCTTCAGCGTTTCGCCGCTCTCTGGCAAGGGTCTCCTTTCACAGCAGACGCGAGACGCCATCAAAGCCATTCTGAAGGAAAACGGCGGCGTTCCCCTCGTTCACATCCGCGCTTTTGTAGCCGGCAGCGGCGATGTCCGGCGTGTCCCTCAAATCGTAAGCGAGGTTTTCACGGAAAAGAAACTCTCGCTTCCATCCGTCAGCGTACTCCGCGTCGGTAGTCTGCCCCTGGACAATGCGCAGGTGGTCCTCGAAGCCGTCTCGCTCGCCCGGAGAGATGTCAGTCCCGAGGGTCTTCGGTTTTTCTCGGGTGAACCGGCGACCGGCGGAGATGGAGCAAGTTCCGCGCGTCCTCTTCTCGACAGCGTTTTGTCCGGGCTCGCATCAAAGTCCACGGGTGGTCAGCCATTGCTGGTGACCTGTTACGTAAGCCAGTTGAACCAGGCATCGGAACTCAACGCTGCCGTCAGCGCGAAGTTCCCGGGCGCCGCCGTTGATCTCGTGCAGTCGCAGAGGGCGCCATGGCGCGCCTTCGCGAATTGCGAAGCCGTGGTTCGTGGCGGCGACGGACCCGCGCGCCTCGCTTTCACTGGAACGCGCGTGGCGTTCGGCGCAGCCGAGAAGGATGCCACACTCGCGTTTCAAAGACTCGATCGCGATCTCGCTGACGCCGGCGCGACTCCGGCCGATATTCTCCAGACCAATGTCTATCCGCTTTCACCGAGTGTCGAAACCGTCCTGCGCCGCGTTCGCCCGGCCGCGCCGATGACGAGCATCGTCTTTGAAGGCCTTGCATCAGTCGATGCCGGGTTCGCCGTGGACGCTGTAGCAGCCGTCACTCGATAACATAAAAACCGCCATTCCTATGAAGCACCGCCTATTCACACCCCTCAGCCTGGCCGTCTGCGCCATCGGCGCATACGCCCAGACGAAGGCCACGATCCCTCCCCTGCCCGCTCCGATGGCGATACCGAAGCCCGGTCCCGCAACGGATCAGCCGTACGCCCCGCAGCCTATTCTGCCGGGTGGAGTCGTCGTGCCCCTGTTTCCGCCGAATTCGCCTTATCTCAAAGCCGATAAAATCCGCGAGCCGGAGCAGTACAACATGAGCCAGGCCGTTCCGGGGCGCATCAACAGCATCGTCAGCATCCACAACCCCTCGATCGAGATCCATTCGGTCGATCGCGGCATCAACACGGGCGCTGTCGTTATACTCGCCGCGGGCGGCGGTCACAACACCCTCAACGTAGGCTCCGAAGCCGCCGATTTTGTTCCCTTCTTCTACAACTACGGCGTCAACACCGTCATCCTCCGCAATCGCCTCCGCTGCGATGGCTACAATCCCCAAACTGACGAAGTTTACGATGCGCTTCAGGCCATCCGCCTCGTCCGCGCTCACGCCAAAGAGTTGAATTTCGATCCGAACCGGATCGGCATCATGGGCTTCTCGGCGGGCGCGGAACTTGCCGCTCCCGCAGCCGTCCTCTTCGATGACTTCGACAAGAAAAACAGCGATCCTTCTGATCCGCTGGCGGGAACCACGTCGCGCCCCGATTTCGTCGGAATCATTTATCCCGGCCCGTCGCCGTTCGCGCGCAACCGAACTGCCCCGCCCATCCCTTCCAACACGCCGCCAGCGTTCATCGTGTGCGCCGGTTCGGACGATGCCGTCCACGCCATGTGGGCAGATGAATACTTCAGCGCGATGCTTGCGAAACGCGTCCCAAATGTCGAAATGCACATCTACGGCAACGGACGCCATCCCGGCGATCCTCTGCCCGACGGCAGCCGCATGTCGGGTGGACTGACCGACCGCAATGACACGCCTTTCGGAACCTGGCAATACCGCTTCATCGATTGGTTCCGCGACCTGGGCTTCCTTCAAAAGCCTGGTGTCGAAACCAAGGCTGCGAAGGACGTGGCGGAGTATGTCGCTCACCCGCCGCGCATGCCGGGCGCAGGGCGCGGTGGCTTCCCCAACCCGGCAGCGCCGCAGACCGCCGCTCCGAAACCCTAGTCTTGCCCAAAGCCCCGCGCGTGCAATCAGCCGATGCCATGCGGGGCATCGCCATACTCCTGATGGCCCTCACGACATCTGCGTGTTCATCCACGCGGACGCGTCGCGATTTCAACGGAATGGTGCGTGAAAATCTGGGACCGATCTAACAAAACGCGGCGTCCGATGAAACTCCGACTGTCGGATCTGGTACCGGCGCACTTCTCAGTAACGAACTCTTCGGAACCGGCGCGGCTCCGACTGTTGGCTCGGGCTGCAAACGGTTACGCTGTTGATGTTGAACCTGCGGCACACGCTCGGCGGAACGGTCCACCGCTTCGACGACCTGAAGACGCTGATGGCGAAGGCTACGCCCCTGCGCTCCGGCGACGAACTTGCTGGAATTGCCGCCGCCACTGCGGAAGAGCGCGTGGCCGCCCAGATGACCCTGGCCGACCTTCCCCTTCGCACATTTCTCGAACATCCGCTTATTCCGTACGAAGAAGACGAGGTCACACGCCTTATCGCCGACTCCCATGATGCGGTAGCTTTCCAACCCATTTGTCACCTGACCGTCGGTGAATTCCGCGACTGGCTCCTCAGTGACGACGCCACCTCCAGCCGACTAAGCGCGCTCGCCCCTGGCCTTACGCCGGAAATGGCCGCATCTGTCTCGAAGATCATGCGGCTTCAGGACCTGATCATCGTCGCTGCGAAGATCCGCGTGGTTACCCGCTTCCGTACCACCGTCGGACTTCCCGAGCGGCTTTCGACCCGTCTCCAGCCCAACCATCCCACCGACGATCCGGTGGGCATTGCGGCTTCGATCCTCGACGGGCTGCTGCTCGGCAGCGGCGACGCCGTCATCGGTATCAACCCGGTAACCGATAGCGTCGAATCTGCAATCACCCTCCTGCGTCTCATCGACGCCGTTCGCTCGAAGTACCGTATTCCGGTTCAGAGCTGCGTGCTCGCACATATCACGACCCAGATGAAAGCCATCCGCTGCGGTGCGCCGGTTGACCTGGTTTTCCAGTCGATCGCCGGCACAGAAGCCGCCAACCGCTCCTTTGGCGTGAACCTTTCACTTCTGGCTGAGACGGAACAGGCCGCGCGGGAACTGAATCGGGCCGCTCCGGACGCCAACATCATGTACTTCGAGACCGGCCAGGGCAGCGCGCTCTCCGCGGACGCGAACCACGGCGTGGACCAGCAGACCTGCGAAGCGCGCGCCTATGCAGTCGCCCGGCGCTTCCGCCCCATGCTGATTAACACAGTCGTCGGCTTCATCGGGCCCGAGTATCTCTACGACGGCAAACAGATCGCGCGCGCCGGTCTCGAAGACCATTTCTGCGGCAAGCTCCTCGGCCTTCCCATGGGCTGCGACGTCTGTTACACCAACCACGCCGAAGCCGATCAGGACGACATGGATTCCCTGCTGACTCTGCTCGGAACCGCAGGCGTCAACTACATCATGGGAGTACCCGGCGCAGACGATGTAATGCTGAACTACCAGAGCACCTCTTTCCACGATGCGCTCTATCTGCGCCGTTTGATGGGTCTGAGACCCGCGCCTGAGTTTGAGGCCTGGCTTGTGGATGGGCTTGCCGAACTCCCGAAGCTCGCGCAGGCGGCGACACTACTCACCGCATGAACGTCCTGCAACAGCTAACGCCGGCACGCGTCGGACTCAGGCGAACGGGGAGCAGCATCTCGACCCGGGACCTGCTCGACTTCCAACTCGCTCACGCCCGCACCCGCGACGCGGTGCATTACCCGTTCGACGCGGCGGCAATCGCCCGGGAACTCCAGGAGGCCGGCCTGCACGTTCTGCGCGTCGAGAGCAAGGCCCGCGACAAACACGAATACCTGCGGAGGCCCGACCTGGGCCGCCGTTTGAGTGACGCCTCGCGCGAATTACTCCGAACCTGCGCCAGCCCCTACGATCTCGTGTTTGTCATCGCAGACGGTCTTTCCGCCCTCGCGGTACACCGTCACGCCGTCCCGGTCCTCAGCGCGCTGATCCCGGAACTGGAAGACTGGAAGATCGCGCCCGCGGCGGTGGTTACCAGAGGACGCGTTGCGATCGCCGACGAAATCGGCCAAACCCTGCGGGCCTCGCTCTCGGTGATCCTGATCGGCGAGCGTCCCGGGCTGAGTTCACCGGACAGTCTCGGGGTCTACATTACCTGGTCGCCCCAACTCGGGCGTACCGACGCCGAACGCGACTGCATCTCAAACATTCGCGCGGAAGGTCTCTCCACGAACGCCGCGACGGAGTTGCTACTGCTCCGATTGCGAAGCGCCCGCGCGAATCGTCTCACGGGAGTCGCTTCGGCGTGTTCGCTTCCCGCCGTATCTCACACGCTACAATAGCCTTTACCCCATCCCCAGGAGGAGTTTGTTGGATTCTGCAATCCTGGCCCTGGAAGACGGAACGGTCTTCGAGGGTAGGAGCTTTGGTGCGCCTGCCGAACGCTCCGGCGAAGTCGTTTTCAACACCGCCATCACCGGATATCAGGAGATCTTCACCGATCCCTCGTATACCGGACAAATCGTAATCCTCACCAACCCGCAAATCGGCAACTATGGCGCAAGCGAAGCGGACAACGAGGCGCCCCGTCCGTATATCGAAGGCCTCGGGGTTCGGGAGTTCTCGGCCGTTACCAGCAACTGGCGTTCGGAAGAGGAGGCGCGGGACTTTCTCGCCAAGTCCGGAATCCCGGTCATCTCGGGGCTCGACACCCGCACCCTCGTCCGACATCTGCGCAGTCTCGGCACTATGCGAGGCGTGCTTTCGGCGATAGAAAAAGACCCGCAAAAGCTCGTCGAAAAGGCGCGCGCTATTCCCTCTATGTCCGGTCTCGACCTATCCAGCCGGGTGAGCACTCCCTCCTCCTACAAATGGACTCATGGCGTGGATCCCTGCTCGCCTTCCGAACGGATCGAATCCGCCGCTGAGCCCGCCTTCCACGTTGTCGCCTACGATTTCGGCATCAAGCGCAACATTCTACGCCGCCTGGTTCACTCGGGCTGCAAAGTAACCGTTGTCCCCGCTCTCACCTCGCCCGAAGACGTCCTTGCGCTGAAGCCCGACGGGGTCTTCCTCTCCAACGGGCCCGGTGACCCCGAACCCCTCACCTCGCAAATCGATAATGTTCGCCGCCTGATCGGTAAGACGCCCATCTTCGGCATCTGCCTCGGCCATCAGATCCTTGGCCTCGCTCTCGGCGGCAAAACATATAAGCTGAAGTTCGGCCACAGGGGGGCAAATCATCCCGTGATCAACCGTGTCACTCAGCGAGTGGAAATCACGTCGCACAACCACGGCTTCGCGGTCGATCCGGACTCTCTCAAAGACAGCGACATCGACGTCACGCACGTCAACCTGAACGACGAGACGCTCGAAGGCTTCCGACACCGCCGCGAGCCGGTGTTCTGCGTCCAATACCACCCCGAGGCAGCGCCCGGGCCGCACGACTCGCATTATCTATTCGACGACTTCACGGCGCTCATGAAAGGTGCTCGCTGAAAATTGCCACGCCGCAACGATCTTCACCGCATACTGATCATCGGTTCCGGCCCGATCATCATCGGCCAGGCCTGCGAATTCGACTATTCGGGAACCCAGGCCGCCAAAGCCCTCCGTGCTGATGGTTACGAAGTCATCCTGGTCAATTCGAATCCGGCGACGATCATGACGGATCCGGAACTGGCCGACCGCACCTACGTCGAGCCGCTCAGCCGCCGTTATCTCGAAGAGATCATCGCAATCGAACGGCCGGATGCGCTTCTTTCGACTGTCGGCGGCCAAACCGGACTCAACCTTTCCGTCGAACTTGCAGAGGCCGGCGTTTTAGACCGCTACGGCGTGGAACTGATCGGCGCAAAGATCGACGCCATAAAAAAGGCCGAGGACCGTCTTCTATTCAAAGACGCGATGCGGAAGATCGGCCTGGAAACCCCCTCGTCGCAGTTGGTCACGGATGTTCAGGGCGGCCTCGACTTCGCCGCACGCCATGGCTACCCCGCCATTCTCCGCCCCAGCTTTACGATGGGCGGTTCGGGCGGCGGCATCGCCTACAACCGCCAGGATCTCGTTGAGATTCTCGAACGCGGACTCGACCTCTCGCCCGTCCATGAAGTCCTGATCGAAGAAAGCGCGCTCGGCTGGAAGGAATTCGAGCTCGAAGTGATGCGCGATCTCGCCGATAACGTCATCATCGTCTGCTCGATCGAAAACTTCGACCCCATGGGCGTGCACACGGGCGACTCGATCACCGTCGCGCCCGCCCAGACCCTCACCGATCGCGAATATCAGATGATGCGCGATGGCGCCATCCGCTGCCTGCGCGAAATCGGCGTCGATACCGGCGGCTCCAATGTTCAGTTCGCGATCAACCCGAAGGATGGCCGCATGGTCATCATCGAAATGAACCCGCGCGTTTCACGCAGTTCCGCACTCGCGTCGAAAGCCACCGGGTTCCCCATCGCGAAAATCGCGGCGAAGCTGGCCGTCGGATACCGGCTCGACGAGATCCGCAACGATATCACCAAGGTCACGCCCGCTTCATTCGAACCGACAATCGACTACGTCGTGGCCAAGATTCCGAAATGGGCCTTCGAGAAGTTCCCCGGCGCCGACACCACCCTGGGCACGCAGATGAAGTCCGTCGGCGAGGTCATGGCCATCGGCCGAACCTTCAAAGAAGCCCTTGGCAAGGGAATCAGAAGTCTCGAAACGGGCAAGAAGTTCGGATCCGACTCCTTCGACCCGAACCTAATCAACAAGAAGCTCATCACTCCCACGCCGGACCGCCTGGGATACCTGAGGTTCGCGCTCGCATCCGGCTACACCGTGGAGAAAATCCACGAAATGACCGCCATCGATCCCTGGTTCCTCGAACAGTTGCGTGAAGTGGTGGATTTCGAGCGTAAGCTTCCCGAAAGCCCGCGCGACGCCGGCGTTCTTTCCGAGGCCAAGCGCCTCGGCATCTCGGATGTGCAGATCGCCACCGCCTGGAAGACTACGGAAATCGAACTGCGCGAAAAACGGAAGAAGCTCGGCGTCCGCGCGGTGTTCAATCGCGTCGACACCTGCTCCGCCGAATTCGAGAGCTTCACTCCCTATCTCTATTCAACTTACGAAACCGCCTCGGAAGCCGACCCGAGCGCGCGCAAAAAAGTGATGATCCTCGGCAGCGGGCCCAATCGCATCGGACAGGGCATTGAGTTCGACTACTGCTGCTGCCACGCCTCCTTCGCCCTCCAGGCAGCAGGCGTCGAGTCGATCATGGTCAACTGCAATCCGGAAACCGTCTCGACCGACTACGACACCAGCGACCGCCTTTATTTCGAACCGCTCACGTTGGAAAACGTCCTGAACATCGTCGATATCGAAAAACCGGACGGCGTCATCGTTCAGTTCGGCGGTCAGACGCCCCTCACGCTGGCCCTGCCACTGAAGCGTCTCGGCGTGCCGATTATCGGCACAGATCCCGAAAGCATCGATCTCGCCGAGGATCGAAAGCTCTTCGGCAAGCTGCTCGAGGAGCAGAAAATCCCGGCGCCCCCCAACGGAACCGCGACAAGCGTTGAGCGCGCCGTGGAAATCGCCAACGATATCGGCTACCCCGTGCTCCTCCGGCCCAGCTATGTGCTCGGCGGCCGCGCGATGGTGATCGTCTATGACGAGGACAGCGTGCGCCGCTACATGCGTGAAGCCGTCACATTCTCGCAGGATCGGCCCGTTCTTGTCGACCGTTTCCTCGAAGACGCGACCGAAGTCGATGTAGACGCCTTGTGCGACGGCGACGACGTGCTGATTGCGGGCATAATGGAGCACATCGAGGAAGCCGGAATCCACTCGGGCGACAGTTCCTGCGTCCTGCCACCGGTATCGCTCAAGGCTGCCGAAATAAAGACCATCGAGGATTACACGGTTCGCCTCGCTCGCGCGTTAAATGTCGTGGGACTCATGAACGTGCAGTACGCCATCAAGGACGGCGTTGTCTACGTGCTCGAAGTGAATCCTCGCGCCTCGCGAACTGTCCCGTATGTGAGCAAGGCGACCGGCGTGCCGCTCCCCAAACTTGCTGTCGAGATCATGCTTGGAGCGAAACTGCGCGACGTCACGCCCCATCGCGAACGGCTCCCGGTTCCGCTGAACTTCGTCAAATCGCCGGTGTTTCCCTTCAACAAATTTCCCGGCGTAGATCCCGCGCTCGGGCCCGAAATGCGATCAACCGGCGAAGTCATGGGCGTGGGCTCTAATTTCGGTGAGGCGTTCGCCAAAGCGCAGCTGAGCGCGGGCGCCCCCCTGCCTGATAAAGGCACGGTTTTCCTCAGCGTCAGCGATCAGTACAAACCGGAAGCCGCAAATATCGCTCGCCGTTTCTCCGAACTCGGATTCCAGATCGTAGCCACGCGCGGCACCGCCTCCGCGATTCAGAACGCCGGCGTGAAATGCCGCGTTGTGTTCAAGGTCAACGAAGGCCGCCCCAATGCGGTCGACCTCCTTAAAGGGGGCGATCTGCAATTGATCGTCTATACGACAACCGGCGCGCTCTCTTTCGAGGACGAAAAATCCATCCGCCGCGCCGCGGTCACTTATCGCGTCCCCTGCATCACCACAATGAGCGGCGCCCGCGCGGCGGTCGAAGCGATAGCCTCGCGTCTGCGCGATCCAATCCGCGTCTGGAGCCTTCAGGAGATCCACAATGAAACGGCGACTCCCGCAAACGTGTCGTAGTCTGTTCATTCTTCTATCGCTTGCGGGCGCGGCGTTTGCGCAGCAACGTCCTTGGCGTCAGGTGCTCGATGAGCGCCTTTCGATTTTCGGCCACCGCAACTGGATCGTCGTGGCCGATTCCGCATACCCGCTGCAATCAGCCCCGGGTATCGAGACCATCGTCTCCACCGACAGTCAGGTCGACACGATGCGCCAGGTGCTGTTAGAACTTTCGAAACGCAACCACCTCCGGCCGGTCGTCTACGTGGACAAGGAACTGAAGTACGTAGAGGACCAGGCAGCGCCCGGCATCGCCGCGTATCGCCAGCTACTCAACGGCCTCATGGAAAAGTTTCTCGCCGGCCAGACCGCGACGCCGCTGCTCCACGAGGAGATCATCAGTAAACTCGATCAGGCGTCCAAAACATTCAACGTGCTGATCATAAAGACGAATTCTCTTCTTCCCTACACTTCCCTGTTCCTCGAACTCCGCGCCGGATATTGGGACGACCAGGCGGAAGAACACCTCCGCCGCCAGATGCCGTAAGAGACGTTGGTTCGTCTGTTCCTTTTCGGCATTCACCGATTCATTCCCGGCATTCGCCGATTCTCGCATGCGGCTGTTCTCGTGTCTCCTTAATCTGGGAACCGGAACGTATGACGACACGAATTTATTACCCGGGCGTTCTGATGATCCCGTTCGTGCTGTTGCTGATGTGCCTGATCTCTCTGGCTGACGGCTTCGGTATCATTCATGTCGCGCGAGTCTGGAATTTCTGGCCGGTCACGCTCATCGCGACTGGCGTTGAGGAACTGTACCTATGGTCGATTTCGAGAAACGGCCGGTAACTCTCCAGTGCGGCTGGAAGTCGGTGGCGTGCGGCGCGAGTCCCGGCATGCTGATCGGCCTTCTCCTGGTCATTCTCGGCGGGCTGCTCTTTGTAGATAATCTGGACCTGCTGCCGTTCAGCGTCGCCAGTTTGTTTTGGCCGCTGGCCATTTTTGCTTACTGCGGACTGACGTTCATGCGAAACGGCGGTCCCGTGACGCGCACATGGACCCTCGTGGGCATGGTATGGGCCGCGCTTCTCCTGCTGGACGATGTTCACCTGATTCATATCCGCGGCGCAATTTTATGGCCGCTGATCCTGATCGCGGCCGGCCTGATGCTCCTCCAGTACCGCATCCGTTTTCCAGAGCTCCGCCCCCACGAATGGCGCGACAAAATCGCGTTCAGTTCCAACAAGAGTACCCGCGCGACAACAGGCAGAATCGAAGAATTCGCCGTTTTCAGTGGCGTCAAGCGCCGCGTGGAAACGATCGGCCTGGAAGGCGGCGAACTCACATCGGTCTTCGGCGCCATCGAAATCGACCTGCGTAAGGCCTCGATCTCCAATCCGGAACGTATGGCCTCAATCGAGGCCAACGTCGCCTTCGGCGCCGTCGAAATCCGAATCCCGGAATCCTGGCGCGTCGACATGCGCGGCAACGCCGTCTTCGGCGCGTATGAGGACAAGAGCATTCCGCCGCGCCCCGACCCCGGCAGTCCCGTTCCCACGCTTCAGGTTTTCGGAGGAACGGCCTTCGGCGCCGTGGTGGTCAAGAATTAAGCGGTCAAGAATTAAGCGGTCAAGAATTAACCTGACAATCAATGCATCCGATTCTGCAGAGTTGGCGCCGTTTCGGACTCTGGATGATGGCGTGGATCCCGCTCGGCGCGATCCTGGTCCTGATCGTGCGCCTCTCGGGACATCTCTCCGTAATGGAGGCGCTGGCCGTTATGACCCCCGCCGTCATCGTCATGGCGTTCGTCTGCCTGGCCCCGTTTTACGTCTGCCGGTCGCTGCCGCTCCGTTCAGCTTCCGGCGAGAAGCTGCTCGTTCAGCACCTGGGGGCGGCGCTGATCCTGTGTGGCGGCGTGCTGCTTGTGGCCCGCTTTGCGGCGTCCGTGCTCACTCCGACGTTTCTCGGACTCGACAGCCGGTTCAGTTCGGCGACGCCGGTATTGGCTGTGGTCGTCCTCATGATCTATGTCGTCGCGGTAGCCCTTCACTACGCCGCGCTGGAATTCGAATCTTCCCGACGCTCCGAAATCCTCGCCCGCGAAGCCCAGCTCAAAGCTCTCAAGGCCCAGGTCAACCCGCATTTTCTGTTCAACAGCCTCAACTCGATCAGCGCCCTCACATCCATCGATCCGACTCAGGCCCGCGAGATGTGCGTCCGGCTGGCGGACTTTCTCCGCACATCGCTTCGTCTGGGCGAGCGTGTCACGGTTTCATTCGCCGAGGAAATGGCGCTGACCAAAATGTATCTGGATGTGGAGCAGGTCCGGTTTGGCGGAAAACTGCGGCTCAATCAGAGCATTGACCCCGAGTGTTCCGAATGCGAGGTGCCCGCTTTGCTGCTGCAGCCGCTTGTTGAGAACGCCGTTAAGCACGGAATCGCCATGATGGCCGAGGGAGGTGAAATCACCCTGTCCAGCCGTCGCGTGGGCGACTGGATGCTCTTCTCGATCGCAAATCCGTTCGATCCTGAGGCGCCCTCCACCGGACGCAACGGTCTCGGTCTGCGCAACATTCGGGACCGGCTCGATTCCCGGTACGGTGGTTCGGCATGGATGGAAATTATTGTGGGGGATTGTTTGTACTCGGTGAATCTGAAGCTGCCGGCGAGGTCCCAGCGATGAGTCTGCGCGTTGTCCTGGCGGACGATGAAGAACTTGCGCGCCGCGTATTGCGCGAGCATCTGAACGCCGAGCCTGATATCGAAGTCGTCGCGGAATGCTCGAACGGCTTCGAGGCCGTGAAGGCGGTGAATGATCACACCCCAGACCTCGTATTCCTCGACGTACAAATGCCCAAGCTCGACGGCTTCGAGGTGCTCGAACTGATCGAAACCCCGGCCGCGGTCGTGTTCATCACGGCATTCGATCAATACGCCATGCGCGCCTTCGACGCCGCTGCGGTGGACTACCTGCTGAAACCCTACAGCGCAGAACGATTTCGCGCGGCTCTCGAACGTGTCCGAGGCCGCCTGCGGGAATCCCGGCCCTCCGCGCCCGCTCCGGCGGATTTGAAAATCGCGGCCCGCGCTCCCGGCGATTACCTCGAACGCATCGTCGTAAAGGACGGTCCGCGCGTTCACGTCATTCCCGCCGCGAAACTCGACTACGTCGAAGCTCAGGACGATTATGTGGCCCTCCGGAGTGAAGGCCGCCTGTGGCTGAAGCAGCAGACCATCTCGAGCCTCGAAACTGCACTCGACCCCAGGCGCTTCGTGAAACTCCACCGCTCCTACATCGTGAACGTTGAAAAGATCGCTCGGATCGACGCGAACACGAAAGACACGTGGCTCGCCGTCCTAACCGATGGAACGAAGATTCCGGTCAGTCGGGGCGGCTACACAAGATTTCGGGAGGTCGCCGGGCAATAACGCCGCAGCCTCCGTGGCGCAAACGCCTACTGAAACGTAACGTTCGAGTCCGTCGTGAACTTCCGGTAATTCCGAAACTCAATCGCATTCCGGCTGCAGTTGGAACTCCCCGCCATGCACGCCATATTCACGCTCTGAACCGGCAGTAGGTAAGGCCGCCCCTCGATATTCACAAAGCCGTATTCCACGGACGCCTCTGCCTTGTCATAAGCGAAATCCCGCGGAATCCCGAGTGCTTTCTGCTCAATCCGCAAAACGCGTCGGGTTTCCTTATCGACCCAGATCGCGCCTTTATACGCCGGGTTATACTTTCGCCCGCCCTCAGACACAAGCGTCCAGTGCGAATGCGGCTGATTGACGCTCAGATCGAACACCCATGCCGCACGGTTAGCGATTCGGTCCTGCCCGCGAGGCGTAAACTCCGCGGCCGTGAGCGGCGACAGAATGTCTTCCAGCGTGATCTGGAATTCGCCGGTAGACCACGAACCGCTGTCCTCCGGCTTATCCGTCGGTCGCCCATTGACCTTGATGTTGCGGTAATCTTCCTTGCCGCCCACGGACGCGACATCCGCCGTCACGACATCCATCGCGCGCCAGTTATCCACGTAGCGCGAACCCGCGTATCGCGTCGTGACCTGCTGGACCAGAAAGTTCGGCAGGTCCGCGGAAAACGACATCGCGGCCGACCGCGCGTCGCGAATGATCGAATCGGTCGAGTTGTCGCTCAGGTTAGGCGCGGTCGGCCCGGTCGCAGCTGGCTCATCAACCCGCTCCGGAGTTCGCGTCAGCGTCGGCCGTTCGCTATCCCCGCCCGCGCTTTCGGAGGCGCTCGAAGAACTTTCATGCGGCGAATCATCGCGATTCGCGTCCGTCACGGTATGCGACTTCCCGAAGTCGCCCGAATCCGGCGTGGCAACCCGCGCCTCATCCACCGGAACCGACGCCGCTTCACGTTCCGCGCCGCTCCCGAAACGCATCACAACCACACGGATCGCAGTCTCCACATCATCCGGATTCACATCCACTGCCACATGGTCTCCCGGATGAATCAGCGAATCCCGCACCTGCCGCCCGTCTTTGCCGATGAACTCGGTCCGCGGAATCAGCCTGAACTTCAGGATCTTGCTCGGCGAAGTCTGCACCAGAAGATCTTTCTCCGCCAGCCGGCGCAGTGTCCCTTCCAGCGTCTCGACCGTCATCTTGGTTGTCGTGTTGTTGCTGGTCTTTTCTTTCCGCTTGGGCAGATGAATGTTGGGAACCGGCATCGGGATGCCCATCGGCCCCGGCATCGTGTTGGGCGGATATGTATTGGGGTATTGGCCCGGCGGGTATTGCCCCGGCGGATACTGGCCCGGCGGATATTGCCCGGGCGGATATTGCCCGGGCGGATAGCTGGTCGGGTACTGACCGTTGACAGCCAGACACAAAAATGTGAACAGACAAACGGCGCGCACGCGTGACTCCACACCTATCCTACGCCCGCAAAGCCCCAACGGGTTGCGAATCTATCGCCGAGATCCGTTTTCATCCCGGATCGGCGGTTTCAGCGTTCGGGGCCGCAGGAGAGATAATCCATTTTGTGAGGGTCCTCGAGGAGAAGCACAAACTCGCCACGCGATGGTTTCATTGGATCAACTTCCCGATCCTGTCGCTCATGATCATCAGCGGGATGCTGATTTATTGGGCATACGACCCCTATCGCATCGGATTAGGCAACGTCACCCTGTTCCATTTCTTCCCCGACCGGTTCTACAAACTTGCCCAGGTCGAACACAAGCTCGCCTACGGCATGGCCATCCATTTCTGCCTCGCGTGGATCTTCACTATCAACGGGATCGCCTATTTCGTTTACACAGTTGTCTCCGGAGAATGGCGCGAACTCGTGCCCGACGCAGCATGTTTCCGCGAAGCGATTCAGGTCGCGAAGCACGATATGGGCTTTAACGTTCCCTTGCCGCCGCAGGGACGCTATAACGCCGCCCAGCGCATTACCTATACGGCAATCGTTCTGATGGGGGGCTTCAGCGTTCTGACCGGTCTGGCAATTTACAAGCCCGCGCAGCTTGCCTGGCTCACCGCTGCTCTCGGCGGCTACGAGTGGGCGAGGTGGGAGCATTTCTGGCTCACCATGGGATACGCCGGATTCTTCGTGATACACATCGCGCAGGTGATCCGCGCCGGTTGGGCGAACTTCCGCTCGATGGTGGCCGGCTACGATCTGAAAGAAGTTGGGGCGGCGAATGGCGACTGATCCGGAACGCGAACTCGCCCGGCGCACGCGGCGCTCATTCATTGTCCTCGGGGCGGGAGCCGTGGTCGGGGCGGCCGGATGGGCTTTGCTGAATATGGGCGGGGAAGAGGGAGACATCGCTCCGGGTCTCCGCCGGGTCCTCAGTTTCAATGAAAAGACGGTTCGCGGCGTTCTCTACTCAAACAGTCGCCTCGCCAAAACATACCCGCTTTCGGCCGTCGGCAATATCAAAGTGAACGGCGAAATCGGGCTAGACGACGACTCAGAGCTTTCCGACTGGAAGCTCGCGCTCACACCTTACCAATCGGCCAGAGCCTCAAATCTAACGCTTGCCGACGTCCGTTCGCTCCCCCGGCATGAAGAAATCATCGACTTCAAATGCGTGGAAGGTTGGAGCACCGTCACCCAATTCGCCGGAGCCCGCCTGTCGGATTTCACCGCGCGGTTCGCCCCTGGATCGGAAAAAGCCCAGTGCGTTGGCCTAAAAACTCCCGATGAGGAGTACTACGTCAGCATCGACATGCCCAGCGCTCTGCACCCGCAGACCCTTCTGGCCTGGGAAATGAACGGCCAGCCCCTCACCGAGAAGCACGGCGCTCCGCTCCGTCTGGTCACCCCGGTGAAATACGGAATTAAGAACATCAAGCGCATCGGCTCGATCGAATTCACGGACTCCCGTCCGGACGATTACTGGGCCGAACGCGGCTACGACTGGTACGCTGGGCTCTGATCAAACATGAAGTTGTGTGCGCCTGGGCTCGGGCTTTTTGTGCCGGGGACCAAGCGCCAGACACCACACGCCGCAACCCTCGCAGTTCCCAATTGGCAGCCCTGAATACCGGCGAACGCGCGTTCGCGCCGGCAGCATCCAGACCCGGCAGCGCCAGCAGCGGCGTCGCCCCTTTGATCGGAATCCGATCAGGACCGGTATACCAACCGCGACGCCGGCGAGCACGGCCAGAAGCGCTAAGGTTAGTACAGTCACGAGCTTAGAGACGCCAGCACAAGTAGACGACCGGGTTCTGCGTGGCAGACTTTCGAGCGGTAACGCGTCCGTAACATCGGATGTTCGCGGAACGCTTTGCCCATTCGCTAAAATCAAAGATCACCCGCACTCCATGACGCAGGCGCAAAACAGGGTGGCAGCCATCTATCCCGGTTCGTTCGACCCGATCACCAACGGTCATCTGGATGTCATCGAACGCGGTTCGCGTCTTTTCAACAGTCTCACCGTCGCCGTCCTGCGTAACGAGTCCAAGTCCCCGCTCTTCAGCGTCGAGCAGCGAGTCGAAATGCTTCGGGAGACCGTTCGCCCGTATCCTAATGTCGAAGTAGACAGCTTCAACGGGCTCCTGGCCGACTACGCCGTCGCGCGAAATGCCGGCGTCATACTGAGGGGCATCCGCGCCATCTCGGATTATGAGAACGAGCTTCAGATGGCTCTGATGAACCGCCGCCTGCAGCCCGGCATTGAGACCGTTTTTCTTTTAGCCGGCGAAGCGTTTTCTTTTATCAGCTCGAGGCTGGTAAAGGAGGTGATCAGCCTGGGCGGCAACGTCGCCGGGCTGGTACCTCCCGCCGTAGACCGAAGGCTACGCGAACGCTTCTCCGCGGACTTCGCCAAGGCGCGAGCCGGCCACTAATATCGGAAATCACAAGATGACACCAACCGCGCAACAAACCAAACCGCACACTGCAGATCGCATCTCCGCGATCAGCGTTTCCTCGACCATGAAGGTCATGGCCGATGCCGATAAGCTCCGTCGCGAGGGCGTCGATGTCGTCGATTTCAGCGCCGGCGAACCGGATTTCCCAACGCCCGACAACATCAAGAAGGCCGCCATCGCGGCCATCGATGCCAATTTCACAAAGTACACTCCCGCGGGTGGAACCGCCGACGCAAAGCAGGCCGTTGTCGAGCGTCACAAGATTGAATTCGGCACGGATTACAAGCCGTCCGAGTGCATCATCTCGGTCGGCGGCAAGCACGTTCTCTTCAACTACACGCAGGCGCTCGTGAACCCCGGCGATGAGGTCATCATTCCCGTCCCCTACTGGGTCACTTACAAGGACATCGTCAACTTCGCGGGCGGCAAGTGCGTCTTCGTCG
>DATFSM010000126.1:0-34250 GCA_035262625.1 Bryobacteraceae bacterium
GAGCCTCGCTGGTGTCCTGCTTCCGAAGTGCCTGTACTAATCCGGCAGCCGAAAACCCACAGGCTGAAGCCTGTGCCACCATCGTCTGGCTCGACCACCTTCCTGCCAATAGGTAAAGAGATTTCAGAAACATCACACTAGGTTTGAGCCGGGATTGCCCTAGAGGTTGCGCTTCAGGAACGAACAGATCTGATAGCCGGCGATGAACTTGAACGGCGCTTCGCCAAGCGTGTAGTGTCCGCACGGCATGACCACGAGCTTGTTCGCCGCCCCAAGTCCCTGAATCCGCTCGACGATCTGCTTCGAGAGGTGCGGGGGGAACGTCGTGTCGTAGGTGGCGTACAGGAAAAACGACTTCTTCGGCAGTTGCGCATATCGCTCGAGGTAATGAACCGGGCTCAGGCAGTCCCATACGGCGCGCAAGCGGTCAAGATCGATGCTGTTCTCGATACCCTGCCGGATGTGCCTTGTTGATAATCCCGTCCAGACGACATCGGCGAAATAAGTGGAACAGTGGTTGAAGATGTTGGTCGTGATGCGCTCGTCATGCGCGCTGGCGAGGAATGCGTAGCAGGAGCCAAGGCTGGTGCCCACGATACCGAGATCCTTGTAGCCTCTTTGCTGAAGCCAGTCGAAGCACGAACGGACATCGATCACTGCCTGGCGAGTGGCATCGATGGTGCGCCCCACATTGGCCGATACGGCGTAATCGGCGCGGGTCAGTTCGGGCGGCATCCGCTTGTCGTGATACGGCAGGCTGATGCGCAGGACAGAGATCCCGAGTTCCGCGATTCCCCGGCAAAGCGCGACATGCTGAGCCGCGTGAGAGTTCCAGTGCGGCAGCAGGACCACCGCTTTCTTTCCTCGTTTCCAGCGCGGTTTGGCCGGGAAATAGCGGGCGCGGACGAGATTGTTTCCGGGATACGGCGTTTCCACTGCTGAGGTGAAGCGGAGTTCGGATCCGGTCAGATCGAAATCCCGCGGCGGGTCGTAAGCGAAGAATTCGCCGCTCCGTGCAATAAATTCCCGGTTGAGAGCAGTTATTCCGGCTTCCGCGTCACCGGATGCCATGGGAAACGGCCAGTTGCGCACCCATTCCACTCCCCAGTCGAATGGCCTCACCACACGATCCGTGGACCGCGTCGCAAGGTCGTTTTCCCACTTTTCCATGCGGCGGCCGTACCACCGCCTGACAAGTTCCAAGTTCCAGATTAGCGAAGCGACTTAATTGCGCGGGATGGCCGCGGGAGCCGCGACTGTCGCAGCGTGTTTCAGGGCTTCCGGTTCCGTTAGCGCCAAGGACTGGGCCGCCACCGGGAGTGTGATTTCGAATCGCGATCCCTGACCGGGCTGGCTCCGAACCGAAATCTCGCCGCCCAAGAGGCGGCACAGGCGCCGGGTAATGGCGAGACCGAGACCGCTGCCGCCGAACTGGCTGTCCGAATGAACCTGCGTGAAGGGCTGAAAGAGTCGCTCGATCTGCTCATTCGACATGCCGGCGCCGGTATCGCTCACACTGATCAGAACCGCGTCGTCAGCGCGTCGCACATTGATCTCAACGCGTCCATTCTGAGTAAACCGGGCCGCGTTGGCCAGCAGATTGAGAAGGCACTGGCGAATCTTCGTGGCGTCCGAAAAAATGGAGCCGCAGTCCGGGGCGATATTCAGGTCCAGGGTGTTGTTGTTGCGCCGAACCAAAGGCCAAGCCGTATTGGCCGCCTGACGAACCAGCGTCTCCAGTTCGAAGACGCCCAGCGTCACCTCCATTTTCCCGGCTTCGATGCGCGACAAGTCCAGAACCCTGTTGATCAGATCGAGCAGGTAGCCCGCGGCGGATCGGATCTTTTTGATATCGGGAAGCGACTCCTGCAGCCCTTTATCACTGGCTTCTTCCTCAAGCAGTTCGGCGTAGCCGATCACCGCATTGAGGGGTGTTCGCAGTTCGTGGCTCATATTCGCAAGAAAGCGACTTTTGGCCTGACTGGCGAAATCGGCAGCCGCGCGCGCGGCGTGCGCATCTTCGATCGCTCTCTTGAGCTGCGCCGTGCGACGCTCCACTTCGACCTCGAGGCGTGAGTTCAGTTCGCCGATCTCGCGCGCCTGACGCTCAAGCAACTCTTCCCGCTTACGCAATTCCACGAAGACGCTGACCTTCGATCTCAGGACCTCCGGGAGCACCGGCTTGAACAGAAAGTCGACGGCCCCCAAAGCGTAGCCGCGATGCAGATGAGCGTCATCGTGATAACCGGTCAGGAACAGAATGGGCGTATGCTCGGACCTCCTACGCGCGCGAATCAGCGCCGCGGTCTCAAAACCATCGATCCCCGGCATCTTGACATCGAGAATGATGGCCGCGAAATCCGTGTGCAGAATGTGGCGAAGAGCGTCAAAACCGGAGGAGACCGACACCAATTCCTGATCGAGGCATTCAAGCGCCGCCTCCAACGCGACGAGATTGCCTGGGCTATCGTCAACGAGCAGGATCTTCGCGCGCGATGGGGCGGCGGAAAATGGTGCGGGTTCGGTCGAGCGCTCGTTCATGCTTGCGAATGACGCTCCCACCAACACGATGAGCGCCACAACCGAAGACTGAAGCCGCTCGAATCACCTGAGAACCGCATGCTGCGCTCTCCGCCGTATGAATGCTTACTTGCCGTTCACACCGCTGCGAGAATCATTTCCCGTGAGACGCGAGGAGATCGAGCATATCGCTCGCGTGTTCTTCCTCGTTCGCGAGAATGCCCTCGATCATCGTGCGCGTGGTTGGGTCCTTATCGGCGAAGAAGCGCACCAGTTCCCGGTAATGCTCGCAGGCGATGCGCTCCGCGATCAGATTCTCCCGGATCATTTCGATCAGGTCTGTGGTGACGGCATACTGAGACGCAGATCTCGAGGTGAGCCCTTCGGGATTAAAATTAGGGGTCCCGCCTAACTGATTGATCCGTTCGGCGACTTTCCGCATGTGCTCGCGCTCTTCGTTGGCGTGCTGATCGAACTCGTCTTTTACGGATTCGCTCGAAATACCGGCGGCGACCACGGCGTTCATGGTGTAGCGGAGAACGCACACGATCTCGGTCGCCAGGACCGTCTGGAGGATGTCGATGGTCTGTTTGACATCGCCTTGGTAGGCTGGCGTAACGGCGCCTTTCTCGATGCTCGCGCGGGCTCGCGAGCGCAGTTCACTGACGTCGGTTAAAAAGGTTTTTTCGGCAGGCATGCGCCTCATTATTCTAAGTGGGCGGCCCGATGAGACGCTGATCTTTCTGGGCGATTCCTAACGGAACCGTGGGCTTCACTTTTTCGAAATGCGTTGAATTGTGACGCTTCTAATGATGACGGGATGTTCCGGGCGCTCGCCCACCAGAGGTTTCCGATTGATCGCGTGGATCACGTCCAGGCCTTCCACAGCCTGGCCGAAGATCGTGTACTGGTTGTTCCACTGCGAAACCGTCCCGTCGGTGAAAAAGAACTGGCACGCGCCGGAATCGGGTCGGCCGGTGTTCGCTACGGCGAGCCGTCCGGGCTGATCGAAGCGGAGTCCGGGAAGGAACTCATCGCGGATGGTGATGCCGCAGTTGTGGGCGCTCGTGCCGGTCGGATCTCCGGCCTGGATCATTTCTTCGCGGATCACGCGATGAAACGTGACCCCGTTGTACATGGGGCGGCGAACGAACTGCCCGGTCTTCGGATCGCGCCACGGTTTCGTACCCTGGGCAAGCCCTACGAAGTTGGCCACCGCGATGGGCGTGTATTTCTCGAAGAGTTCGGCTTTGATGATGCCTTCGGAAGTGTCGAAGACAGCGTATAGGCCGGGTTTCAATACTTTATCCGGCTTGTCGCCGGGCTTTCCGGCATAGAGCAAAACGGTAAGGGTAAGGGGGATCGTTACAAGGCGTTTGGTCATTTGGGGCAGACAAGATCAATGCAAAAGGCGGCGGATGGGATTCTTCGGTTCATCGAGGAATTGATCTACTCCGAAAACCGCCATGCTGCGCGCGAGTTTTTCCATATCGGCGCCTTCCTCGATGGGCATCTCCTGCTCGACCCAGCTCGATAGGGGCAGATTCCGGAAGAAAATGCGTTCCTGGCGGACCATGCATTTCCGGGTCACAAAGAACACCTTCTGCTCGCGGACGTAATGACGTTCTTCGATGCGGATATCGCGCATGAATTCGTCGAGGGCATGCCGGCGGGCCGATTCCTCGGCGTTCTTCAGCGCGCCCTCGAGGGCCTCCTTCTGAGCTTCGAGAGCGGCGCGGGCGGCGGCGAGTTCTTCGCGCTGATGCGCGAGCGCGACTTCTCCGCGCGATCGCACAATCAAACCGACAATTGCGCCGGTCACGACAGCGACAGCAACAGTTCCGGCAAGCCACCAGAGTGGTTGCATGCACTGAGTCTAGCGCCTCGCCTGCGCCGCGCGGGCTTTACATTAAATGGCAGATGACGCCTGCAGACCTCAGCCCTGCAATCGCGCGCGGTGATAGCATCGGGGGCGGAAAGCTGAATCTATGAAGTCGTGTGCGTTCGTTTTTCTTTGCGCTCTCCTGTCAGGAACAGCATTTGCCGCTGATCAGGTGAAGATCTCCAATGGTGTTCTGGAGTCGACTGCCCCACCGAAAGACGGCGTAAGAAGTTTCAAAGGGGTTCCGTTCGCGCAACCGCCGGTGGGCGACCTGCGCTGGCGGGAGCCCCAGCCAGTCAAGGCCTGGACCGGCACCCGTAATGCCGATCAGTTCGCCCCTCGCTGCATGCAGCGGACCGGCGGCGATTACTGGCCGCGGGGCAATGGAATGAGCGAAGATTGCCTGTACCTCAACGTCTGGACGCCCGCCAAATCCGGCGCCGAGCGACTGCCGGTTCTGATGTATATCTTCGGCGGCGGATTTCAGAACGGCGACGGTTCGGAACCTCGCTATGACGGCGAAAGCATGGCGCGCCGGGGAATCGTGGCGGTTTCGATCAATTACCGCCTGAACGTCTTCGGATTCTTCGCGCACCCGGAACTGACCAAGGAGTCGAAACACCACGCCTCCGGCAACTATGGAATGCTCGATCAGGTCGCCGCGCTTCAGTGGGTGAAGGACAATATCGCGGCATTTGGCGGGGACCCCAGGCGAATCACGATTGCCGGTGAATCGGCCGGATCGATCGCTGTGAGCGCACTGATGGCTTCTCCTCTTTCCCGATACATGATCGCCGGCGCGATCGGTGAGAGCGGCGCTCTGATTTCGACGCTGCCTCCGCGGCCCCTTGCCGAGACGGAGCAGGACGGCGTGAAGTTTGGCGAGAGCGCCGGAGCTGCCGATCTTGCAGCGTTGCGCGCCATGAGCGCGGAGTCGCTGATCGAGCACCTGCCCGCGGGCGGGCGCGGCGCGGGCGGGGCGACAACCATACGGTTCGGCCCGAACCTGGACGGATACTTCCTGTCCAAACCGCTCACCGCGATATTCAAAGCGGGCGAGCAGGCCAAGGTTCCTCTGCTTGCCGGAAGCAACTCCGAAGAAGCGGGCGCATTCGCGGTTCTGGGCCAGAGCGAGCCGACCGTCGAGAATTTCACCGAGGCGGTACGCAAACTCTATGGCGAGAATGCCGATCAGGTGCTCAAGGCGTACGCGCCGAAGACTCCCGAGGAGGTCATACAGGCGGCGACGGATCTGGCATCGGCGCGTTTCATCGCGCACAGCACATGGAAATGGACCGAATTGCAGTCGGAAACCAGTGGGAAGCCCGTCTACCGCTATTACTACGCGAGGGTTCGGCCTAAATACCTCGGCATGCCTGGTCAGGAAGCCGCGGCAGCGGGCGGCAACGGTGGTGGACGCGGGCGCGGGCAGATGGCGCCGCGCGGCGCGAGCCACTCCGCCGAGATTCAGTACGCGATGGGAAATCTCGATCTGGATAACCGTTACGCGTGGGACGCGGACGATCACAAGGTTTCAGAGACGATGCAAGCCTACTTTGCGAATTTCATCAAGACCGGCAATCCCAACGGTTCGGGTCTGCCTGCGTGGCCCGCGTACAACGTCAAGTCCAATTATTCGCGCATGCGGATTGACGTCGTGTCCAAGGCGGAGCCGGAACCCGATCGGGCGCGGTATCAGGCGCTGGACGCGGTCCTGGCGGCGCAGAAATAGCCGGGCGGGAGCGTTAACTTGTTCCGTCGATGTGGGCGCCGGAGAAGGCGCCGCTTACGGTCTTAAAGCGGAATGTGAAGAGCGCGGCAAGGCCGGTCTTGATCCGGTAAAAGAGGCCGGCCATGAAGCCGCAGTGACGGCTGAGGAAGAGCGCCGTTCCCGCGGCCCGATCACCTTCGAGTGTGGCTCTTGACATCGGCGATTCAGCGCTTTCGTGTTCCGCCGTAACGTCGCGAAGGATTTCGATGCGCCGGTTCGCTCTTTTGACTTGTTGACACAGTTCGATCGTGTTGCCGTACGTGCCGTAACGCTCGTCGATCTGGCGCAGAGCACGCAGGAAAAACGTGCGGAACATAATGGCGGCGCCGGAGACGCATTCGGGCGTCGCGCTTCCGGCGGGAGCCAGCGCAGGATCGGGATTGGACGGCGAGGGAAGCGCGCGCACCTGCGGCGCCGCAGCTCCGTCATGGACCAGGAGTGGGCACACAGCGCCCGCTTCGGCATTTTCTTCGAGATAATCGGCGAGCCGGGTCACCCCTGCTCCCGAAATTACGGCGTCATCGTGCAGGAGAAGTATGTAGGTTCCGTCGGCGGCCCGAATACCAATGTTCAGCGCTTTCGTCAGACCGAAATTCTTCGGCAGGCGAACGAGTCTTGCAGCCGGAAATTCTTCGGCCACTCCCGGCGTACCGTCTGTCGATCCGTTATCAACCACGACGACCTGATGGTCATCGCCCAATGCGGCGAGGCTCTCGCGCAACGCGGCTTTGCGGTTGAACGAAACGATCACGACGGAGATGCGTTTCGCCTGTGGTTCGGACGCTTCCTGTTCGGGAGTCAAAACGCCATTCTATCGAGTTCCGATTTCATGGCCCGGGCGAAGGGCCTGCGTGATGGCGTCGAGATCGAACACGCAGCCGCCCCATGTTCCTCCACTGACGTTCTGAAGAAGCGCCCAGAGGCGTGAGTCGGTGGGGAGTTGGGGATCGGGAGCAAGGTCCGGGCGCAGGGGGCGCTGTTCGAGCACTTCGTCGCCGGCGGCCAGGTTGATCGAGCCTGTGAGATTGTTGCGGTCGATCACGATCTCGATGAGGTCGCCTTCGAGCACCTTGCCGATAGGACCTCCGGCAAGGGCTTCGGGCGTGACGTGACCGATACATGCGCCGGTGGAGACGCCGCTGAAGCGCGCGTCCGTCAGCACGGCGACATGTTTGCCGAAGCTTAGGTGCTTCAAAGCGGAAGTGATCTGATAGATCTCCTCCATGCCGGAGCCCATAGGGCCTCGGCAGATGAGCACGATAATGTCGCCTTCTTTGATGCGGTCGGGACCGTGGCTCTTGATCGCTTCGATTACGCCGTGCTCAGAGCGGAATACGCGCGCCGGGCCACGTTTGCGGTAGACGCCGTCGGCGTCCACCACACTGGGGTCGATTGCGGTGCTCTTGATGACCGAGCCACCGGGCGCCAGATTGCCCGTAGGGAACGTCACTGTAGAGGTGAGTCCGCGCTGGCGGGCGGCATCGGGGCTCATGATGACGTCGCCGGGATCCACTCCGTCGCGATCCCGCAAGACTTTGCGTACCGCAGCGCGGCGTTCCGATTGTTCCCACCAGTCGAGCATGGCTCCGAGCTTTTCACCCGAAACAGTTAGCGCGTTGGTGTCGAGCAAGCCAGCGCGTCTGAGTTGCAGCATGACTTCGGGAACGCCGCCTGCCATAAATACCTGAACGGTCGGGAAGTAGCGCGGGCCGTTCGGAAGAGCATCAACGAGCCGCGGAATCTCGCGATTAATGCGAGTCCAGTCTTCGACCGTGGGTCGGCGGAGACCGGCGGCATGCGCGATGGCCGGGGTGTGCAGAATCAGGTTTGTGGAGCCACCAAACGCCGCATGCACCACCATGGCGTTTTCAATCGAAGCCTGAGTGAGGATGCGCTTCATCGGCAGGTCCAGGGCTTCGAGGCGCAGGACGGCGCGCGCGGAGCGGCGCGCCATATCGAGCCACACCGGCTGACCGGAAGGCGCAAGAGCGCTGTGGGTCAAAGACATGCCGAGCGCTTCGCCAACCACCTGAGAGGTTGCCGCGGTACCAAGGAACTGACATCCACCGCCCGGGCTTGCGCAAGCGCGGCAGAGGCTCTCCGCTGCGTGTTCGAGCGTGATTTCTCCGTGGGCAAAACGCGCGCCGACCGACTGAACGCGTCCGGCATCTTCGCCTTGTTCCGCGAGCAGAGTCGTGCCGCCCGGCACAAGGATGCAGGGAAAATCGGGTGTGCCGGCGAGAGCCATCATCATCGCGGGCAGGCCTTTGTCGCAGGTCGCCACGCCGATGACACCCGCGCGCGTCGGCAGGGACCGAATCTGCCGTCGGAACACCGTCGCGGCATCGTTCCGATAGGGCAGGCTATCGAACATGCCGGGCGTGCCCTGGGTCCGGCCGTCGCACGGGTCTGTGCAATACGCCGCGAATGGAACTGCATTGTGGGCGGCGAGTTCTTCGGCCGCCTCCTGCATCAGGAGCCCGACTTCCCAATGCCCGGTGTGATACCCAAGCGCCACCGCGGTTCCATCGGGGCGGCGAATGCCGCCGTGCGTGCTCAGGATCAGGATTTCCTTGCCGCCGAGTTTCGCCGGGTTCCATCCCATGCCCGCGTTCTGAGCCCAGCCGAACAGATCGCCCGAAGGCCGTTCGATGAGCATTTCGGGCGTAATCGGCAGGCTTCCCTGAGGTCCGGGCGCTTTGGAGCGTACGTCGAAGACAGCGGGATCTGAGTCCGTAATTCGATCGAGGGGAATGGTTGGAATAGCCAATCTCGATTGTATGCGCGCGTTATAGACTGAGAGGCGCAATGATCAGCGCACCGCGTTTCTCCCGCCGGCAGTGGCTGGCCTCTTCGCTCTCTCTCGCAGCGGCTCCGCTGCTCTCCGCGAAAGGAGGGCGGACGATCGGCGTCCAGCTCTATACCGTGCGCGGAACGCTGATGAAGGACTCCGACCACGTGCTGAAAACGATCGCCGATATCGGATACAAGGAGATCGAGGGGGCGGGGCGCGCCGATCTGGCGGCTCTCGCGCCGAAGATTAAGGAACTCGGGATGACCCCCGTTTCGTGCCACGTCGAGACTCCGCTGATCACCGGCGATTGGGATAAATACGGCAATATGAAACAGGTCCCGCTGGATGAGGCGATCGACAGCGTGAAACGGATCGGCGCGCACTACTTCACGATGGCGTACATCATGCCGGCAGCGCGGGGCGGCGCGGATTTTTATAAGAAGACGGCCGACGACATGAACCGCGTCGGCGAGAAGGTGCAGAAGGCTGGCATGCAGTTCGCCTATCACAATCACGCGTTCGAGTTCGGCGGCAAACCCGGCGAGCGAGCGATCGACATCTTCTATGAGCGGTGGGACAAGAAACTGGTCGCACTGGAAATGGACGTCTTTTGGGTCAGCGTGGCGGGGAACGATCCGGTCGAAATGCTCAAGCAATGGAAAGGCCGTGTTCAGCTGCTGCACCTGAAGGACAAGGATCCCTCAACGCCGGTTCAGTACAACGAGGGCGTGCCGAAGACCGCGTTCAAGGAAGTCGGCAGCGGCTCGCTGAACTTCCCGGCGATTCTGAAGGCGGCTCCCGCGGCGGGCGTTAAGCACTATTTCGTGGAACAGGACCAGACCCCGGGCGATCCGCTGGACAGCCTGAAGAAGAGCTTCGACTATCTTCAGTCGATCTAAAGACGGCGCGGCTCAATGCTGATTCCGGTGCGGCAAAAGTTCGTCCGGCGAGGTCTGAGCGATGTTGCCGGAGAGGCGGGCCGTGTACTCGCGGAGAGTGGGCTCGCCCGACGTCTGAAACCCGGCTCATCCGTCGCCATCGGCGCCGGAAGCCGCGGAATATCAAACATCGCGGCAATCGTGAGGGCTGTCGCGGGCTATTTCACCTCCGAGGGGCATAGACCGTTCATCTTTCCCGCCATGGGCAGCCATGGCGCCGCGACCGCCGAGGGGCAGGCGAGCGTTCTCGCGCACTACGGCATCGACGAGGCGAGAATGGGCTGCCCCATCAGGAGCGCGTTCGATGTCGTATCGCTGGGGCGGACCGAAGACGGAATTGAAGCGTTCGCGGGCCGGGACGCATGGGAAAGCGATGCGATTTTTGCGGTGAACCGCATCAAGTGGCATACGAGTTTTGCGGGCGGCATCGAGAGCGGCGTCGCCAAGATGATCGCGATCGGCCTGGGAAAGCAGGAGGGCGCGAAATCGGTACACGGCCATGCCCGGCGGATGGGGATGGATCCGGCGATTCGCTCGGTTGCGCGCCGGATTCTTGCTTCGGGCAAGGTGTTGGGCGGCCTTGGGGTGCTGGAGGACGCGTTTCATCAAACCGCGAAAATTGCGGCGCTGCCGGCTGAATCGTTGATCCCGGATGAAGAAGAACTGCTGAAGACCGTGAAGTCCTGGATGGGGCGCATCCCGGTTGAGGCGGTGGACGTCCTGATCGTGGATGAAATCGGCAAGAACATCAGCGGCACGGGAATGGATCTCAAGATCGTGAATCGAGGAGTTGCCGGCCAGGTAAATCTGTGGCCGGACGCGCCTCGCATCGAACGGATTTTCGTCCGTGATCTTTCTGCGCTGAGTTACGGGAACGCAAATGGTATTGGCGCGGCGGATGTACTGCACGATCGGGTAGTGCAAAAGATCGACGTGAAGGCGGGGCGGATCAACGCGCTGACATCGGGTTCGCTCGGGCTGGTGAAGGTTCCCCTCCATTTCGCGTCGGATCGCGAATGTTTCGAACTGGCCGCCGCAACGGTAGGACGATTCCATCCGGAAGAGCTGACCGTCGCGTGGATTAGGAACACGCTCGAACTGGACAAGATTGCTCTCACCGAGAACCTTTTGCCGGAAATTCGGAAAAATGCGGATCTCGAAATCGCGGGCGATCCGTTTGAGCTGAAGTACGACTCGACGGGGAATCTTGCGCCTTATGAGTAAGGCGCGCATCGGACTGCTCGCGGGCGACCCGACGGGCATCGGCCCGGAGGTAGCGGCGAAGCTGCTGGCTGAGCCTGAAACGCGTGACCTCGCTGAGATCACGCTCATCGGCGACCCCGAAGTCTTCAAAGATGGAGCAACCATCGCGGGCGTTCCGCGGGAGACGCTGGAGTCCTTTCCGCTGATCGAAACGCGCATCGAACGGCTGCCGGACAAATGCCGGGTCAGCGAGCGGGCGGGGAGGTATTGTCTCGCGAGCTTATCGCGCGCCGCGGCGGCAATCGTCAGCGGCGATATCAGGGCGCTGCTCTACGCGCCGCTTAATAAACAGGCGATGAAGATGGCCGGCCTCGCGGAGGAAGACGAGATGCATTTTCTCGCGAGTCAGCTCTCCTTCCAGGGCATCTGCTCCGAAATCAATGTCGGGCCGAATCTTTGGACGACGCGGGTGACGTCTCACGTCCCGCTCCGCAACGTTGCGGACCTGATTACGGAAGAGGGGGTCTGCGACGCCGTTCGTCTGCTCGATGGGGTGATGCGCCGCCATCGCGGCTCGCAACCGCGAATTGCGGTGGCCGGACTAAACCCGCATGCCGGCGAAGGGGGTCTGCTGGGCAAGGAGGAGATTTCCGTAATCGGCCCGGCTGTCCGGCGAATGCGGAGCGAAGGCGTCAACGCGAGCGGTCCCTACCCGGCGGACACGCTCTTTATCGCCGCCCGACGCGGCGACTTTGATGCAGTCGTAACGATGTATCACGATCAGGGACAAATCGCGATGAAGCTGATGGGCTTCGAGAAGGGCGTAACTCTGCACGGGGGACTACCCGCGCCGGTGACAACGCCCGCGCATGGAACCGCTTTCGATATCGCGGGAAAAGGCATCGCCAACGTCAGCCCAATTCGGGAGGCATTCCGCCTCGCGGTCGGTTTGTGTTGAGCGGGAAATATGTCCTTATATTTCCGAGGATTAGCCGTCTGTAATCCGGATACAGTACCATTACGGACCTGCCCTGTTTTCGGTTCTTTTTTGGGCTATCTATAGGAGAATCGAGGTAAGACGGCCTTAGTATGCGATATCTGGCGCTTGTTCCTGCGGCGTTGATTCTGGTCTCGTGCAATCGCGACCCGAACTATCTCAAACAGCAGTATGTGCAGCGCGGCAACCAGTTCATGAAGAACGGCAAGGTCAAAGAAGCCGAAATCATGTACAAGAAGGCCATCACGACTGACCGGAAATACGGCGAAGCGTATTACCGGCTGGCTCTGGCATATCTGAAAGACGGCAACGGGATCGCCTCCGTGCGACCGTTCCGGGTCGCGGTGGAATTACTGAAGCGCGGCACTCCGGAATCGAACGACGCGATGCTGAAACTCGGCGAACTGGAAGCATCGGCCGTTCCGGGATTTAACAAGCCCGAACAGTTACTGAAGGATATCCAGGAATTCGCGGACGATCTTCTAAAGCGCAATCCCAACTCCTGGGAAGGCCACAAGCTGAAAGGCGACCTGGCGCTGCTTGGCGTGCGCAAGGCGCTGGCGGAAGGCAAAGGGCCGGATGCGAAAAAGGCCATCGCCGATGCGGTCACTGAGTTCCGCGCCTCGCTGCAGAGCAATCCCAACGAATACCAGACCTCGCTCTCACTCGGCCGGGTGCTGGAACTCGACGGGCAGACGGGAGAGGCGGAGACGATCTTCACAGGACTCGTCCAGAAAGAGAAGAATAATCCGGCGGCCTATCTGGACCTTTATCAGCTTTACCTTGCCGAGCGCAAGCTGCCGGAGGCGGAATCAACGCTTAAGAAGGCAATATCCACGAATCCGAAAGACACCCGCATGCGCCTCGAACTCGCCCGGTATTATCTGGCGACGAACCGGCGCCCGGAGTTGCTCGGCATGCTCGATGGCATGAAGTCGAACCTGAAGGATTTTCCGCAGGCCTACATTCAGGCAGGGGATTTCTTCGTCCGCGTAGGACAGTTCGACGAGGCGATTAAACAGTTCGATGAAGGCATCGCCAAAGATCCGAAAAACAAGGTCACCTACTTAAAGCATGAGGTGGAGACCTATGTTCACGCCAACAAAATGCAGTTGGCGACCGTTAAGAACGACGAGATTCTGAAACTGGATTCCAAAGACCCGGAAGCTCGCGGCATGAAGGCGACGCTTGCGGTGGATAAAGGGGAGTTCGACAGCGCTCTGCCCGAACTTCAGTCCGTGGTCACGGCGCGCCCGCAGAATTATGTAGCGCATTTCAACCTGGGGCGCGCTCATCTCGGCAAAGGAGAGATCGAACAGGCGAGACAGGAGTTCGACAAGGCTGTCGAGATCCGCCCCGACTATTTAGTCGCCCGCGTCGCCCAGACGCAGGTGGCTCTGCTGCGAGGGGATGTCACAGCTGCGCTTCATTACTCGGATGAGCTTTTGCGCTATGCGCCCAACAGCATCGAAGGGCACGTGATGAAAGCCGCGGCGCTGCAGCGCGAGCGGAAGTTCGACGAAGCCCGCGCGCTCCTTACGCCAGCCCTCGAAAAGAACCCCGCGGCCATTCCGATCATGCTGGAGCTCGGCGTCCTCGATCTTCAGGAAAAGAAGAATAAAGACGCGATCGAGATGTTCCATCGGGCTTATGTGACAAACCCGAACAGCTTACGCGCTTTGCTGGGCGAATCGCGCGCGTACCTGGCGGATGGTCAGACGCAGAAATCGATTCAGATCATCCAGGATGAGGTCAACAAAAATCCGCAGAGTCTTGACCTCCAGCGCGAGCTCGGAAACGCGCAGGCTGCCGCCGGCCAGTTTCCCGCTGCGATCGGCACGTATCAGCAACTGCTCGGCAAGCTGAACGATCCGAAGCAGCAGTCCGCGCTCTATATTCAGATCGGGCGGGTATACAATTTTGCCGGCGACCCGCAACGCAGCGTGGAGGCATACGAGAAATCCCGCAACGGGACGCCGGATACGGCTCCGGTCATGCGCGACCTCGGCACGCTTTACGACGAAATGGGCGACAGGGGCAAGGCGAGAAAATATTATGAAGCGGCATTGAGGATTGATTCGACGGATCCGCTGGCCCTGAATAATCTCGCTTATATGATTGCGGAAAGCGGCGGCGATCTGAACGAAGCGCTCACTTACGCGCAGCGCGCGAGACAGAAACTGCCGAATTACTCTGAGATCACGGACACCCTGGGATGGATTTACCTGAAGAAAAATCTCACCGACAACGCCATCGATACGTTCCGGGGATTAGTGGCGCAGGCTCCGCAGATTCCGACTTATCATTACCACTACGCCGTGGCGTTGAGCAGGAAGGGCGACCGCGAAAGCGCGAAGAGAGAGTGCTTGTCGGCTCTCGCCAACAAGCCGAACAAGGCGCAGGAAGACCAGATCCGGCAACTGCTCTCGCGGGTCAGTTGAAGCGGGTTTTCAGCCGCGCGCGATGAGAATACTCGACGCGGGCTGCGGCATCAACAAATATCCCGGCTCGATCGGGATCGACAGCAACGCCGACAGCGCGGCGGACGTGATCTGCGATCTCGACCGGTTTCCGTGGCCTTTCGCCGACGCGTCTTTCGATTCTCTGCGGGCGATCCACGTCATCGAACACCTTTCCGACGTGATCCGAACGATGGAAGAGTTCCATCGCCTGGTGCGGCCTGGCGGGCGGGTCCGAATCGAAACACCGCATTACACGGATTACAGCTCCTTCTGCGACCCGACGCATAAGCATCATCTGAACAGCTTCTCCTTCCGGTACTTCGGCGAAAATCACGGCGGATTTGGCTATTATTCGCGCGCAAGATTTCGTGAGATTTCCGTGCGGGTCAAGCTACTGTCTTTCTGGAAATGGCTCGGCTTCGAGTTTCTGGTCAATCACTTCCCGCGTTTCCGGCGATTCTGGGAGTTTTATCTCTGCTACGTCGTGCGCGGCAAGGCGATGGAGTTCGAGTTTGAACCTGTTGGCCCCGCTTTACCGGCTGGGCGATCGCCTGCGCTTCCGCCATCACGGAAATAGCGGACGGCTCGGGGAAGACCTCGCGCATCGTCATCTGCGAAGGCTCGGATACGTCGTGGCGGCGCGCAACTGGCGTCCTCCGCAGGGGGGCGGCGAACTGGATCTGGTGGCGTGGGACGGCGGGACTCTCGTGTTCGTCGAAGTGAAGTTCCGGTCCTCGGGCGAATGGAGCGCACCGGAGCGCGATATCGATCCCGATAAGATCCATGCGCTTCGCCGCGCGGCTCGGGACTATATTCGCCGAGCTGCCGCCGAAGAGGCCGATGCTCGTTTCGACGTGATCTGCATCACGGGCGAGGCGATCGATCATCTGCGCGATGCCTTTCCGGCGAGCGTTCAGCGCGTCTGAACGCGTCTCCCATTTTCCGGCCGATACAATGTTCGGTTCGGAGAATCGGGATTGAAAATTTTCTTTCTGACCGCTATCGCGACCGCGACGCTTATCGCGGCAGAGCCGCCCGAAGCAACGATTACGAACGGCATTCTGAAGGCCAGGCTTTCTCTGCCGGACCCTCAGAACGGATACTATCGCGCGACGCGGTTCGACTGGTCCGGCCAGATTCCCGACCTCGAATACAAAGGGCATACCTATTTCGGGATGTGGAATCCCGCGCCTTACGACCCGAAGCTTCACGACGCGATCATGGGCCCGGTGGAGGAATTCCTGACACACGATGAGGGCCTGGGCTATTCCGAAGCGAAGCCAGGCGGAACTTTCATCAAAATCGGCGTCGGCGTGATCCGTAAGCCGGATGAACCGAAATTTCAGCAGTTCCACACATACGAAATCGTCGATAACGGAAAGTGGACGGTCACGCCGCATCCGGATTTCATCGAATTCACTCAAGTCGTGAAGGACCCGTCTTCGGGTTACGCGTACGAATACACGAAGATCGTCCGGCTGGTGAAGGGCAAACCGGAGATGACGCTTGAACATCGCCTGAAGAATACGGGGTCGAAGCCGATCGAATCGGATGTGTACGAACATAATTTCTACATGCTCGATAAGCAGCCAACCGGTCCTGATGTGGTGGTTCGGTTCCCGTTCGAAGTTCATGCGCAGCGAAACTTCGGTGGCCTGGCGGAGACGCGTGGGAAAGAGATCGTTTATCCGAAAGAACTGCAGGCCCGCGAGTCCGCGCAGGACGAACTCAGCGGATTCGGCTCCGATGTGAAGGATTACGACATCGCGGAGGAAAACAGGAAGACCGGCGCGGGAGTGAGGCAGACATCGGACAGGCCGCTTACGCGGATTCACTATTGGTCGATCCGCTCGACGGCCTGTCCGGAGGCTTACATCCACATGAACATCCCGCCGGGTAAGGACTTCACGTGGAAGATCGCGTACGACTTCTACGCGACGAAATAGATCATTTGAGCTGGAAATGCATCTCGATGTTCGCGCGGACCGGTACCGGCTCGCCGTCCTTCAGGCCCGGCTTGAATTTCCACTGACTGACCGCTTCGACGGCTTTGCCGCTCAGTCCCGGTTCGAGGCCTTTGAGCACATTGATGTCGTGAGCCGCGCCATCCACGCCAACGACGATGCTCAGAATCACGGTTCCCATGACCTTGGCGTCGTGCGCCTCAGGCGTATACTCCGGATCGACTTTGTAAACGACCGACGGCGCTGAGACGCCGTTGCCGACCTTGTAAACGCCATCCTGCGGCGCGGCGTTGTCCTGGGCGGCGATCATGCCGGTAACGGCCAGCGTGGAGAGGCAGATGACGGCGGCGGCTAGATAACCCGCACGCGATGTTTTACGCGCCAGGCCGTTATCGAACAGCCGGGCGATTCTGGTTTTGAGCGTTGTATGAGTGAGCATGTGGCATCCAATCAATCGGGTTGAAGTAAGTTGACGGGCTGAGGCGACCAGCGCCTCCGCATAGGTAGCCGGCTCAAGGCCGGAATTGAGAACAAGATCGTCGCAGGCTTCTTCCTGTTCCTGACGGGCTCTTTCCGTCAGCAGCCAGGCGAGCGGATGGAACCAGTACAATGCGCGCGAAAGATAGGCGGCGGTCAGACTCCATACGTCTCCGCGGCGCGCGTGGCCTAACTCATGGCGCAGTGCGGCGTCGAGGCGCGCATCGCTCCAGGAACCGGCGTCCCGCGGCAGTAGAATCGCGGGCCGAATGAGCCCGCAGAGCACGGGCACCGAGACATCGGTCAGGAACACCGGAATCGAGTTTCGTTCTCCGAAACGCTCGCCATCCCGCAGCAGCCTCCTCAACGTCAGATGGCCGACGGCGAGGCGCGCGAGGGCGAACAGCGCTCCGCAAAGCCATATCGCGACCGCAATTTCGCTCCATCGCCATCCTGTTGACGAGGCGGCGACGCGAGCTACCGAAGCTGTGATCGGCACGACGATCCGAAAGGCCGTAGCTCGCGGCGGCACGGCAAGCGAGAGCGGCAACGCCAAAGCGCCACAGAGCGCGGCGAGACAGATCACATGCCGCAAAGCTGCGCTGAAACGCCGTAATAACGGCTGCACGGCGAGCGCGAGAGCGAACAGGGCAGTTGCCTTGAGAAGCAGCAGAATCATCGGGAACCCTTCTCCTTTCTCGCCTTCTGAATCATCCGCTCCAGATCTTTGAGATCGTCTTCGGAGAGTTGCGAGGTCTGCGGGTCGATCAATGCGGCGGCCGCGTTTTTGGCGGAACCGTCGAAGAATGTAGAGATCAATCGCTTTATAGCGGATTTGCTTGCGGCGTCACGCGGAACGTCGGGCAGATAGATGTAGCGCTGCCCCTCTTCCGTATGTTTGATGTGGCCTTTGCGCTCCAGCACACGCAGGATCGTGCGGACGGCGGAATAGCTGGGCTCGCCCGAGAGCCGCTCCTGAACTTCGGCGGCGGTTGCGCGTCCCATCGCGTAGAGGATGTCCATGATCTCGCGCTCGCGTCGGCTGAGAACGGGTTCGGATTGGGGCTGACGTTTCACCTGCGTAAAAATTAACATCTACGCGCGCGGCGAGTCAAGTCCGATTTTTCCGTGATTCGAATTTAGGGGGGATTAAAGGACTTCGCGGGCGGGAGCGGCCAATCTCCGCTCCTCCGCGATTTCGAGATTCAGAGTGATCTCTTTGTGGTTTCGCACAACCGTGAATGTGGCGGTTTTGTGCATGGCGCGCATTACTCCGGAGAGTTCCTGGGGAGTCGCCACCGGAATTCCGCCTATCTTGGTGATGACATCGCCGGCTTTCAGACCGGCTTTGGAGGCAGGGGAATTTTCCCTCACCGAGCGAACCAGCACACCTTCTTTAACGCCGAAAAAGTCAGCCAACTGGCCTTCCAAAGCTTCCAACTCGATTCCGATGCGGGGGCTCTGGCCCATCATCGACTCGAAAGCATCGGGCGGAAACGGGGCCATTGGCGGCATGACGTCCGGGACCGAAAAGAACGCAACCGGATGGGAGCCGAGGGTGGCGGTGACCGTTTGGGTCGCCCCGCCGCGCCAGATCTGCAAGGTTACTTTTGCGCCGGGCAATGACTCGCTGATCATGCGGACGAAATCGTCGCTGTCCTGGACTTTCTGCCCATTCATTTCCAGCACGACGTCGTGTTGTTTCAATCCGGCCCTTGCCGCTGGGCTGTTTTCGTTCACAAGCGTGATCTCGACGCCTCGATTCGTGGGAACCTTCAGAGCGCTTACGCGTTCCGAGGTCAGCTCTCCCAGACCTACGCCGAGCCATCCACGGTTCGACGCGATTCTGGTTACAATGCCCCGCGGCCTCGGCGCAGCGGGAGGCGCCGGCGCCTGAAGCGCCAGGATTGGCGGCGCCGGCGGAGGCGGGGCTTCCTGCGCAATCATCTCCTGCGTCATCAGGGGCGCGGCCATCGAAACCGCCGCCAGACAAATCATCGCCGTTCTCATACCGTTTCTCCCGTTACTCCGTTTCTCCCGTTACTTGCGCTTAATCTCAATTCGTCCGCCCGCGGCGGCCAGGCGCAGGATCGGTCCGCCGCCGTTTACTTGCCCCCGCGCCATTACCGTGGCGGCAGCCGACGACATGTGGAAACCCGAAAAGTCGGAGACAATCGCGTCCCGCGACCGGGTCCCTCCGCATTCTGCCTGGATCGTTACACCTGTATCTGACGGGATGAAAACCGTAATGTCACCTGCCCTCGTGGACAGCACCGAATCCTTCAAAGGACGCCCTGAGAGAATCTCCGCCACAATGCTGCCACGTTCCGTTTGAGCGCGCAGTTCGCCGGATACGTTATTGAGGCGAATCGTACCGCTGGCGCTACGGCACTGCACAGACGGCGCTTCGGCAATATCAATAGGGCCGCCCGCGCTTCGGGCGGTTACGATACCAAAGGCGCGAAGGATGGAGATGGGACCTCCGAAGGTATCCGCATACACGGCGCCTCCGGCGCGATCGATGCGGATGCCGCCGGCGGCTGTAATGGCCCGCACCGCGCCTTCGATCTCGCCCAACTGGATATCGCCACCATCGCTCTCAAAGGTGGCGCCGCCCTGAACTCTCACCGCGCGAATCGTGCCGCCGCCCGAATAGCAACGAACCACGCCCCCAATGGTTCCCAGTATGGTTGGGCCGCCGCTCGAATGGATTTCGACGTCGCCTCCGATGCGATCGAGGACGATCCGGCCTGCGGCGGAATCGGCTCGTACGGAGCCGGTTAAATCAGAGGCGTCGATTGCGCCTCCGGGGCTCCAGAGCGCGAGATAAGAAGACTTGCGCGGCAGTTCGACATGAACCGCAGCGGACTGCGGGAAAAACAGTTGGCCGCTCACGTTCAGAGCCCGGAACTCCTCAGCCGCGCGATGCGCCGAAGCCCGATCGCCGCCGCGAATCCGCGCGCTGATCGAATACTGAATGTCTTTGGAATGTTTGCCGCGAACAGTGATGTCGCCGCCGGCCGTGATCCGGTAAACGGGCTGAGCGGGAAAGGAACCGCTGACCGTGACGTTCCAGAATCCGCCATCGCGTTCGACCTGAATCCGGTCGGCTGCCCACGAGCAAAGAGCGAGAGAGAAGACAAATGCGAAACGCTTCATCGATTCCACAAGCGCCGTCAGTAAGTGCCCGGCGAAGCTTTCATGTCCTCCAGCAATCGGGTCAGGCGCGCGCGAACGTAGTTGTTGTTCTCCCGCTGAACCACATCCTGCAGAACTCCGACCATGGAATCGTCGTGGTGAGTCGTAAGCACATCGATCGCCTGGACGCGGACTCCCGGATTCTCATCTTTCTGGAGCACCGTCGCGAGAGTGCGGCGGACCGTGGGATCGCCCGCGTAAGGCTTCAGGCCTTCCAGCGCCTTGATACGCACGCCGGCGTTCGGATCGTGGGTCAGCCGCTCAAGCAACGCCTGGCGGACCTGTTCGGAATCGGCCCGGGCCTTCAGTACGTCAATCGATTCCACACGCACGCCGGGATTGTTCTCCTCATGAACCGCCGATAACAGCAGTTCCTGAATGCGCGGGTCCGCCAACCGTCCTTTCACCTCATGGCGGCGCACCTCGTCGACGGAGATCTGCACTCCACCCGACGCATCTGCCTGTATCGACTGAACGTTCGAAAACATCGGGTCGCCCACGCTGGCGCGCGTGCCGCCGAATTTATCCGGGGTGAAACGGGCGCCGTAGAATCCTAACGCGACCAGGGCCGCCGCGCCCACCGGAATCCGGAACGGGATATGCCAATGCGCCAGGCCGCGAAGAGCGTCCATCCAGCTACCGCCCGTCGATGCGGCTTCTGAAGACATCGCACGGCGGAGATCCGAGCGGCACCCAACCAGCAGAGAGTCGAGGTCAGCCCCGGCCGCATCCGCCGCATGAGGCCGTTGATCCATCAGTTCGAGAAAGGATCTATGTTTCGCCAACTCGTCCTGACACGCAAGGCACTCGCCGAGATGAGATTCGATTCGCTCCTCAGTCTCGGAGTCCACTTCGCCGTAGCAGTACAGCGGTATCTGTCGATTTACTTCGGCGCAGTTCATATGAACGCTTCCAGACTCATTCGCATCTTCTGGGTAGCCCGGAACAGGCAGTTTTTGGCCGCCTCTTCCGTGGTTCCGATAATTTCACCGATCGCGCGCAGGCGCAATCCTTCGTAATGCCGTAATTCAAAAACAGTGCGTTCACGCGGCGTCAGACCGCCGAGCGCGCCTTCGATTTTGCCCGATAGTTCGCGATTCCACATCTGCCGTTCCGGGTCGGCGTGCGGGGCTTCCGCTTCGAGTTGGGTGACGCGGTCCACGGGCCCTTCGGAGGTTTCCACGATAGTGGGCTCCTCCTTGCGGACCTTACGCCGGCGCAGATGATCCAGACAGATGTTCGTCACAATTCGATACAGCCATGTATGGAAGGAGCAATCGAACCGGAACGAGTTCAGGTTTCGATGGACCTTCAGGAACGCTTCCTGGTACACGTCGCGAGCCTCCTCGGGGGAACGTAAGAGGTTCATGGCAATACGAAGGACGCTGTGGTCGTACGCGCGCACCAGTCGCTCAAAGGCGTCCTGATCGCCCTGCTGGGCCGCCCGGATCAGACCTGCTTCGTCCAAAGGCGCAGCCAATCTGGCACTTACCGTTCCCGCGGCATCGTGCATTGGTTCCTGTCTGGATGGACGAGGCTGCGGCAAAAACGTCACCACGTAATGAGCTTGAGCTCCGTCATTTCCTCAATGGCGTAGCGCGGACCTTCACGGCCCGAACCGGAGAGTTTGACGCCGCCATAAGGCATCTGGTCTACCCGATAGGCCGGTATCTCGTTGATATGAAAGCCACCGACGTGAACTTCCCGCGCGGCGCGGAAGGCTTTATCGATGTCGCGCGTGTACATGCCGGCCTGGAGCCCGTAGTCGGAAGCGTTGACCAGAGCGATCGCTTCGTCGAGTGTTTTGTAGGAGTTGATGCCGACTACGGGTCCGAAGGCTTCCTTCGCGCTCAGATTCGCGTTCGCCGGAACGTCGGTTAGTACTGCGGGTTCTACTGTCGCCCCGCGCCGGTGTCCCCCGGCGATCACCTTCGCCCCGCCTTCGCGGGCTTCCTCGATCCAGGATTCGACGCGTTTCGCCTCGTTCTCGTTGATCAGGGAACTGACTTCCGTTTCCTCCTCTTTCGGATGCCCGATCCGCAGTTTCGCGGCGGCCGCGGCGACCCGTTCGGCGAATTCATTGCGGATCGCCTCATGGGCGAAGATGCGCTGGATCGAGATGCAGACCTGACCGGAATGCGCGAACGCGCCGGCGACGCATTTCGGTACGGCCTTGTCGAGATCGGCGTCGGGTTCCACGATCACCGCCGAATTCGACCCGAGTTCCAGCGTGACGCGCTTCATTCCGGCGAGATTACGAATTCGCGTGCCGACATCCGGACTCCCCGTAAATGTGACCATCGCGACTCTGGGGTCAAAGGTGAGCGCGTCGCCGATCTGGCCACCCGGACCCGTGATCACATTCAGCGCCCCTGCCGGAAGTCCGGCATCCTGGAAGATCTGAGCGAGCAGAATTGCGCTGAGGGGGGTCGCCGAAGCGGGCTTATGGACCACTGTGTTTCCAGCCGCGAGCGCCGGTCCGATCTTATGGAGCGCAAGGTTCAGTGGAAAGTTGAACGGAGTGATTGCCGCGATTACGCCCAGGGGTTCGCGCACGGCAATTCCGGTTTTGCCTTTACCGCCTGGGTGCGCGTCCATGGGAACCTCTTCGCCGTGCAGGCGATGGGCCTCCTCGGCCGAGAACAGCACAGTGAAAAGACCGCGATCGACTTCGCCGCGGGCTTCGCGAATGGGCTTGCCGGATTCGGAGGATATCGCCCGGGCCATTTCATCGCGGCGCTCGCTCAGGCGAGCGTGGGCCTTGTACAGAATCGAGGAGCGCTCATGGCGGCTCATCGACCGCATCACGGGAAACGCCTTCTGGGCCGCGGAGATGGCGGCCTCGACTTGCTGCTGAGATGCCTGATAGACGGAGCCAGCGACGGAGCCGTCAAACGGAATGCGGACATTCAGGACATCGCCGGTCCGTACGGCTTCGCCTCCGATCCACATGGGGTAGTCGGTCATGCGTACTAGTGTATGGTCCGCGTAGCGACCGGTAGGTCATCTGTAGGGGGCGGATTAGTGATTCGGAAGCCGTTTTACCAGGCGTGCACCATTTTTAGGCGCAAAGGAGATCTCGGAGCTTTCAGGCGCTCCATCACGAAAGCGCCAGATAATTGATTCGACCGTATCCTCGAGGGACGCGTGGGGACTCTTTTCGCGTCGCGTGATAACGGAATAGCAGGGAAGATAAGAGCGCGTCAGAATCCGTAGATTTTCAGAAGAGGGGAGATCAGGATCATCGCTCAACGATAGCGTCATCAGCACCGAGGGCCCGGCGCAGTTCTTATCGGCAGGTATATCGTCGCGGTCGATTGTGGCCCGCTGTGACATATCCCCAATCGCCAGAAACTTCGTTAAGTACTTCCACTCAGTTCCTGGCAATCCGGGGCCCGGCCCAAGTCGTTCCGGCCACGGCTCCGCCTGAGTCTGCGTGTAAACGTTGCGGTCCGGACGATAGGCCCAGGTCAGGTGGCCGTCCGTTGTCCACTGCCATATTTCGCCGAAAGAGTTGCGGAGCTCATAGCGGAAACGCTCTTTCAGCCTCGCCAATGTAATATCGCCGCGAAAGCCGTCCTTCCCAAGCGAAGCGACCGGCAGAGGGATGCCCCGACGATCGCCACCGCCGGGACTGGCATTCAAACGATTGAAGGTAAGCTCCCAACGCTGCATGTGGACCAGATAGCCGTTTGCGTACTTTGCGCGGCAGGCGCGCGCAATGTTGTTCAGAAGGACACTCAGGTCCTCCTGGGACTGAGCCGGTCAGGTATTGAGGAAGAGGCTGGCGAGCATAACGCCCGGAAGGCGCGTCCGAGTCCGGCTAAAGGCATCAAATCTAGCCCCTGCTATCCTCAAAATTCGGAGTTTCCTAGACCTTGAACCAGATTGTACTGGCTTTTAAAGCCTTTTTCTCTTTGCTCTTCAGCGGCAAATTGCCCGAAGACGTGCTGACCCATTTCAACCTGATCGTCAAGCCCGCGCCCGTGCCTCCGCCGCCTCCGAAGCCGGAGATCAAGCCGGAAGACGGAGCGCTTCAGCTTCTCGGAATGCTGCAACGGGATGCCCGCATTCTCGATTTCTTCATGGAAGACATCGGCCCGTATTCCGACGAACAGATTGGCGCGGCGGCTCGCGATGTACACGGAAACACACGCGAGATCCTGATCCGGCACTTCGCTCCGGCTCCGGTGATCGACGCGGTGGAAGGGTCGCCGGCGACTGCGCCTGAGGGGAACATGGCGCTGGTGAAATACGTCGGCAATGTGCCCGCATCCGGCAAACCCAAGGGCGGCGTGCTGCGCCACAAAGGATGGCGGGCCACAACCGCGAACCTTCCCAAAGTCAATTCCCGCCAGGATCTCGTGGTGCTCGCGCCCGCTGAGATCGAAGTGGAGTAGGATTGCCGCGATACTCGATCGGGATCGATCTCGGCACTACTAATAGCGCGCTGGCATTTACCGAACTGGAGCAGGAAACTCCTTCGGTAAGCATTGCGCCGATCCCTCAACTCACGAATGCGAACGAGGTCGCGGCTGAGCCGCTGCTGCCTTCGTTTCTGTACATTCCGGGAGAACGAGATTTCGCGGCGGGGACGATTGCGCTGCCGTGGAATTCCGAACCGCGGTTCGTTGTAGGGAAACTGGCGCAGCGCCGCGGAGCCGAGGTTTCGAGCCGTCTGGTGTCGTCCGCGAAGAGCTGGCTATCGTACTCGGCGGTCGATCGTACTGCCGCGATGCTGCCCTGGAAAGCGGCTGACGGCGTCGTGAAGGTGTCGCCGGTCGATGCCGCGACCGAATACCTGAAGCATCTTCGCGCAGCCTGGGATCATGAGCATCCGGATGCGCCGTTCGATGACCAGGACGTCCTGGTCACGGTGCCCGCATCGTTCGATGCCATCGCTCGCGAACTCACGCAGCGGGCGGCGGAGTCCGCGAGCTTTCGCAATCTGACGCTTCTCGAAGAACCGCAGGCGGCGTTCTATGCGTGGATCGAGCGTCATCCTGACTGGCGGCAGCGGGTTAACAAGGGCGATCTGGTTCTGGTGATCGACATCGGCGGCGGAACAACCGATTTCACGCTGATCTCTGTCACGGAACAGAACGGCGAACTGCAACTCGAACGAGTGGCGGTCGGCGAACATATTCTTCTCGGCGGCGACAACGTGGATCTCGCGCTTGCCCATACAGTTGCAGGCGAACTTGCCGCCAAGGGCACGAAGATCGACGGAATTCAGCTTCAGGCGCTGTGGAACAATTGCCGCCTGGCGAAAGAACGGCTGCTCGATCCCGAATCGAAAGCGGATGAAACGCCGGTCACGATTCTAGGCAAAGGTTCCAGCCTGATCGGTGGAACGATCAAAGCCAAGTTGCGCCGCGAACAGATCGAACAGGTTCTGGAAGGATTTCTTCCGCGCGTGGAGAGCGCGGAGATGCCGCACGCGCCCCGCCGCGCGGGACTTCAGGAGATGGGACTGCCTTACGCGGCCGACGCCGCGATCACGAGACATCTCGCGAAGTTCCTCCGTCAGCAAGCGTCGGCGTCGGAACAGAGCGCCGTACGCAGAGGGCCGAGCGGCCTTGCCTGCCCCACGCACGTGCTCTTCAACGGCGGAGTTCTGCATGCGCCGTTCGTGCGCGAGCGGTTGCTCGAAGTACTCAGCGGCTGGCTGGCGGGGGAAGGCTTCGGAGAAGTAAAGCCGCTGTCCGGCGAAGATCTGATGCACTCAGTCGCGCGGGGCGCCGCTTATTACGGCGCGGCGCGGCGTGGCAAGGGCGTCCGAATTCGCGGCGGCATTGCTCGGTCTTACTACGTGGGCGTGGAATCCGCCATGCCCGCAGTCCCCGGCTTCGCCGCGCCTGTGCGTGCGCTTGCCGTGGCGCAGTTCGGAATGGAGGAAGGCACTTCCACGCTGATCCCGAACCGCGAATTCGGTCTGGTCGTGAACGACACCGCCGAGTTCCGCTTCTTCTGCTCGGCCGCACGAAAGAATGATGAGCCCGGCTCGATGATCGAAGACCTGGGCGAGGAACTTGAGGAGCTTTCGCCCGTGGAGGTCCGCCTTACCGCCGAGGGACAGGGTTCCGAAGTCGTTCCTGTTTCCTTTGAAACCGTGATCACCGAAACCGGCATGCTGCAACTCTGGTGCGTGGCGCGTGACGGACGGCGCTGGAAGCTCGAGTTCAACGTTCGCGAAACAATATGAAAGTCGGCATAGACCTCGGAACCACCAACTCCGCGGTGGCCTGGATCGACCCTGCGCAAGCCGAAGACACGAGTTTTCCGCCAATCCACATTTTCGATATCCCGCAGGTTGTGGGGCCGGGGCGGATTGAGCCGCGCCGTACGCTGCCTTCGTTCTTGTATCTGGATGAAGGGCAGCCGGTGGGCGTCTGGGCGCGCGAACAGGGCGCGATCGTTCCCACGCGTCTGGTGCATAGCGCGAAATCGTGGCTTTCGAATCCGGACGTTGATCGCACGGCAAAGATTCTGCCGTGGGATGCGGGTGAGGGCGGCCGGGTTCTGTCGCCGGTCGAGGTTTCGGCTCGACTGCTCGCCTTCATGCGGGACGCGTGGGATAAGGCCGCGCACTTAGGTCCTCTGACCGAACAGGACGTGGTCTTAACCGTTCCTGCGTCGTTCGACGAAGAAGCGCGCGAACTGACGGTGAAGGCCGCGGAGGAAGCGGGACTGCCGCGTCTGACGCTCCTCGAAGAACCCGCCGCGGCTTTCTATTCCTGGATCGCCAATAATTTCGCGCGTTCCCGGCGATTGCTGTTCGATGGTCAGATCGTGCTGGTCTGCGACGTCGGCGGCGGTACGAGCGACTTCTCTCTGATCCGCGTTGCGCGCGAAGGCGACAAGATCGATTTCACGCGAACGGCTGTCGGAAAGCACCTGCTGCTGGGCGGCGACAATCTGGACCTCACAATCGCCTGGCTTGCCGAGACGAAGCTGGGGAAACAGTTGTCGATCCGGCAGCGCAGCGCTCTTCGACGCCAATGCTCGGCCGCGAAGGAATTGCTGCTGTCGGACAGCCATCGGCACAGCGTCGAAATCAACGTGGCGGGCGGTGGATCGTCGCTCATTGGCGGCGCTCTCAAGACCGAAGTCACGCGGGCCGAGGTTCTGGAACTGGCGCTGGAAGGATTTCTCCCGATCACGCCAAAGGGCGAGAAGCCGAAAGACGAGAAGCGCAGCCTGTTCCGCGAACTGGGTCTGCCCTACGTTTCCGACCCTGCGATCAGCCGGCACATCGCGGCGTTTCTGGAATCCGCCGGGCAGGCGCCTGACGCGATTCTCTTCAACGGCGGCTTTTTCATACCCGAGATTCTGCGGCAACGCGTCGCCGACATCCTCGGAAGCTGGAACGGGAAGCTGCCGGAAGTTTTTGAAAACCGCGATCTCGATCTGGCCGTTGCGAGCGGCGCGGCGTATTACTCGTATGTCCGGTCGACAGGTTCAGGCGTTCTGGTGCGCGGCGGCCTTCCGCGTTCTTATTACATCGGCTTGAACGATGAGACTGCTGTCTGCCTTGTTCCCCGCGGCGCCGAGGAAGGTGACACGGTGGAGGTGGACCGCAACGACATCAATCTCGTTGCGAACCGACCCGTGGCGTTTCGCCTCATGAGTTCTCTGACGCGCGTGGACGACAAGCCGGGCGAACTCGTTCAGTTCCGGCCGGATGAAGACATTCATCAGCACGCGCCGCTTGAGGCGGTGATCCGTTTTGGGAAGGGCGGAGAACGACTGGTTCCTGTCAAGCTGGGCGCCCGTCTCACTGAGATCGGCACACTCGAAACCTGGTGCGATTCGAAAGAAAGCGACAATCGCTGGCGTCTGCAATTCCAGCTTCGCAAGGCGGCGGCGACCACGGCTCCCCGAAGACCTGCGGCAGTAGTGAGCCAGGAAGCGGTGGATGCCGCTATCGAGCTGATTAACGGCGCATTTCTGAGAGGCGAAGTCGCGCCCGAGGAATTGCCCGCCAAGCTCGAAGCCGCGCTGGGATTGGGTCGAAACTCGTGGCCCGTGGACGTCGCGCGCAAGCTGGCGGACGTGTTCCTGGAACTCATCGAACAGCGAAAGCGAACAGCCGCGTACGAAGTGAGATGGCTCAACCTCGGCGGTTTTCTGCTTCGGCCTGGTTTTGGTTATATCGGCGACGAATACCGCATCGAGCAGGTCCGGCGCATCTTTGCCGCCGGCCCTCACTTTGCGAATCAGGTGCAAAACGAAATCGACTGGTGGATTTTCTGGGGCCGCGTGGCGGGCGGGCTCAACCGCAATCAGCAGTCCGACATCGTGCAGCGCCTGCTTCCGTTCCTGATTCCGAAAGCCGGTAAAAAGCCGCCGCGCATCAACAACAGCCTGCTGCGCGAAATGTGGCGAACCGCGTCCAGCATGGAATTGATTCCTGCGGCGAACCGCGTTCAGCTTGGTGACGCGATTCTCAAGATCGGCCGCGAGGACTTCGTGCTCTGGTGCATCTCGCGTCTGGGCGCGCGTCAATTGTTCTATGGCCCGATCAATCAGGTGCTTGCGCCCTCGGTCGCGACGCGCTGGATCGAGGCGCTGCTGTCGAACGCAAAAGCCCAGGACGCGTTGGTGTCGCTCGCCCGCCGCACTGGCGACCCGGTGCGCGACGTTGCTCCGGCGACCTTCGCAGCCGTGCGGGCAAAGCTCACCGACCCGCATCTGATCGCTCAACTCGAAGGCGAAACCGAGCGCGACGAACGCGCGCTGGGCCGCATCTTCGGTGAAGATCTGCCCTCCGGACTGACGATCGCGACAGGCCTTCGATAAAATACTCAATCCGATGAAAAAACAATCTCTCGAAGGGCGTACCGCCCTGATCACCGGCGCCAGCAAGGGTCTGGGCCGGGCTATGGCGGTCGCGCTCGCCAACCACGGCGCGCGCCTTGTACTCGTCGCGCGGGATAAGGAAAAACTGGAATCCGTCGCCAAGGAGGCGGGCAACGCTGAGGTTTTCGCGGCCGATATCGCGAAGGAAGACCAGGTTCTTCAACTCGAGCGGGACGTCGTCTCGAAAGTCGGCAAGATCCACATTCTGGTCAATAACGCCGGCACCAACCTGCGCAAAAATATCACCGATTTCACGCTGGATGAATGGCGTGGCGTCCAGGATACGAACCTGACGAGCGTATTTCTGATGTGCCGCTCGTTCGTTCCGCACATGAAAGGCGCTGGCTACGGACGCATCCTCAACATGACTTCGATCATGGCGCACGTCTCGATGCCGCAGCGCACTGCTTACTCATCGACCAAGTTCGCGCTGCTCGGTCTGACGAAGGCGCTCGCGCTCGAACTCGCGTCCGAAGGCATCACCGTGAACGGCATCAGCCCCGGACCGTTTGCTACCGAAATGAACACGCCCATTCTTCAGAACCCCGAACTCAACGCGCAGTTCATCTCGAAGATCCCGGTCGGCCGTTGGGGCAAGGTGGAAGAGATCGGCTCGCTCGCCGCGTTCCTGTGCAGCGACGAAGCGGGCTTCATCACCGGCACCGACATCCTGATCGACGGAGGCTGGTGTGCGATGTAAGATCGCGCTCCTTGCCGCGATCTGCATCCTTAGCTTTTCTTGTAACCGCCAGCAGCAGCGCCGGATCGCCGTAATCCCGAAGGGCACGGCGCATGTCTTCTGGCAGTCCGTCCATGCGGGCGCGGTCGCCGCGGGACAGGAGTTCCACGAAGAGATCCTGTGGGACGGTCCGCCTAACGAAACCGATTATAGCCGGCAACTCGAAATCTTTGATTCGATGCTGAACCGGCACGTGGACGGCGTAGTGGTGGCGGCGGAGGACCGCACCACGCTGAACGGAGCTTTCGACCAGGCGGCTCAGCAGAAGATTCCGGTGGTCGTCTTCGACTCGGGCGTCGATTCCACGAATTATGTGTCGTTCGTCGCTACCAACAACTTCGAAGCCGGACAGATGGGAGCGCGCACGCTGGCCGAGTTGCTCCATGGCAAGGGCAGCGTGGCGATGATCAATCACGCTCCGGGCAGCGCTTCCACGATGGATCGCGAGCGCGGCTTCAAGGATGTTATGGCGCGCGAGTTCCCCGGCATTCATATCGTGGCCGAACAGTACAGCATGTCCGACCGCGCCAAGGGCATGGCGGCGACTGAGAATATCCTGACCTCACAGCCGAATCTGGATGGGCTCTTCGCATCGTCGGAACCGAGTTCGGTGGGCGCGGCGCAGGCGCTGAAGTCGCGCGGACTTGCCGGGAAGATTCGCTTCGTGGCATTCGATTCGAGCGAGGGGCTTGTCGAGGATCTTAAAGCGGGAGTCATTGACGCTTTGGTGGCGCAGGATCCGTTCAAGATCGGGTATGAAGGGGTTCGCGTCGTGACGGACAAACTCAACGGCAAGACACCTCCGAAGAAGATCGACCTCAGCGCGAGGGTGATCACCAAGGTCGATCTGGATAAGCCTCAAATCCAGCAACTGCTTCACCCCGATATCAACAAATACTTGTCTCATTGATACCGTAGTCGTTTATGCAAACACGACGACTCGGAAACAGCGATCTGAAAATCACGCCGATCGGGATCGGCGCATGGGCCATGGGCGGCGCCGGTTGGGCGTTTTCCTGGGGGCCGCAGGACGACGAAGAATCCATAGGCGCGATTCATGCCGCGCTCGATAAGGGCATTAACTGGATCGATACCGCCGCCGTTTACGGCCTCGGGCATTCCGAAGAGGTCGTCGCGCGAGCCGTGAAGGGCCGGAATCCGAAGCCTTACGTGTTTACCAAATGCGAGCGCATCTGGGGTGAGGACCGGCAGATTCGCAAGAGCCTGAAACGCGATTCGATTTTCCAGGAGTGCGAGAACAGCCTCAAGCGTCTGCAGACCGACGTCATCGATTTGTATCAGGTGCACTGGCCCGAGCCAGACGAGGACATCGAAGAGGGTTGGGCGGCGCTGGCCGATCTGCAGAAGCAGGGCAAGGTCCGCTGGATCGGTCTTTCGAACTTCAACGCCTCTCAACTAGCGCGTGCCCAGGCGATTGCACCGATCACTTCACTGCAGCCGCCGTATTCGATCATCCAGCCGGAGATCGAGACGGACATTCTGCCGTTCTGCGGCAAGCACAATATCGGCGTGATCGTGTATTCACCGATGAAATCGGGGATGCTGACGGGCGCGATGACGCGTGAACGCGTCGAGAACATGCATCCGGATGACTTCCGCAAGCGCACGCCGAATTTTCAGGAGCCGCTGCTGACGCGGAACCTGAACCTGGTCGAAAAGCTTCGTGACATCGGGAATGGTCACGGGAAGTCGGCGGGAGAAGTCGCGATCGCTTGGACGCTGCGACGTCCGGAAGTGACCGGCGCGATTGTCGGGATGCGTTCTCCAAAGCAGGTGGATGGCATCGTGGGAGCGGCAGAGTTCCGGCTCTCGGAAGACGAGACCCGGATTATTGCCGAGGCCTTGAAGTGAGTCGGCTGGCGCTCCTGTTCGCCACGCCTCTCGCGCTCTCCGCACAGCTTGTCCTTTCGGGACCGATTCCGAAAGGGCCGAATCCGCCAGTCGTGTTTCTGAATGGCTATCAAGCCGGCTGTCTCGGCACGGATTTCGCTTCGAACTTCGGGGCCGCGGATCAGCTTCTCCAGGCCCATTCCATCGTCAGCCTGTATTTTGACAATTGCACCGTTGGAACAGCTGCCAATCGACCGACGCTTGAGGCGGTCGGCATCGCGTTTGGGCAGTTCCTAGCGGGGCTCAAGTACACCGACGGCTCGGCGGTGACGCAGGTTGACGCCGTCGCGCACAGCATGGGCGGTCTGATTCTGCGAAGCTATCTCGCAGGCAAGCAGGATGTAACGCCCGCGTCATTTCAGCCTCCGCAAACCCCGATCATTCGCAAAGCCATATTCCTTGCGACACCTCACTTCGGATCCGCAATCGCCGCGGCGCTGGGAGTCGACAAAGAGACGCAGGAGATGTCGCCCGGCAGCCAGTTCTTGATGGACCTGAATACCTGGAATCAGGGTACGGACGATCTGCGCGGCATCACAGCGATCTCGATTGCGGGCAACGGCGGCACGGGTGTCGAGTCCGCGATGCCCGGCGATAATTTCGATGACGGCGTTGTTACGCTGACCAGCGCCTCGCTTGGCTTTTACCGCCCTGGCGTTACGCGTGTGGTTCCCACGTGCCACGCGACTAACTCCCTGCTCACCCTGTTCGGGTACTGCCCGCCCAGCGCGCGGCCCATTAATCAGATCGCGAACGATACCTCGAATCCCGTGTCACAGATCATTGTGTCGTTCCTGACCGGGACAAGCCAGTGGCTTTCCGTTGGCCAGGCGGCGGAATCGGCGCCATCTCTGATGATGACCGCTGGTGTCCAGATGCAGCTTCGCGATCAGAACGACGTACCGCAGTCTTTGAGTGGCGTAATACTTGGAACAAGCAAGCTCTTGGTTAACTCGAACGCCACCGCGTATGCGGAGATGCTGCCCGCGGGGACCAACCTCAATTTTCAGATCACGCCGGTCACCGGATCGGTTACGACCGCGTCTGAGACGTTGCCTGCAACAACTGTGCTCCCGGCGATCGTGAAACCCGGGCCAGTGATCTTTCCCAAAGGCGTGATTCCCGCTGCGGGGCCGGCGCCGTTCCCCTACGATGTGGCGCCGGGCGCTTATGTTTCGATCTATGGTTCGTTGCTGACGGCCACCGCAATGACCGCTTCACAGCCCTACCCTGCGCAGCTTGGGGATGTACAGGTGCTCGTCAATGGCGTCGCGCAACCGATTCAGTACATCAGCGCGGGGCAGATCAATTTCATCTACGCCAACTCGAATCCGGGACTGACGCAGTTGACCGTGAAAAATGCGAACGGCCAGAATACCGTCAACGTTCGGCTGGCCCCGGCTGTGCCGAGCATCTTCCTGCTTGACGCAAACGCTACAGCCGCGGGCGTGAATGCGCTCACCGGCACCGTGGTCGGCCCGAACACGCCCTTTCATGCGGGCGACATTATGTCCTTGTTCCTGACTGGACTGGGCGCAACCACCCTCAATAACGGACTGGATTATGCCCAGATTCAACCGACTGTTTCGGTCGGAGGGCAGGCTTGCGCCGCTTCCTACGCCGGACGGGCACCAAGCTTCGCGGGACTCGACCAGATCAACTGCACGATTCCGTCGGGCGCAACCGGGAGCAAAGTCCCGGTTACGGTTACCTCGAATGGACGAATCTCGAATACTGCTTATCTGAACGTCCAGTAAGCGGGCTGAAGCCCGCTGTCCACAGGCTGAAGCCTGTGCCACCATCCTGACACCCCAAAACAGTCCCCCAACTATCGGCCTTCGCTTGACGGAGGAACGATGCCCTTCAGGCGCATGTAGACGCCCATCGCGCCGTAGACTTCGTTGGCGTGGACAATCATCCCGTAGAGCGTCGCGATGCGCGGTTGCGGGCCGCCGCGGCCGCCGCCGACCGGCTCAAGCGCGTTCGCGTCCGTGAGGGCATCGAATGCTTTGTCGCAGGCGTCAAACGACTCTTTGAGGGCGGCGACGAGATCGGCTTTCGCGGTCTTCTGACGCGCGGTGCCTGTCTTGCGCTCGCCAGTGAGGCCGGTGCATGTGCCCAGCTGCGGGTCGGCAATATGGGCCACGCGCTGGCCGAATGTTTCGAGGGCGTCCACCGGTTTGAAACTGTAGTTCTCTTCCGGCATCTTTTCGGCGGCTTTGATGAAATTCGTTTTGATACGGCCGTATGCGGCCTTTGCTGACGCGGCGATTGACGGCGGGGCCTGCGCCTGTACGGCCATGACCCCTGCGGCTGTGATGGTGATAGCGAGCGCTAGTTTGCGATTCATCCTGGTCATCATACCAGGGGGAGCGGAAGCGAACGCGACTAAAGCGTCAACCCGGTGGCGGGCCCATATGGACAGAAACTCCGACAGAGCCGAGTCAGGTGCGGCGTTTTATAGCACAATCGGGTCCAGCAGACCGGGCGCGGGCAGTTATAGTCGACACGACCCTGGCGTCATGTACCCGT
>DATFSM010000127.1:0-32609 GCA_035262625.1 Bryobacteraceae bacterium
GAGCCTCGCTGGTGTCCCGATTCCGAAGTGCCTGTACTAATCCGGCAGCCGAAAACCCACAGGCTGAAGCCTGTGCCACCATCGTCTGGCTCGACCACCTTCCTGCCAATAGGTAAAGAGATTTCAGAAACATCACACTAGGTGATCTTGATCCAAGAGCGATCAGACGAATAACTTACAATCCTCTGGCGCAGCGGTGCATACCGGACATTTGCATTTTGAGGAATGAGCAATGTAGTCAACGCCCTTGTGACGAATCAGTTTGGGGTCTGGCTTCCCGCTGGCCCCCAAAGTTCCGTCCGGAAGCAGGTATCGGTGGCAGATCGCTAGATCCGGCCCATGTCGGTAATCAAGCATTTGGCTCAATGTCCCTTTTGGTTGATGGTGCCCATGCGCGACTGGATCGCTTCTAAATGGTTCTCCCACGGAGGACGTTCCGTCTTCAAACCCGAGTGCCGAGAATAAATCCTGTAGAGTTCGTGGATGCACTACTCTTTGCGGTAACTTGGGTTTGGTAGCCACTATGGTTTCTGGGCGTCAGTCAGAAATTGAACACGCCGTCGCGGAGTACGTCGACGGATCGAGAAATCTCGCATCCCTGGAGAATTGGCTGTGGCCGTTCATGGCAAATCTGGCCGATAGCGATGACGAAGAATCCCGATCACTGGTGGGACGGATCGGAAATCTGATTTCGGAGTATTCGGACGGAAATCGCAGCGAACAGGAAATTCGTAAGGAAATGGCGAAGGCCATACTCCCTTTGCGAATGGCGTCGTAGTACCCGACCGCTCGGCAGTTCCCAGCCTGAGATCCAGCGAAGGGAGCGGAGCCAAACCTGACCTGCGGGAACGTAACTCGCTTTATATCATCGCTGATTCGCCTTCAGGATCTTCTTCCTGAGACGAATTGATTGCGGGGTGACTTCCACCAGTTCATCCTCGCGAACAAACTCGATGGCCTGCTCCAGATTCAGGATGCGCGGCGGAACGAGGCGAATCGCCTCATCAGCAGTGGACGCGCGCATGTTGGTGAGCTTTTTCTCTTTAACGATGTTGACGTCCAGATCGTTCTGCCGCGCATTCTCGCCCACGATCATGCCCTCATAGACTTCAGTTCCGGGGCTGACGAAAATCTCGCCACGCTCCTGGAGATTGAAGATGGCATTTCCGGTGGATTTCCCGGCGCGATCCGCCACGAGCGACCCTGTCGGCCGCATCGGGATTTCGCCCTGCCATTCGATATAGCCATGGAATAGCGAGTTCAGGATCGCGGTACCGCGAGTGTCGGTCAGGATTTCGCTGCGCAGCCCGATCAGCCCGCGCGACGGGATATGAAATTCCAGGCGCACGCGTCCGGACCCGTGATTGATCATCTTGCTCATTTTGCCCTTGCGCGCGCCGAGTTTTTCGATCACGACGCCGATGAACTGCTCCGGGCAATCGATCACCAGCATTTCGACGGGCTCCATCGTCTTGCCATCGACTTGCTTGGTGAGGATCTCGGGCTTGCCCACCGCCAGCTCATGCCCCTCGCGGCGCATCATCTCGATAAGAATGGCAAGCTGCAGTTCGCCGCGGCCCATAACGCGGAAAGTATCCGGAGCCGTGGATTCCACTCGGATCGAAACGTTGGTCAGTAACTCCTTATCGAGGCGGTCCTTGAGATTGCGCGACGTGACGTATTGCCCTTCGCGCCCGGCGAACGGCGACGAGTTGATCGTGAACGTCATCCCGATCGTCGGCTCGTCAATCTGGATCTTCGGCATCGGATCGGGCGTTTCGGCGCTGGTGATGGTTTCGCCGATGGTGATGCCTTCTACGCCCGCGACCGCGAGGATGTCCCCGGGCCGCGCGATGGTTTCATCTACCCGCTTCAATCCCTCGAACGAATAGAGCTTCGTGATGCGCGTCTTTTGGACAGTGCCATCAAGGTGGCAGATCGCGACCTCATCTCCATGCCGCAGCGTGCCCTGAAACACGCGGCCGATGGCTAGCCGGCCCAGATATTCGCTGTAATCCAGATTCGCCACTAGCGCCTGAAGTACGCCCTCAGGATTTCCCGCTGGCGCGGGCAGACGCTCCACGATCGCCTGGAAAAGCGGCTCGAGATTATCGGAAGGATCGTCGAGCGACGCCTTTGCGATGCCGGTCTTGGCAATCGCATAAAAAACCGGAAAATCCAGCTGATCTTCATGCGCGTCGAGATCGATAAACAGGTCGTAGATCTCGTTCAACACTTCCTGCGGGCGCGCGTCCGGCCGGTCGATCTTATTAATAACAACGATCGGCTTGAGGTTCGCCTCGAGCGCCTTCATCAGCACGTAGCGCGTCTGCGGCAGCGGACCTTCGCTGGCATCGACCAGCAGCATCACGCCATCGACGATCTTGAGCGCGCGTTCGACCTCACCGCCGAAATCGCTATGGCCCGGCGTATCGACAATGTTGATCTTTGTCCCGCGATAACGTACCCCCGTAATCTTCGCGAGAATCGTAATGCCGCGCTCGCGCTCGAGGTCGTTCGAATCCATCACCCGCTCGGCGACTTCCTCATTGGCGCGGAAGATGCCGCTCTGCTTCAGCATCGCGTCGACCAGCGTGGTCTTACCGTGATCGACGTGCGCAATGATGGCTATATTTCTGGTGTTCTCACTCATTCGGTTGAAAATGCTTCTTTGTTCCTGGGCTATTCTTCGTGAACCACGGCGGCGGGCTCAAGCCTTGCGGCGAACCGCGCCGGAAAGACGCCGGCGAGGATAGTTACCACCCACACCAGCAGCAACGCGCCGCCGAGAAGCAACGCGGGGGGATGGAACTGTATCGTCCATCCGAAACTCTGCTTGTTAACCACATAAATCAGGACGAGCGAGAGCGCGATACCCAGCGCCAGCCCGAGTAAACCGGCAAGCAACCCGAGAAGCGCGGCTTCGGTAAGAATCATGCCCCGAACCTGCTCCCTGGCCGCCCCCAGATAGCGGATCAGCCCGATTTCGCGTCGGCGATCCAATACCAATGCTAACAGTGAGTTGGCGGCGCCCAGCATGGCGACAAGGATGGCCACCGCTTCGAGCGCATAAGTGACCGCGAAAGTGCGGTCGAAGACCTCGATCGCGCCGCGTCTGAGAACCTCGTTCGGCGCAATCATCAGCGGATAATCGCGCAGTTCGGCTTCGAGGGCATGGCGCACCGCCACGGGATCGAAACCGGGCTTCACGTAGACGGCGATATCCGTGGGCGGCTGGTTCGGCAGATAGCGGAGCAGCGTGGAGCGATCGACCAGCACAAATCCGCGGTCGTTCGCGTAGTCATAATAGATGCCCGCAACGGTGAGCGCCACGGTGCGGTCGCCCAGTGGAATGCGCAGAATGTCGCCCGCTTTGACGTGGTGCTTGTTCGCGAATGGCTCGCTGACGATTGCGCGGTCGTTGCCCGGCAGGGAACGCAGGATGTGGTCCGCATCGCCGTTCAGGAAACGCAGCGCCCGCCTGCGGCGAACAATATCCGTGATTCCGCCTCCGAACGTGGCCTGAACGCCTTCGAAGTGAAAAGCCAAAGCGTGGAAGATGTCGACGTCTTCGGCGCCCGGCGCCGCGCGAACGATATCGGCCACGTGAGGATCCATGCCGGGATAAATTCCGGCAGTGGCCGGCCCGGCAGCGCGCATATAGATGTCGGCGCGCAACTGGCTGTCGAGCCACACCTGCACGGTTTCCCGGAAACTACCGACCATAATCCCGACGCTCACCATCATCGCGATGGCGGTCGCGAGAGAGGTGACGACGATCGAGGTACGCGCCAGGGCGGCGATGAGACTGCGGCCTGCGATCAGTCCCGCCGCCCCGGAGATCCGCTTCAAACCTCCCCGAAGCGCGCGGACAACTCCGCTGACGAAGGCGGGCGAGAGCATCGCCGTGGACGCGACAGCGAAAAGAGCGGAAATGTAGCCGAAGACCGGACGCCCATAGAGCGGCGGCAATTGGCAAAGCGCCCAGGCGACTACGGCCAGAATCGAGGAGATCAGCAGATCACGCCGCGCATTAAAGCGTGTCTCCCGCTGTCGGGCCTCGCGTCGCATCGCCTCCGCGGGGGCGATTTGGGAGGCTTCACGAGCGGGAATCAGCGCCGAGATGACCGCGACCATTGTTCCGATGACCAGGGCAGCCAGGAACGAGCCGGTCGAGACCGCGACCGAACCCGGCGCGCTGGTCGTGAAAAGGGCGTTGACGGTATCGGAGATCATCCCGAGAATCGCTCCGGCCAGGATGCGGCCGAGCCCGACTCCGAGAAGCGAACCAGCGAGCCCGAGCATCGCCGCTTCGCCCAAAAACAGGGCCAGAACGCCGCGCGATCGTGTGCCGAGCGCCCGCAGAATCCCGATTTCGGTACGCCGCCGGGCCGCGCCGACGGAAATCGTGTTGTAAATCAGGAACGCGCCGACCAACAGCGAGATATAACTCAGGACCCGCAGATTCCACCGGAACGCGCGCAGCATCCGCCGGTTCTCTTCGCTGCGCGCGCCGGGCGTTTCGAGAGTATAGGTCGCCGGGATGACCGAACGAATCGCGCGCTCCGCCTCGTCCGCTCGTTGATTCGGACCCAGGAACACTTCGATGCGGTCGAGCTTTCCGTACATGCCAAGCAGTTGCTGCGCCGCGGCGATATCGATACCGACCCATTCGGTGTTCTGATCGGCGGCAATGGATTGGATCGTGAAAGCCTTCCGGTAGCCGCGCCCGCGCAGAACGATCTTCTGCCCGGTCTTCCAGTGCAGCCGTGAGGCGAGTTCGCCCGATACGGCAGCGCCGGTTTCCAGCGTTTCGGGCCTGGCAGTCATCGCCGCCACGGCATCGATGCCGTACACCGTTGTCGAACCCGCCCCCTCAATCACCGCCGGCTGTTCGATCACCGGCGAGAAGCGCACGTCGATCGGCAACGAGGAGAGATGCGCCATGACGTTCTCATCCACGCCTGCATTGGCCTGAATGTCGTAATCCACCTTGCCGACCAGCGTGGTCAGCGAAGACTGAAACGATCCCGTCGCCGCATCGCCCGCCAACTCAATCGCGATAACAACCGCCACGCCAAGAGCGATTGAAAGAATCGTGAGGACGGTACGCGCCGCGTCCTCTCGAAGCGGCCGCAGGATCAGAGGTCCGGCGAGCCGGACGCTACTCCACATCCTCCACTCGCCCGTCACGCATGCGGACCCGCGTATCCGCAATAGCTGCGGCCTCGGCGCTATGCGTCGCCATAATGACAGCGGCCCCGAATTCGTCCGCCGCCCGACGAATCAAACTCAAAACCAGATCGCCGCTCGCCGTGTCCAGGTTGCCCGTCGGTTCATCGGCGACCAGAATCGCCGGATTATTCACCAAGGCGCGAGCCACCGCGACCCGCTGCATCTGACCACCCGAAAGCTGCCACGGCAGGGCATTCGTCTTGTCTTCGAGACCCACCCACGCAAGCCGCTCCCGCGCGACCGAAGCCGTCTTCCTCCCGCCCGCGAGGAGCAGAGGTAATTCCACATTCTCGAGCGCCGTAAGCGACGGAAGAAGCTGAAAGAACTGAAAAACAAACCCGATGCTGTGCCGGCGCAGCGCGGTGAGATCACCATCCGAAAGCGCGGACGTGCTTCGACCGGCCAGAAGCACCTCGCCCGTGGAAGGAAAATCCATCGCGCCGCAGAGGTTCAGCAGTGTCGTCTTTCCGCACCCGCTGCGCCCCAGAAGAGCGGTCATCCTCCCCGCCGGAAAGTCGAGTGAGATGCCCCGCAGCGCCTCCACCCCACCCTCATACGTCTTGGTGACATTGCGAAGCGAAACAACCGGCGGATTTTCCGCTTGAAACAATTTACAGGCTCTCCGTTGTAGTGTATTCTGGGGTTGCTCTGGTAATCATTCCGCGCGCTTGGAGACGATGCTTGCTTCGCAGAACGCTCTCAATCGCGACGACATGGAAACTCGCCGTTTAGCGGCCGCTTCGGACCTGCTCAACGGTACAAAACAATCTCAAATCGCGCGCCGCTACGGCGTCAGCCGCACCACTGCCTCCCGATGGCAGCGGTCGATCCTGTCCAAAGGACTGGAGAGTTTGCGGAAACGCCGCGCGACCGGCCGCCCCAGCCGCCTGACCGACGAGCAGGTGGAGGTGATTCGCGCCATGTACTTCGACGGCGCGCTCGCCTACGGATTCTCATCCGACCGCTGGACGACCGGGCGCCTTGCGGAAGCGATCGACCGGCGCTTCGGCATCCGATACGATCAGGACCACGTAGGGCGCCTGATGCATAAGTTCGGATTGCGCGAACGCCGCTTCCGCTATATGCCGCAGGTGATGAACGCCGCCGCGGCAATGGGCTGAGGCGTCTTTTTCCCCGCCCAGCCTCGACGTGACGCTGCCAGCGCGAGTGGCGCATCAGTGCGCCTGAGCGAAATGCCGCGGCTATTTCGCTTCAATACGAGGAAATTCAGTGATCCTTAACTTGGCTGCGCCGTAAGGAATCAGGCGCACCTCACGAAGCCCGCCCGGATTCTTGATCGGGCTTTCGGGCACCGGTCCCGCTGAGGAATCAACCATCTTCCACGATTTCACGGTGGCGCCTCTTGCGCGCAGCGATACCGGGGCTCCTTCCGGGCTGAATGGCTGAGCTCCCATTTTCCCGATTTCCACAGAGAACGAATTCTGGGGGTTAGTGGCGCTGATAGAAAGCGCGTAATTCCACGGCGTTGTGGGCGTTACTTCCCAATCCGCGGTCTGGCCTTTATCCGCGATTTTCCTCCACTTTTCGCCGATATCCAGCGAATAAAGCAGCGGGCCCCGGCTGACCACAGCGGAACCGCGATAGCCGGTGGAAACGATCACCGGCATAGGCATCCGCATCAGAATCGTGTCACCGGGACGCCATTCGCGGGAAATGGTCAGATATTGGCCCGGACGAATGTCTCGCTGACTGGCGCCGTTGATGCGGACGCTCACGCCATTGGTCCAGCCGGGAATGCGGAGCTTGATCGCGAAACTCACCGGCTGCGCCGGATCGACCTTGATCGTCACGTTTTCATCAAAGGGCAGCGCTGTGTCTTCGGCGATGTGTACCGCCGTGCCGTTGATCTGGGTTCGCACGTCCGACGGAGCATAGCTTACGGTCGCGAGTCCGCCTTCCGGCGTTGCCATCCACAGGCTCGCCGCGAACTTCGGCCAGCCCTGATGCAGATTCGCCGTGCAGCATCCGTAATTCGGCTCGAGACCGAAGAGATTCGACTGGTCGCCGTTGGTGGTCCAATCGCGTTTGGCGTCTGAAACGAGAACCTGGTTTGGCTGCTCGTCATATTGATGCGCCCACATGTCTTTGCTGAAAGCGCCGGGAAGGGCATTGAACGCAATGCGTTCGAGTCGCGAGGAAATCGTGGTATCGCCCAGTATCTGTACCAGTTCCTCCAGCGAGAACATCTGCTCCACAATCGTGCAGAGCTCCGTGCCTTGCGAAGGATCCTTGCCGGCCAGGTGCTCGTCCGCGGCGAATGAGCCGTTCGGCAGGCCGTGATAGCGCTCCAGAGTCGCGATCATTTGACGTGAAGCCTCGCGATCCTCCGCGCTCCCGGAAATCAGCGACCACACCGCGCCCGTCTTGATCGCCATCGCGTTGTTCACCCCGTGGCTCGCGAGGTTGGCCGACTTCTTCTCGACCTTATCCGTGTACGGATAGTTGGCGTAAAGCCCCTTCCAATCGAACCCCTGCCCGGCGATCTTTTTGGCAAGGTCGAGAAGTTTCGCATCTCCGTTCCGGTTGTAGAGCCAGATGATCGAAAGGAGTTCATCGCCCCAGCGGTATTGAGCCCACTCGTGGAGCGGATTCGCATCGAGTTGCGCCGCCTGATAGGCGAAATACTTTTCCATGACCGGGATCACGCGGGCATCGCCAGTGACTTCCTGATATTGGGTGAGCGCCTTGAGCATCACCATCTTCGGCCACCAGTCGTTCGTGTCCTTGCCGAACGTCTTTTCGGGGCCGATATCGCCGTCGGGGCGCTGATGGTCGAGCGTCCAGTCAATCCACTTGCGCGCCTTCGCCACAAGGACCGGGTCATCCAGGAGGTACGCCAAAGGCACCAGTCCATCGAGAAAGTAAGGTCCGCGCTCCCACCCCTCGCCCGTTCCGCCAAGCCACGCGGAGTTCGAGCCGACATCCGGCCAGAACTCGTCGAGGTGGCCGCTGAGCCCGTTCGCCTGAATTCTGAGCTGCTCCTTCAGCCACCCGGCCGGTTTCACCGAGCCGAGCGGCAGGGCATAGAACGTGTTCGGCGCCAACGGCGCGCGATTCGGAACAAACGCTTGAGATTGGGGGAACGCTACCGTGGCGAAGATGAGGCCGAGCAGAATCTTCACACCGTCATGATATCCCCGAAAACGATTTGAAACTGTAAAGCGGTTAACTGCCGTGTCACGCGCGCCGCGTGGGCTGGAATAACGCGAACACCGCGCCCTGAGGATCCGAGAGCACTGACATGCGGCCCGCATTCTCGATCGTCTCCGGCCCCATGCACACCTGTCCGCCGAGAGCCTTCGCCTTCTCGGTGCTCGCGTCACAATCCTCGACCTGAATGTAAATCATCCAGCTGGGCGGAACGTTCGGCGGCGCGGGCATAGAGCCGCCGATGAATGTATCGCCGTTCTTGATGTGGATGTACTCATCGCGGCCGGGGTCAAAAGTCCAGCCGAAGAGCCCAGCGTAAAACTTCCCGGCGGTCGCCCGGTCGGGCGTATTCAGATCGGCCCAGCAAAGGGCCCCCGGCTGTTCTTTCACGCCGATTCCGGTATGCTCCTTCGCCTGCCAGATCGCGAAGGTCGCGCCCGTCGGGTCCTGAACCACCGCCATTCGGCCGAACGTGAAGACGTCAAACGGAGGCGCGAGGACCTTACCGCCGAGTTCCGCTGCGCGGGCTGCCGAAGCATCCGCGTCCGAAACGGCGATGTACAGGTTCCAGTGGGGCGGCACGCCTGCAGAGGTCTCCTGCTCCCTCAGCGTATAGGCGGCGCCCACGTTCCGGTTTTCCAGTTGAAACATCGTGTAGAAGTCGGTCGGGCCCATCGGACTGTCCTGAAAAGTCCATCCGAAAAGACTCGTATAGAAACCCTTGGCCGCGTTCTGATCGCTGGTCCCCAATTCGATCCACGTGAACGAGCCATCGGCATGTTTATCGACGTGAGGCATGAAGCAGAGTATAGCCCTGAATGCTTGAAAACCACCACTGAAACCACCGCTATGGGCGCCAATGCCGGGCAATAGTCAAAGGAGTGTAAGGAGTTACGGATTGGCACACCACTTGCACACTGGCGTGCAGGTGGTGAAAAAACCATGAATAGAATCGCGACTGCTCTGTTGGCTGCTGCGCTGGTCGCGCCGGCGGGTTTTGCGGCGCCCGACAAAAACGACAAAGATAAGGCCGCCAAAGTTTCGCAGCACCAGGATCCTTACATTCCTGGTAGCCCGGACGAGAACCGCGTCGCCCGCGAGGTCCGGCATCAGTTGGTCATGCTCCCGTATTTCGGAGTCTTCGACGATCTAGGGTTCACCGTGAACGGCGGCACAGTCACGCTGGTCGGTGAAGTCACGCGCCCGACGCTGAAGTCGGATGCAGGTAACGTGGTGAAGCGTGTGGAAGGCGTCTCCAACGTTGTCAACAACATCGAGGTCTTGCCGCTCTCGCCGAACGACAATCAGATCCGCCGCGGCGTTTACCGGTCGATTTACGGCGACCCGACGCTTTCCACTCGATATGGATTCCAGGCGCTCCCATCCATTCACATCATCGTGAAGAACGGGCATGTCCGGCTTGAAGGTGTTGTTGCCAATGAAGGCGATAAAAACCTGGCCGGGATTCGCGCGAACGGCGTTCCAGGCGCGTTCTCGGTCGAGAACGACCTGCGTGTCGAAGGCAAATAAGCGCGCCTTCGACTACTTCCCGGAAGCCCTTCCCTCGCGGGAAGGGCTTTTCGCATTTCAGGGCCTGATAACCTGCTCCGCAGAAGATGCCCAGAAATTTCACGGATTTGACTGGCCGGGTGGCGGTTGTTGTCGGAGGCACCTCGGGGATCGGACGAAGCATGGCGATCGGCTTCGCCGAGGCGGGCGCCGACGTCATCGCCACCGGAAGGCGGCAGGCCAATGTCGAGGAGGTCGCCGCCGCGATACGCGGCGCCGGGCGGCGAACGCTCGCGCACACGGCCGATGTAGCCGACCGGGCGTCGCTGGAGACGTTTCGCGACGCCGTCGTGACGGAATTTGGACGCGTGGATGTGTTGCTCAACGTCGCGGGACGCATCAAGCGGACACCGACCATCGATCTGTCAGAAGAAGAGTGGAACGACATCATCGATACGAATCTGAACGGCACATTGCGCGCGTGCCAGGCGTTCTATGAGCCTCTCAAGGCGAGCGGGCGCGGGCGCATTATTAATATCGCGTCGCTGAATTCTTACGTCGCGTTTTACGAAGTCGCGGCGTACGCGGCGTCAAAGTCCGCCGTGCTCTCGCTCACCCGCAGTCTTGCGGTCGAGTGGTCGAGGCATGGCATTAACGTCAATGCCATCGCGCCTGGCGTGTTCCGCACAGACCTCAATGCGGCGCTGCTTGACGGCACTGCGCGCGGTAAGGAACTGCTGATGCGAACACCGATGGGCCGATTCGGAAAGACTGATGAACTCGTCGGCGCAGCTGTTCTTCTCGCGTCGGATGCGGCCAGTTACATCACTGGCCAGTGCCTCGCCGTGGACGGTGGATTCCTCGCGTCCGGCGTGAACCAGTAAAGTACCCTCGAATAATGCTGAAGATCGAGAAGTTCACCTTCGGGGTGGGTGACCGTTTCGCGCATCAGGCCCGGGCGCAGTTGCGCGCGTTTGAAATGGCGGCGGAACGCGGCGTCGAGATTACGCCGGTCTGGAACAAATCGAACCGTGAACATCTGATCGTCGGCTCGGAGCCCGCGAGCGTGCAAGCGGCGGCGAAAGCGGCGGTGAAGGCTTCCGGGTGGGCGAACCCATGGCATGTGGATGCGGACCACATTAATCTCGACACCGTAGACCGTTTCATCGAGCCGAGCGACTTCTACACCATTGACGTCGCGCACTTCATCGGCCAGGCTGCTCCGAAGCCAGACGTAGAGGCATTTGTCGCGCGCCATCCGGAATTAGACGGAGATGTCGTAGCGGCTGTAGCCTCCAAATACCTCGCGGCCGTTCAGCAGGCGGGGAAAATCTATCGGTACATCGCTGCGAAGAAGGGGACGGACCGGTTCATCACGGAAGTCTCCATGGACGAGACCGATTCGCCGCAGACTCCTCGTGAGCTTTTGATCATTCTCGTCGCAATCGCGGACGAGAAGATTCCGATTCAGACCATCGCGCCGAAGTTCACGGGCCGGTTTAATAAGGGCGTCGACTACGTAGGTGATGTCGACCAGTTTGAACGGGAGTTCACTGAAGATCTGGACGTGATCGCGCACGCTGTGAAGAACTATGGATTACCCGAGACTCTCAAACTGAGCGTGCATTCGGGAAGCGACAAATTCTCGATCTATGCGCCGATTCGCAAGGCGATTCGGAAGACCGGAGCCGGGCTACATCTTAAAACCGCCGGCACGACATGGCTCGAAGAACTGATCGGACTCGCCGAAGCCGGGCCCGAAGGTCTCGCGCTTGCGAAAGAGGTCTACGCCGAAGCTTTCGATCACAAGGAAGAGCTCTGCGAACCGTACGCGTCGGTGATTGATATCGACTACGCCGCCCTCCCCTCAACGGGCGAAGTCCGGAAATGGGCTGCCGAGGACTACACCGGAGCTCTGCGGCATGTTCAATCGAATCCGGCCTTCAACCCGAACGTGCGCCAATTACTACACGTCGGCTATAAGGTAGCTGCAAAGATGGGCGACCGTTATCTGGCGATGCTCCGCCAGAGCGAAGAAGCCATCGCGCGGAACGTCACCGAAAACATCTTCGAACGCCACATCAAGCCGTTGTTTCTGGATTAACCACATCAAAGTGGGGCGGCCAATCGTGGCCGTTGATCAAGCGCGAAGTCTAACAAGTGCCAAAGCCAGCGCGAGAGTCGATATCAGGCTGAGCCCTCGGCAGACCCTTGCTTCCGTCGTCGGCGCGTAGTCCATCTCGATTTCACACGTTCCCGAGCAATTCGGCTCGAGTGCGATCAGGCCGATCCCGTCCTTGCGCACGGGGATCTCGCGGCCCGAAATACGCGCACGCCAGCCTGGCGCATAGTTGATCTGAACCGACACCGCCTGACCGCGTTTCATAGGCGCGCGGATATGAATACGCGATGTGCCCTGCCAGGTCATCTCGGCAAGCGGCAATGACGGATCGTCCAGCGCGGCAACGTAAGGCCGTACGGGATCGACATCCAGCCCGTGAATGGGTTGGCGCGCCACGATCGCGGACACCGGAACCACATGCGCCAGCGACGCCGAACGCGCGGGCACGCCGAAGACCGTATCGTCCTCATCGCGCCAAAGCACCGGAAGCAGCCCGTCGAATTTATGCGGATGCGCGATCGCGTGATAATACTCGCGGCTCTTCTCGCCTGCCACGTATACCGCCGAATTCCCGAACGCCTTCAGCCACAACACGGAGTATTCGGCATCGTGATCGCCAGCGTTCATTCCGGTGTAAATCGTGAAAACCGCGACGAGTTGCGTGAAGTTGGGCGCAGTGGGCTCGTGCGCTGCCGCCATCTGCGGACTGTCCGAGAACACGTTGAACAGGTATTGCGGGTCGCCCGCAATCAGCGAGCGTTGCCCCGGCAGATTCTGGCCGATCCACCGATCGACCTTGTACTCGATGGTCCGCGTGATGTCGATGGGAGTAACGAGCGGATGCGCGAATTGCCGAAAAATCAAAGCCTGGCGAATCGCGACGAGGCAAAGGGCGGTAATCACGACCGCGCGCCACGGGATCCGAGCGAACAGGCCGGCCAACAAAAGGCACGCGGCCATTTCCAACTCCAGTTGATACCGCGATGGCTGCGGAACGATGCTGATTTTTCCGAAGAACCCGGCCAGCGGGATCAGAAGCATCCAGAATCCGAAAAGAATCGCGAATCGTTCAAAAGCCGATTTGAGCCGTCGGCCAAAATACCAGGCCGCCGCGAAACAGCCTAAAGCGATGGCAGCCCCGAGCGCGGCGGTAAGGCCGGACTTAATATCGCCGCGAGCGCCCCACTGATCGTGCCGCATCTTCTCGATCAGCGACGGGGGGAGCCAGGGCGATATCAGGCAATAAGCCGCGACGCCCACACCAGCAAGAATTACGGACGCGCGGCGACCGTATACGAGCGCCAGACACGCTCCGCCAATCGCAAGATCCACGGCGCCGAAAGCGTTCGTCGCAACCACCGAAGCGCTGAGCAACACCGCCCCGATCAGATTCAGCGCGCCGCCAGTGGCCATGGCTCGGAACAGGAAGAATAATGCAAAGGGCAGCAGCGCGAGCGCCACATTGTGCGGATCTTCCGCATAGTGGATCAGGTTGTAGAGCCGCACCGCGCCCCAGTGCCCGTCGAAAGGGATCCGCAACTCGGGAATCAGCCACGCGGCGGGCGACGTCAGGGAGAACGCCATTCCCGCCGTGAACGCGACAAACAGCGATCGGGAAATCCCCCAGACGAACAACGCAAGCCCCGACGGCCCGCAGCAATACGCCACGGCGAGCACAAAGTGAAACGCCCGAGCGATAGGCCAGCCGCTCAGCCAGGAAGTAATTCCGCCCAAATCGGGCAGCAGTGGCTGGTACGCATTTTCAATCGGCATTCCCGCGTTGAACCACGGGATCCATCCTCCACCAGTGCCGTGATCGCGGTAGAACCGGGCGAGCGAAATGAACAATCCATCGTTTGAACTGAGATTGTTCAGGAACTCCGCCGTGAAAAGCTCATGGCAGATCCACGCATTAAGCGCGAACAGTCCCAGGCACAAAGCGCCGACAGCGCCGTTAGTCCGACGGTTTCCGATTACTGTTGTGTATCACGCCGATTACTTCAGATCGTTTTTCAGCACGACGCGATAACGCGCTTTGCCGGCCTCGATATGTTCGAAAGCCTCGTTTGCGCGGCTCATCGGATACTCTTCCGTCACTGGCGAAATCCCGTGGCGCGCCGCGAATTCCAGCATCGCCGTCACGGCGGAAGGCGGGCCCGAAGGGCTGCCGCTCACCGATAGTTGCCCTATAAGCAACTGCATCACGTTCAACGGAATGGGCGCGGGAGGGACGCCAACTATGTGGAGCTTGCCCTTCGGCGCCAGCGCATCAAGGTAAGCGCCCCAGTCGAGCGCCGCCGTGACCGTGGAAAGAATGAAATCGAGCGAGCCCTTCGCGTTCTTCAGGCCATCCGCTGAGTGCGTGTCGATCGTGCGATGCGCTCCCAGTTTCTTCGCCTCCTCAGCCTTCCCGGCCGATGACGTGAAAGCCGTTACCTCGCAGCCCCACTTGTTCAAGAATTGAAGCGCCATATGACCCAGCCCACCGATTCCGATGACGCCCACGCGGTGCGTAGGAAGCACGTCTGCGACGAGCATCGGAGTGAAGACCGTAACCCCTCCGCAGAACAAGGGTCCGGCCTTTGCCGGGTCCAGCCCCTCCGGCAGTGGAGTCGCCCAAATCCAGTGGCAGCGCACGTGCGTGCCGAACGCGCCATACCGGCCCACGATGGTCATCTGCAGGTTCTGGCAGAGGTTATGATCGCCGCTCTGGCATTGCCTGCAATAGAGACAACTGCCGGAATTCCATCCCAGCCCGACCATCTGGCCTTCCCGAACGACTTTCGCGTTGCGGCCCAGTCGCGACACTCGCCCGATCGCCTCATGGCCCGGCACCAGAGGGTAACTCGAAAAGCCCCATTCGTTCGTTACCATCGCGACATCGGAATGGCAGATGCCGCAGTAAAGAACTTCGATCTCCACCTGTTCGTCGCCCAGCGGACCGGGATCGTAAGAAAACGGCTTCAGTTTGCCTTTTGGCTCGGTTGCGGCCAGCGCATGAATTTCGCTCATCGCGCCGTTGGATGCCGACCTCTCCATTTCGGTCGCGTGATAAATTGAGGCCGTCGTGAACCGACGGACATTCATCGCAGGCGCTCTCTCGGGCGCTGCAATGCAGGCTCAGCGCGCCGCCGCGCCGCCTCTCCTGATCGATTCGCACGTTCACGTCTGGAAACACGATCCGCGATTCCCCTTCGCGGTGGGCGCTCATCCGCCTCCGGAAGACGCTTCAGCCGAAACGCTGCTCGATCTGATGAAAGCGAACGGGGTCTCCCGAACCGTCATCATTCAGGTGATCCATTACAAATGGGATAACAGCTATCTGGCCGACGTCCTCAAGCGCTATCCGCAACAGTTCCGTGGCGTTTGCCGGGTAAACCCCGAAGACCCCGCCGCGCCGGATCACCTTAGCCGTCTCACCGAAGAGCAGGGATTCCACGGCGTCCGGCTCAGCCCCTCGGCCAACGCGGACGGCGACTGGATCAAAGGGCCCCTGATGCCGCCGCTCTGGAAACGCTGCGCGCAGCTCAAAGTGCCCATGACCGTGCTGGCGCCGGCAGACCGCATGCCGGACATCCAGCCGCTCATCGAAGCGAATCCGGGCCTTACGGTAGTGATCGACCATCAGGCCGATTCGCCGCTCGACCAACCCGAGAAGCTGAAACTGCTCCTTGCGCTCGAACGCTACCCGAAAGTTTTCGTAAAGATCTCGCACATGTGGTCGCTGTCGAAGGATGCGTATCCCTACCCGGACGCGCAGCTTCAGGTCAAGCGCCTCTACGATACATTCGGCGCCCGCCGCCTGATGTGGGGAACGGACTGGCCCGTCTCCCTGAAGCAACTCCCCTACGCGAAGGCCGTCGAACTCTTCCGCGATCACCTCGACTTCCTCGCGCCCGCCGACCGCGAATGGATCTTATACAAAACCGTCCAGCAGGTCTGGCCATTCGGGTTGTGAACGCGATCGCCAGCGACTAACGATCCTGCAATTCAATGTCACCGAAAAGAGCCGCATAGTTCTGCCCATTAATTACAATCGGAGGGCTCACGCTGATTTTGAGAAGCATGGTATCGCGATGTAACACCGCAGACGGCAATGAAAACCTTCTCTGGAAAGTCGTCTCGGGCCCCGCGATATCGTAACTGCCGGCAAATGCGCCATCGGCATACAACGTCAGGTGAAGCGGACCCTTCATGAACTGCTCCTTTACGCAATAGCCGCTCACCGAGACCACTTGTGTGGAATCGCTCGGACTCGCCATCGTCACCTCCGCCTCGCCAGGCATCCAGCGCACGCCGTTCCCGATTGCTCCCCACCCGGAACCAAGCGTATAAGCGTACAGAGGATCGCCTACGCGGACTCGCCGAGGCGCGGTTCCGCTCGCCCGTACGTTTCTCACGCTGTATTCACTCGTAATATTCTGCAGATGATCGCCCTTCCATGTGTAGACAACGCCGTCCTCTGCGTCCAGCGCATGGCGAACAACAGCCGCATCGGGAACAAGCTGCTTGAATCGCTGATCCTCCGGATTGATATGAGGCTCGTTCATCGCGCCGGGAGCGATATAGACGCGATCAATTCCGAGAGCCCCGGTTGCATTCTGTTGGAAGTCCACTTGATAAAGCGTGTCCGTGACGTTTTCAACGAACACCGGGCTGTTCGGGCGCCGCGCCCGCGCCTCTCGCACGCTGAGAATGAAATCACGCGACAAATCGGATTCGGAAAGGTAGACCGTCGTTTGCGGAATAACCACGGATAACATCCCCGCTATCCAGATCAGTGCCGCGAAGGTCGCTGGAATCGCCATCCAGATAGCCCTTCTCTTCCAGGCCAGATCTAAGCCCGATCCGGCCAGCACGCACAAACCAATTTCCGGAACCGTCAGGTAGTATTCCGTGCGCCGGTTCGGAAGCGCCAGCAGTGGGCCAATAGTAAGCAGAAACCAAAGAATAGAAAACCAAGCTGTAGGCCGGCGGCGCTTTGCGTTGGCCACAAGAGATGCCACGAGTCCCAGCGCGCTTGCCCAGACGACGATCAAGCCAAAAGTCCGTCGGTATTGTAAGTCCCCCCATTCCGGAGAGAGAAGCATCCAGCGCCCGTATTCGAGAAGCGCGCTAAACACCCGGAGGTCGATACGGAACTCGTATAGCCCTTCGCGAGGAAGCGGCGCGAGGTGAAGGTGAGCCAGAGTATAGAGCGCGGAAATGGCAAAGAGCGGGAGCGTTGTTCGAAAAATCAGGCGGCGCCTGGCTCGGTCTCCGAAACAGAATAGCCAAACAACCGCAATAGCCGGATACACCACCATATTCTCCAGAGATCCGAAACCGAGAACAAATACAACGAACTGCAGCCACCAGTAGCGGCTTTTGCCAGTCTTGTCGAACTGATCGAGCAATAACAGCGCCCCCAGAAGAAAGACAGGATATTGAACCTCGTTATAAGAGGAGTTCCAGGTCATCGGGCTAATCAGCGCCGCGCTTGTGACCCAGAGAGTCGCTGCGAAGCATCCTGCGGCGAGTGAGCCGGTTATACGGCGCGCCAGCGACTGAATGAGCAGAAGATCGGCGCACACAGTAAGAAACACTGCGATTCTGAGCGCGTAGCAGTCGTCCCCGAAAAATGTTGCGGAGAGAAAGAAGGGAAGTCGTTCACTCCAGGGCCGAATAGTGCCCTGAGCGTAAGGAACAAACGCGATCTTCAGAAAATCCGCAAACGAATGCGCACGGCGCACAAACTCGAGAAGCGGAAAATCGTCTTCGCGAAACCAGATATCGAAAGTCCGCCCATAAACGGCCGCGAGAACTGCGACTGGGATGAGTTGGATCAGGAAGACACGGGCACGGGTCACGCAGTCGGCGAGTCCTCAGTCTATCGCAGCGAAACCAAATATGCCTTTGAAAACCGAATGGCGGCGTCTCGGCTCAATCGCTGGCGCGATGCGCTTCATCCATCGGCGGTCTTCCTCTCCGTTCGATTGAAATAGACGCTGTACGGCTCGCGCTGCACGGAATACCACGAGCGCAACCGGACCTTGCCCCCATCGGTGACCAGATCGAATTCGGATGGCGCCGCGGCCGCCGTCATGCGCCTCAAAGCCTCGGACGTGGCACTCAGATTCTCGGGCGGATTCATCGCCGCAAGCATCAGCGGCCCATGCATGATCGCGACGGTATCCGGATGCCGCGCGTCAATGGGGACCGAACGAACCGTGAACGGAAGCGTCAGCTCGATGCGGTCGCCCTTGCGCCAGACCCGCCGCAGTTCCGCATACGTGCCAGGCTGTGCCGCGCTCGGCGAAGGACGTCCATTGATGGACAGGCGGGCAGGCTTTTCCAGCCAACCCGGAATGCGGAGCCGCACCGCGAATTCCGCAGGCGATGCTGGATCTACCGTGAGCTCAATCTGCTCCGATTCCGGATATGCCGTCCGCTGCGTCAGCTTCACATCGGTATCGTTTACACGCCATCGCGCTTCGCTCCCGGCATAGAGATTGACATAGATGCCGCGCGAATCATAGAAATAGAGATCGATTGGATAATCCGCAACCGATTGCAGAAGAGTTCCCGCGCAACATGGCCACTTGCGTTTGTAATAGCCCTTCACCGCTCCCGCGTGATAGTCGGAATAGTAGAAATAGCCGCCGTCCTGATCCGGATCGAGCGCGCCCAGGATGGTGTTGAAGAGCGCGCATTCGAGCCCATCGCCATAACGGGAATCGGCCGTGAAGCGCGTCAGATAACGCGCGATCTTCGACCACGCATAAAAGCAGCAGGGCGTCTCGAAATGATCGTGAGTCGTGACTAAGCTCTGCGCCAGTTCATCCGACCCGGGCCGCACAAACGTCTCCTGCGGAGCCCATGCGCCGGAGGCGTACTGCTGAGTCCGAACGATCATGTCCCAGCCGTTGCGAATGGCGCGCAGATACTTTTCGTCTCCGAGCATTTCGTAAGCCTTCGCGCCCGAACTCAACGCAATCGCGTGGCTGTAGCCGTGTTTACCCGGCAGAATATTCCGGCCTTCCGCCAGCGGATCGAAAAACTCGCGGTCGAGCAGATAAAGCTTCGCCATATCGCGGAATCGCGGCTGGCCGGTGAGTTCGTAGGCGCGGAAGAGGTTCTCCGGCAGGATGTAGGGCTCGTCGTAGGGAGCCTGTTTGGGGCTGTCCGGCGTGCGGTCGTACGTGTGGTCCGGGATGAATCTCTTTGCGGCGTCGATCACGCGCGGCAGCAGATCCCGCGCCTCCGGAATGGCCGCCAGCGAGGCCGCATCGATCAGACCGATCTCATACTTGTCGAGGATGTAGCAGGGCCACGTGGTGGAACCCTTCGGACTGGCGTAAGGATTGCCGTCCGCTTCAAACGTCGCGGCATAACCAAGGACGAGCCGCCGCGCCTTCTCCGCCGGGGCGCTTTCTCCGGTGTTGGCGTGAAAACGCGAAAGCGCTGAAATGAACTGGCCGATCAGATGGCCGGGGACGAAACCGTCCGCATCGTACCAGCCGCCCATATCGAGCCCCGGCGCCTGCAACCCGGCCCGCTGGCGATAGACCTTCAGCAGACGATCCTCATCGAGAGACATCGCATGCCGGTACAGACGGCGATGCATAGCTGCGAGAGGCCCGCCTGTGAGGGTGACATCCGCATATTTGAATTCGCTAAGCGCGGTCTCGGCGGCGCCCTTTGAAACGGACGGCGCCGCCAGTGCGGCGGCCCCGGCGATAAATGCCCTGCGTGAGATCCGATCGTCCAATCCAATATTCTCTACCGGAACTTACCCCAAATTTTCGTGCTAGCCTCCGTTACAATGCGTAGCCTTGCGCGAAGCGTTCTGTTTCTGGGAGCGTTTGGCCTTACCCGCCTGGCCGCTCAGGCGCCTTCGGACCTCGATCTTCTCCCTGCCACGATCACGCAGGGGGAAAAACCGGTAACCACCAAACTCAGCGAACGCATGGCGGCGCTTCACGTGCCCGGCGTCAGCATCGCCGCCATCCACGACGGAAAAATCGCATGGGCGAAGGGATATGGAGTTGTGGGCCTCGGCGGCGCCCCAGTGACTCCCGAAACGCTCTTCCAGGCTGCGTCGATCAGCAAGCCGGTGACGGCCATGGCGGTCATGCATCTGGTGCAGACAGGCAAACTGAACCTCGATACCGACGTCAACCAATACCTCAAGTCCTGGAAAGTCCCGTCGAACAGCTTCACGGAAAAAACAAAGATCACTCTGCGCGAACTGCTGAGTCACACCGCGGGAATGACGGTACACGGCTTTCCGGGCTATGCATCTGACGCGCCGCTGCCGACGCTCGTGCAGGTTCTCAACGGAGCAAAGCCCGCCAACACCCCCGCAATCTATGTCGATATCGCGCCCGGCAGTGAATGGCGGTACTCGGGCGGCGGATTCGTAGTCGCCCAGCAACTCCTCCTTGATGTCACTGGCAAGTCCTTCCCCGAGTTCATGCGAGAAACCGTTCTCGCGCCCGCCGGGATGTCGCGCAGCACGTACGATCAACCGCTGCCGAAATCGCGAATGTCCGAGGCCGCGATGCCGTATCACTCAGATGACAAGCCTACTCAGGGAGGGCCGCACGTCTATCCGGAGATGTCGGCGGCAGGCCTTTGGACCACGCCATCCGATCTCGCGCACTTCGCCATCGAACTGCAAAACGCGCTGGCGGGAAAATCCACTATCCTCTCAGCCGCGACCGCCAAAGAGATGCTCACGCCGATCAAGGGCGGCTGGGGCATCGGAATCGGCGTGGGAGGCGGTGCGGCGCATCCTTACTTCGAGCACAACGGAGCCAACGACGGCTTTCAGTGCGACCTTGTAGCCTATGACAGCGGCGATGGCATCGCCATCATGACGGACAGCGACAACGGCGGGATGCTCGCGAGGGAGATCCTGCGGACTATCGCTTACGAGCGCAAGTGGCCTGATTTCGCTCCGCGCGAGCTGCCAAACCCGGCGAATATCAGCCTCTCGGCCGATACGCTGCGTCGCTACGCCGGAATATACGGACTGGCCCCTGGCGCCAATATGATCATCACCGTCGAAAGCGGACAGCTCATCAGCCAGATGACTCATCAGCAGAAACTTCCCCTCAGCCCTATATCCGCCAACGTCTTCACCCCGAAGGTCGTCGATGCTCAGCTTGAGTTTCCGAAAGACGAACAGGGTCCCGCAAGCCAGATGATCCTGCATCAGAACGGGCGCGACATGACGGCGAAACGGCTGAGCGACGCCGACGCAAAGGCCGTTCTCGATGCGGCATCCGATTTCGATCGCCGGTTCAAGGAGCAGAAACCCGCCCCGGGCAGTGAAGCCGCTGTGCGGCGCATGATCGATGAACTCATCGCGGGCAAGCCGAATTACGATCTGATGAGTCCCGGCCTCGCCAATGCCACGCGCCAGCAACTGACAGGAATCCAATCCATGTTCGCCGGATTTGGCGCGCTCCAGTCGGTCAACTTCAAAGGCGTTGGTCCCGGAGGCGCCGACATCTATCAGGTCAAATTCGAGAAAGGCTCAATCGACTATCGCATCTGGCTCGCGCCTGATGGCAAAGTCGATAGCGCGAACTTCCGTCCCAGTGAATAGGCATCATTTGACCCGAAGAGACTTCGTTCGTGTCGGAGCGGCGGCATTTGCGCAGCAGACGCCCGCAAAATCGCAACGCCCGCGCCTGGCGAAAACAACAAAGCTGTTCCGAAGCCCCGAAGGATTTCCGAACGGAATAGCGGTCACGCCCGAAGGCCTGTGGATCGCCGAACAGAAGCTTTCCGGCGCTCAGGCCGCCAGCTATCACATGCCCGAGCCGAAGTCCCTCGAAGAGCACGCCTGGCTCACCGATTGGAACGGCAAGCTGCTCAAGACGGTGACCACCCCCTCCCGAAACACCAGCGGCCTGGCCGTAGGCGGCGGTTACGTCTGGATGTGCGCCAACGCGGCTCCGGAAGGCGTCTTTCAGGTGGACATGGATTCGCGGCTCATCAGCCACCGCCAGATTCCGCTCGGCCCGGCCACCGACGGCGGCGGCTGTCACGGCGCATTGTGGAACGACGGCAAACTGTGGATCGCCTCGCTCCGCCTCCGCGCTGTCCTGCGCGTCGATCCCGCAACATGGCAGCCTGAGTTCATAATTCCGTTCTACGAAGCTCCCGGCAGGACCCGCTATCACGCCATCGCCTGGGACAACGGGGCCATCTGGCAGATCGTCGGGAACGACTGCAAGAGCTACGCCGAATATCACCCCGGTCTTGTGAAATACGACGCGACCACAGGCAAGGTGCTCGAAACCGTGGACTTCGCGCCCGGTTCATCCGACCCGCACGGGCTGGCAATGCACGAGGGGACGCTGATCAGCTGCGACGCCGGCATCCATCCGAATTGGCCCAACAACGACAGCCCGACGGCCGGATGGATTTTTCGGATCGATTTCGTCTGAGTGAACGCGATCATTAATAAACCTGTCTTCGTAACAGGGCATTGAAGATTCAATGCATGTTTTCCAGAGGAGTCTCACCCGGTCGTTTGTCTTCCTGATGTTCTGCTGTCTTCCAACCGCCCCGGCGTTTGGACAACGGGTGAAAGTCATGGTTGAGCCGGGGGCCGATTTCTCCCACATCCGGAGCTATGAGTGGCGGACGCACCCCGTGTTCGAGAAGAACCCTCAGTTGAAGGATACTTATGCAGTCGCCGGACAACTGATCATGTCGGAAGGCAACCGGCAGCTGATGAAGAAGGGACTTCAGCCGGTTGATGCTTCGCCGGATGTCTTCATTACCTTTCTGGTCCACGCCACAGCCGGAGAGAGCACCAGGGTGGTAGACGCGGGACCTTCATGGTGGGGTGGCGCATATGGCTGGTATGCGCCAGCTACGTGGTGGACGACTACTGAAACCGATTCGTACCTGGACGGCGTCATGCTGCTTGACATCGTCGATGCCCGCACCTCGAAGCCGTTATGGCAGGCCTTCTGCAGCGACAAGATCCGCGATATGAGCGCTCGCGACAAAAACATCACGTCTGCCGTGAAGAAAGCTCTTCAAAAGTTTCCTCCAAAACAGAAGTGAAATAGAACCGCGATCTCACGGCAAGTCGCGCCCCGACGCCGTCAGCACGAACCTCCCGTGCTTCACGCCTCTCGTCGCGATCAACGAATTCGCAAGCTTCTGCACCAGCGCCGACTTCCCCTTCACCAGAATCACTTCCAGGCAATTATCGTGATCGAGATGAACATGGACGCTGGAAAGAATCGCCGCATAATGCCGGTGCTGAATCTCGGTGAGCTTTTCCGTCAGCAGGCGCGCATGATGGTCATAGACAATCGTTACCGTCCCGAAAACCTCCGCATCGGAGGATGCTGAAATCTCTCCGACCAGTTCATTGCGAACCAAATCGCGGAACGCCTCCGACCGGTTCGTATAACCCCGCCTTGCGATCAGCCCGTCGAACTCTTTCAGCAGGTCTTCGGGAAGAGCGACGCCGATTCGCGCCAATTCAGCCATAAGCGCTCATCTTAAATCCGTCCTGCTTCTTTTCCCGTAACACAATTCTGGAGCCTGTGCTACTTTGTCAAGTAACACGTTTGGAAATTTCGTAATACCCTGCCGAACCAACCCATGAACGCCGCCCTTCTGCTCTGTCTCTTTGCGTGTGGCGCATGGGCCGCGGACGGAAACATCTCGGGCCAAGTTACCGATCCGCAGGGCAAAGCAGTTGCGGGCGCGAAACTGAGCCTCACGGCGCCCGGCCACAACAGCATCGAAACGAGCAGCGCGCCCGACGGCGCTTTTGCTTTTCCATCCATCGCGCCGGGCCAATATAACCTCGAGGCCACCGCTTCCGGTTTCGCGCAAACGCGAAGAACCATCCATCTGCGCGGCGACGAAACCTTGACCACGAACGTGCAGTTCGCCGCCCTGTCGACGCACGCCGATACAGTCAGCGTAACGGCCGACGTCAGGAACATCGACGTTGTTTCGCCGGATCCGGCCATCAAAGTCTTCGCCAGTGAGGATCTGCTCGACGCCAATCCCGGCCGCCCCGGGGCGCCCATCTCGATTCCTGGCTATCCGATCAAAACGGCCTCCGGAGGCATCAAAGCGCCGCAGTATTTCGCGCCCGGCGTGGCGGGAGATCACGGCGAACCCATCGCGCAGTTCGTCCAGGTCGGAACCTATCTCGTGCCCAACAATCTCTCTGCGAACGCGCACGGCAACGGCTATGCCGACCCCAACGTCTACATCCCGAGCGTTATCGAAAGCGTGCAGGTGGATGGCGGAGCGTTCAACGCGCGCGAGGGTAATCACGCCCTGAATCTCGGAACGGTCTATGCGCTGCGCTCACACCTCGACCCGTTTCTCACGCTGATCGCAGATCAGCGCGACATCACCGGTGATGCCGGTTTCAGCCCCTCGCCTCGCTCCTGGGTTGCCGCCGAGGTCTCCTACGGCAACGGCTTTCTCGACCGACTCGAACACCGCAGGCAGTTCAAACTCAACGGCGGCGAAGTCTTCCAGCGCGGAAATCACACCCTGACTCTTTTCGGCATCGGCTACTACGGGTTCTCGCACATCGCCGGACTGAGCCCGATCGATGGATTCTCCCCGACCGATGCCGCGAACGGATGGACGCAGTATCCCGACACCATCGATCCACGCCAGAAAGACCAGACCCACACCGCGATGATCGCCGCAAACGACGTGTGGAAGCTCGGCGAGAATCAGGAACTTCAGTTCTCCACATTCTTCCGCACCTACAATCTGGCGCTTTTCTCCAACTTTGGCGACGGCCTCATTCGGCAGAGCGAATTTCGTACCGTGACCGGCGGGAACGCTGTCTACATCAGAAAATTTTCAAGGGCGTTCGCGCTGCTCGCGGGCACGGACTACCAGCGCGAAGCGCCTCGCCGCGACGACCTGGATCACTACGGCTTCTACGACCCGGCCCGCCCTTACTACTACGGGCCCTTCGTTAAAGCCGCGGCAAACAATATCACCATCAGCCCGCTATCACCTTATATCGCCGCGGAAGGCGAATGGGCCCGTTATTTTCATTACTACCTGGGATTGAGGCGAGACGAGATCTTCATCAACAATCAGGACTTGTTAACGCCAGCCGATTCTTCGAATCTGCACGTCGGGGTCAACTCGCCGAAAGCCACGCTGACCTTCTTTCCGAAGAGGTCCTGGTGGCTCCCGGAAGTCGCCGTCAGTTTCGGTAAATCGTTCTTCACGGAAGACCCGCGGATCGGCGCGGCCGTGCAGCCCACTCCGACCGGATCGCCCCAACCCGCGCAGCCTGTCGAGACCGCGCGTTCCTGGCAGTTGGTCGCGAGCAAACGCATCCACAATACGGATTTCAGGGTGACGCTGGGAAAGGAGACGCAGACCGCCGAATACGGCAAAATCGACGCCGATACCGGCGTGCAGTCGAACCTCGGTCCGGGGCGCGTCCGCTACATCGCGGTCAGCCTTCGTCAGAATTTCAGCCAGGGATCGTTCCAGGCGACTTTCGAGCAGGCCGACGCCCGCGATCGCGATTCCGGGCAGATAACACCGGAAGCCCCCCGGCTCATCGGCGATCTGACGGGAACCTGGCACAGGCTCCCTCTTCATCTGCAGGCCAAAGGCGAGTTCGAATATGTAGGCCGCAGAGTGGTTGGCAATGGCTGCGATGAGAGCAATCCGGATGACCTGCGTTCCTACTGCCTCGGCGCGCCGAACAGGGAGTTCCGCCTTGCTCTCACGCGGCCGCTTCTGAACAACAGGATGAACCTGGGCGTAAACATGATGATCGCGAGCGGCCATACCGGGCAGACGACCGAATCCTTCGCGCTCGACAACAGGCCGGGCTATCTCCCTCCACTCCCCGTGCCGACGAACATGGTTTCGGAAGTCGTCGGAGTCAGAACCCCGTCCTACGCGAGTGTAAACATTACTTATCGGCTCGGCCGCTGAACCTGGAAATGACACAAGCTATCCGTTGCTAAACTGAGACGTCTTAGTACTGAGAAGTCTCAACATGTCACTGTGGTCCCGAATTGTGAACGTAGGTCGCGGCGATCGCCTGCGCCGCGAGATCGACGAGGAACTGGCCTCCCACCTTGCGGAGGCAGTAGAGCAGGGCCGCGACCCGGACGAAGCCAGAAGGGCCTTCGGTTCCGCGCTGCGTCACCGTGAAGAAAGCAGCGATTTGCGCCTGATGCCCTGGCTCGATTCGCTGCGAGCCGACGCAATCTTCGGTTGCCGCCAGCTCATGAAGCGAAAGATAACCTCCGCCGCGGCAATACTTTCCCTCGCGCTCGCGATCGGCTCCTGCGCCGCCGCATTCCGGCTGATTGACGCGCTTTTGCTGCGCCCTCTGCCGGTGAAAAACCCGGAACAGCTTTACGACCTCACCCGCCACCTGATCGGATTCGACGGCAAGCCCACCAGCTACGACGAATGGGCCTATCCTTCGTTCCGTCGTATGCGCGCCGCGGTCCGCGATCAGGCCGAATTGATCGCGATCTCACCGGGGTTGACGGTCGATCTGAGCTACAAATCCGATCAGGAGATGGAGAAGGCGCGCCTGAACTATGTCTCCGGCTGGATGTTTGACGACTTCGGACTTCAGCCCGCGATCGGCAGGCTGCTCACGCAGGATGATGACCTCACGCCGGACGCCCATCCCTACGCAGTGCTCTCCGAGGACTACTGGACCCGCCGCTTCGGAAGAGATCCGCATGTAATCGGGCGTACGTTTCGCATGGATGACAAGGCCTTCGAAATCGTCGGAGTCGTTCACGGGCCGTTCACCGGAACGTCACCCGGCGAAGTGACCGACATCTTCCTGCCCACGATGATGAGCGGAAAGACGGATCGCGACGACCAGACCGCGATGCGCACGATTGCGCGCGTAAGGCCCGGCGTCCCGATAATGCGTCTTCAGTCGATACTCAACGCTACTTCGCACCGGTTTGAGGAAGAGCGCGCAAAGCACTTCACCGGGATGAACAAAGTTCAGTTGGAGCGATTTATGGCCGAGACCGTGATTCTGGAACCGGCAGCCGCGGGCGCATCCGGACTGCAGGGCGAGTACCGGCGCGCGTTGATAGCTCTCGGCGTTCTGGTCGCCCTGGTGTTGCTGATCGCATGCGCGAATGTGGCCAACCTGATGACCGCTCAGGCCTCGGCGAGGGCGCGAGAAATGGCCCTGCGGGTTTCAATCGGGGCCGGGCGCCGAAGGCTGGCGCAACTGGTGCTGCTCGAAAGCGCCTGCCTTGCGTTTCTCGCCTCCGCGATCGGCGGATTATTCGCGTGGTGGGCTGCGCCATTCGTTGTGCGCAGGATCAGCACCGCGGCCAATCCCGTTCGATTGCTGCTTCCTCTGGATTGGCGCGTGTTTGCTTTCGCCCTGGCGTTGACCGCCGTCGTCGTCTTGCTGTTCGGCCTTGCCCCGGCGCTGCGCGCATCCGCCGTCAAGCCCGCCAGCGCGCTAAAGGGCGGGGAGGATCCTCATGCGCGCCGCCGGTTGATGCGAGGGCTCATTGCGTTGCAGGTCGCGTTTTGTTTTCTCGTGCTTTTCCTCGCTGGCCTTTTTGTGGCCACATTCGACCATCTCTCCAACCGGCCAAAAGGCTTCTCCGCAGACCGTATTCTGATTCTCAACCTGATGCCGTCCCGGCCCCAGCCCTCTTTCGTCTGGGACCAGTTAGCGGACCGTCTGCGCGCCGTCCCGGGAGTCGAGAGTGTCGCCATCGCCGGTTGGGCTGTTTTCACCGCCAACTCCATGAACAATTTCATCTCGCTGCACGGCGAACCTCCCGGTCCCGTCCTGGCGTATTTTCTGAACGTCTCCCCCGCCTGGCGAGACACGATGAGGCTGAGGCTGATCGGCGGACGCGATCTTCGTCCGGACGATTTGACCCCTGGGGCGGCGCTTGTGAACGAAATGTTCGCCCGCCAGTACTTCAACGGCGAAAATCCGGTCGGCAAATCGTTCCTCAGACTATCGGGAACCGTTCCGTACCGCATTGTCGGACTGGTGGCCGACGCGCCGTATCGCAGCATCCGCGAGCCTATTTTGCCGGTGGCCTATGTACCCTTTCGCCAGGTGGATTCCGCGGGGGCTCCCCGTAATTATGGAAACGGGAGCCTGATCATCCGGACCGCCAGTCCGAATCCTCTCGTCCTCGCGCAGACCCTTCGGCTGGAACTGGCGCGCGCGCGTTCCGATTTTCGGGTCGGCAGCATCGATACGCAGGAAGAACTGAATCGGGCGCAGACGCTTCGCGAGCGACTCCTCGCCACGCTTGCGATGTTCTTCGGCTGCGTCGCGCTCTTGCTCGCCGCTGTCGGACTGTACGGTGTTCTCGACTACTCGGTTCTTCAGCGCCGCCGCGAAATCGGAATCCGCCTGGCGATCGGCGCGCCCTCCGGACACATCGCCCGTCTCGTAACGATTGAAGTCTTATCGATGGTTCTGATCGGAGCGATTGCCGGCCTCGCTCTGGGATTCTGGCTGGTTCGATACTTCGAAGCCTTGCTCTACCGTGTTAGCGCTACGGATGTAACTATGCTCGCGGCTCCGTCCCTGATCCTCCTCGCGGCAGCTCTTATCGCATCCCTGCCCGCCGCCATTCGCGCCACGCGAATCGATCCTGTCTCCATGTTGCGCGCGGAATGAAGTAGGCTACGAGAATCGCCGGAAGAAGATGCGCTGTGAAGCAAACTGAAACGGGCCCTGGCCTTGAGGAACCACTGCGCGCAACTCTCTTCCGAACCGGCGCGATTGCGTTCGTCGCGGGCGCGGCCCTGGCTCGGCTATGGGGCGGGTGGTCACGGTTGCCATTAGCGATTCTGTTCGCCCTGTGGCCTTCGTTCGGCGGCCACCGGATTGAGGTCTGGTTTCTCAACTGGCTTCGACCCAGACTGTCGGCAACACGCGGCGTTCAGGTTCCGGCGCGGCTCGTCGTTTGGTTTGCGGGCGGGGCGCTGTTGGGGGTCGGGGCGACCGTGACCGCATCGCCTCCGGGGAAGCTTCGGATGACGCACTGGCCCGGATGGGGATTCGCGGGGCTGGCGTTCATCGGCATCGAACTGATCGCGCATCTCGCGCTTCAACTGCGCGGGCGGCCGAGCTTTTATAACGGTCGAGGTTGAAGCGTCAGCGGACGGGAACGTCGAGCAGCGCGACCCAGTACTGAACCGACTGAAGAGTGAAGCCCACGAGGATGAGGCCGATCCCGAAAACGCCCATGCGACGTTCCGGGATGCGATCGGCCATCCATTCGATGTACGGAGTGAAGGCTCCGGCGGCGGCGGTCACGATGCCCATGGCGAGCCCGGCTTTCAGTCCCACAGCGAGGGCGTGGTCACGCTCCCGCGCGATGATGCTGCTGAGATAGCCGGCGGCCGTGTAACCGACGCTCCGGTTCAGAGCGGCGAGAAGCTGGAAACGCGTTATACGGGGACGAGTGGCGGGCTTGTAGTCGATCGTGGGACGGATGCCGAAACGGTAGGCGACCAACTGGCCCACAGTGCTCAGCAGCCCGAAGGCGATGCCGAACGCAGAACCGTATAGATAGGCCGAACCCAGACCAAAACCGAGACCGCGGATGCCGCTGCTCACCGCGTCGAGAAGAACACCCGGGCGCGGCGCGCCACGAGAGGCGCGAGAATATTCCCAGCCAAGCGTGATGCCGTGCGCGAGGCCGCTCAGTACACCGAATACCGGTCCGAGGGCGAGGCCGTAACCCAAACCGAAGAGCACGCCGTAGGTGACGCCGCGGGTAAGAGTGCGGAGTGGTCCGTGCTCGCCGCCGAGAAGGTCGTAGGCCAGGTAGAGGGCGCCGAGAACGTCGAGCGAGCTCCCACCGATGCTGATCAGAGCGATGACGTGATGGTCCATATGGGCGAGCGAGCCGCGATCCTTAGAGTGTTACCCATTCGCCGTTGCGGAGCACGAGAAAGGACTCGCCCGCGGAAGCGGCGAGGACGCGGGGCGGAGCGTCGAGCGCGTCGTCGGCCAACTGAAAGGTGCCGTGGTGGATGGCGATGGCGGTTTGGGCTTCGAGGATTCGATGGGCGCGGACCGCATCCTCAGGCGGCATATGGACGGGGCCCATGAACCAGCGAGGCTCATAAGCGCCGATGGGAAGCAGGGCCAGGCGCGGCGGACCGAAGCGCTTGCGGATGGCGGCGAAGTGCGGGCCGAACGCGGTGTCGCCAGCGAAATAGACAATTCGATCGGCGGTCTCCAGGACGTATCCGCACCACAGAGTTTTGTTGCGATCGAAAAGGCCGCGACCGGAAAAGTGGAGTGCGGGTACGGCGTGGATGAACACTTCGCCGACGGCAACGGACTCGCCCCAATCGAGTTCGTTCACTGGGCCGATGGCGTGCGCGCGAAGAAGACGGCTGACGCCGAGTGGTACGACAAAGCGACTCTGGCTGCGAACGGCGAGGCGGCGGAGAGCTGCGAGATCGAGGTGATCGAAGTGATTGTGGCTGAGGAGGACGACATCAATCGGCGGCAGTTCCTCCCACCGGACGCCGGGAGGGCGACGGCGGCGCGGGCCGATCCATTGAAAAGGGCTGGCGCGTTTGGACCAGACCGGGTCGGTGAGGATGTTGGCGCCGCACTGCTGAAGCAGGACGGTGGAGTGGTTGACGAGCGTGACTCGGAGTTCGTCACCTTCGACGCGGAAGGGCGGCTTCGATGGGACAACGTCCGGAACGAAGCGGGGCGAGGGTTCACTGCGGCCGTTTAGCTGCCATCGCAGGAAGTCGCGAAAGCCCCGGACCTGGGGCGCATCCGGATTGAAAAAGCGCTGACCGTCGAAGTGCCGGGGATAGTCCTCAGGCTGCACGAGTTTTCATTTACGCACGGGGCAGAGGAGGTGATTAAATTTATTTTTCTATTGTACTAGTTTTCTAGTACAATTCAGCCGGAGGTGAATTATGTTGGTTCATGCGGTCCGTAAACCTCTACACAAGGTACGCGCAGAGGCAGAAGGAGCCGGGATTAATGTGAGCAACATCCGGGTCGGTGGCGGCATTGTCGGGTTTGTGTTCTCGGCGGGAGTCGTCGCGATCTTTTTGGCGGGCGTTCCGTCGCTTCGGTGGTTCCCTGTGGGCGCTATTGCAGCAGGCGCCGCTGTGGCGCTGGCGCTCCGGGCATGGCACAAGCGCAGACCGGCGCAATGAAGGTAGTTGTAGTATGGCCGTCATGGCAACGGAAATCGATCCCGACGGCGTAATGCCCCGCGCGATTCTCAACGCTGCGGATTTTCGCGAGGCTCAAGTCCTCGAAGTTGGCGCGGGCGACGGGCGGTTAACCTTTCAATACGCACATAGGTCAGGCTTCGTCGTGGGGATCGACACGAAAGAGACGGATATACGGGCAGCCACGCAATCCCCGGAACTTCGCGGAAATGCCCAGTTCCTATGCGCCAGCGCGGCGGCTCTGCCTTTCCCCGCCGAACGGTTCGGAATCGTGTTGCTGGCCTCTTCATTGTGATGAGTAGCGCATGAGGGCATGGTCGATGCCCTGCGAGAAGCACAGCGAGTTCTGAGGCCATCGGGAATTCTGGTTGACGTCCGTCCCGTTATTGAGCCGGTCGTGGTGGAAGTGGTAATCGGCAAGCACGCGGTTTGGGCAAAGACGATCGGGTCATACAGTGCGCCGGAAGACGTGGCGGCGGCAGATGCCGCGGCAAAACATGCTCTGTCGCGGGGATGGTTTGCCCTGGAGACGAGTCTTCCGTTTCCTTTCGAGATCTACTGTGACGATGCCGCTGATTTGCGCGCTTATGCGGAAGCACGAAAGCTACATGGGGCCGAGATTCCTTATGAGGAACTGGAGGAGAGGCGGGGCGGGCTGGCCGCGAAGGGGCAACCGGCCCGCTTGCGATGCCGCAGGCCGTGGATGCTGAGCACTTACAGCAAGAAACAGCGAATCTAGCGGATCGGTTTACCGTCCCTCAGGCGCTCGTTGATCGTGAGCTTTTCGTGTGTGTATGCCGGTCACTGTTCCGCGGCGATCTTCATCGGGCAGCCAGACGACTTTCCAGTTGTCCGGCGGCTTCTGGCTTGAGATATCGCGGCGGATGAATGGCGCCATCTCTTGTTTGGTGCGCGGCGGCTGGCCCGTGGTGATCGAGGTCCAGTCGTCCGTATCCATTGATAGCGCCACATCGGCGTCGCCTCGGCGAAGCGCGCCGATGGAATGCTGATACGCGGCCAGGATCTCATCGCGAATCGTTGTGACATCCGCCGCGAACGCGCTGAGCGCGAACGAAACCAGGAACGCGATGACACTACTTCGTGACATCGATGGTGTTGTCGTCGGAGATGCGGTCGATCAGTTTGTTATACGGGTCGATACCGGCGCGCGAGGGCTCGCGGTCGACCAGAATCGTGAAGGTGCGGCGGTCCGTACTGTTGAACTTCTCGCGCTTCATATAGAGAAGCTTTTCGTCTTTCTTGCTTCCGGCCACCACTCCGATATCGATGTAGTCGTTGAGGGGCATGGGCGATTCGGCGCCGTTGCCGTCGGACTGAACTTTGCGCGCTTCGACGGTCAGTG
>DATFSM010000128.1:0-12783 GCA_035262625.1 Bryobacteraceae bacterium
CCAGATCTTCGAACACAAACGCGAAGAGCGGGAAAAAGCCCTCCTCCAACGCAAAGCCGCCGCCCTCGGACTCAAAATTGTCCCCGCCTGAATTTCAGTGCCATCCGGAGCGGAGTTTCTGAAGAGTCGCGTGTCCGGGCCGCGTCTCAGAGGTTCTTGTAGTTCAGGACCGCGTTGAAGAGCATGCGGAATTCACCGAAGTTCTGCCAACGATAGCAGGGGTTTGTCGCGAAGAGGATAACTTTGCCCTTGCCTACTGGGACGTCGACGATGGCGGGGCGATTCCGGATTTCGTTCGAGCCTCTCATGAGACCGCTCAGGACGTTGGCATCGCCGCCGGGGAACTGCATGAGGATCTGGCCGCGGTCGGTTCTCGGGACAGTGAGGAACGGGCCGTTGGCCCAGCGGACCGACGTCATCTTGTCCGTGTAGCCGTAGAAGATCGGGTTGGTCTGCTTGAGGATTTCGGCGTTGACGATCGGGCCGGGCGCGTAGAACTGCGCAGAGGGCCGGCCGGATTCGATGGTCCTTGCAATGCCGTAGTCAGCGGGGAAGGAACTGGCATTGCCGAGAGTGATCAATACCCCGCCCTGCTCTACGAACTTGCGGAATTCGGCAGCGCCTTCGAGGCCCATGCCGCCGGTGATGTCGTCGGATGAGCCATAGTCGCCCAGGAATCTGAACTTATCGGTTTTCGTGTAGGCGAGCGGTTTGCTCTTCGGGGCGATGTCGTAGACGAGCGATTTTCCGGAACCGCCCTGACTGGGGATCACGATGACGTCGTAATCGGCGCGTAGATTTCCTTGTTTCGCGCGTTCTTTGAAGATCAAGTCGTAAGGCGTCTCGAAGTAGTCGAAGGCGTAGCGGACCCAACCGACGTCCTGCGTCGAGCCCCATGTGCTGTAGACGGCGAGGCGCGGGAGAGCGACATCGTGCATGGGTACAGTGGGCCTGGCATCGAGCGGGAGCGCGGTGAGGCCGAGCGATTCGACCGCCGGCTTCAGTTTCGCGAACGCATTGGCTTCGAATATGTAAGAGCCTGCTGGAAAAGCAGAGGACGCCTGCTCGGCGACTTTGACCGGTACGTCCTTCAGACGGTAGCGAAGAGTGGCCATGCGGATCGAGCCCTGATCGGGCACGACGTAGGCAACCACATTCGGGGATGTCACGGCTTTGCCTGTGACTTGGTAACGATCAATGAGGGTCGCGGGAACGGAGAGTACGGCCTGGTCGGCGCTTTCGACGATCTTCACATGCGACATGAGGCCCATGGTCCATGCGGAGTCGTCATAGGTGCGGAGCTGAGGATCGGGATAGACCTGCTTCTCGAGAAGGATTTTGGCGAGGCGGCCATAGGGCTGGTCGCGTTTGATGACGAGCGAGCGTGCGGGGAACGTACCTTCCTTTAACTTGATTTCCGACGAGGCGAGACCGACCTCGATGCCTTGCAGACGGAGGATGTTGACGACCATCGCGACGCGGGTCTCATCCGGCTGATCGCACGGGATAACGTAGCCGTACGGCGCCTCCTTCTTCCCTGCCTCGATCGAGTGGAGGCTCTTCTTATAGAAATTTTCCAGAACGATTTCGGGGAACGCCGCGGCGAGTTGCATGCCGCTGAGGACGCCGGTCTCCATGTAATTCGTGTTGTTGCGAATCGACCAATCGACTTCCGCATAGGGCGGCAGGGGACGATACCACTCACGAGCGGTCATTCCCTGAGAGGCCTGACCGGGGAGCGCTTCTCCGCCACCCGCGGTATCGGGCGTGATGCGGCGGTGCATCGTGTTCGCGCCGCCATTTCCGAAGGTTTCGAACATGCGCAGCATGCCGTTGTGGTTGGACGACATGAAGCCGAGATAACCAGGAGACCACATATCGACGTAGCCGTGAGTCCAGACGCCCGGCATTCCGTACTTCGTCATCTGCTCCATCTCGAAATTGGCGAACCAGGGGAGTTCTGCGTAAAGGATGGGATCTAGTCCGGGCTCCTGCGGGGCCTGGCCGCTGAAGGTGTAGAGGAACGGAACGGATTCGTGCAGGTCGTGCATGATCGGCGGATGCCAGCCGAGATACCACGCGAGGAGATTGCGCATGGGTAGCTGGGAGTAGTTGATGTCGCGGTTGTCGTCGTGGAAGATGTACTTGCCCCAATAGGGCGGACCGCCCATATTGTCGTCCTCGCCCTTTTCGTCGATCTTGTAACGGTAGTACCAATCGACGTAGCGGTCGCGGCCATCGGGGTCCGCGGCGGGCGTGATGGTGACGATGAGGTGGTCGCGGATGCTCTTGACGATGCGCGAATCTTCGGTGGCGAGGCGATAGGCAAGCTCCATCAGCATCTCGGCAGGACCTGTTTCGCCGCTGTGGAGTCCGCCCATCAGATGGTAGATGGGTTTCGCTTTTCCGATGATTTCGTAGGCCTGCTGTTCGGTGAGTTGGCGCGGATCAGCTAGCTGAGCCAGGTAATGGCGATAGGTATCGATGTCGCGGAGGGTCGTTTCGTCGGCGATGACAACTACGACCGATTCGCGGCCCTCATCGGTCTTGCCGATGTCGATGACCCGGACCCGCGGCGATTTGGCTGCGAGCGCGCGGTAATACTTCAGCATGTCCGCGTAGTAACTGAGGATCTTTGGGGCGCCGATGTGGTGGCCCAGGATTTCTTTAGGCGACGGGACGGTGGAGGAGAGCGGAAGGTGATCGACGAGCGGGCTTATGAATTCCGGCTTGGTGGTCCATTCTTTGACGGACTTGGCGAAGTCCGGGTCCATTGGCTGAGCGTGAAGCAGAAGGGGAAGAAAGAGCAGTGGCGCGAGGCGCATTGGATCTAAGATACTCTCCGGCGCAATAGGAATCCGGCGGCGGCAACGAGGGCGCATAACAAAACGAACCAGTCTCCGAAACGGGTGTAAGGAGTGATATCGGAACTGTAGGCGAAGCGGAAGCGCCCGGCGCCTTCCTGGTATTCGGGAAGCGCGCCACGGACCCGGCCGGCGGGATCGACTACGGCGCTGACTCCGTTGTTCGTGGCGCGGACGATCCAGCGGTGGTTTTCGGCGGCGCGCATGCGGACGATCTGAAGATGCTGATAGCGCGCCTGGCTTTTGCCGAACCAGCTATCGTTCGAGATGTTGAAGAGCGCGTTGGCTCCGGAGGCGGCGAAGCGGCGGATGTAGGAGGGAAAGACGGACTCGTAGCAGATGAAGGTCCCGATGCGATTTGACCCAACGGGAGAGACGACGACGTTGTGGCCGGCTTCGAAGTCTCCAGCTTCGGTGGAGACCTTGCTGGTGACAAGACCGAAGGGCCACGGAACGAACTCGCCGAACGGGACGAGATTGACCTTGTCGTAGCGGGATTCGGGATTGCCGTTGGGATCGATCAGGAGGGCGGAGTTGAGGGGCGCTCGATCGGGGGCGTGGGCGACGACGCCCGTGAGGAGGTTCGCGTGGGCGTTGCGGGCGATGGCGCCGGCGAGATTCAGGAATGTCGGGTCGTTGTCGTAGAAAGGCGCGGGCATTTCTGGCCAGACGATCAGGGCGGCGCTGCCCGGAGGCGCAAGCGAGGAGGAGAGTTCGCGGAGGCGGTCTTCGGCGCGGCCGATGAGTTCGGTGTTCCAGAGGGTTTCGTCGTCCATGTTGGGCTGGACGACTACGGCTGTGGCCGAGCCTCTCTCGGGCGCGGGGACGCCGGGCAAAACGAACAGCACTAATAAAACGAGGAGCCAGAGGCTGGGCAGGCGTCCGCGCCGGGCGTTGCTATCCGCGCGCCGGGGGCGCGCGAGGGCTGCGGTGATGACGGCGGACATCAGGGCGAAAGCGAACGAGATTCCCCAGACGCCGGTGAACGGGGCAAGCCGGAGCAGGATTGACATGTCCGCCGCGGCGTTCCCGAGATTGAGCCACTCGAACGCTGTGTAGGAATGGGTCCATTCGAGGACGACCCATAGAGCGGCCACGACGGGTGGCGGCAGGCGGGCCGCGAGGATGGCGAAGACGCCGAGTTGCAGCGCCTTCGCGAGACAGAACAAAACGAACAGGGTCCAGGCGACGGGTTCGCTCACGCCCGCGTGTTGGGCGAGGGTCCACTCAATCCAGTTGCAGAGACCGAACCAGTAGACGATGCCGGCGGAGTAGCCCATGAGGAAGCGCCATTTCCAGCGGGGTTCGCGAGCGACGGCGATCAGCAGCGGCGTGAGCGCGATTGGGGCGAGCCAGACAAGGTTGAAGCGCGGAAAGAGCAAGACGAGCAGAACGGCGCTCGCGATTGACAAAACGAAGTTCAGGATCACTGTTCGGTTGAGGAGACGGCGGCCTGTTCGCTGACGAGGTCGGCCATATAGGAGCTGCGGACAAGCGGCCCGCTGAAGACCATTTTGAAGCCGAGAGAGACGCCGAAGTCGCGATACAAAACGAACTGGTCGGGCGTGACGTATTCGGCGACCGGCAGATTGCGGCGGGTTGGCTGGAGGTACTGGCCGATGGTGGCGACGTCTACGTCCTGATCGCGGAGGTCGCGGAGGAGTTGGTGGACTTCTTCGTTGCTTTCGCCGAGTCCGACCATGAAGCCCGATTTGGTGAGGACTTCGGGGCGATGACGGCGCGCAAAACGAAGTACCGCGAGGGACTGCGCGTAGTTGGCCTGGGGTCGGACGCGCCGGTAGAGGCGCGGCACGGTTTCCATGTTGTGGTTGAAGACGTGGGGTTCTGCGTCGAGAACGCGGGCGACGGAATCGGTGTCGCCGTTGAAATCGGGCGTCAGGACTTCGACTCGGGTGTTAGGGAGCGCGTGGCGGACGGCGCGGACCGTTTCGGCGAAATGGCTTGAACCGCCGTCGGGGAGGTCGTCGCGATTCACACTGGTGATGACCACATAACGGAGATTCATTTCGGCGGCCATGCGCGCGACGTTAGCGGGTTCAGCGGGGTCGAGGCGCATGTCGTGGATGCGCGGACTGCCTTTCGGGACGGAACAGAAGCCGCAGCCGCGCGTGCAGAGATTGCCGAGGATCATGAAGGTCGCGGCGCCGCGGTGAAAGCATTCGTGAATGTTCGGGCAGCGGGCGGATTCGCAGACCGTGTGCAGATTGAGCGCGCGGAGACCGGTTTTGAGCCGGTTCAGCGATTCGAAATGGGTGTGGGGACGACGCGCCCATTCCGGAAGCCGGGGACGCGAGGGCTGGATCTGGACTAGCGGCGGGCTCAAGAACTGATGGTAGCGGAAGAGGGCCTGCTGGAGAGTGCGGACGCCTCGGCGCAGAGTTTTTTGTCGGCGAGGGTCATGAGATTTTCGAGGTCACGGAGGGTAATTCGTGAGGGTTTCTGAGCGGGCGCCGACTCGGCTTCGGGCGAGCCCTCTTCGTTCCTCGCGGGCGCTTCGTTGCAGGCGCGGAGGACTTTCGCGCTATCGGCCAGGCCGATGTTCTCGGCGATGTCGAGGTCTCTGCGGATGCAGCGTTCGGTCTGGAGGGCGCGGAGTTCGGCCATGGATTGGCGGAGGATGCGATGGGCCTGCGTGCGGGCTCGATCAATGGAGCGTTGTTTATTCTCCACGTCTTCGTCATCGTTGATCGGCAAGGCGGCTTCGAGGAGACCACAGCGGCGGAGGCGCCATGTGGCGGTCATGATCTCGCCGGCGAAAGTTTGTTCGAGAATTCCCTGCGGCGCAAGTTCCGACATCAGGGCGGCGCGGGTCTGAGCGTATTCGGTCTTTTCATCCGGCAGAACGACGTCACGGATGGCGAAGGTCGCAGATATCATGCAGGTCTCCTGTTCGTGGTCAGGATATGGGGCAGGAGGGCAGATTTTTGTGCCTGGCGGGTGGATGTAGTTGATTTTGAGGGTAAATCTCTTGGAAAATTTCCGAAACGACCGACGCCGCGCACTGATCAGGCCGTCGATAACAGCGAACACTGAGCCACAATCATAAAGATGATTCGAATCCGTGGTCTGCAGGCACGGGCAGTTCGCGTGCCGATGGAGAATCCCCATCGGACGGCGAGCGGCACGGTGGCAGAGTCCCCGCTTGTACTCATCGACGCTCTGACAGACGGCGGCGTGACGGGGCACGGCATTGTATTCACGTACACAGCGGCGGCGCTCAAACCGACGGCAGCTCTAATTCAGAACCTGGCATCGTTGATTGAGGGCGAGACGCTGGCTCCGGCGGCGATTGAGCAAAAGCTTGCCAGCAGATTCCGCTTACTGGGAACGCAAGGCCTTGTCGGAATGGCCCTGTCCGGAATCGACATGGCAGTGTGGGATGCGCTGGCGCGGGCAAACAACGTTTCGTTGCTTACTCTGTTAGGCGTCGAGGCGAGACCGATTCGAGCGTACGGGGCGGTCGGCTATGACGGCGAGGTGGAATCGGCCCGGGTCGCGGAATGCTGGGCTCGGCGTGGTTTCACAGGTGTCAAGGCGAAGATCGGCTATTCCGCGCACGCGGAGGATCTGGCGGTAATCCGCGCGATTCGGAACGCGGTTGGCCCGGAGGTCGCGGTCATGGTGGACTACAATCAGTCCCTCACGCCGACCGAAGCGGTCGAGCGGCTGCGACGTCTCGACGACCAGGACCTGACGTGGATCGAGGAGCCGACTCTCGCCCACGATTATCGAGGTCACGCACACATCGCCCGCGAGATTCGTACGCCCATCCAGTGCGGAGAAAACTGGTGGGGCGTACGCGACATGCAACACGCCATCGACGCTCGCGCCAGTGACTACATGATGCCGGACGTAATGAAAATCGGCGGCGTGACGGGTTGGATGCGCGCCGCGGCGCTGGGCGAGGCTCATGGAATCCGCCTGTCGAGCCATCTTTGGCCGGAAATCAGCGCGCAACTGCTCTGCGCAACGCCGACGGCGCATTGGCTGGAGTACTCGGACTGGTGGAATGCGGTGGTTGCGGAGCCGTTGCGGCTGGAGAAAGGGCTGGCACGTCTGGAAGGCGTCACGGGTACGGGTGTTCAGTGGAATGAGGAAGCGGTGCGCCGGTACGAGGCCTAGCGCTGGAGTTCACTTTGTTCTGTTACGCATGGAATCGAATGCTGCGCGCGGTTTCTGTACGACAGAAGCCCACCAGAACCACGCTTCCGGCCCTTCAGCCACTGCCGGAAATCAGATTGCACTTGATTACGCGTGCCAGGCAGATTTTCCATGGCAATTGCGGCATTCGGGGCGGGCCTTATCGCCTCAGCCTGCGGCCCACCCCGGGTAGCGGTAGGAGTAGCGGGCGGGGCGCCTGTTTGTCCTTACGGCTATTACGAGGCGCCTCCTTACTATTGCGCGCCTGATGGCTACTACGGGCCTGAATGGTTCAACGGCGGCGTCTTTATCGGGGCAGGCCCTTGGTATCACGGGCCGGGACACTTCTACGGTCATGTGGATCATGCCTTCGATGTCCGGCGCGGTTATCACGGACCGTTGCCAGCTCGCGGCGCCGTGCCCGCTCCGCAGCGAGTTCCGTTTCGCGGTCAGGCCATGCACGATTTTCGGGGACATGAGGCTCCGCACGCCCGGTGATACGAAAGGCCAAACAACAAGCTTCGACTTAGCTGACACAGGTTCTCTTCGCGAATCGCGTACCTCACAACTTCGATTGGCAGCCAATGTACGGTCGCCAAACGTAAACTCTTAAGATGCAGGAAGCTGTCGTGATCAGCAGGGGGCGAAGCTGCGCCCTATGGGGAATGCTTCTGCTGTATGTGGTGGCGCGCATATGCCAGCTGTATGCCGACCAGCTTCCCACTCTCCTCATCGTCATTCTGCACGTAATTCCGCCAGCGGCCTTCGCCATCGTCCACGGCTCTGCCTTATACGGTTCGAGGGGAATGTCGATGTTCGCCGTCTTTTGTCTTGGCTTCGGAACTCTTGCTGAGAGTCTCAGCCTGCGGATCGGATTTCCTTTCGGGCGCTACCATTTCACGGATGTGATGGGGCCGAAACTCTTTCAGCTTCCGGTCCTGCTCGCCCTTGCGTACCTGGGCATCGGATATGTTGCGTGGGCGCTGGCCCTTCTGATCCTCGGTTATGATCGCAAGCCGATCCGGGGGATGCGCGCTTTCGCTCTACCCATTCTTGCGGCGCTTGTTATGACGTCGTGGGACCTGTCGATGGACCCGGTCTGGGCGGCGCTCGACCACGCATGGGTCTGGGAGGAGGGAGGCGCGTTTTTCGGCGTGCCGATCACCAACTTCTTCGGTTGGTTTGTTACGGCATATCTTTACTATCAGGCATTTGCTTTGTATTGCCGCAGGAGACCCGTGCGCATCCCAACGGCGCGGCAGAACTTCTGGCTAACTGCGATTCTCGTGTATGCCGTGTGCGCTCTGGGAAATCTGCTCATCCTGAAACAGCCGATGGCCCCTTCGGTCGTTACGGATGCGGCCGGGAGGCATTGGGCAACGGCAGATATTCTCCGAAGTTGTGTGCTGGTATCTCTGCTGGTCATGGTTCCGTTTCCATTGGTGGCATGGTTTCGAGTGCGAAAGAGGTCGGGCGGAGCAAGCGATCCCACTTCAGCTAGAAGTCCTGATTCCGAAGTGACTGTACTAATCCGGTAGCCGAAAACCCACAGGCTGAAGCCTGTGCCACCATCGCCTGGCTAGACCACCTTCCTGCCAATAGGTAAAGAGATTTCAGAAACATCACACCAGCGAGGCTCCGCCTCAGACGAATGAACGTGTCGTGCGCGGTACCTCCTGTTTTGTTTATAACTAGGGCATGCGTGGCAAACCGACGGAGAAGATGAAGCCCGGGGCAGCGCAGAGTGTCGCAGAAGTTCTGCGCGATCATGTGGTGCTGGAACTGGAAGGGATCGACCGGATGTATCTGAACGCGTATGTTCCCCGGCTGCAAACCGTGGAAGGCGTTCTGGGGTTCATCCGGCAGCATCGCGGACATAGAGTGGCTTCCACCGCGATGGTGGAAGCGATTACGCGAGCCTTTGTCAGCGCGATTGACCGCTTTGTCGCTGAGAATGACATTCCGGTTGTGAACTTTGAAAAGGGTCAGCGCAAGGACGATGTCGCAGCCCGGTTCCGCACGGCCTTCAAGGGGGAAGAAGGCGTCTTGTTTGTCGGAAAAGCGCAGGAGAAATGCAGAGTTTACAGAACCGAAAAGCGGCGGAATCCAAAGACAGGAATCAGCTATGCGTGGATCGTCAAGTCCACAGCGATGGTGAATCACTATTATTTCTATTGCGTGGATCGGGACTTCGGCCCATTCTTTCTGAAGTTCTGCTCTTACTTTCCCTACAACGGCAAACTCTGTCTGAATGGGCATGAATACGCCAAGCGGCAACTGGAGCGGGCAGGCATTGAGTACGAAGCTCTGGACAACGGTGTTCTCTCGTGCCGGAGTCCACGACGGCTGCAGAGCATTTGCGACGGACTTTCCGCGGCAAAGATCGACGCGCTTTTGCGCAAATGGCTGGCAAAACTGCCCCACCCTTTCAGGGCGGAGGACCGCAAGGCCGGCTATCGTTACGATCTCTCAATTCTGCAGATGGAGTTGTCGCTGACCCAGGTGCTGGATCGACCGGTCAGCGGCCGCATTTTCTTTGAGCAGGTCATTCGCGAAAACCTGGATATCGGAAGGCCAAAGCAGGTACAGCTGATTTTTGAAAAATGGGTGACTAGGCGCTCGCCCGGCGCTTTCCGCACCCGCGTCATCACTGACGGTGTCATACCTTCACTGCATGTTGATTACAAGGGAACACGCATCAAGCAATATCACAAGGAAGGACAAGCTCTTCGCACGGAGACGACCATCAATAACGCACGCGACTTCTATATTGGCAAGAGGCTCTGCAATCTCCAGGCGCTGCGACACATCGGCTTTCAGGCAAACCGTCGACTACTGGAAGTGGAGAAGATCTCACATGACTGCATTTTGACCGAAGAACAATTTCAGCGCCTTCATCATTCGCTGCAGATCGGTCAACAACGCGTCTCAGCCCTTCGTTTCGGCGATCGCAATGTACAAGCTTTATGGCACGCTCTTGTGCTGTTCGATCTGCTGCCAGCCGGTTTCTCCAACTTTCAGCTTCGTCTCCGCCTGGCTCCTCTGCTCGGCCTCAATCCCGAACAACTCACCCCGGGCAAAATGACTTATCATCTGCGCCGTTTACGACTGCACGGCCTCATCGAACGTATTCCCTGCACGCATCGCTATCGGCTGACCGGCTTCGGCCTTCGCGTCGCCCTCTTCTTCACCCGAACTTACGACCATCTCCTTCGGCCCGGGCTCGGCGCCATAATGCCGGCTTTATCGACGCAAACCAATCCACTGCGCCGCGCCTTTGACCGAATGGATCTGGAGGTTAACGCCTGGATTCAGCACGCTTCTATCGCCGCTTGAAATCTGACGCATTCAGGTCAGGTTCATTACTTCAAGACTTCTAGCGGGTGAACACCATTTGAACAGCGTTAACAACTTCGGACCTGACACTTCGGACCTGACCTTCGCGAGCCGGGCGCTAGACTGAAAATAGTCGGCTTTACAGAAGACTTACGCACCCTGCCGTGCGGCGGCGATCTGCGCTTTCCGCGCTGCAGGCGGACTCGCTATGTGGATTGTTCGAATTGCGCTTTCCCGCCCGTACACGTTCATCGTTCTTGCCCTTCTGATTATTCTCGTCAGCCCGCTCGTCATCCTGCGCACGCCGACCGATATCTTTCCCAATATCGATATTCCGGTGCTCGCCTCGGTCTGGACTTACACGGGCATGAACGCGGAGGAAATGGAGGGGCGCATCACCTCGAATGTGGAGCGCGGCATCACAACCGTCGTCAGTAACATCGAGCACACCGAATCGGTCACGCTGAACGGGCGCGCCATCATCAAAACCTTTCTGCAGCCCGGCGCCAGCGTCGATACCGCCAACGCGCAGCTCACCAGCATTTCGCAAAGCCAGCTGCGCCAGATGCCGCCAGGCGCGACGCCGCCCTTCATCCTCACTTACAGCGCATCGAGCGTTCCCATCCTCCAACTCGCCGTTTCGAGCGACACTCTCTCGGAAGCGCAACTCAATGACTATGCGCAGAATTTCATCCGGCCCGATCTCGTCACCATTAAGGGCGCCGAGATGCCGTATCCTTACGGCGGTAAACAGCGTCAGATCAATGTCAGCCTGAACACGGCGGAGCTTCAGGCAAAAGGCTTGTCGCCGTCCGACGTGGTAAACGCCATTGGTAATGAGAACATCATTCTCCCTTCCGGAACCGCGAAGATCGGCCAGTTCGAATACGACGTGGAACTCAACTCGAGCCCACTCACGGTCGAAGAACTGAACGATCTGCCTATCCGGCTAGGCGCGAACAATACGCCGATCTACGTTCGTGACGTAGCCACGGTCTCCGACGGATTCGCTCCTCAGACCAACATTGTCCGGCTCAACGGCGAGCGGGGCACGCTGATAACAGTGCTCAAGAATGGCGATGCTTCGACGCTCAGCATCGTAAAGGGAATTCTCGACGATCTGCCGCGAATCAGGAAGACGCTGCCGCCCTCGATCCGAATTGAACCTGTCGCGGATCAATCCATCTTCGTGCGCGCCGCGATTTCCGGCGTCGTGCGTGAGGCCATAATCGCCGCCTGCCTGACCGGCATCATGATTCTGATTTTTCTGGGAAGCTGGCGCAGCACACTGATCATCGCGGTTTCTATTCCGCTTTCGATTCTGGTTTCCATCTGCTGCCTCAGCGCGATCCACGAAACGATCAACATCATGACGCTGGGAGGCCTGGCTCTCGCGGTCGGCATTCTGGTCGATGATGCTACCGTCGAGATCGAAAACGTCAACCGCAATCTGGAGCAAGGCAAGGAACTGCGTCAGGCGATACTCGACGGCGCGCAGCAGATCGCCGTGCCCGCGCTCGTTTCAACCCTGTGCATCTGCATCGTTTTCCTCCCGATGTTTTTCCTGAGCGGTGTGGCCAGATATCTGTTCGTTCCTCTTGCTGAAGCCGTGGTGTTCGCCATGCTGGCTTCTTATCTGCTCTCCCGCACGCTGGTGCCCACGCTTGCCATGTACCTGTTGCGCGCTCACGATCACGTGATGCGGCCCACTCGCAATCCTCTGGTGATTTTGCAGCGTGCGTTCGAGAGCGGCTTCGAGCGGCTTCGCCTCGGCTACGAACTCCTGCTCACGACCTTCGTTTATCGCCGGTTCCTGTTCGTGCCTGCTTTCCTCGCCCTTTGCGCCTGTGGGTTCCTTCTCCTTCCCTGGCTCGGGCAGGACTTCTTTCCATCGAGCGACAATGGCCAATTCCGTCTTCATATGCGGGCGCGAACCGGCACTCGCATCGAGGAAACCGCGCGCCTGAACGATCTGGTCGATCGGTGGATACGCAAACAGATCCCGCCCTCTGAACTGGAGAGCGTTGTGGACAACATGGGTCTGCCGTATAGCGGCATCAACACGACCTACAACACAAGCGGAGTCATCGGGTCCGCCGACTCCGATATTCTCGTCTCTCTCAAAGAAGGACACCGTCCGACCGCCCAGTGGGTCGACACGCTTCGTCGCGGGCTCGCCGCGGAGTTCCCGGGGACGATGTTCTATTTCCTTCCGGCCGACATGATTACCCAGATTCTGAACTTCGGTCTGCCCGCGCCTATCGACGTGCAGGTTGAAGGCGCCAACACGGAAGGGAATCGCGTTTTCGCCGACCATCTCCTCGAACGGATCCGGCATGTGCCCGGCCTGGTCGATCTGCGCGTGCAGCAGCCATTCGATCAGCCCACGTTGCGTATTACGGTGGACCGGACAAAAGCCGAG
>DATFSM010000129.1:0-50000 GCA_035262625.1 Bryobacteraceae bacterium
GCGCACTATTCCACTGACGGGCTGGCGATGTTCACGAATCCAGTCCGCCTTCGCATAGAGGACTGAATACGCCAGGTCATCGAAACCGAGGTATTTTCGAATTCCCTCGCGCGAGCGAAGATCGAACAAGCCCAATACACCCGGATAGCGCTTCTGGATAAGCGACAAAGCGGTTCCGGTTGCTGCGACGACATCGATCGTTCCCTGGTCGAAAGCCGTTGCTTTTGACATGCCAGTGCCCACGGCGACAGCAATCACCTTTTTAGGATTTGCACCATGTCGGGCACAGACAAAGTTGACCATCATATGCTCGTCGGACCCGGGGCCCGACACGCCAACAGTCGCTCCTTCCAGATCTCCTATGCGCCTGATTTGCCGGTGTGCGCGAGGCGATACTATACCGAGTATTGCCGGATATCGAACCAGCACAAAGAACGCCTCGATGGGCCTGTGTTCCGCGTTCATCGTCAGAACCGATATGAACCCACCTGTCGCAATGTCGCTGCTCCCGCCAACCACAGACTGCATCGTTTTGGCTGCGCTTGCGACCTCGTCAATTGAAACAGAAACGCCTTCCTGCTCGTAATAGCCGAGCGCTTTCGCGATATAGACCGCCATATTCAGGAGCGATCCTCGGGTGGTCACCAGGCGTACGGTCGGTTTCTCTGCGGATCCATGCTGGCGGCCGCAGCCGGCCAGGAGAACAAGTACAGCAAACAGAGATGCGCTTCGATGGCTCATGTCATGCACCCGGCCTCATTGCCGCGGAGCCTCTCCTACCGTGCGACTAATAAATTGGTTCGTATAAGACTGCGAAAGGTCGGCGGCCTGTCCGGTTCGTATCGATTCGTTGGTAACTGCGAGAATTTTCCGTGCTGCCTCGAGTTGCTCGGGGCTGAACATTCCGTCTGGCGACAGCAACGGTATCATCGATCCGATCGCATCGAGGTCGACTTCCGAATCACCGCTGAGCAGGGAAGATGGCAGACGATCGCGGACTTCGGCCGGCGAGTGACTTCGCGCCCACTCAGAAGCTTTGAATGTTGCACGAACTATCCTGCGTACAGTATCAGGATGGTCCCGGATCCAGTCGGCCTTGGCATATAAAACACTCTGCGCAAGGTCTTCAACGCCGAGATATTTCTGAAGCCCCGCACGTGAGCGAAGGTCAAATAGAATCGCCGTATTTGGATGACGCTTTCTTATCAGCGACACGTTCATGCCCGAGTCAAGCCCCGCATCCACCGTTCCGTGTTCGAGTGCCATTGCGGCCGACATGCCAGCTCCGACGCCGACTACCTTCACATGCGCCGGATTGACGCCGCGGCTGAGGCAGATGAAGTTGAGCAGCATTTGCCCGTCGGATCCCGGAGATGAAACTCCTACCGTAGTCCCATCGAGGTCTTCGATTCGAGTTATGGATTTTTGCGTATTTGGCGAGACGAGCCCAATGAATGCGGAATACCGGAAGAGAACAAAGAAGGCTTGAACGGACCTGCGTTCGGCGTTCATCATAACGACAGACATAAACCCGCCTGACCCCACGTCGCTGCTGCCGCCGAGCAGCGACTGCATGGATTTAGGGGTTCCCGCCATTTCCTGGAGGGAAACGTCGAGACCTTCCTGGTCGTAGTATCCGAGCGACCGCGCCAGGTAAACAGGGATATACAAGAGCCCTCCTCGGGTGACCGCGAGACGAACCGCCGGCTTTTTAGCTGACTGGTGATCGCTGCCGCAGCCCGTCAGCAGCGTGAATGTGAGGAATACCGATACAACTCGAATGCGACTCATGACGGCGGCAGATACTCATTGGTATAGGCTTCTTCCAGATTGATGTTTGCGGCCGCTACCTTCTGGTCGAAAGCCGCCAGCACGTCCATGACGCGCCGGGGTAGTTCTGGTGGCATGATGCCCTTCGGAGACAGCGATGGAACAAACCTCTCGATGCATTCGGAATACATGTTGTCGTCTGCCATCCGGTACTGACGTGGAATCCTCATGGTGACCTGCGCGGGAGGCGTATCGGCAATCCAACGCATTGCCTTCAGCACAGCGGCTGCAGTTGCACGAGCCGCGTCGCGGTTTTGGCCCAGCCATTTCTCGCTCGCAACCAAAACGCCTCCTGGATAAGCCTCGAATCCGAACGCCTCCCGCATTCCCTCCCTCGTGCGGGTATCCGCGAGCACGACCAGATCGGGATGGCGCTGCTGCAACAGTGTTGCGCCTGGATCAGGGAGAACGGCCGCATCTACCTTGCCCGCTTCAAGCGCAGCAACGCGCGAGCTGTTGGAACCGAGGCCTACGATGCTGAACTCTCTTGCTTCCACACCGGCGTGTTTCAACATGTAATTGACTTCCATGTGCATGGGCGATCCCGGCGAACTAACTCCGATGACAGCGCCCTTCAGATCCAAAAGTCGCCGAATCCGGCCGTTATGCGCAGGCGAGACTACAAAAACTTCAAGGGGTACTGTTTCCATAAGAAGAAACGAACGGACCTTTCGGTTTTCGGCTCTCAGTGGCAGAAGCAGTTCAAAAGGAGCGGTAATCACATCCACGCTGCCCCCCAGCAGCGCCTGCATTGCCAGCGGACTGCTGGTCATCACGTCAATGTTTACGGATATGCCTTGGTCGCGAAAATATCCCAACTCACGCGCCACGATTATCGGAAGCTGATTAATCGTGTCAAAGCTACTACCCGAGGCCAGCCGGACGGTACGTTCACGCGATGCTCTGCATCCGGGGAACGCTGCCGGCAACGTGAGCACTGCGCGTCGGCTTAGTTTCATCGGTCAGTTTTCGCCCACAAACTCGTTTGTGTAGGTCTTTGTCAGGTCGAAGCTGCTACTTCGCAGCGCTGGCGCCGAAACGGAGGTAACTCGCCTGATCGCTTCGGCGCCGTCGCGCGACATTCTGCCGGTATCGGAGTACATCGGCAGCAATGCCGAGGTGACCTCAATATCGACCTCCCGGTCGCCGCGATACTGCGGCGGAAAATTGTCTACGACGGATGCGGGCGACTGGCTATGCATCCATTGCAGGCTGCGCTTCATTGCTCGCGCAAGCCGTCGAGCGGTGTCCGGGTTCGTTCGCAGCCACTGCCCCGTGGCGATCAGGACAGATATGGGGTAGTCCTCCACCCCAAACCAATGTTTCGTATTTTCGCGACCCCGCACATCGGCCAGCAGGACTGGATCGAGACCCCGTTTGCGGAGCATCACATACTCGACATCGTTCAAAATAGCGGCGGCTACCTTCCGTCGTTCCACGGCTGCAACGGCTGTGGCCAGTGTTCCAATGTTGACGAGAGTCACGTCTGATGGCGGAACGCCGCTCTGGGAAAGGATCCAGTTCAGAGCCATGTTGGATGGCCCTCCCAGACCGCCTACGCCGACCGGAGCCCCGCGAAGGTCTCGAATCGTCCTGATCTCCTTTGCCCAGCCGGGGCTGGCCACCAAAACCCCGTTCGATTCCACCACCGTCGTCATGAATGCTTTGACGTCGCGACCTTCAGCAGCGAGGCTGAGGACCTGGGTGAAACTACCGGTCGAGACATCCGCGCTTCCTCCGATCAGGGCATGGACCGCTCTGGTATTGCTCTGCATATTTTCGATGTGTACGGCCAGGCCTTCTTCGTCGTAATATCCGAGAGATTGGGCAAGGATCGCAGGCATCTGCGTGTAGATCTGCGAACTCATCGCGAGGCGTACAGGAATCTTTGCCGATTTGTTCCGAGCGACCCCGCAGCTATTCAACACACACGCGAAAGATGCGATCAGGAGAACAAGCACACTCCAGCGCACAGGCGAGTCTTTATCTGATGCCTTCTTAGTCGCGACCATACGCCTCTCCCCATGGGTTGACGACGAAGTCATAGGCATAGGCTTGGGTGCAGGGCGGAAGCGCCGCCGATCGGACGTCATGCGATCGTCTGACCCGCGGGTTCGCGCTCAGGCTTCCATCGCAGCAGCCACCGTTCCAGCCGGTTCACCATCGCTCCCACTACGAGAACGACCGTCGCCAGCACGGCCATGCCCGCAAACACGCCCGTCGTGTCGAATACGCCCTCCGCCTGGGAGATCACGTATCCGACTCCTCGGGAGGCCCCGAGATACTCACCGACAACCACGGCGATGATCGCGAAGCCGATACTGATATGCAGGCTCGAAAAGATCCAGGTCAGCGCGCTGGGAATGAGGACATGTCGCATCAACTGCCGTTCATTTGCCCCCAGCATGCGAGCGTTGTTCAGCAGCACGCGATCGACGTCCCGCACGCCCTGGTAGGTATTGAAGAAGACGATGAAGAACACGACCGTCACTCCGAGCGCCACCTTGGACCAGATGCCCAGCCCGAACCAGAGCAGAAAAATCGGAGCCAGCACAACCCGGGGAAGCGCATTCGCAATCCGAATATAGGGATCGAGCAGCGCAGCCAACCATTCCACTCGCGCCAACAGGAAACCTAATCCCACCCCGAAAGCGACGCCGATGGCAAACGAGAGGGCCGCCTCGGTCAGCGTGACCGACAGATGCATCCACACCGTTCCGGAAGTTACCCATTGCCAGATTCGTTGCAGGATGTCGGTAGGCCGGCTGAAAAAGAATTTATCCATTGAGCCGGAATCAACCAGAAACTGCCACAGGGCAACAAAAACGGCGCCCAGTAGCGCCTGCCATACAACGATCGGAACCTTTCGTTTATGCGTGGCTGCGCTCATAACTCTTCAGAACTTCGTGCCGCAGATCCGACCAGATGATGCGGTACAACTCGGCAAATCGCGGATCGGTCTTGATATCGATTAAGTTTCGGGGCCGAGGAAGATCGATCTTGTGACTGGCAACGATACGGCTTCCCGGGCCGGCCGAGAGCACGATCACCTGATCGGAAAGCCCGATGGCTTCTTCGAGATCGTGCGTAATGAACAGGACTGTCTTGCCCGATCCAGCCCACAAATCAAGAATCTGCCCTTCCATTCTTTGGCGGGTGTGTACGTCAAGCGCCGCGAACGGTTCATCCATCAGAATGATGTCGGGATCCACGATCCAACTCTGGGCCATCGAGACACGCTTTCGCATGCCTCCACTGAGCTGATAGGGATAGCTCTTCTCGAAGCCTTCCAGTCCTACACGGCGCACCCATGCTCCGGCGAGCTCGATTGCTTCACGCCGCTGTTTCCGCCGGAATTGCAAGCCGAGACCAATGTTTTCCTCTACGGTCTTCCATGGCAGAAGTGAATCCTGCTGGAACATATAGGAAGCACGTTTGTTCAGGCCGCGAAGCGGGGCCCCGAAGACTTCTACGATACCCGTAGTAGGGGGAAGCAGCCCGGCGATCATATTCAGAATCGTCGATTTGCCGCAGCCGCTCGGACCTACCAGCGACAGGAAGCTGCCGGCCTTTGCTTCAAAGTTAATGTCTTTTACGGCTGTATAAGTGCCGGACTCCGCCCTAAAGGATCTGGTCAGCTCGCGCAGACTGACTGCAGCCAGCGTCGGATCTATCGACGATGTTTCCGTGGCCGGGACGAGCATCGTGAAAGCTCCTGCAAAAAATTAGTTGTTAGTCTAACACCTAATCGATGCGCATCCTAAGCCCATGTGTTTGTATTTGTCGTTAACATGTGTGAGCGGCTGGAATGCGACGCGGGCCCCAATGCCGGTGCCTCACTTCGCGGGCAGCGCGAAAACGGTAAGCGCGGAATCATTGGCGATCGCCACGTACTGGCGTCCGTCGAGCGCGTAGGCTATGGGAGACGCGCGGATCTCCGAACCAGTCTGATACTTCCAAAGAAGATTGCCGGTGCTTGAATCAAGCGCCAGCAGATAGCCTTCGCGCGAAGCCGCGAAGAGTACGCCGCCGGCAGTCCCCAGCACACCAGCGGACGCCGACCCGCCGTTGAGCGTATATTTCCAGCGCACATCGCCGGTAAAGGGATCGATTGCGGTGATGACGCCTTTGCCGCCGATTGACTCATCGGCCTGATCGCCGGTGCCTGTGTAAGGCAGACCGGGAACGGGCGGCTTGGTCACCGTCTTATAAATCGCGCAGGAATCGCGCGCCGCGATATATAAGAGCCCGGTGCGGGGATCATACGAAGGCGACGCCCAGTTCGTGCCGCCGGTGGCATCCGGACATACGTAGTTGCCCTCAGGAGTCGGATCCGTGTTCGGGATAACAATGGGCCTTCCTTTGTCATCGAGGCCCTTCGCCCATGTCTGTCGCGTGAAGGGCTTGCCCAGCAGGAATTCGCCGGTCTCGCGGTCAAGCAGATAGAAGAATGCGTTGCGGTCGGCGTGCAGCAGAAGCTTGCGTATCCTGCCCCGAAACTCCGCATCGATCAGGACCGGAGTCTCACTCGAGTCCCAGTCATGTGTGTCGTGGGGCGTGAACTGGAAATACCATTTACGCCGGCCGGTCGCCGGGTCGAGGGCCAGCATGCAGTCGGTGTAGAGATTGTCGCCCTTCCGCACCGTGCCGTTGTAGTCCGGCGAAGGGTTTCCCGTACCCCAGAAAATCGTGTCGGTTTCAGGATCATACGTTCCAGTCATCCACGTGGGACCGCCGCCGAACTGCGCGGAATCGCCGGCCCAGGTTGCGCGCCCAGGGTCGCCTGGCTGAGCAATCGCCTGTACGCGCCAGAGACGTCTGCCAGTCTTCGCATCGTATGCATCGAGAAAACCGTAAAGCGCGCACTCGCCTGCCGTCACTCCGACGATGATCTTGTCTCCCACTACAAGAGGCGCGTGCGTTATGGAGAAGCCTTTCTGGTATTCGTCGACGGCGATGTCGAAAATCACACGGCCCGATTTCGCTTCGAGCGCCACCAGATGCGCATCCAGCGTGCCGAGATACAGGCGATCGCCAAGGACGGCGAAGCCGCGGTTTGTTGAAACTGTACAGTTGGCGTGAAACGCAGGAAGCGGCCGCGTGTATCGCCAGATGGTCGCGCCGGTGCGGGCGTCCAGGGCGGCGGCGTTATCGTGCGGACCGGTGACGAACATCATGCCGTTCACCACGAGCGGAGTGACTTCGACATTCGACCCGCCGAACTGAAAGGTCCATTGCGCGGAGAGTTTCCCAACGTTCGCAGGAGTAATCGACGCGAGATTCGAGTAATGTGTTCCGGTGAGATCCCCCCAATAATGCAGCCAGTTCTGCGGTTCAGCGGCGGCGTTTTTAAGGCGCTCCCAGGTGATATTGAAATCCGGCGCCGGGTTCCAGACCGAGAGGTCCTGCGCAGGAACCTCAGGATGCTTCAGGAACGCTACAAGGTCGTCGACCTGACTTGGTGAAAGATCGGTCTTCGGCATCAGAGATCTTAGATTTTCGCGCTGCCGGATATCCGTTTTGGCTAGTAAATGCACCTTTTCGCTTTTGTCGCGGATGAAAACCGAGAAGGTATTCTCGGAAACTATAAGGCCGCGAATATGTTCGCCTCGCGACGTGGTGACATCGACTCCTCTGTTGGCTGCGCGCGGATTTTCGCCAGGGCTCGCGATCTGCCGTGACAGGTCGCTTACCGATCGCACTTCGCCGATTCTCGAAAGGTCCGGCGCGAATCCCTTTCCCGCGCCCTTGATCGAGTGACACTCTGCGCATCCGGCGGCGCCGAAAAAGAGCGTGCGCCCGCGGGAAGCGTCGCCATTCACGCGGCCGTCTTCGCCTCGCGCGAGCGCCAGCAGCCAGTCGGCGATCTGGTGCGGTTGGTCGCCTTCCAGCGGAAAGGCGGGCATGCCAGTGCCGGGAATGCCGTCGTGGATGTTCCTTGCGATTTCATCGGCGGAAGAGCCGTGCCGAAACTCGCCGGAAGTCAGATCGGGCCCGCGGGCGCCCTTGGCGTCCGCGCCGTGGCAGGTGGAGCAGTTGGTTTCGAACAGACGCTGCGCTTCGGGTGTCTGTGCGAGCGCAGAGGAGGCGAGGAAGAAAATCAGGCGGCGCACGATCCTTAATGTATCGCCGCTGGCGAAAACCCGCCCGGCCGATCCTGACAAGAAAAGAGCGCTCGCCGGCTGAGTTGATTGATAAAGGGCTTGGACGGTGGCGCGCCGGACTTGGGCTGTAGCCTTGTTCTAATTGCGCAGACTCAAGTCGTAGACCTTATCCCACAGCGGGAGATTACCGATCGCATCGCCGGAAATCACGATTTCCACGCGCTTGTTCTGCTCGCGGCCTGAGGCCGTGGCGTTCGATCCAAGGGGATGGCCGCTCCCCATTCCACGCGCAACGATGGCATTGCGGGCAAGGCCACCGCGCGTCAACACCTCGCGAACCTGCGGCGCTCGTTGTTCCGCGGTAGCTTCGCGCTCGCTCCCTGATAAATCCGTGAATCCGTCTACTTCGATGGCAAGTCCCGGCGTCGCCATTACGACAGAGGGAATGCGCGCGACCAGGGAAGCGATCGGCTCTTTCAGCACTGCGCCGCGGAAATCGCTGTCGCGGACGATAACAACTACGCCGCGAGGCGCGTCGAGGATTTCGGCCGATCCGCCGAGCGTTCCTCTCAACTGCTGGAGGACGGCGGCGCGTGTGGCCGTTCGACGCTGATTCCTCTCCGTTCGAACACCGCCCGGACTGACCGGCGGAGCGGCGTAACTCTGAGGCGCGGCGTAAGCCTGAGGGGAGGGAGGTGGTGGAGGCGGTTCCGTGGACGGCGAAGCGCTTTCGGGAGTCGCTTCGGTGCGTTGCGTCCGCTCGGCCTCAAGAGCAGTGCGATCCGCCTGCGCAGTCGCCTCAGCCGCTTCACGCAACTTCCGCTCCTGCGCGGCCTCATCCTGAACCTTCGCAAGTTCGGCTTCGCGAGCGCGCTCCATGGTCAGGGCTCGCGCATCTTCGGCGGTCTCGGCCGCTTTGCGGGCCGCGGTTACCACCTGGCTTCGGCCCGCATGGATCGATTCCAGTCGTCGGGCGTTATTCAGTTCCTGCGTGGCCTTGGCAAGCAGCTCCGCGGCATAACGGTCAGCGCCTTGAGCCCGAGCGATCTGTACAGCGTTCTGCGCCTGATAGATCTCTACGATCTGCTCATACTTAGCCATGGAAACCGAAGGACCGTTGTTAAACGCGGCGGGGTCGGTAATGTTGTAGGTATAGGTGCCCCGCGGCAATAGCTCGGCAGTAGCGCGTATTGGCTCGGTGGCGCCGATGGTGTCAGGCCGGACGACATTCTCCGCTACCACTACATCGCTGGGGGACCTTACGGATGAGTAGGGTTCAGCAGTGACAATAAGTCCGAACGCCTGAAGTTCAGTCGTTACCCGCAGATGAGCCTTATCCGAACCATTGGCCATGACTTCACCGAGGTTCTTCGCCCGGCCCTCAGGAGTGATTGCCCATAACACGTAGGTGAGGTATTCAGGACCAAAGCGGGCCGGCGTTTCAAGATGCTGGAACTTTGCGTCTATATCTGTCCTTCCCGTTTTCGATTCAACGATGGCTTCGCCCTTCGCCTGAGGTAGCAGCACGGTACCCTTGAAATCGATCTGTGTAGGACCGTTCCGATATTGGTAATTGACAGCGTTGATTGTGCGGTCTATCACGGTTACGTGGTAAATCGGCGTGCGCGAATCATGGCTTTGCGGGGTTTGCGAAAAACAGCTGAACGGAAGAATCAAGCCGGGGATGATAAGTTCCTTAATCAGGCAGGACTTGGGAAAACGCAAACGCATCTCTTTAGCTCCAACGCGTGCGTTATTGCACTCCGGTTGCCAGGATCGCCAAACCGCGCCGATGCCGGTCTCTCCCCGGATACCTGACTCGGCGTTGATAGACTGCCCAGATGTCGGCAATCATGAGTCGTCCTGCTCTCTGTCTGATCGCATATTCTCTGGCGTTCTTTGCCGCCGATCGACTTGACACGAACAAGGTGGAGCCCACATCTGCAGCGATGGACGCGCAGCGATTGTCTGCGACTCGGACCCGCATGCAGGAGTTTGTGGATTCGGGGCAGGCGGCCGGGATGGTGACCATCGTGGGTCGCCGCGGCAAGGTCGCCAGCTTTGAAGCCGTCGGTTATCAGAATGTCGACAGCAAAACGCCGATGCGAAAGAATTCCCTGTTTCGGATCGCTTCGCTCACCAAGCCCATCACCTGTGCGGGGGTCATGGCGCTCGTGGATGAAGGGCGGCTTTCTGTGATTGATCCGGTCGAGAAGTACCTGCCCGAATACAACGGGATCAGAGTGAGGAATTGCGAGGGACGAAGCGCGTACGGCTGCGATGGCATTTCCGCCGTCCGCCCCATCAATATTGAAGATCTGATGACGCATACCTCCGGCCTCGAGAGCGCTTCATCGAGTAGTGGAGGCCCCGAACCGACAACATTGGCGGAAGTGGCTGCGCTCGGCGCAAAGTCGCAGTTGCTGTTTCAACCGGGCACACGCTGGAACTACAGCAATACCGGGTACGACATTTTGGGCCGGATCATCGAAGTCGTATCGAAGCAACCCTACGATGCCTTCCTGAAACAACACATCTTCGATCCGTTGCAGATGAATGACACTTCCTTTTTCTTGCCGGAAGACAAGTTGAGCCGCCTCGCAACCCTCTACACTTTGGACAACGGCAGACTGGTACGTTCGAAAAATCAGTTATCGGCATCGCAGGGGCGGGGAATTCCCCGGCCAGCCGGCGGGCTTGTGAGCACCGCCGAAGATGTATTTCGTTTCAATATGATGATGCGCAACCAGGGCGTTCTGGACGGACGGCGCGTCCTTTCAGCGGCGGCGGTGAAACTGATGACGGCCAATCACACCGGGGATCTCAAAGCGGGTTGGGCGCCGGGTGTCGGCCATGGTTACGGCTATGAGGTCGTTCGGAACGCCGAGGGCATGTTTCGATATAACTCGATCGGAAGTTTCGTCAAGGGCGGCGCATTTCGCACCTATGAGTGGGTCGATCCGGAGAAAGACCTGGTTGGCGTCTTCATGATGCAACTCACCAATGGAGGCGGCGACACCGCCCCTGAGATTAATGTGTTCATGGAGATGTCTGCGGCTGCTGTTGAATGATCGGATGCTTACTTCTCGCTGCTTGTTTGTCGGACTGTTCGCGCTTTCCATTGCCGTTGCCCAACGAGAACGTGTCCGGCCCCTTCCGCGCTTACGGGTCAGCGCCAATCATCGATTCATCGCGCAGGAGAACGGACAGCCGTTTTTCTACCTTGCTGATACGGCCTGGGAGCTGTTTCACCGGCTGAACCGAAAGGAAGGCGCGGATTATCTGCGCATCCGGGCGCAGCAGGGCTTTACCGTCGTACAAGCCGTCGCTCTGTCGGAACTGGATGGACTCAGTGTTCCGAACGCCTATGGCAAGCTCCCTCTCATCGACCGCGATCCTGCCCGGGCCGCAGTAACACCCGGCTCCCGCCCTGCAGTTGCGGCCGAGTATGACTATTGGGATCACGTCGAATATCTCATCGACGAGGCCAATCGTCAGGGGTTGTACGTCGGGCTCTTACCGGCCTGGGGTCGCTGGGTAGTTAAGGATCCGCGCGCGCCGGAAGACACTGTGTTCACCACTGCGAATGCGTTCACCTACGGAGAGTTCCTGGGCAAGCGATTTGGCAGGAAGGGAGTGATCTGGATACTCGGGGGCGACCGGCCGGCCGACGGAGTGGAAGATGTTTGGCGCAGTATGGCGAAAGGCATCGCCATCGGCGTTTCGGGGCGCGAAGACTATGACGCTGTGCTGATGAGCTTCCATCCCAGAGGCGGCGGCACTTCTTCTGCCTGGTTTCATAACGACGTTTGGCTGGACGTCAATATGCAGCAGACCGGTCATGGCTTAGCCGAAACGGTTCAACCATGGAAGAAGATTGCCGCCGATTACGCGCTGGCGCCGCCAAAGCCCGTGATTGATGCCGAGCCGCTGTATGAGGACCACCCGCTTGCTTTTCGATCAAAGACGAACGGTTACAGCTTTGATGCGCACGTACGACAGCGCGCTTACTGGGACCTGCTCTCCGGCGCCTGCGGGTATACCTATGGGAACCACGCGGTCTGGCAGATGTATGCGCCTGGTCGCCAGCCAGTGAATGGCCCGTTGATGTACTGGTTTGAAGCAGTCCATCGTCCGGGAGCGGAGGAAATGCGTTTTGTGCGCGAATTGGTTGAGTCTCGTCCCCTTCCGCCTCGCGTTCCCGATCAGGCTTTGGTGACAGATGACCTCACCGGCGCTGATCACATAGCGGCCGCGCGGGGTGACGATTACGCTTTCATCTATGACGCGCAGGGACGGCCGTTCACAGTCAATATGGGAAGAATCTCGGGGCAGCGTGTGAAGGCCTGGTGGTTCAACCCACGCAGCGGGGACACCACCGATGCAGGTGAGTTTCCGAATTCCGGCACACGCGATTTCAAGGCGCCGTCGGAGGGATTTGGCAGCGATTGGCTGCTGATTCTCGACGACGCCTCCCGGAACTATCCTCCTCCGCTGCGAGATCATGAGCGGTAGTAACCGGGAACCTGATCCAAAATGACACGATCGACTCTTTTTCTGTACCTCATTGCAGGTTCGACTCTGGGTCAGCAAGGCTGGTGGATGAACGAGCCGATCCGGTGGGTTCAGACCAACATTCGCCAGACGGACGCGGGTCAGGACGTGAAGAGGCTGGTCGGTCAACTGGCGGATATGCGCGCCAACGTTCTGCTGGAAGGCATGGGCGGAATCGTGGCGTACTATCCGACTCAGGTTCCGTTCCATTATCCGAGCCCGGATCTGCCTCCGGGCCACGATATGTTCGGCGATGTCCTGCGTGAAGCGCATGCGAAAAACATCCGAGTGGTAGGCCGATTCGATTTCAGCAAGACGCAAAAAGCGGTCTTCGATGCGCACCCGGAGTGGTTTTTCCGGCAGACGAACGGAGAACCGGTCATTTATAACGGGCTGTACTCGACCTGCATCAACGGCGGCTATTACCGCGCGCAGGCAATGAAGATTCTGACCGAGGCCCTGGACAAGTACGACGTCGATGGGCTGTTTTTCAACATGTTCGGGAACCAGTCGCGCGATTACAGCGGGCGCGAGGTCGGGCTTTGCCACTGCGACGTATGTAAGCGTCTTTATCGCGAGAAATACGGCAAGGAACTCCCGGACAAACCGGATGCCGACTACCGCCGGTTCATGTTCACCTCATCTCGTGAGGTGGCCGCTGCTATCGGCGATCTGATCCATGCGAAGCGGCCGAAGGCGGGCTATTTCAATTACATCCAGGAATACACAGATGGCATCATGTCCGAGTCAAACACGGCGGTGGCGCGCCCTTTGCCGCTGTGGCCATACTCGGCCAGCGACAACGTAGACCGGGCGCGCAACAGCCAGCCCGGGAAGATGGCCATCAACCTCAACATGCAGTTCGTTGACTTCTGGTGGAGGTTCGCCACCGTCCCTCGCGAGGAGATCGCGCTCCGAAGCTGGCAAAATATCGCGCACGGCGGCGCGCTCACTTTTGAGACGAACGGCACTCTGGATCTGCAGGACCGGCAGGCGCTCGAAGCGGTCAGGCCGATATTCCGGTGGGTCGCCGCAAACGAGCAATATTACGTCGGGCAGAACAGCCTGGCGCGGGTGCTCCTGCTCGGCGCCGGGCCCTCCGGCGGAGCGAGCGGGGAGGAATCTTATCGCGGGCTGTTTCGTCTGCTGAGCGAGGAGCATGTTCCCTTCGCTGTTTCCGACAACATGGACTGGCTCGAAAAACATGACTACGATCTCGTCGTCGCCTCCGACTGGGCGCCAGCCGGCCTTCGGCAATATGCGGAAAGAGGGGGCAAGGTCCTGATCGTAAGCGCCGCCAAACCGGAGTTCGAGATCGCTCCGGTGGTGCGCTCTATGGCCGACGTGAAAGGTTACGTCCGCGTCCGCGATCACGGCGCCTTTCCATCGCTAAAAGATACCGACCTGCTTCTGTTGAATGGCCCGTTCACCGAACTCGAAGCCGACCCGCGCGCGTCCTTGACGCTCGTGCCGCCGTCCCTGATCGGTCCGCCCGAGTTCGTGCACATCGATATGAAGGATACGAACACCCCGGCGATCGCACTCCGGCCGGTGGGCAAAGGCACGATTGCCTGGATTCCGTGGAACCTGGCAGCGCTGTACTATCGACTCAGCCTGCCCGCCCATGAGGCGCTCTTTCGCGATGTTCTTGATCGGCTCGGCCTGCGGCGCCAGATCCGGACCGACGCGCATCCCCTCGTAGAGATGACGCTCATGAAACAAGAGTCCCGCACGCTGCTGCATCTGATCAACCTGAGCGGCCAGTCGCAGACCGGATATTTCCCACCTGTCCCCATGAGTCGAATGCAGATTCAGATCGCGGGCTCCTACAAAAATGCTAAGTCCGTGCGCGAACCGAAATCGCTTCCGGTTCGGGTGAGCGGTGGTTACACCGAAATTACGCTTCCGAGGTTGTCCGATTATGAATTGGTTGTTCTCGAGTAAGTGATGCCCTGGGAAATGATTGTGTTGCCTGTGCGCGGATTTGCAGGCCGCGAACACTGGCTGTTTACCTCGGCCCGCGGTATGCAATCGATCATCGAGAATCCAAAACATGCACCGATCACGCGGGGCTCCCGCATCAAATCGGCGCAGGAGGAGATGTATGAAGGCCGCAGTCGTGAAGGTGTCCTACGAGAAGATGTTCGCTTTCACTTCCCGGCGATGCGGAAAAAGCGTAACCCTGAGCGCAGACTGACGTGCGAGCGCATGGATGCACGCTAAAGGATCGGAATACGCCACAGGAGCTAAATGCCAGGAGCCGCTAAGCGATCGATGAACGGCTGGTAAATTCCCGACGCGCGTCATTGAGCCAAGGAGAAAGACCTATGGGTGATCTGCCATTTCAGGATCGCGCTCAAGCCGGTCGCCTGCTGGGAGCCGAGCTCGTCGCTCGTAAACTGCCGGCGAACGTGAGTGTTGTGGCCCTGCCCCGCGGTGGTGTTCCCGTCGGGCTGGAGGTGGCTGAGGCTTTGAACGCGCCGCTCGATGTCGTAGTGGTTCGAAAGCTGGGGGTTCCCTGGCAACCGGAACTCGCCATGGGGGCGATTGCCCGTGGGGCAAGAGTTCTCAATCATCAACTCGTCGATGAGCTTCATATCTCTAATGAGGCGATTGAGGCTGTTATCGCCCGAGAAACGAACGAAATGGAGCGCCGCGAAGAGCAGTATCGGGGCGGCCGCCCGGCGCTAAACCTACGTGGCCGTACCGTCGTGATTGTAGACGATGGATTAGCGACAGGATCGACTATGCTCGCGGCAGCCCGGGCGATCCGGAGCTCTCGTCCGGAGATGATCGTGATTGCGACGCCGGTCGGAGCGTCCGAGACCTGCCGGCGGCTCGGACGGGAAGCAGATCAATGTATCTGCCTCGCGGTACCCGAACCGTTCTCTGCAGTGAGCGAGTCGTACTCGGATTTCCGCCAGATTACCGACGCGGAAGTTCAAGACATATTGAAGCTGAAGCGCCAACTCGCTTAAGAGCCGTCCCGCAGTCGGAACACGGGAAGCCTCGTTGTCCGGGCACGATCCGGCGCTTCCACGGGAGGGGCCCGACCTCGTGGATTTCTATTGCAACGATTACGATGCCCTTGTGCAAACCGTGAGCCCTTCGGAGGTCACCGCGGCTATTGAAGAAATGCGGATCGACAAGGGCGCGGAATCGCGGCATTCCGGGGCCATTGCGGTCAGATAAACGAGTCTCCCGGCTACGAGAAGATATTCGCTTTCAGTCGCCGGCGATGCGGACAAAGCGTAACCCTGAGCGCGGACTGACGTGCGAGCGCACAAGGATCGGGGCGCGCCACATGAGCTGATCCCAGCAGGTGGGCAATAGGTGGTTTCCCGGACAGAAGACCTGGATGGCGAAATCAGAGCGTCAGGACGTAAGCGATAATTGCGTCTTTTTGATCTTTACTGAGCAAATCGCGAAAAACAGGCATTCCGCCACCCCCTTCGTCGATCTGCTTCAGGATGTTCTCGTGCGTCGCCTCTTTGCCGTACTGGTCCGGCAACCGGCCATCTTTGACGCCTTTCAGAGAGGGACCAATCCGCCGCTCGCTTGTTTCACTCGAATGACAGGTTGCGCATTTTCTCTCGAACAAGGCCTTGCCGTCCGGCTTTTCTGAAGGCGTTTGCGCAAATGTCAAAGCTCCGCACGCCAAAAGCGGTATGAGAAATTTCATGCGAGCAAGCTCTTAACCACGCGCCCGGAGACATCCGTCAGGCGAAACGCCCGGCCCTGGAAAGTGTAGGTAAGCTTCGTATGCTCGATTCCCAGCAGATGGAGCAAGGTTGCGTGGATATCGTGAACGTCCAGTCTTTCTCCGATCGATGAGAATCCAAATTCGTCGGTCTCGCCAATCTGAACGCCCGGACGGACGCCCGCGCCGGCCATGAACATCGTGAAGGCGTCGATGTGGTGATTGCGGCCGAATTTGTCTCCCAGCTCACGGCCTTCCGCCATGGGGGTTCTACCGAATTCGCCGCCCCATATGATCAGAGTGTTCTCGAGCAGTCCGCGACGCTTCAGATCTTTGATCAGCGCTGCCGTAGGCTGGTCGATCTCCTTACACGCCTGATCAAGCGGCTGCCCGATATCCGCATGATGATCCCATTCCGTGTGATAGAGCTGCACGAAACGCACACCGCGCTCGACAAGTCTCGCTGCCAGCAGGCAGTTGTTTGCGTAGCTCGCTTTGCCGGGCTCCGCTCCATACATTTCGAGCGTCTCTTTGCTTTCTTTTGCGAAATCGATCAGTTCCGGACCGCTGGTCTGCATCCGGTAGGCCATTTCGTAAGCCGCGATCCTCGTGCTGATTTCACTATCGCCGGTGGCATCGAGCTTGATTTGATTCAGATCGCGGATCGCCTCGAGCGTCTGCTGTTGCGTGCCTTGGGGAATTCCGGCCGGCGTCGAGAGATCCAGAATCGGGTCGCCTCCCGAACGGAACGGCACGCCCTGATAGGCAGTCGGAAGGAAGCCGCTCGACCAAAGGGCCGCGCCGCCGCGCGGGCCGCGGGGGCCAGACTGGAGAACCACGAATCCGGGCAGATCGTCAGAGTGACTACCGATGCCGTAGGTGATCCAGGCTCCCATACTGGGCCGGCCGAACCGAATCGATCCCGTATTCATGAAACACTTGGCCGGAGCATGGTTGAAATTCTCCGTTGAGATGCCGTGAATCATGGTCAGATCGTCAACGACGGTTGCAAGGTTCGGCAGCAACGACGATACCCAGAAGCCCGAATTGCCATACTGCCTGAACTCACGGTGACTCGCAAGGATGCGGGGCGGGTTCTTCGTGAAGGTATCCATGAAGGCGAACCTTTTGCCCTTGATCAGTTCATCCGGAGCCACCTTGCCATCGAGATCCTTCAGCGCGGGCTTGTAGTCGAACATGTCGAGCTGGCTCGGGCCACCCGCCATGTGAAGGAAAATGATGTTCTTCGCTTTCGGCGGGAACATCGTCGGCTTTTCCGCCATTGGATTTGGGCTCGTGGTCGTGGCGGCGCTGCTCTTGCCAGAATTCAGCAGTGACGCCAGCGCAATCTGACCAACGCCAATCGCGCACTTGCTGAAGAAATGTCGCCGCGTTTCCGAAAGAAGAAGCCGATCTTCTGTGTTCACTTTCTACTACTCCCTTGTCATGAAATCATCCAGATTCAGCAACACGCGGCCGACTGAAGTCCATGCCGCAAACTCGGCGGCTTGCGCGGGCGTTGCGTCCGTGTTGAGCGTCATGCCGGGCCGCGATAGCAGGTTGTGTCCGGCATTTGAATCTTCCGTGTAAACCTGCCTCTGCTGCGCGAGAAACTTCAGCAACCGGTCCGACTCCCGCGCCATTGGCTTCCTGCCCAGCGTGAGCAGGTATGCGTAATTCAGACGGTCCTGATCCGATGCGCCGCCTTCTTTCTCAATCCGTTCCGCAAGCGCGCCCGCGAACTCGAGAAATGCCTCGTCATTCAAAAGAGTCAGGGATTGCAGAGGGCTATCGGAACGAATTCGTCTCGTGCACGATTGCGTTCCGTCCGGCGCATCGAAGAGGCCCAGAAAAGCAGCCGGCATGGAGCGGAAGAAGAATGTGTAAATGCCACGGCGATAGCGATCCGGGCCTGTGTCAGCGTTCCATGGGCGTTTGATCTGTGTGCCGCTCATCGCGTTCGGTGGTATGGGAGGGTGAACTGGCGGTCCGCCGATTGTCGGCGTCAGAAGTCCGCTCGCGACCAATGCCGAGTCACGAATAATCTCCGCGTCGAGCCGCAAACGGTTCTGACGCGCAAGCAGCTTGTTATACGGATCGGCTTCTTCCAGCTCCGGGCGCTCCTTCGAAGACTGCATATACGTTGCGGACGTCACGATGATGCGATGGATTGTCTTCTGACTCCACCCCCGCGCCACGAATTCCGTCGCAAGCCAGTCGAGGAGTTCCTGATGCGAAGGGCGGACTCCAATCAGGCCAAAATCGTCCTGCGTCTCGACGATTCCCTTGCCAAAATACTCCTGCCACATCCGGTTGACGATCACGCGGGCGGTCAGCGGATTCGAAGGATCGACGAGCCATTTCGCGAGATCCAGCCTGTTCCCGGCCACTGGCGGACCGGTTCGAAATTGCGTGAGAACCGCGGGAACTCCCGGATATACGCGGTCGGCATGGCGGAGGAAATTGCCGCCCAACTGAACATACGTTTCGCGCGGCTGAGGCAGTTCCCGCATCACGAGCGCACGAGTCACCCAGGGTTTGGACCAGTGGTACTCGGGCGCCCCCGGGATTCCCAGCGGCTCCATGAACGACCGCAGCGCAGCAACTCGTTTTGTAAGCTCCGGGTCTTTGTAAATCGGCGGAGCGTCGGCCGGACGTGGCTGCGACTGCAGTTGCTCGATCTCATCCATCACCTCTTTGCTGAGCTGCGTCGCTTTTTCCCAGTAACTCTTCGCATCGGCCGATTCCTGCGGAGTTGGCAGATCGATGTACGGGCGATAGAAGTCACCGCGCTCGGACTGTTTCGTGATTTCGGTGGTGTTGTTGTAATACGCAAAGAGCCGATAGAAGTCTTTCTGGAGAATCGGATCGTACTTGTGATCGTGGCAGCGGGCGCACCCGATTGTGAGGCCGAGGAAGGCGGACCCGGTTGTCGCCACTCGATCAGCCACCGCCTCGTTACGGTATTCCTCGAAATCGATTCCGCCCTCAAAGTTCGCCGGTGTGTTTCGCTGGAAGCCGGTAGCGATCAACTGATCGACAGTGGGGTTTGGCAGCAGGTCACCCGCGATTTGTTCGATCGTGAACTGGGTGAACGGCATATCCTTATTGAACGCGTTGATCACCCAATCGCGATATTTCCAGATCGGGCGAGGCGCATCGATGCTGTATCCATCCGAGTCGGCGTATCGCGCAGCGTCCAGCCAATGCCGCCCCCAACGTTCGCCGTAATGCGGCGAAGCCAGCAGCCGGTCAACCACCTTTTCATAAGCTTTCGGCGATTTGTCATTCAGGAAGGCAGCCATCTCGTCCGGCGTTGGCGGCAGACCAGTGAGATCGAGGCTTACGCGGCGAAGCAGCGTTGCGCGGTCGGCTTGTGGGGAAGGTTGTAGCTTTTCCCTTTCCAGCCGCGCCAGTATAAAGTTATCAATCGGATTCCTGACCCAGTCTTTCCGCGCGACAGTCGGAATCGCGGGCCGCACGGGGGGCTGGAATGCCCAGTGATCCCAATTGTGTGGTTTTCCGGCGTTATCTTCAGCGGCCCACGGCAACTGTTGAGCGACCCATTGCCTGAGGATGGCGATGTCGGCGTCCGCCAACTGCGGCTTTCCCATCGGCATCTTAAGGCTGCCCTTGTGTTCGACCGCTTGTACAAGAAGACTTTCCTCGGGCTTTCCCGGATTCGCAGCCGGGCCGTCAGCGCCACCCTTTAAAACGCTTTCACGGCTCTCGAACGAGAGACCACCGGCCTTGTTGTTGGCGTTATGACACGCATCGCAGTTGTTCTTGAGAAGCGGCCGCACTTTCGTCGAGAAAAATGCCAGCGCGTCCGGAGAAAACGAGGGAAGAGTCTGGGCAAATCCGAATTGTGACCACAACAGGCAAAATGCCCCGTCCACGCAATGAGATCGTTTAGCCAATGAATTCAATGTACAAAATATCGCGCCGGCGAAAATATCGCGCTGTTGACGGCGAAGGCGACAGCTTTGCGCTGCAGTCAAACACGCTTCGATCAAGCTTTGCGCAAGGGGGGTATAATCGTCCGACTGGAGAGACTGATGAAGCTGAGCGTTTTGGCGTGGATTGCGTCGGTTGCCGTCACGCTAAACGCGAGCGCACAGCCCAACTCTCAACCGAATCCATATCGAACGGTGGAGCATTGGTTCACGCTGCCCCAGGGCCGAACGATGGGATCGTCGAGCGCGGTACGGGTTGGGCCTAACGGCCACATCTGGGTCGCTGAAAGATGCGGCGCCAACTCCTGCGCTAATTCCGATCTGGCGCCAATACTGGAATTCGACCCGGCCGGCAAACTGCTCAACAGTTTCGGCGCGAACATGTTCGTATTTCCGCACGGTATCTGGATCGAGCCGGACGGCGCGATCTGGTTGACGGACGGACAGGGCGCAAACGGAAAGGGCCACCAGGTATTCAAGTTCAGTCCCGACGGAAAGGTTCTGATGACACTCGGTAAGGCGGGAGTCGCGGGCGACGGGCCTGACACCTTCAATCAGCCGAACGCCGTCGCGATCGCTCCGAACGGCGATATTTTCATCTCCGACGGACACAATCCCGGACGCGGCAACGCGCGCGTCCTGAAGTTCTCCAAAGAAGGAAAGCCGATCAAACAGTGGGGAGGACACGGGCCGGGTCAAGCGCAGTTCGAAGTGCCGCATTGCCTGGCGTTCGACTCCAGGGGACGCCTGTTTGTCGGCGACCGGGGTAACAACCGCATCCAGATCTTCGATCAGGACGGAAAATTCCTGGATGAATGGACGCAGTTTGGCCGGCCCAGTGGCATCTTCATCGATAAGAACGACGTGATGTATGTGACCGATTCCGAATCGACGGACCGAGACGGTTACGGACACAATCCCGGGTGGCGCCGCGGCATTCGTGTGGGGAGCGCTAAAGACGGGTCCGTAACCGCGTTTATTCCGGACCCGTCGCCCGGCACGGGCGCGACGAGCATGTCGGAGGGAGTTACGGCGGACTCGCAGGGCAATGTCTACGGCGCGGAAGTCTCCCCGATGGATGTGAAGAAGTACGTCAGGAAGTAGCCGCTCGCGCCGGGGCGAGCATCAGTTCTTCGATGTCTTTGGCCACACCACCCCCTGGTCCTTCTTAGTGACTGCCGCCAGACCCTTATAGAGGAACTTCTGGATCCGCTGGCCGCGGTATGTTTCGGTGGTGAAGATATTGCCTTTGGAATCGGTGGCGATGCTATGCACCGCATAAAACTCGCCCGGTTGCCGGCCGCCATCACCGAAGCTGGTCAGGATCTCCATGGTGTCGCGAGCGATGATATACACCTTCTCGTTTGCGCCATCGGCCAGGTAGATGTACTTTTGCTGGGGATCTTTCGAGAAGGCAATGTCCCAGACTGATCCATCGCCCAGAGTATTCTTCGCGACGAACACTTCTTTCACAAAACTTCCGTCCGGTTTGAAGACCTGGATTCGGTCGTTGGGGCGGTCGCAAACGTACAGCAGTCCGTCATTCGAAAGCTCCGCGCAATGCACGGGATTGCGAAACTGCTGGGCCGGTGGCTCGGCGGGATCGTAGCGTCCCAGAGGAGTATCGTCGGGCTTGTGGCCGTAGGCTCCCCAATGGCGTTTGTACTTGCCGGTTTCGGCGTCGAAGACGATGACGCGGTGGTTCCCGTACCCATCGGCCACGTAGAGTTCGTCGGTCTTCGGATCGACGTACATCTTAGCCGCGCCCTTCACATTCTGGACGTCGTTGCTTCCTTTGCTTTGACCAGGCTTGCCGATCTGCATGAGGAACTTGCCCGACTGAGTAAATTTGAGAATCATGTTGTCGTTGAAATAGCCAGCCGCGGGTTGGCCTTCCGGCGCGGCGCCCGCGCGGCCTGCCGCTGAACTGCCCGGAGCGGGACGTCCGTTGCCGCCGATCCACACATTGCCTTTGTAATCGATGAAAATGCCGTGATTCGTCTCCGGCCAATCGTAGCCTTGGCCTGGGCCGCCCCAATGGCCGATCAGATTTCCGGCTTCGTCGAACTCGAGAACCGGCGGCGCGGGTCCGCAACACTCCGCCTCCACCACACCGGGCCGCCGCTTGGGACCGGGCGGATTGGCCACTCCGTAACTCTCCATGGCTTCGAGCGAGGCCTGCCGGTGGACGATCCAGATGTGGTCATTCGAATCCACCGCGACTCCGATCGCGTTGCCCAGCAGCCAGTGGTTGGGCAGCGGTTTGGGCCACAGCGGGTCGACCTCAAAACGAGGCGCCATCACACCGGCGGCCTTCGCCTTTGCGATTCTGTCGAGAAAAACGGAGGCAATTCCGAAGGTAAGGAATAGCGCGACGAAAGTTGCAGCAAGACGACGTTGCCGATTCATTCCTCTCATCCTCCAACTTCCGAGGTAAGCTACTTTTTCACGAGTGGAAGCGATTATACACGTTTTCCGGAGTCGCGTCGCCAGAATCACTGGCGTTCGTCTGCTCCTATTCTTCGCGTCGACGCTCGCCGCGGCGGCTCACGATATCCCGAACGACGTCACCGCGCAGCTCTTCATTAAGCCCGCTGGCGAACAACTGAACGTGCTGGTTCGCGTGCCTTTGAAATCGATTCGCGACGTGGTTTTTCCGCAGCGCGGGAATGGTTATCTCGACCTGGACCGCGCCGCCCCGATGCTTCCTGATCTTGCAACGCTATGGGTTTCGGACTTTATCGAGCTATACGAGGACGCAGCGCCACTGCCGAAACACGCTCTCGTCAAGGCGTCGCGCGTCGCGCTCGAATCGGATCGATCTTTCGTTTCGTACGACGCGGCTGTAAAACACTTCCTCGCGCCGCCGCTTGCGAGCAACATCGACGTGGCTTGGGATCAGGCGCTGCTGGATCTGTGGTTCAAGTACCCCCTCCGCAGCGAACGGTCGAGATTCTCCATCCACACGGCGCTGGCGCGCCTCGGTGTTCGCGTGGTTACCGTCGTCCGGTTCGTTCCGCCGGGCGGGGAAGTGCGTGCCCTCGAATTTACGGGCGATCCGGGCCTGATCCGTCTGGACCCGCACTGGTACCAGGCGGCCGCAACCTTCATCGAACTGGGCTTCTTCCATATTCTCGATGGAACGGATCATCTGCTGTTCCTGTTCTGCCTGGTGATCCCGCTCCGCCGTTTCCGCGCGCTGATCCCGGTCGTGACCTCATTCACGGTCGCGCACTCGATCACGTTGATCGCTTCGGCTTACGACCTCGGGCCGAGCGCGTTATGGTTCCCGCCGTTGATCGAATTGCTGATCGCAATCTCGATCGTATACATGGCGCTGGAGAATATCGTGGGCGGGAGGACGATTCAGCATCGTTGGATGCTGAGTTTTGGCTTCGGGCTCGTCCACGGATTTGGCTTCTCTTTCGCATTGCGCCAGAGTCTGCAGTTCGCCGGCTCGCACCTGGCAGCCTCGCTGGTCGCCTTCAACATCGGGGTGGAACTGGGACAGCTTCTGGTGCTGCTGCTGATGATCCCGCTGCTGGAACTGCTCTTCCGCTTCGTGGTGGCCGAGCGCATGGGGGTGATCATCCTTTCGGCGCTGGCTGCGCACACGGGCTGGCATTGGATGCTGGAACGCGCCAATCGCCTCAGCCAGTATCGAGTGGAGTGGCCCGAATGGAATGCAGCATTCGCGGCAAGCCTTATGCGCTACCTGATGATCGCGGTCGCTCTGGCGGGATTGGGTTGGTGGGTCGCTTCCTGGCTAAAGCGGCGGCAGATCGTACGCACGGAAGCGCGTCAACAGGAATTTTAGTTGTCCGATTCTGAAGCCGCTCCCTCGAGTTCGCGGCTCGGGGCGTTGGATGCGAATACAGCATCCGGGGATGCAATGATGCTTTTGTATGGCGCGCATTTCGACAAAGGACAAACTGTCCAAAATAATCAGTTCTCCGGCACTCCAAATGACGTTCGGAAGCCAGTATGCCCGCTGAGAGTCGCGCCGCCAAAGCAATCGCTGAGATTTTCGCTTCCGGTCGGCCGCTGACTTATATTCAATCCACCGAAGAGGAGCGAGTCGGGAACGTCCTGCGCGAAGCCGGCGGTGATGCGCCGGTTTGGACCTGGAGCCTCACAGAAGGGCTCTGGCGTGACGGCGCTGCCGTCGAGGATGGTAGGAAAGGCCCGCGCGCCGTGCTGGACTTCATCGTCGCTCATCCGGGCACGGGCATTTTTCATCTGAAAGATTTTCACGAACCCCTGCGAGAATCGCCCGAGATCCGTCGCCGGCTGAGGGATGTTCACCTGAGTTGTTCTGGCAAGGGGAAGTTCGTGGTGATAGGCTCGCCCGTACGGTTTATTCCGGAGGAACTGGAACGCAGCGTGGTCTTCGTGGAGCTGCGTCGGCCGGATAGGGTTGAGCTCGTCGAGCTTCTTCGCGAAGAAAACGGTACAGCAGGCCTGAACGAGTCTTCTCTTAACCAGCTCGCAACGATGTTGCAGGGTTTGACGCTCGATGAGGCGCGCTACGCGTTGCGCCGCGGCATCGCCGCGCAGGGCGGCGCCCTGGGTGAGAGCCTGCGACCAGAGTGTCTCGCGGCCGTCCTCGAAGAAAAGCGGCTGCTGGTGAACCGCAGTGGCGTTATCCAGTTCATCGCCAGCGGAACCGAACTCGGCGAAGTTGGGGGCCTCGAGGGACTAAAGGGCTGGTTGTTGGAGCGCGGCCGGCTTTTTCACCAGCGCGAAACCCTGCAGGCGGAACTCGTCCCGAAAGGGTTGCTGATTATGGGGATTCCAGGCTGCGGAAAGAGCCTCTGCGTCAAGGCGATCGCGTCGCAGTTTCAATTGCCGCTTTACCGGGTCGACATGATCGAGATTTTCTCCGGCCGTCACGGCAAACCGGAAGGAGCGTTTGTGGCGGCCTGCCGGATGATGGAAGATCTGGCTCCCGGGGTGCTCTGGTTCGACGAAATCGAGATGGGCATTACGTCCACCGAATCGAGCGGCGAGCAGGGGCGAATTTTTGCGTTTTTCCTCACCTGGATGCAGGAGAAAGCGCGAGGGCTTTTCGTCGCGGCGACGGCTAACAGAATTGATCTCCTACCGGCGGAAATGATTCGGAAAGGGCGATTTGATGAAGTTTTCTTCGTTGACCTGCCGCAGCAGGACGAGCAGATCGAGATTTTCCGGATTCATCTGAGCCGGCGCGGCTTCGATCCTTCGGGCCTGGACCTGGCCAAGCTGACACAGTTCACTGCGGGATGGACGGGAGCGGAGATAGAGCAATGCGTGGTGTCTGCAGCGACGAGGGCGCTGCTTGCCAATCAGCCTTTGACCGGGGACGATCTGGTTGCCGTGGCCGTGAAAATGGTACCTCTGTCGCGAACGATGAAAGAGCAGATCAGCCATATTCGCGAGTGGGCGTTCCAACGCGCGGTGCGAGCGTCGCCGCAGCGGCAGGGGCGTTAACGCCGGAAGATCCTGCTTGCCGTCCAAATTTGCCGAGAGTCCGCGTATGATGGCTCCACGGAGGCCTTTACGCATGCGAGCGGTTTGTGTATTTCTCTGTCTCCTGACTACGGCGTACGCGCAACGTGAAGCGCTGCCCAAAGCTCCAACAGACATCAAACCGGGCAGCATCACGTACGAGGACGTCGAGTACCCATACGCGGTCGCTTATTTTCCGCTGACGCTCTACGGTCAGGACGTGCGCATGGCGTACATGGACGTGCCTGCCGCCGGGCAGCCCAACGGCCGCACGGTTGTGCTCTTTCATGGGATGAACTTCGGCGGATTTTATTTTGCCGGTCCGATCGAAGTATTACGCAAAGAGGGATTTCGGGTCGTCGTGCCGGACCAGATCGGCTTCGGCCGGTCCTCGAAGCCGATCATTCCGTACAACTTTCATGACATGGCGCTGAACACCCGCCGACTTCTGGAGTCGCTCGGCATAGCGAAAGTGACGATCATCGGTCACTCCATGGGAGGTATGTTGGCCGCGCGCTTTGCGGCATCGTTCCCCGATATCACCGAGCGTGCGGTGATTTACGACCCGATCGGGCTAACCGATCTGCGCTATGAGCAGCGGTGGCACAGCGCCGAAGACGCCTACAAAGCTGCGATGGCACAGACGAATGACCAACGCTGGCAGGCATTCTACGCTAATATCCACCGTTATTTCCCCTCGCCCGGCGCATGGAAACCCGAGTACGAAAAGTACATCCGAATCCTGTACGCGCCGACGTTGAGCGGCGACTGGCCGCGCCTGGCAATGGTGCGCTCCATTTATCAGCAGATGCTGTATCTGGATCCCGTCGTGTACGACTGGCAGAAGATCAAAGAAAAAACTCTGGTGATCGGCGGCGAAAAGGATGGACAGGATTTTCCGCAGCACGCCAAACACATTGCAGACACCATCCCCGGCGCGGAACTGGTAATCATCCCGAATGCCGGACACGTTCCTCACCTGGAAGTCCCGGAGCTTTTCTACCCGCCGTTGCTGAAGTTTTTACGGTGATTTCGACGCTCCGTGCAATGAAGGCCATATCAGTAATGTGAAGGAGATCTGATGGAATACCTCGTGCAAATGCGGCTGAGCAGTTCGGCTCGTCCAATGAGCCCGGATGATGGGATTAAGTTTATTAAAGAGATCGTCCTACCTACTCTTGAGCAATGCGAGAAACTGCAAAAAGATAAAAAAATCCTGTCAGGCGGACCTATGATCGGCGCCTTTGCGCTGGCGCTGATTGTAACGGCCGAGTCGGCGCAAGAACTAGACGATCTGATTATGAGCCTTCCCGTTTGGTCTCGGATGGAGACGGAAGTGACTCCGCTCACCACCTTCGATGGACGCAGGCGCTCGGCCCTTTCAATGCCCGAAACACTCGGAAAACGAGCGCGCGAAGCTGAAGTGTCAAGGCCGGGGGGCGGCGAGTGAACGCTCGTGCGGCCTTCGGACTCAGTATCCTGATGAGCCTCGTCAGCTCAACTGTAATTGCCGTAGTTCTCGCATGGCCGTGGCTTCGCGCCGGCGATGGCCGGCACGCGCTGATCTGGTTGGTGATGCCGCACATGTTTCTGCGTTTTATTGGGATCAGTTTTCTTGTGCCCGGGGTTGTTTCCGAGTCACTGCCGAAAACGTGGGCCGCGCCTGCGGGCTACGGCGACTTCCTCGCGGGAATCCTCGCGATCATTGCCACCGTAGCGATGGCCGAGACGGCTGCCTGGGCCATGCCGGCGGTGTGGGTATTCAATATTTGGGGCACAACTGATTTATTGTTTGCGTTCTACAAAGGCGCGCGAGTCCGGTTGGAGCCAGGATCCCTGGGCGCAGCGTTCTATATTGTTACGGCGATCGTACCGCCCCTGCTGGTATCGCACGCATTGATTTTCGCGCTCCTGCTGCGCGGACAATAAGGCGGACAGCGCCGTTCGCAGGACGAGTCAGCGCTTCGGGTCGGGTTTGATGGCCTCGATCCGAATCTCTTTCAAAACCTCGCTGGCCTGCGGCAGGGGCGCCTTGCCTGCGGGAAACTGGTTTGCGCTGAGAATATAGGCCAGAATTTCGGCGTTGGCTTCGCGGTTCAGGCTTCCTGGTTTGTTTTGCGGCATGGTGCTGCGGGTACGATCGAACAGATCGCCTACGCTCAGCGTGTTCCAGTTGGCAAGGAACGCGCCGCCGGCGAGAGGCGGCGCCGACTCTCCACCCTCCAGCATTTCCCCATGACACGATGCGCAGATTTCTCTGTATCGCGCCTGGCCTCGCGTAGCCTGATCAGCGGTGAAGACTCCGTCCCAAACCGAACGCTGATTCTGCGATGCTCCGATTTCCACAAATCCGATCAGCGTCGCGAGTACAACCCAAGTCTTCATCTGTCCCACAGCGTCAGCTCTCACTCCGCATCGGGCAGGGCGTATGCAAGATACTCTCCGGAGTAGTTTCCCCCGCTGACCGCGATGATGATGTACTGCTTGCCCTGCCACATGTAGGTCATGGGAGACCCGCTCACCGGAGCAGGCATCCAGACGGCGCCGACCTCCTTACCGGTGGCCTTGTCGTATGCGCGCATCATGGCGCCACGGGGATGAGTTACCGACGTCACCTGCGTGTCGCCGATGATCACGAGCGTTTTGGTGACCAGCACCCCGCAGCCGTTGTAGCCATTCATTCCGGTGTTGGGGATGTCTTTCCCTTTGAGCGCGGGATGCAGGCGGACATTGTCGGGCGTTTCGCCGTAGGGTACCTGCCACTTCAGATCGCCCTTATCGAGATCGATCGCCGAAAGCACGCCGTAGGGAGGCTTCACTATAGGCAGCCCCTGGACAAGCAAAGCGCCGGCCGCCGCAGCAGCCGCCGCCGGTCCCGGCGCGCCGCGGCCGCCGCCGGTTGCCGTAGGGGCCGCCGCGGCCGCCGCCACGCCGCGACGGCCCGGTTGCGGAGCGTCAGCCGCCGAACCAAAACCCGGCCCTTCCATCACGCGGAATGGCTGGTCCTCGCGGCCGGCGACGTAGCGGATGTCCGAGAAACCTTCGGGCGATTTACGCAGTGACACCGATGAGACGAATGAGTTGGCCGCCTGTACATAGACCGTGTGGGTTTCGGGATCGAACCCACCGCCTGCCCAGTTCGTCCCGCCGGTGGCATTGCCCATGCTGATCCCGCCGAGCCACTTGGCGGGATCACCGACAACCGGCGGAGTAAACATTCCTTCCACACGATGGTGCTTGATGCGTTCGATCGCTTCCGCGCGCATCTCGGGCGTGAAGTCGATCAGATCGTCCGGAACCTTCAGCCATGCGCGGGCGTACGGAGGCGGCTTCGTCGGAAACGGTTGGGTGGGAGAACTCTTTTCGCCAGGCACGTCGCTCTGTGGCACGGGACGTTCTTCAATGGGCCACACCGGTTTTCCGGTTACACGATCGAACACATAAAGAAACGATTCTTTAGTAGGTAGAGCCACTGCCTTGACGGGCTTGCCGCCCACGTTGATATCCATCAATAAAGGCGCCGAGGAGAGATCGTAATCCCAGATCGGGTGATGCACGATCTGGTAGTGCCATTTTCGTTGGCCGGTCTTGAGATCGACAGCGACGAGGCTTTCCCCGAAAAGGTTGTTGCCCGGCCGTTCTCCACCGTAGAAATCAGAGGTCGGCGATTCCACTGGCAGGTAAACCAGGCCCAGTTGCGCATCGACCGTAATCTGGGTCCACACGCCTGTGTTTCCGTTGGTCTCCCAGGAGCCGTTCTCCCAAGTGTCGTTGCCGAATTCGCCGGGCCTGGGAATGGTGTGGAAGGTCCACAACGGTTTGCCGGTCTTCACATCGTAAGCACGGACCAGCCCCTTTGTGTTGTTGTGCGTGGGAACCGTCATGCCTTCCTTAAATGCCGAGCCGACGATCACCACGTCATTGACCACCGTAGGCGCGGAATGTAGACCGGCCTCGCCCTTTTCGAGGTCAATCTGCTGGCCTGCGCCGGTCACCATGCCGGCTTTGAGATCGATCGCCCCGTCCTTGCCGAAGGGTTGTATCGTTTGGCCGGTGTGCGCATTCAGTTCGATCAGGCGATAGCCCGTGCTGACGTAGATGACGCGGTCATCACCTTTGCCGTCGCTCCAGAAAGCCAGACCGCGGCCGGAAAGCTGGCGGGGAGAAATAGCCGCCCGCAGCCCCTCGCGTACGCTGTGAATCCAGATCATCTCTCCGGTTTTGGCGTCGAGCGCAACAACTGCGCGGCGAGTTCCGGCGGTCGCATAAATGACGCCATTTATCATCAGCGGAGTGCCTTCGAGTTTGTACTCGGGGCGCGTGCCCAGATTGTCGGTTTTGAACCGCCAGGCAATCTCCAGCTTGTTAAAGTTGGACGCATTGATCTGGTCGAGCGGGCGGTACTTGCTGCCCGCCAGATCGGCGGTGTAAGTGGGCCATTCGGTATCCTTCGGACGCCACTGGCCCCGCGAAGGCCACGCCATGCTCGTCAGACCCGCGACAACAGAGCAGATTGCAATCGTCTTGTGGCGGCTCAGGCTACCCATTTTGAGACTTCTCCTTGAACAGGGATGGAGCGAATTTTAGTACAGCGTTGGCGGAAAGTACAAGCAACACGGCCAGACTCATGAGGGAACGTGTCAGGCCGGCTGCGACATTCATGGCTCGTTCGATTTCCGGGCCGTAACCTTGATCCATCCATTCGACCAGCAGCATTGAAATCCGCGTCCGCCTTCGCCCGACCAGTCATTCGCCTGCACGCGCAGCACATACTCGCCCGGCTCGCTGAACGTTGCTGCGGTGGTCGCCTTGCCTCGGAACACGGTTTTTGCCGGCCCTTCGAACTCGCTTCGCTCCACCACCGGTCGCGCGTTCTCGAAGGTGACCATTCCGGGCCCGCGAAACTTGCTCAACGAAACGGTCACTGCCGGAGACTTCGGCGCCGTCGCGCCCGGAACGACGTTCGCGTCATCTGCCACCCAGACCGTCAGCGCCGTGGCGTGCCCCACATCAGCTCTTAGAAACCCGCTCTGCCCGCGCGGCCCCTGCGTGAATGGCCCGGCCGCGTCAAACGCCACAAACGGCGGCGTGTTCCCCGTGGCGTCCACCAGGGGCGACAGCTCCCACAAGGGATCGAGATTCGCCGGAATCGACGTAGTCTTGCCATTCGCCGTAAGCGTCCACGACAGCTTTCGCGTCCCGAAATCCTTAGGTGCGGTCACCGTAAAGACGCCCCACTGCCGCTTCGGAAGAAAGTGCGTCGGCTGTCCCTGATCCGGCCCACCCGGCTCGATCCGGTTCTCCGCCCCCACCGGCACATCCAGCTCTTGCTTCTGATTGCGGTTGAAGTAGCCGAACAGAATGCAGTACGTTCCGTCCGGGTTCCGGAACCACCCCTCAAACGCCGGCGTCACACCTTGCCCCGAGTCGTGGACCGGCCCCGTCGGCGCGTACTGCTGCGCAATCCCCGCGCCCGTCAGCATCAACGCGGCAACTATCTGTGTGACGCGAGCCAAGCCGCGTAGTCCTCGTCACTGATATACGTCACGTTGACCCACGCGTGCGCCATCTCATCCACCGTGCGATCGCCCCACCCCACCCACTGGTTCGGATCGGGATTGTTCGGGTTATTGGCTGTGTTGTCGTGCCACGCCACCGCGTGAATCAGCGTTCCTTTCGGCAGCACCGGCGCCGCGTCGTCCGCATAGATGTAGTTCGTCATCCAGTTGAAGTTGAAGTGATCGACGTAGCTCAGCGTCCGCTTCGTCCCGTCCGGCAGAATCGCCTCCAGCAGCATCGCCTTGCCCCTCAGATGCATGTGAGGCTGGAAATTCTCGAGCCGCGCCGGCGCCCGCAACACCTGATAGCCCTCGGACTGCGTGACCGAATTCGGTGGAATGTCCAGTTCGCCAAAACCCGCGTTGCCCGGAGTTGCGGGAAAGGCCGTCAGGATCGTTCGATATTTCGGCGTCTGGTCCTTCGGATAGAAGTAGACGGCTAACTCCACGTGATCTGTGATCTGCTCCCCGACCGCGTGATAATGCATCTCCCACCAGATACGCGCGCCCGGCCGCAGGAGCTTCCCTGTGTTCGGACGGTAGATATCGAAGTTCTTGTTCACGGCCCACTCCATCAGGAGTCCCTGCGTCTGAATGCCCGCGTTGCTGCCGGGCTCTTCCTGTTGCAGGTACGCCAGCGCATGATGCGTGATCTTCCGTCCCGCCGCGCTCGCCGGGCGCATCTCGACCGCCCGCACCCAACGCGCTTCCGTCAGCGGGATCTGCGTCAGCGGCCTGAACCACTGGTCCTGCCCATGAGCGGGCATCGTATACGGCTGGGACTTAATGATGAGATCCGGCTCCCCGAACTGCTTCGAAAGCTGCCAGCCATCGTCAGTCGGCCATTGTTTCGCCGGAGGCATATCCTTCGGATCGCCCGGCGGCGCGCCGGCATCGACCCAGCGCTCGATGACCGAGATCTGTTCTTCCGTCAGAGAAAGGTCGTTCTGAAAATGCTGGATCCCGACGGTCTTATCGAGATGCCACGGCGGCATCTGTCGCATCGCCACTCTCTCGCGAATCGCCTTCGCCCACGGCCGCGTCTCCTGATAAGTCACGAGAGACATCGGCGCCATCTGCCCGGCGCGATGACAGTTCTGGCATTTCTCCTGAAAGATCGGCGTCACGTCACGAGAGAACGTCACGTCGGCGGCGCTCGCCGAAATGGCCATTATTATGAGGATGCCAACAAGCCGCACGCCCATGGCTTGCTATCTTAATCCTTTTTCAGCTCTTAAGCGTTTGACCAGGTTGGGAAGTTAATTTTTCAATCCCAATCCGTTGTATCGGCGCTTCCGAGAATGTTGTATCTGGACCGCGTGCGCGAGTCTTGCTTGGAACGCGGTCCTGGTTTGTACGAATCGTGGACAAACCGCTCGAATGTTGGCACAGGCAACCGAACGGATTTCTCTCGGAGCGCTATAAGCTATGACAATGATCTCGCGCCGTGAGATCCTGGGATGCGCAGCAGGCCTGTTAGCTGGCCGCTGCGCGCCGGCCCAACTTTCGAAAAGCGCCGATCATCCGGACGGTCTTGAAAGATGTTGCGCCGGAATCCATCGTCGGCGCCACACTGTTCCACGAGCACCTCTCGCTCGACGTCGATTTCATGCCCAGGTGGACGGCCCTGGCACGCGGACAGGAGGCTCCGCCCGCACAACCCCGCCCGCCGGGATTCTTCATGGATGACCTCGACGTGATGGCGGAGGAGATGTCAGCCGCGTCAAGAGATGGCGTGGGTTGCATCGTGGATGGCGGCCATCCCGACATGGGCCGTAATCTGGGCTTCCTGAAGCGGCTCTCGGCGAAGTCGGGCATGCCGATTGTAGCGAGCTGCGGCTATTATGCGCAGCCGTTCTACCCGGCCGAAATCGCATTTTGGAGCGAGGAGCAGATCGCAAACGAACTGATACGGCAGGCGCGCACCGAGGCCGTCGGCGCCATCGGCGAAATCGGAAGCTGGGGCGAGATTACGGACACCGAGCGCAAAGTCTTTCGTGCCGCTGGTAAGGCGCATGTCACAACCCGCCTTCCGATCTTCACGCACACTGGCATCCCGGGGAAGTCGGCCATCGAGCAGCTCGACATTCTCGAAAAGGCCGGCGCTGCCCCCGCCCGGGTGGCAATTGGACATCTCGGCAATCTGGTGGATCCCAAAGTCGAGGTGCATAAATCCATCTGCAAACGCGGCGCCTTCATCGGCTTCGACCGGCAGGGCGGAGCCGGAGATGCGCAGCAGGCGCCGATGGTCCTGGCGCTGATCGAAGCAGGATATGCGGCGAACCTGCTGTTTTCGTCGGACCTTGCCGCTGCCGCCCAGCTCAAGCGGAACGGCGGCGCGGGCTACGGAAAGACCCTCACCGTCTGGGCTCCCAAGCTGCGGGATGCGGGCGTGGACGAGAAGACACTGCGCGGTATCCTGGTGGACAATCCGCGTCGATTCCTAGCATTCGTAGGATAGGCTCACGAGCCAATCGGACTTTCACAAAGGCTTCCGCCAACGCCCGCCCGTAACCTCGATGGCATCGGTGATCCGAACAGAGAGTCGCGGGCTATGATCGGCGACTGGCGCTTAGGTTCGCTTGATCGGATGGATCACGCGCCATTTGCGCAAACCACAGCAAGCGTCGCGGGAAACGGCCCGATCTGCGCCAGCGGTGATCAGTCGCAAACCGTCGCTGAAAACGAATCTGAAGCCAGTCTTAAGACCGCCTCCAATTGAGATGGCGTCGTACGATCGGTTGACAGATCCTGATACGGCAGTTCGTCGTATCGGAACCAACGTGCACCAGCCGTTTCCGGCGTGTCCAGGAGGAGTGAGCCGCCCGACCCCTCGCATTGGATGAAAGCCTTATATACGTACCAGGGCTGAGGCGGGTGTGGGTGCTTCCGCTTATCGAATAGCGCGAGCAGACGCACAGGGCGCGCGATGAGGCCCGTCTCTTCATATACTTCTTTCGCCGCAACCTCGAAAGGGGTGTAGCCGATATCAGCCCATCCACCCGGAAGAGTCCATCGCCCGTTGTCAATCTTCTCTCTGACCAGCAAAACCTCCGGGCCGTCTCGAATCACCACTGCCCGGATGTCAACCTTCGGTGTTTGATACCCGTCTTCGGAGGCGAAGGCTCGAATGATCTTTTCCATAGGCTCGTCCGTAAGTTCCTGAAGGAGCCGGACACTGATTGCTCGTATCTCCTGATATCGCTCGAGATCGTATGGATTGGTCGTGTAGGCAAGTCCCGCCTAAGCGAGGGCCTGCAAGCGTTGGGCCTGGATCAGAAGTTCGCTGGATTCCAATTAACAGCAATACCACTCAGCCGCTCGGGGTGTAGAGTGAACAACGCTCGGCTTTGGGAGAACGAGCTTCCGAATTGCGGATCGAGGGCGGGAGCCTGGGCTGCTCAAACGGAGTTTAATTCGTCCAGCAGGGTGGCGTTGACCGAACTACGGGAGAGATTTTATGAAGAGCAATCATGCAAAGCGCAAGGGCGGCGCGCCGGCGGGCCGCCGGGATTTTCTCAAGCTTCCCCTTACTGCCGTGGCGGCCCAGGTCATACCCGCGCCGCGTTCCCAGGCCAGAGGAGCCGCGCGCATCGGCGAGTACGACCCGAACAACACCAAAATCGCGACGATGGTTGACGCCCGTGCGAGCGACGACCAGTTCCTTTTTCTTCAGCAGATCGGAATACGCTGGGTCCACGTGCAGTTTCCGCTCGACGCGGACTTTGCGCTGATCAAGAATACGCAGGACCGGCTGGCGGCCAACGGCATCAAGATCCATCAGGGCATCATCGACCACTATCGCTCTAAGAAAATCCAGCTGGGCCAGCCGGGGCGCGATGAAGACATCGAAAAATTTCAATCGTTTGTCCGCGCTCTTGGCCAGCTCGGCGTCTACTGCACGAAGATCGATTTCCATCCTGGCAACACCTATACGACGAAAGAGATCGTAACGGAGCGCGGTTATAAGGTTCGGGAGTACGACGTGAACGACTTTCACAAGGAAGTCGAAAAACAGATGTACGACCGGGTCTATACGGCCGATGACATATGGGCCAACTACACGTACTTCATCAAAGCCGTGCTGCCGGTCGCGGAAAAGGCTGATGTGCGGCTCGCACTGCATCCTGACGATCCACCAACGGCCGCCTCAGCCATGATGAATGGCGTCGCAAAGATATTCGTAGACTATAACGGCTATAAACGAGCGGATGAAGTTGCCGGGCACAGTCCGTATTGGGGGTTGACCTTCTGCGTTGGGACCTGGTCAGAGGGAGGCGACAAGATGGGCAAGGACGTTTTCGGGATCATTGACGATTTCGGCGCCCGCGGCAAGATCTTTGCCGTCCACTTTCGCAATGTCAGTTCTCCGCTTCCGCGCTTTCATGAGACGTTTCAGGACGACGGCTACCAGGATATGTACCAAATCATGAAAGCATTCAGGAAGGTGAAGTGCACGGCCTCGCTGATCCCGGATCATTACCCGCAGCTCGTAAACGATCCGGGCCATCGCCTCGCGGACACGTACAGTATCACCTGGATGCGCGCCCTGCTCCGCCGCGCGAACGAAGAGGTGGGTTAACGGTTGAAGCCCGAGAGCTTAAGGCGCTGCAACCCGCAGCACGATCCTGCGCAACAGCTCCGTCCCCGCGCGCAAATTCTCGAGCGAAATCCGTTCGTCGTTGCCGTGCATCCGAAGCTCGCCATCTTTGCGGAAGAGCGGCACGCCGTAGACGGCCATGCCCTTCGCGCGGAGATATGCGCCGTCAGTCGTGCCGCGCATGAGGAAGGGCACTACGAGGGCATTCGGCGCGGCTTCGTGAAACACTCTCTCCATCGCCACGTATAGCGCCGATGTCAACGAGCTCGGCTCCGTCGACGGATTCCGCTGCTCACCGCCCGACGGCACGTCGATCGTCACGGCCGGGTCGCCAATGATTTTCCGGAAGCGCGCGAAGACTTCCTCCTGCGTCTCTGTTGGCAGGCGGCGGGCGTCCACCTGCGCTTCCGCAGCATTGGGAATCACGTTGATCTTGGTTCCGGCGCTCAGCATCGTGGCCGAGACGGTCGTATGCAGCATGGCGTCGATCTCCGGATCGCGCTTGCGAATTTCGGCCGCGGTGGCCGATGCGGTCGCTGGGTTTTCCAGCCTGGGGATCAGCGGCCCGAGCCACGCGTAATCGGGCAGTTGGCTCATAGCCTTAAAGTAGGCGCGGCTGGTGGCGTTGAGCGCTACCGGCTCGTCGGCCTCATTCAGCCGCACGATGGCGCGCGCCAAGTGTACCACCGGATTATCGTCCCGCGGCAGCGACCCGTGGCCCGCCGTTCCCCGCGCTGTCATCTTGAAGCGCGTGGGCACCTTCTCCGCGGTCTGAATCTGGAAGACCGGCACGCCGGACGCCGTGGGCAGGATATACGAATATTCGTTGAGCGCGAACTCGGCATCGATCTTCGACCAGGCATGCGCCACGATCCACTGGATTCCGCTGGACCCAGCCTCTTCATCGGACTCCGAGAGCAGGATCACGTCGCGATCGAGCGCCGCGTTTCGCCGGTGCAGATCCACCATCACCGCCAGCTCCGCGGCCAGCAGGCTCTTGTCGTCCTCCGCGCCGCGGCCGAAAAGGTAGCCGCTCTTTTCGATGGCCGCAAAAGGATCGACGGACCACTGCGAGCGGTCGGCAGGCACCACGTCGCTGTGAGCCATCAGCAGCAGCGGGCGCGTCTTGCCCGCCCCCTTCAGCCGGGCGATGAAGTTCAGGCGTTGCGGATTGTCGCCAACCAAGTCGGCCGGAATGCCCTCGCGGTCAGCGACCTCCTTCAGCCAGCGCGCCACCCTGGTCTCATTGCCCGGCGGATTAGTCGAGTCTATGCGAATCAACTCCGGCAGGTAGCGCGCGGCGAGATCGGCCGCGCTTTCGGTTGTCTGGGCGGCGGCCGCGGCCGCCAGCGCCAGGATCGGGATTAGGTATCGTTTCATTTTGGCAATCCGGTGCAGCGGCAGGCGATCCTTCAGAGTAAAAGTCGGAAGCACTTGCATGTCGTGGAATCAGCGACGTACCGATGCTCCTGCGTCCCTAGATCCGCCATGTCCACTATAGCTGCCGTATCCTTGCCCTGTATTACCCCCCGGATGCCGTGAGATCGGCGCCCAAGATAACCACTTCAGCACGCCTGAAATGGGGTCATCCTTTCCCAGCGCTGTACAGTTGCTGGCGGCCTTCGAAATGCACCAAGGGGCTCTGAATTTCGCCACGGATCCCGTCGGTCCCCACGCCGGGTTCTCGGCCGTGATCCGTTTAGTGACTTCCAAGAGCCACCCTTCGAGAAATCCCTTAGGTGCTGCTAGCGGGGCTGACGGCCAAAGTTTTTGTCTTGATAGCCAGAAGATTTCGTGAGACTATTGACAGCTATGAAGGCACTCATTTCGGGCATTCTGTTTCTCGGTGGCCTGTGCTTGTGGGCAGCCGATATGGCCGACAGTGACATTAAGCTTTTGGATGTCCATAAGAAACTCTCGGCCCATAACGCCCAACAGATGACTGATATCTGCAGGATCGATACCGCGAAATGGAATAACTGGGTGACGCAGAACCGGACACACAACGATTTTGTCGATTACTTGCGGACCCTTAGTACAAATGACCGAAAGTGTCTCAGACCATTGAACATAAGGGACGTCAACGGTGAATCCACTACCGTCGCCAAGCTCCTCGATGACAACAACATCAAGTAATTGACTAAGAACTGATTGAGAGAATGGCGGACTTATCTCCGGGCGCCTGCTCTAACAAGGAGGCCTCCAGTTTGATACGGAGAAGACGGGGATCAGGCGTCGCGCGTAAAGATCTGGCGGCAGCAGCGCGCATGCGGCGCCGTTAAATGCACTGGGATTATCGGTAGCTACAGTCCAGTTCACCGCAAGTTCATGCACGCCATTCATGAGAACGTGAAAGGACTTTCCGTCCGGAGCAAAGGCGATCGCGCTTGGATCTCCCGGCAATTGCAGATACCCTCCCAGTGGGCTGCGGGTGGCGACGTCCCAAATTTTCACTTCGTTCAACTCGTCCAGTGCGGCAATCCATTTCCCGTCCGGGCTGAAGGCAAGAGCGAATGGAGTCCTGCTTAAGGCGAGTGGCGGCCTTTCTTCCTGACAGCAAGAGCCTTGCGAGGTGAGCCTCCAGAAGTGAATGCCATTCCGATCGTCCCCGGAAGCAAGCAGCGAGTCCCCAGGATGGAAGGCAAGGCTCTGAATTGTACCCGTCCCGGTCCTCCAGCTGTACTTAGGGCGAGAATTGTTTTGGATGTCCCAAACCAGGATCTCTGCCGGGTCCGCGGATTGGTCCGCCGCAGCAATGAGTTTGCCGCCCGAATTGACGGCAAGGATTTGTAGTTCCGGCTCTGCGGAAGGATTCTCGATAGTGCGGCCGGAGCGCAGATCGGCAACAGCAAAGCCTCCCCCGCCGAAGCCGATGGCAACGTGGGCGCCTTCAGGTGACAAGGCGAGAAACCTGGGAGAACGCTTGATCTGCTTCAGATCGACCGTTGTCTTCTGGCCGGCTTCGGTAATCTCAAGTTGACGCGGGGGACCGCCAGTCAGCGTGGCAAACAGCTTTCCAGGGATGAAGGCTTCCGGGTCTTTCTTCTGAGGAGGCAAGAAGAGATCGCCAAGAACACGCCACCTGATGATCAGGTTATCGGCGGCGGCGGATAAGAAGGTGGCGCTGTCGGGCGAAAACTCAAGGTCCAGAATTGTGTCGCTGTGGCCAGCCAACGGACGGGAGGGGAACGGATATTCCAGACCGCTCTTCTCGGGCTGATGCGCGCCAAAATACCAGAGACGAATGAGCGAGTCCCTTCCGCCCGCAGCAAGGATGTTGCCATCAGGACTGAAGCGTATCGCCAGTGGCGGCAGATCACCGTAGTGAAGCTCGTAGGTCTGGCCGGTGCGCAGGTCGGCGACATAAAGGTCGTGCCGATTATCCAGAACCCACGCAACGCGTTGGTAAATGGGATCGATGGCAATCCTGCGGAGATGTCCTCCAACCGGACGGCGCCAGTGAGCCGGCGGACGGGCCGATGAATCCGTGATTTCAAGCTGATCGCCGTTGACTACAGCCGACCAGCCGAGAGGCAGGTCCTGACGAGGAAATATCCCAAGAGCCTCCTTGGCGCATCGAGATGGAAGGCTCCCGTGTCTCGCGGAGCGGGGAGAAAGAGACCGCTTTGACCAATCCACTTCAGCGCGCGACTTGTCTTTGCCGCGGGCAACCTGGAGACTCGCCCTGTCGAACCAAAGGCAGTCCACCGGCGGTTGGTCTTCCGGCTCCTGAACGGTGGTGATGTAGCGCGCGTCGTGATCCAGAGTGGCGGCCAGGAGTGCGCTGGTCACAGCGTTTTTCGCGCGTGTGCCCAGGATCGGGATCCAGGGCGATTCATGTTCCGCCTGGAGCGCGACGAGCGCCGCGGCATCGGGTTGCTCGTGCGAAAGGCGGATGGCGGTCTGCGCTAATTGAACGATCAAGGTCTCGCGCGCCCTGGCGGCGGCCAGCAGGGACAACGCCGCCACAACGAGGAGCACTACAAATGCCGCAAGGGTGAGATTGCGCCGCCTTCGCCGCTCCCGCTCGCGCTCCCTTCGGAAGCGCTCCACCTGTTCGATACTCTTTTCGAGGAAATCATTTTCCTCTTCGGTCAGCTCCTGGGGGTTTTGATCGCGGTATTTCCTGGCTTCCTCTAATTGATTGCCATCGAGCAGCATGTCCTTGCGGCCAGCGGCGATGATGGGGGCAACCGGATTGCGATAAACGGTAGTCAGCCATGTGAAGTTGCTCTGCCGGATCGGATCGATCATGCGATCGTGAGCCAGCTCGTAATACCCGTCGCGGTCCGTTTCCCGGATGATGTGAGCGGCGCAAAGCGATTCGGCGGCCGCCTGCGTAATTCCGTCGGTGGTCGCAAGAAGGCGAATCCCGGCAGGCGAAATGAGTTTTCGCTCGAGCCATTGACGAACTTTGCGCTCGGAAATCCCGGTGGCGACTGCGGCTCGGACTGCGTTGTTATAGAACACGGCAAGAACATCGTCGACCGTGCAATTCTTGCGATCCTCCTCAGTGATTTTGGTCGCCTCGGGCTTGAGGTGAGACCACAGATGCTGGCATACGATCTGCAGCTGAACCGGTTCGACAAACCTCGGCTCAGCCCCTCTTGCTTCCGAATGCCGGGTGGCGGCGGCGTGGGTAAGGGAGAGGTTGTCCGCCAAGGCCTTGGCAACACCAGGGTCGAAGGGCTTGTTTACTGCCCTGGCTGGCTCTTCGATCGCTTCCACTGCCTGACTGATGGTCAGTCGGTCGAGACGCATGCGTGAGCGCAGGCGGTCAGGGAAATAGACCGCGCACGCGTCTATATCGGCCAAATACTCCTCGCGCATCGCCAGCAAAATGCTCAGTTTCGGAATCGCTTCCAAACACCTCCGCAGTTCCTCAAAGAAACGACGCCGATCGTCTCGCAATTCGGGGTGGAACGAGAATATTTCTTCGAACTGATCGATAATCAGCAGCCAGGGAGCATTGCGTCCCTTCAGGGCGTTGCGTATCGCAGCCTCCAGATCCTCACCGCTTCCTCCGAGAGCGCGAACCGCGTTGGCGAGGTAGATATTCCCGCCCTCGTTAATGGCGCTCGCGACGCGGATGGTGGGGAGGACGCTGAGTTCTTCGGAGTCTTCAAAATGGGGAAGGATCGCGGCCTGGAGCAGCGATGTCACCCCGGCTCCGGCGGGCCCGTAGAGAAGGACCGCCTGGCGGGCTATTAAGAGATAGGATACGTCGCGGGCTTCTTTACTTCGACCAAAGAAGTAGGCCTTGCTGTCTTTATCGAAAGGAACCGGACCGGGATAGGGTTCAGCCATTTTTCGGCCTCCCCATCTGGTTCGAGAGTTCGTTCATGAACTGATGGGCGCTGCCCCAGTAAATTCCGATGGGGGAGTCCGCGGAAAAGTAGGGGCGCAGTGAAGCCGTAAGATACTTTTGCAATTCCAGCTTGAGGTTCTCGTTCTCGCGGTCGTTTTCTAACTGTACGGCTAGTTGCACCCGGTCGTACTTCCTCACGTCGAGGTAATTGAGGAGGCCGCGCAGGATCACCTTGAGATCGAGATCTTCGAGCTTATAGCCGAGAAACAGAAGAGTGTTCTTATTCAGTAGCGCCTCGACCGAGCGTGGCATCAAGAGGTCGTGGTCCCGCGACATGCGCGTGAGGTAGTCGAGGTGGTCGTCCTCTGTTAAAACCATGGACTCGGGGTCGGAATCCTGTCCAAAAAGGTGAAGCACGACCGGCGACTCCGGAGAGGGCTGTGCCATATTCGGAGGTTCTTCGACGCGTTCACGCCAGCGAATCGCAAAATCCCGGACCTCCCTCTTTTGAGCCTTGAGAGCCAGAGAGAGGAAGGGATCGAAGTTGGTCGTTAAGTAAAGCGGCAAACCGAGAGAAGCCAATTGCTGATGAATCTCGGTTTCAAATTCACTCGCCAGTTCAACCCATTGCTCCAGCTTCAGCTCGGAGATCCGGCTAAGACCCGGCCTTCCAGGTAAGTAATGATTGAGGGACGCGGCTAAGCGGTCCTGCAGAGCTTCGCGCCAATCCGGATCCCCGAGGCGGCTGAGAAATTGCGTGACGCGACGGAGGTTTTCTTTGTCGTCGAACGGATAATTCCTGCTTGCGGCAAGGGAGGTTGAGAGACTCGCCGACGCGGGGAGCAGGCCGGTAGCGACGCCGGGTCCAAGAATGGGGGTGCACTTCCCCCGCGCGATGCGATCGCAAAGAATCTGCCAATCAGTCGGCGAAAGTCCCCCGGACAGGACGCCGCGCTTGCCGAATAATTCCGCGTTGCGAAGCCGCATGAACAAAACGGGAATTCCCGCGCCCTTATCTTTTGCGGTGAGGCGGCCGTCGCGCGCGGAATTCATTGCGCGATCGATCTGGCCGTGTTCCACGAGCGCCGCATAGAAAGCCCGGCTGAACTCGATTGCGGTGGTAGTCGCCACGTCATTCTGCATGGCAACAACAGCGGGTACGCCGCACTTCACAAGCTCGGGCGCAACGCCGCGAAAGGGATTCAATGGATCCCGTTTGGCGCTCTGGCAGGTAGAGAGGTAGACGAGGCGGAGGCGGTCCTCGTCCTGCCCGGCGTCGTCGATCTGGCGCCGAACCATAGCGGCAAATTCCTCGGCCGTAACAGGTCGTAGCTCTTTATTGGAATCGTACTTAGCGAAATAGAGAAATCCGGGTTTCCTGATATCGGGCCACGCGCCATGCCCGATGAAATGGAGGACGTGATAGCCCTTTTTCAGCTCCAGGCGAAGGGCTTCCAGGGTGCAGGCGCCTTCGAGCCGGGTGAGCTTGAGACTCGGACCATTTGACGGGTCTTGCAGCTTTGCCCGCTTTAGCGCCTCCTCGAGCGCTGCGACCTCCGTTTCCCCCTTCAGATCGGAAAAGCCCTGATCCTCCAATTCGGCGGGATCTGCCACAGCCACCAGCACTTTGACGGGACGAGCGAAAACGGGTTTGCCCGGAACGGCAGAGATGGCCAGATATCGCGAGAATGGGGTTCGCGAATCGGCAGTCAGATCCTGAGGACCGGCAGCCCCGCCAGGATCCCGCAAAAGTTCCCAAGGCTCGGGATGCAGGTCCTTTGCGTCCTCATCGATGCGCAGCCGAATCCGCCGGGCGGACTGTTGTCCGCGAGCCTCGGCCCATGCGATCTTGAGCTTTTCGTCATCGAAGAGCCAGTTAAAAAGACTCTCGCCCACCAGCTTCGGATCGTCGCCATCGATTCCTTTAGGCCGCTTGGCCGGGTCGAGGCTCCCGACGGGAAATTCCTGATCGCCGTTGAAAGTAATTTCGACCGGATAAAGGCCTTCGCGCTTTCCCTGAATGCGAATTTCAAGATCGGCATAGGCCGAAACGGACATTTAGCCGGAAAGTGTAACATACAAGACTAAAATAGTAAGACTCGATGCCCGAGGACGATCCGACGCTGAAGGAAGAGCCGCCCGAACCTACCCTTTCACTGCGGCCGGATCAGGGGGAAGTTCACTATCCCGGGCCAGTCCGAGCGTGGGGTCCGTTCCGTCTTCTGGAACGGGTCGGCCGCGGATCCTTCGGTGAGGTGTACCGTGCGTATGACACGCTACTCGATCGCCAGGTCGCGCTGAAGCTGTTGTTGCCCGAGCAACTTGCGGCGCGCGATCAGAACACAGTTCTGCGGGAGGCGCGCGCCATGGCGAAGGTCCGCCACCCCAACATCGTATCGGTGTACGGCGTCGCAGAGCACGACGGCCGTCCGGGATTCTGGAGCGACTTCGTCAACGGGCAGACGCTTTCAGCCTTCGTCGCGCAACACGGAGCATTTTCCGCGCGCGAAGTAGCCGCAATCGGCCTGGACCTGGCGCAGGCTCTGAGCGCAGTGCATCGCGCGGGTCTCCTGCACCTCGATATCAAGGCGTCGAACGTCATGAGGGAGTCGGGCGGACGCATTTTGCTGATGGACTTTGGATTGACCCTGGAACACGGCTCAGCCAGCGGCGTCCGCGGCACAGTGCCCTATATCGCGCCCGAGATCCTGCGCGGGGAAGCGGCTTCGCAAGTCAGTGACATCTATTCTCTGGGCGTCCTGCTGTATTACCTGGCATCCGGCCGGTACCCGTTTCGGGAAACCAGCGTTTTGGCTCTGAAGGCGGCTCACGAGCAGGTGAAGTGGCCGCGGCTTCCTGACGATCGTCCGGACTTGCCGGAGCCTCTGGCCCGCGTCATCGAAACCGCGATGGCAGCGGATCCCGGTAAACGTTATTCCACTGCGGGAGAACTGATCTCAGCGCTTTCTCACGCAACCGGAGCGGCTGTCATTCATTCGACCCGCGTCAAAACGCGATGGCGTGGCGCATGGGCGCTGGCGGCATTGCTGATTGCGAGCGGCGCCGCATTCTACGGATCCTCGCTGTGGCGCCCCGGGCCGAAAGGAGCCAGCCCGGCTATGGAACAGGCCGAGGATCTGCTGGAGCATTATTACAAGCCCGGGAACGTCGACAATGCCATCCGGTTGTTTCAGCAGGCAACCCAGGAAGATCCGAAACGGGCGTCGGCCTTCGCGGGTCTTTGCCGGGCCCATTGGCGTAAGTATCAGGACACGCACAGCACTGACTCCATCGAGCCGGCCCGGCAGGCCTGCAATCGAGCGATCGAACTCGACCGCGGGATCGTCTCTCCCCATGTCACGCTTGCCAGAATCTACACCGAACAGGGAAAAACGGACTCGGCAACCGAGGAACTCAACGCCGCGGTGAAGATCAACGGCAAGAATGCGGATGCCTATAGCGCGTTCGCCGATCTCTACCGCAAGGAAGGCAGAGCTGCCGAGGTCGAGCCGGCCATTCAGAAGGCTATCGATTTCGCCCCAGGCGCCTGGCCTTATTTGAACCAACTGGGCCTTTTCTACCTGGAAGCGGGCAGGTACACCGCAGCGGCGCAGCAATTTGAGCAAGCGGCGAAGCTGAGCCCCGCCAACGGCCGCGCCTGGAACAATCTCGGAGTGTCCTACCAGCGGCAGGGCCAGCTGGAGCAGGCGGAAGCCGCGTATCGAAAATCGCTCGCGGTGGAACCAGCGTCCAACGCTCTCTCCAATCTCGGCAATATCCTCCAGTTCGAAGGCAAGAACCAGGAAGCCGCGGACGTCTACCGCCAAGCGCTGCGGATCAATCCTTCCCGCTACCTCACCTGGGGAAATCTGGCATCGGCGCTCAACCGCATGCCCGGCGGCAAAGCGGAAGCGCGCGAAACTTACCGGAAGGCCATTGCGATGGCGCAGGAGGCCTATACAAAAACTCCCGATAATGCCGCCCTTGTTTCGTATTTAGGCTCGTACTACGCGGCCTTGGACGACGCCACCGCCAGCATCCCTCTCCTGCGAAAGGCGGCCGCGCTCGAGGAGGACGACCCCGACATTCTGTACCGCGTCGGCGAAGCTTACGAACTGCTCGGCAAGCGGGATGATGCGTTGAAATGGATCACGCGAGCCCTTGTGAAGGGCCTTCCGAAGCAAACCATCGAGAGGAACCCGGAGCTCGAAAATCTCCGCACAGACCCAAAGTTTTCTTTGCAAAGGGGAACGCCGTAAGATACCATTCACCGGAGGTATAGCCATGCCAGACAGCGAAGAACCGCAAGCACCGCTCACAGACGAATCCGACGATGAATTCGAAGAACAACCGGGCTATCCCGATCCGGGTTCGGAAACATCAAGCTAAGTGGCAGGTATCGAAGAAGAGGAGATGCCGATTCCCTTCGGCGTCTCCGCTGAAACCGGCTTACCGCTGCCGGGTTTGGACGCGCAATCCATTGCCGATTTCAGCAAAACCGGAGATGACGAATCCGGCATGCGCCGGGCGCTGGATAGAAAGGCGACTGGCATCCGCGGCGTTTCGTCACTGATCCGGGATCCGAACCAACTATCGCAAACTGGCTGGGCAGTGATTTTTTCGGCCAGCGCCGATGCCCGGATCCAGCGAGCTCTAAAATGTCTGCTGGATCATCGCCGCGCTGAAGTCAGGAATGCCGATTTATTTCGCCAGTTCTCCGATGTGGGAACGAGCGACACGGCGGAAAGTTGGTTGCAGCGATTTCCGTCCCCCATCGATCCAACGCTGCCCGTAAAGCCGAGCCTCGGGCTCCCCTATTACGTGCTGATCGTGGCCCCTCCGCATGAGATCACTTTCGATTTTCAATACAGCCTTGATATCCAATGGGCGGTCGGCAGGATCTGGTTCGAGGATGAACACGGCGTTCCCGTTGTGGAAGAGTTTGAGCGCTATGCCAAAGCGGTTGTCGACTATGAGACCAGCGGGGAAGCGCAGTCGGCAAGGGAGATGGCGCTGTTTGCGCCGCGCCATGATTTCGAACTGGCCACGCAGGCGTTCGCCGATTGCATGGCCACTCCGCTGAGCCAGTCCAAAGATATCGGCGCGAGTCAAGGATTCCCCGTCCGTGCGTTTATCGGCGAAGGAGAGGCGAGCCGACGCAATCTGGCCGGTCTCTTCACGCGCGAAAAGCCGCCCGCGCTGATCTTCAGCGGTTCGCATGGCAAAGCGATCGGGATCAACCAGCCTGAGCTGCAGGCGAGGAATCAAGGCGCCATCATCTGCCAGGAATGGCGGAGCCTGAATGAACTCCCGCGCGATGCGTACTTCACCGCGGAAGACCTGGCGAAATCCAACTGCAACGTCGCCGGCATGATTCACTTTTTCTTTGCGTGTTACGGCGGCGGATGGCCGGCGAACGACACTTATTTACGCAGGAACGGCGTGCCCGAGCCCATATCGCAATTGCCGAAACTGGCCAGATTGCCGCAGGCGCTTCTCGCGCACGGAGCGCTGGCCGTGCTCGCCCACATCGACCGGGCGTTCGCCTACTCTTTCCGCACGGGGAGAGAGGGTCAGATTCAGGGTTTTGAAGATGTCATCGGCGGAATCATGAACGGCTATAGGCTAGGACGCGCGACCGATCAGTTCAACGCGCGATGGTCGATCCTCTCGAAAGACTTACTGGAAAAGCGCGCGGCGCAGGACGAGTTGCGGGCTTCCGGGCTGGAACCAACCGAGAAGGCTTTGAAAGCGTTCGCCAATCGCTGGGTGGCAAGGAACGATGCGCGGAACTACGTTGTGATTGGAGATCCGGCCGTGCGTCTGCGGGAGGAAATCATGCCCGGTTTGACAGATTGACATGCCCTTTCGAACGGCGCCTCTGTCCAACATGCGATATGGATTGATTGCCTTCGATGCTCAAGGCGTCGAACGCGCGGACGATCCCGACGGCAATCCGTTTAGTAAGCGCCTCCTCGATCAGGCCCAATCTGATGCTGTGACGGATGTCTTCCTTTGCAGCCACGGCTGGATGGGCGACATGCGCGCCGCCGAATCGCAATACGATGCGTGGATCGGTCAACTGGGCGCGGTGATCGGGAACGCGTCCGGCATTCGGCCGATGGCGATAGGAATGCACTGGCCCAGCAAACCATGGGGCGATGAGAACTTCGCCATAACAGAGGCGCTCAGCGGCTCGCCGGAAGCGCGCGCGGAATTGGCCGTCCTTCTGGACCGACCGCCTTCCCCGGAAACACCGAAAGCACTGGCCCGACTTGCTTCGGCGATCGGATTGGAGACCGAGGGAGTTGGCGGCGAACCAATGCCTTTGTCAGTCGAGTCCGGTGATGACAATGATCCCTACGCTGAGACTGAAATGGATTACGGCGGGGCGCTGGGGGCAAGCGGTATTACCAAAGCATTGCGAGTTTTCTCGTTCTGGAGCATGAAGAAGCGGGCCAGGACTATTGGCGAAGGAGCAATGAATCGTTTTGTCGCCAGTGTGCAGAAGAGCTGCGGCGCGCGGATCCATCTGATGGGGCATAGCTTCGGCTGCGTGATTGTCTCATCGATCCTCAATGGTGAGAATCTGATCCGGCCGATTGATTCAGTGGTGCTTGTGCAGGGAGCGCTCTCGCTTTGGTCCTACACCGCCGCAATCCCGTACCTCGGCGGAAAGTCCGGATATTTTCATCGCGTTATTTCCGGCGGAGTCGTGAAAGGGCCGATCGTAACTACATACTCGCGATGGGATCACGCAGTAGGCATCGAGTATCCGATCGCCTCGCGAGAAGTTGATTTTGCCGCGCCGGGCCTGCCGCCGAAACATGGGGCCGTGGGAGCATGCGGGTTGGCTGTCAAGGACGCGATTGCAGGAAAAATGCTGCCTGCCGGTGAGCCTTATCAGTTCGAACCAGGCCGTGTTCACAATCTGGACGCCAGCGACTATATCTGCGAACCAAAGACCGGACTGACCGGAGCGCACAACGACATTGCACGGCCGGAAGTTGCCCAAGTGATTTGGCAGGCCGCATTAGCCAATTCGCGCCAGGGAGCAGCAAACATCTGACTGCTCACGATGCTTCATTTACTAAGGCGGTGGGTTGTAGGTATCGTCGGTCCGCTCATTTCAAATAAACGCTGAGGCCTCCGATGAGGGACGAGGGCCAGCAACCCGCTCCGGCGTGGAGCCATGAGCAACAAAATCCACTAACCCCATGTAGACAGTTTCACCGTCGTTCATGAGCGCCTATTAACCATACGGCACCCTTGGAGAGCACTTAAGCCGGGTACCTCCTCTGTGAAGAATCTGCGGCCCAGTTGCCTGAAACCCGCCCAGCGACCTCGCCGAGTTTTGATACGGTTTTGATGCAGCGCGTGATTCCCACCAGCCCGCAGGCGCGGCTTTCATTCAGCTGATAGGCCTGGCGGATACTGCGCACCAGCTCTCGCCGCGCCGCAGGCTTCAGGCTTTTTTTGACAGCACTTCCTGCAATATGTGCTTGTCCAGAGTGAGATCCGCAACCAGCGTCTTCAGCTTGCCGTTCTCTTCCCGCAACTGCCGCAGTTCGCGCAGTTCGCTCAAACCCAGTCCGGCGTAACGCCGCTTCCAGCTGTAGAAGGTCTGCGACGAAACTCCCATCTCGCGGCAAATATCGCCCACCTTTTTGCCCGCCTCGGCCTGCCGCAGAGCGTAAACGATCTGCTCTTCCGTGTGTCCTTTTCTCGGCATTCGTCCTCCCCTCACTTTCGTTCAGAGGACCACATCCGCCCGCCGGGCTCAACCTTCCGGCTGTCTCATTTTCAGGTTTTGGGTCACGCGCGTGTGCACGTCGACCACGGTGTTGACAGCGCTCAGCATGTATTCGCGGGGGTGCTCTTCGTAATCCACAGAAGTCCGTGGAAGGACCGCTCGTCGCGATCGGAACAATCTACTGTGACGCTGGCTTCATCCTTCACCCGGTTCAGACGGTAAATTCCGGCTTCTACGGGTATCCAGGCCAGGAGCCGTGTCAGCTATCGGGGTGTGATGCGCCCCATCTGCGGCGCGGTTTTAGTCGCATTCGCCAGTTGTCGTGCCGCGACATCGCCCAGCGCTGTTTGGCGCTCGGGTTCATTCGCCATTCGTCTGAATCTCCTTTATTGGGGGCCGAGCCAGATGTTGGCCGGCGAAACCTGACATGGTAATATTGTCGATCAAAATAATAGCAAATATATAGACGATCTCATTTTATTAGGGTTTAAAAAAATGGAAAACGGTTTTAAAAGTTGGCCATAGGCCGATCACAAATCCCTACTAAAATAGTGTATTATTTGTGTTGCATGTATAGATCTGCTCCAAGCAGTCTCAGTCTCGCCAAACCCCTCTCATCGTTCGTGCAAGCCGCAACTTTGCTTGCGTTTCTCATCGGATGCTTCAGTACTACGTCGATAGTTTTCGCGCAATCCGCGCAGGCTGTCATCAGCGGCGTGGTGACGGACCCCGCCGGTGCAGCAGTCGTCGGCGCGAAGGTCACTGTAACGAATGCCGCGACCGGCGTGTCCCTGGCCACTACCACCAACGCCTCCGGCTCTTATCTGGCCCCCAATCTGAAGATTGGCGCTTACACCGTCACGGTCGAGCACGAAAGCTTCAAACGCTATTCGCGGACCGACATCGTGCTCTCGACAGCGGAGCGCCTCGGGCTCGACGTTCATCTGGAACTCGGCCAGGTAGCGGAAACCGTCACGGTCTCAAGCGAAGCGCCGGTCATCGAGGACAAGACTAGTACATCGTCCAAATAGTTCTTTATATTAATAGGAACTTCCCGTACACTGGTGGCATGCCGCGTGTAGCGCTTCCTGTGCAGATGGATGCGGAAACCCGAAGCACGCTGAATCAATTGATCCGCTCATCGTCGACG
>DATFSM010000130.1:0-54097 GCA_035262625.1 Bryobacteraceae bacterium
AGCCTCGCTGGTGTCCTGCTTCCGAAGTGCCTGTACTAATCCGGCAGCCGAAAACCCACAGGCTGAAGCCTGTGCCACCATCGTCTGGCTCGACCACCTTCCTGCCAATAGGTAAAGAGATTTCAGAAACATCACACTAGAATCCTTCCCACTGAGCCAGCGCGCAATTTTGCCAGATTCACTCATTCCGATGCAGCCCGACTCCCGATGCGGGGAACGGGCGATGGCCCTACACCCTCGCCGCGCGTTCGGACCGCCCAGCGATCCGGCGATTCGAAGGGAAGAGATCCACGGTGCGGCGATCGACGCGAGTCATCAGCCTAACCCACTCCAAGAAAAACCCAAAAGTCACGATACAATCCGCGAGCCCCTTCACCCACTACAGGGTGAGCCTCCTGTAGAGATACAGATAGCTCGAAGGAGAACTTCAATGCTTACATGTCAACCTTGCGGTACCGAATCCGATTTGATCGGATGCGCCGACAGTAACTCTGCTGCGCCCACGCCATTGGTGAATGGAACCTGCCCAGGCTGGCGGCGCCCCATAGATAAGATCACGTTTCCCATCGTCGAGCGGAAAGTCTCCGTTACTTACGATTACGTCTCTTACGGAGGCGACTCCAGCCGCACACGCCAGCGGTCCACAACCGCGCCCGGAGGCTTGGCTTCAATTCGCCGACTGCCAGGCGGCACAGTCGCCGCAGGTGACACCTTTACGCCGAGATCCCAGCCTCCCACGATTGTGGTCGATTCCATCACCTATAAATTTGCATTCCAGTATGTCTCGGGCGGTACCCCGACAGGACAAGTACCTTCCGCCGAAGTGGCTTCGTTCGTTGCTGGCGGTCCCCCGAAATCGATTATCGTTGGAAACGGGCCGATCGCTGTTCTGGTTTTATATGTGCCCATCGCAGCCGAAGACCCAAGCAATGGCTTCGATTCTGTTGGCGAATGTTCAGGTGATGCGACAAGTCTGTTGTGTTCCGAGGCGCTTATACCCGTCGGGCCGGAACCGTGGGGCTTTTGGTAGAGCAAGCGGCAACGCCCTTGTGAAGCATGCCGTTGTTTCGGTGAAGAATCCTGAGGTCACACCCCCGCGAAAATCCGGGGGCGGTCACGAGGATGAGGGAAGAGCGGCGCACCGGAACCAGGAACGAGGTGAGTGAAGATCCCCATCCTTCGTGACCAGTGGCGAAGGATGGGGAATCTATACCGACCGAAAGGTCAAGGTTAACGCGACGAAAACGACCTAGTTGCCACCACCGTTGACTGGACCGTGGCAGGCGCCGACGCCCTTGTCGCCGGGGTAAGAAGCCGGACCCGTGGTCTGTGCAGGATCCTTCAATGCCGACTCGAAATCCCACGCGTAGCCGTTCTGATTGAGGGTCAGGCCCAGCACCCCCCAGAATTCGCCTGTTGCCGCTTCGAGATTCTGTGCGTTGAAGTTGGCGTTACCGCCAGGATCGGAGGATGTGCCGGCTGTGGCGACAGCATCGAGTGTCTCGCCGCCAGTGCCGACGATGAATTCCCGTATGCCCTTCTTGGGGTCGTAATTCCCGGAGGGGTCAAGGGGGCGGTAGCGGGCGTAGAGGTGGTCGTGTCCGTTCAGCACCAAGTCGGCTCCGTACTTGTAAAGCAACTGCCAAAAGGCCTGAGCGGTAGTTCCCTCTTCGCTTAGGCTGTTGGCAGCGCTGAACGTGGGCTGATGCCAGTAGGCCAGTGTGCACGCGGAATGATTCGCGGAGAGATCGTTTTGCAGCCACTGGAGTTCGGCGCCAAGCCAGGAGCCTGTGTCCGAACAGCCGCCCGGTTGCGTCTCGCACTCTATGTTGAGCGAGATAAGATGCCATGCGCCAAGGTTATAGGAATACCAGCCATCTCCGACTCCGACCTGGCCGCCTGCCGGTATTGTAGTTCCGAGTCCGCCCGACTGTTCGAAGTGACCCGCCTGTCCATCCGAATACGGCACGGGTTGGGTGAAGGCGCCGTTGGTGTCCGGGATGCCGCTGATCGTAGCCATCATCACGGTTCCATCAGCATTGTGCTGGACGCCGTTGAAGTAGGAGAAGTAGCCGTAGCCGGCAACGCCGATCGCGCCGTGCTCGTTATAAAACTCGTGGTTGCCAGGAGCGGGCCGGGTGAGGAATTTGAAAGCGCCATACGTCGATTCGTAGGAGTTCTCGAAGTCCGAGTATTGTCCTACCTGGTATTGCTCATCTCCGACGAGCGCGATGATGTCAGGCTTCATGTTCTCAATCTGCTTCGCAGTGGCCGCCTGGGATGCGTACAGATTCTGAGCGGAGTCCCCGGCGCAGTTTTCACCCGCCTTCTCACCAATGGGCTCCGTGCCTGGCTGGCAGGCTACGTCGCCAACCACCGCGAGCACAGGCGCTGAGCGACCCGTTGCGTATGGCCACGTATTGTTGTTGGAATTCGGACTGCCGTTGCCGTTGGAGTTTTGATTCTGCGCTGGTATCCCAACTGCAAATGCCAGCAATGAGGCCATAAGCAAAGCCGCTCGGAACGTTCCCTGGGTCGTCTTCATGCAGTTCTTCCCTTTCGGATTTGTGGTTGGATAACCGCCAAAAGACTGTTTAACCCTCCAATATGTCGTATGTATATCGAATGCGTGACAAATCCGTAACAGAGATGAATTGGGCGGTCGTTTCAGCCGTCAAACGGTTCTTGACGCAGAATCGACACCCGTCGGGTTTGCACGCGATGCGGCGCTCACGCGTAGCGAAACAGCGCCATGAAACCAAAGTCCATGTGCTGTTGGATATGGCAGTGAAAGAGCGTGAGGCCCGGCTGGTCGGCTACCAGATCCACCGTGGCGCGTCCCCATGCGGGAACGATCACCGTGTCCTTCTTGATCCCGGCAGTCGGCTTGCCGTTGAGCTCGACGAGTTCGAACAGGTGCCGGTGCATATGCAGAGGGTGAGAATCGTCGCTGCGATTGTGAAATACCAGGCGGTAACGGCCTCCCTTTCGGAACAAGAATTCCCGTTCATGCGGATATTCTTTGCCGTTGACGAGCCAGCGATTGATCCCATTGGGCCCGCCGGGCGCTTTCTCAAAGACCATGTCGATGATCTGGTCTGGCGCCGGATGCGGCGCGTTCGCGCCAAAGATCGTGTAGTCCCAGCGCGACTTCGGAGGCGGAGTCCATCGCGGGCGCTGCTGTTGATTGGCGTACTCCACTACGATTCCCATGCCGGATTGCCGCGCCACATTGCGCAGCTCCCCTAGAATCCACACGCCCGGCTGATTCATCTCCACGATCGCATCCACGCGCTCACCCGGCGCGATCTCAATGACATCCACCGGCTGAGGCGCCGGTACGGGATTGCCGTCGAGAGCGATCACCTGAAACTTGTGGCCGGGAAGAGCCACGCGATGAATTTGCGCAGCGCTGGCGTTGAGCAGGCGCATCAGAATGCGCTGACCCGTCTTCACCCGGAGGGGATCCCCCGCTCCGAGTATTTTGTCGTTGATCGAATAAAGAGGAGCGCTGACTTCGAGTCCGTTCGGACGCAGGTCTGGAGTGGCGGGTTTTTCGGGCATCGGATCGCCGGGATCCGCCGCCATCTCGTCCTGATCCGTCGTTGACAGAAAATATTGCCATTCACGGAGCGCCAGAAAGACTTCCTGGTCGTAGAGTTCAGGGTCATTCGCGGAATCGATCATGAAAAACCCGAACTGGCCGGTGTAGGCGCCCCGATGCAGATCCATCATGGCTGCGGTGTGCGAGTGGTACCATCGCGAACCTGCCGGCCTCGCCACAAATTGATAGCGCCGCCGGCCGTGGGGCGGGACCGGGGGCGTGCCTTCTTCCTCCGCCCCATCCACTTCCGACGGAACGAACAGGCCATGCCAGTGCACATATTCCGGAACGTCTGTGTCGTTCACAACGTCGACGCTGACGGGCTGGCCCTCGCGCGCCCGCAGGAGGGGACCAGGGACTTTATTGCTGTAGCCGATCGTGCTGATTACAACCTTCGGGGCCAACTCGACCATCATGGGCGCGATTCGCAGAGTGAAATCAGCCGCGCGCGCGGTGACTTTCGGCTCCAGCGTCTCCGTGATCGGATGTGGCAGCCCCGGAGCGCGCCGCTGCGCAAACGCGGGTCCTGGCTGGCCTGCTCCGGTCGCGATCATAGTGGCCCATCCAAGCCGTACAAATTCCCTTCGCTTCATGCGATCTTCATCCCGGCTGCCAATGCCACTATTGCAGACGGCCGCCTCAATGAGCAAAGCCGATATAAAAAACTCCCTGATGGCTCTCCTGTTCCTGCGTTCCTTCTTTGTTAGCTGAGTTGGGGAAAAGGGTCCTTTTGCTAAAGCTCGTCAGCAATGATGGGAAGTCGCCGGATAATGAGAATCGAGTGAATGGCAAGCGTTACAGGGGGATGAATGACAGACACTGAGAGCATTATTAAGCGAGCTTACGCCGCATTCAACGAGCGAAACATCGACGGCGCCTTAGCACTGATGACGCAGGATGTGAGCTGGCCCAAGGCTTCGGAGGGGGGCAAAGTTGTCGGAAAGGAAGAGATCCGCGCCTACTGGACTCGACAATGGGGCGAGTTCGATCCCCATGTCGAACCGCTCGCAATCATCGAGGGAGTGGGAGGCAAGGTCCGCGTCAGAGTGCGCCAAATCGTCAAGAGCCTTCAGGGGGATGTTCTGTCGGACAGCGAAGTTCTCCATGTATTCACGGTCCACACCGGTCTTATCGCAGCCATGGACCTTGGGGATGAGGCCGATTCCAGCGCTGGTCCATCTGCGGCATTCGCACATCGATCCTGACTCGCTGGCCGCCATGGAGCGTGAGAGCAGGACCCAGCCTCGAGAATCAGGGAAAGGGCGGCAAACCAGACTTTTAGCCCAACAGGATCGCTCCCGATAAGTCTCGTAAATTGCTTCGGTGTTCACGCTGTTCACCGCATAGTGGACTCGAAGCGCGTTCAGCAGGAGTAATCTCCCACATCCGGATAACATAAGTTCAAATACAAATGTTTCGCCGGCGGCGTCTGCCGTGTCGATCCAACCTCCTTTGCGAGGGCGCATCATACGCGCCAAGCATACTGAATCATGCAGCTCGCCGGCCTGGATCTGAACCTCCTCATCGTTCTCGATGCCCTCTTCACAGAAAAGAGCGTCACCCGCGCCGGCGAGCGAATTCATCTCAGCCAGTCCGCGACGAGCGCAGCGCTCAGCCGGCTCCGCCAGTTTTTTGCGGACGAACTTCTCGTCGCTGTCGGCAACCAGATGATGCTCACGCCCCACGCCATAGGCATTCAGGAGCAGGTTCGCGACATCATCCTCCGCGCCGAAGCCATCGCAAGGAATAAAACGGCGTTTGTTCCCGCGACGGCAACCCGGCACTTCCGCCTGATCATGTCGGACTATCCCGCGACGGTCCTCATGCCCCGCGTCCTGGCGCAGGCTCAGAAGATCGCGCCCCATCTGACGTTCGAAATTCTGCCGGTTTCCGATCCGAATTCAGACGAACTGGAACGCGGGGAAGCGGACCTTCGCATCATGCCCCAGCAATGGATCTCGCGACGGCATCCTTCTGAAAACCTCTACGAAGACCGCTACGTCTGTGTGGTCTGGTCTGAGAACAAGACCGTGAAGCGGCGCTTCTCCCGCGCCGAATACCTGCGCGCCGGACACATCGGCGTGCGCTTTCCGGGACGCCCTTTCCCGGTTATGGAGGAGTGGCTCTTCGAGCAATTGGGCCGCCGGCGGCGTGTGGAGGTTGTTGCGCCAACATTTAATCTGAGCGCGCATCTGGTGATCGGAACCGACCGGGTAGCGACGATGCATGCATGGCTTGCCCGGGAGTGCGCGCAAGGCGGCATGGCGCTGCGGATCGTCAACCCGCCGATCGAAATGCCGCATGTGGTGGAGTCGATGCAATGGCATCAGTATCTGGATGCTGATGCCGGTATCGTATGGCTGAGAAAGGTCCTTAAGTCAGTAGCGAGCCAGGCTGGACATCTACGACGTAGATGACCGCCATGCGCGTGATCAATTGCACAGATAACCACGGCCTTTGATATGGTGTCTCATTCAGAATGAGACGCCGCACCCCAACGCCTCTCGGCCTTTCTCTCGCGGTTCTTGCAGCGGGATGTTTGCCGGCGGCCCAGAACAGCACCGCTCCACTGCCTGAAATCCGGCAGAATGGCGCCGTAAAGCAACTCTTCGTGGACGGAAAGCCGTTCATCATGCTTTCGGGCGAGTTGCACAATTCCACCGCCTCCAGCGTGGAATACCTCAGGCCGGTCCTGGATAACCTGGCGGCCCTGCATCTCAATACGGTCATCAGCACCGTGAGTTGGGAACTGACCGAACCGGAAGAAGGCCGATTCGACTTCTCGCTCGTGGATTCTCAGATCAATGAAGCTCGCGCCCGGAACATGCGGCTCGTCCTGATATGGTTCGGCACTTACAAGACCGCGCACTCCAGCTACGTGCCGCGCTGGGTCAAGGCCGATCGCAAGCGCTTTCCGCCGATGGTCTTGAGCGAGCATCCCAAACATCCGCCGTTCATCCCGCTCGGCGGTCTGGAACCCGGAGACGGCGGTATCGGCGCGCTGACGCCATTAGGAGACGAGACCCTGAAGGCCGACGCCAAAGCCTTCCGGGCATTGATGCGTCACATCAAAGAATTCGACCCGCGCCACACGGTCATCATGATGCAGGTTGAGAACGAACCGGGATGCATGGGCGACAGCCGCGACCGCTCTCCGCTGGCGGAAGCCGCCTGGTCCAAGCCAGTCCCTGCGGAGTTAATGGATTACCTCAATCGCAACAAGGCCGCCCTCCTCCCCGAAACAAAGGAAATCTGGGGACGCAACGGCAGCAAACCCAGCGGAACCTGGGCGGAAGTCTTCGGTGATGACGAATGGGCCGATGACATTTTCATGGGCTATTACGCCGGGCGATTTACCGGCGATGTCGCGAAAGCGGGTAAAGCGGAACTGAACCTTCCGATGTTCGTGAATGGATTTCTTGCGATTGAAGGCCGTTTCCCCGGTCAGTATCCGAGCGGGGGTCCGGTACATCGCCTGCTCGACATCTATCACGCGGCCGCTCCTTCGCTGGATGTCATCAGCCCGAATCTCTACGCGCCCGACTTCAAAGGCGTCGCCGCCCTTTATGCCCGAGCCGGCAATCCGCTTTTGATTCCAGAAACGGGGACGAACGTCGGAAATCTGTTTTGGGCGATCGGCCATCATGCCGCGCTCGGATGGTCCCCTTTCGGCGCCCTGGAAGACATGAAGCCCGATGGACAGATCGGACAGGCTTATCAGATTCTTTCGGGAATCATGCCGGAACTCACTCGGTGGCAGGCAGCAGGGAAGGCCGGCGCAATCCTCGTAACGGATAACGACAAGCCGGACGTACTTTCGCTCGGCGGATACAAAATTTCTCTTGCGCCGCCCACCCGAAGACAAGGCGGTCCGCCGCCGGCGGCCCAGCCTGCCGGCGCGGGGCCAGCAGCGCCCGGCCCGGCCCGACCTTCACCAAACGATACCCGGCCTTTCGCGATCGTCATCAACACCGCGCCTGATGAGTTTCTCCTGATCGGAGCGAACGGCGCGCCGAAGTTTACGGCCGATTCTCCCGGCCCCGCCAACGTGGCGATCGCAAGTAAGGAAGAAGGACGTTATGAAAACGGTAAATGGACTCGCGTCCGTCGCCTTAATGGGGACGAAGTGACGAATGGCTTGCCCAACACGCGGATTGGACTAATGAAGATCAGTCTGCTTCGGTTTGAGTGAGGTGGGTATGAGAATTCTCTCGGTGGCTTTGTTCTGCATCGCGATTCCGGCGGCTGCGCAGCAAACCGCACCGCCGTTCGGCAACCCGGCGTTGTCGCCGGAGGAACGCGCCGCGAACATCCTGTCGTTGATGACCCTCGATGAGAAAATCGCCGCTCTTGGGAATCCGGCTGTTCCGAGGCTCGGGATCCCCTCATATGGAACTTCGGAAGGGATCCATCAGGTGGTGCTTCGAGGCGGCCGCGGAGGATCACAGCCGATTCCGACAACCTCGTTTTCACAGGTGTATGGGATGGGCGAGACCTGGGACCCCGCGCTTATTACGCGCGCCGGAGCCGTCGAAGGATACGAGGCGCGTTACGTCAGTCAGAACAAGAAATACAATCGCAACACACTCATTCTGATGGGGCCCACTTCGGACCTCGCGCGCGATCCGCGCTGGGGACGGACGGATGAGAGTTTCGGAGAGGATCCGTTCCTCACCGGCACGCTGGCCGTAGCTCTCGTAAAAGGCATTCAGGGCAGTGACCCGAAATACTGGCAGGCGGCGTCGCTGCTGAAGCACCTGTTCGCGAACAGCAACGAGACCACACGCGCCTTCTCGTCATCCGATTTCGATGAACGTCTGATGCGCGAGTATTACTCGGTTCCCTTCCGCATGGCATTCGTCGAAGGCGGGGCCAAGTCGTTCATGGCCGCATACAACGCGTGGAACGGAATTCCGATGGCGGTGAACCCCGTCCTCAAAGATGTGGTCGCGAAGGAGTGGAAGGCCGGGTGGATCATAACGCCGGACGCCGGCGCCATGGGTCACGTGGTGAACCTGCACAAATCGCCGCTCGAAGCCTATGTGGCCGCCCTCAAACTCGGTGTGGGAAACCTTGGCGGCGGCTTCGGGCGAGGCGGCGGCCCCACCACTGCGGAACTGATGAAGGAGGCGCTGGAACGCAAGCTGATCGTTGAAGCCGACCTGGACGGCGCACTGGCCGGCAAATACAAGACGATCGTGAAACTCGGGCTGCTCGATCCGCCCGCGGCAGTCACCTTTTCGAAAATCGGAGCTTCCGTCGAACCGGAGCCGTGGAACGGAGAGAATCACAAATCCGTCGCGCGCGCGGTTGCGCACGAGTCGGTTGTTCTCCTGAAGAATGCTGACGGATTGCTGCCGCTGGACCGCGGCAAGGTGAAATCCATCGCCGTAGTCGGTCCGCGCGCCGATGCGGTGCTATTCGATTACTACAGCGGGCCCACTCCCTACAGCATCTCCGTGCTGAAAGGTATTCGCGACAAAGCCGGTTCGTCGATGAAGGTCACGTCGGCGGAAAACGCAGCCAACGCCGTAAGCGCCGCGAAAGCTTCGGAGGTGGCGATTGTCGCTGTGGGCAACGATCCTATGTGCGGCGCCGCGAACCCTGGCGGCACATTCAACCCGGATGGGTCCACAAAGCCCTGCGGCGATCCCGGCGAAGGGCGCGAAGGGCGCGATCGCGAGAAGCTGGACCTCCCACCCGCCCAGGCGGAACTGATCCGCGAGGTTTACGCTGCGAACCACAGAACAATCGTGGTGCTTATTTCAAGCTTTCCGTTCGCTATCGATTGGGAGCAACAGAACGTACCGGCGATTCTGCACATCACCCATGCCGCGCAGGAACAAGGCGCAGCGGTGGCGGATGTTCTTTTCGGCGAGTACAATCCCGCCGGACGACTTGTGCAGACCTGGCCCCGATCGCTCGATCAGTTGCCGGACATGATGGACTACGACATTCGCCATGGACGCACGTACATGTACTTCAAAGGCGAGCCGCTTTATCCGTTCGGCTACGGACTGAGCTACACGACTTTTCAGTACTCGAATGTAAAGCTCAGCGCGGCGCGGCTCGCGCAGGGCGGAACGGTGACGGTGAGCGTGGATGTTAAGAATACCGGCGGGCGCGCGGGCGACGAAGTGGTTCAGATGTACATTCAGCATCCGCGATCGAACGTGCCGCGTCCGCTGAGAGAACTGAAGGGTTTCGAGCGGGTCACACTGAAGCCGAACGAGACGAAAACGGTGCAGTTTCCGTTAGCGGCCGCTTCTCTGTCTTACTGGAACGCCCAGAAACATGCGTGGGAAGTGGAGCGGGAACCGGTGAAAATATCGATCGGCGGATCCTCAGCCAATCTTGCGCTGGACAAGACCATCGAGGTTCAGTAGCAAGTCGGACAGAGAAACGAAGCAGGAGATTTATGAAGCGATCCTTACGACGAAGGTCATTTATCGGCGCGGCAGGGATTACAGCTGGCGCCGCATGGGTCGGCCTCAAAACGGGGCTCACTGGCGCGGCCTTCGCCGCCGATGCTCCTGACGAGGTGTTGAACCCTGTCGAAGTCAGTGGCGAAGAAGCCGTTCCGATCATGGGTCGGCTGCCGGGAGCGAAGCGGATGTATGTTTTGCCTGCGGGTTCGGGTGAGCACCACCTGATCGGAGGCTTCGTGATGACACGGATATCACGCCCCGCGGACACCGCGAATGTCTACGAGATGGCGACCTTCGCAGGCAAAACCGGAGCCGCAATGCCGCGGCATCTCCATCGGGGCAGTCACTGCGCTTTCCTCGTCCTCGGAGGAGAAGTCGAACTGGAGCTGAATGGTCAGCGCTGGCTGATGATGCGCGGTGATTTCGCCAACATTCCGCCCGGCACGCCCCATGCGTGGACCATGCGATCGGATCGCTCGAAGATTGCGCTCTTTTCGATGAATGACCGTGTGGGTAATGCTTTCATCGCGATGGGCAAGACGCATGAGAGCGGGGAACCGCCCGATGCGCAAGGCAAAGCTGTTCCCGCAGCCGCGCTCGCGGCCGCAGCCGATAATGGCGACTTCCAAGTCGTGCAGCAGTCGGCTCCCGCGGCCGAACCCAGGCGCGTTTCCAATCTCACCCTGCCTTTCACACCCGGCACCTATGTTCTTCACGACGGCGGAGGAGAGCGGTTCGGAGGCAACACCTTTCTGGCCAAGAACGCCAATACCATGGGCCAATTTCTCTTCCTCATGACCGAAGGCGGCCCGAGCACCGGAGTTCCCGCCCATTTCCACGCGCGGCATTTCGAGAACTTCTTTGGCATGGATGGCGAGACGCTGGGTTGGGCGTACGGAAAGGCAGTCTCGCTCAAAGCGGGCGATTACTTCCAGGCTCCTCCCCGTAATCTGCACGGTTTTAAGCTCACCCAGTCCTACAATCGCTTTGCCGCATTCCTCACGCCGGGCATTTTCGAAAACTTCTTCACGGGTGGAAAGGCCGGTCAAAACGGCGTTGGCGGGCGCGCGGAAGCCAACGCCGGCGTGGGTCCGGGAGGTGGCGTGCCCGGGGCTCCGCCTTCCGGAAGAGTTGGCAGTCGAGGTGGCCCAAGTGGGCGCGGCGGGGTCGATATTTTCCGCATGCTCATGATGAGCAATACCGGGCCGGACGGATATCCTCTGGATGTGCACGGGCCCACCAAACCCCTGCCGCCGCAGGATCCCGTATGGACGGCGTTCAACCACGGAAATCAGATGGCGCAGCGGGCGCAACTGCTCGCGCATGGTCTGGCGCTGTGCGGCGCCGCGGGACTGAACCGTGAGATCACGCCGGAACTTCGCAAGGCGCTCGCGCTCAAGCCGAAGCCTGAGGATTTTGTCTGACATGGAAGTCACGATCGGGCGCAGATCGCTGCTGTTGGGCGCGGCGTTCGGGTTGGCGAGCCGCGTGCCTGCAGCGGACCGCAAAACCTATCCCGTCGAAATGAAGACGCTTGCCTACGCGAAACGTGGCGGAGGAGATTTGCTGCTCGATCTGTATCTGCCGCAAAGCGTCCCGGGGCGTGTTTCCACGATTCTTTTTCTGCACGGCGGCGGGTGGTCCGCCGGGACGCGCACCACCGGTCCCGATTTCAAACGCTTCTTTGCTCAGGATGGATTCGCGGTAGCGTCCATCGAATATCGGCTGACGCCCTTCGTACGCTTCCCTTCCAATGCGGAGGATGTGAAGACCGCCATTCGCTGGGTTCGCGGGAATGCGGATGGGTACGGGCTGAACAAGCGCGTGGGTATCTGGGGCACTTCGGCAGGGGGGCATCTCTCCGCGGTCGCGGCTCTCACGCCGCGAGGTGTCTTTGAAGGCGACGGAAACGCCGATCAGTCCAGTGAAGTCGAATGCGTCCTCGACGCTTACGGCCCTTCCAGTCTTCTCGTGATGGACGCTCAAACCGATCAGGAGAAGCCCTTGCTCCAGCAGATCCCTGCCGCGCTCGCGGCAAATGGGCGGGGCGGACCGGGGACAATGGCGCGACACGATGCCGCCGAGTCTGCCGAATCGAAACTGATTGGAGCGCCTATTCAGACAGCGCAGGATCTCGCGCGCGCCGCCAGTCCGATCGCCTACGTTCGCGCCGGGGCGCCGCCGTTTCTGCTGATGCACGGTTTGGCGGACAATTCTGTGCCGCATCATCAGAGCGTCCTGATGTACCAGGCTCTCGCGGCGGCGGGTAACGAGGTGACTCTGCGGCTTGTCGACGGCCTTCCGCATACTTTTTTCAATCGGTCGAATCTGGATGAAATCGCTGGCCCGTTCCGGATGGATGTGTTTGAGCACCCAAAAGGCGGCGTGGAATCCCGCGGAGTGGAGCGCGCGGGCGTATTCGATGTGGCGCGTGAATTTTTCAGGAAGCATCTGGCTTAGCGGCGCCGTCGCAATTGCGGTGTGCGCCTCGGGATGTAATCGGTCGCGCAATGCGGAGCGCGTTCGAAGATTTCCGATCTCCGGCATGGTGATGGAGCAGGACGAAATCCATTCGCGCCTGACCATCGCGCACGCGGCCGTTTCGGGATTGATGCCTGCAATGACTATGCCATTCCGGATTGCCAATCTCAATCCATCCGTTCAACCCGGTGATGCGGTGCGGGGAACGCTCGTGGTTATGCCTGACGATGGATGGATCGAAGGCCTGACTGTTACGAAGAAGCGCGATGCGTCGTTTGCGTCGCCGCGGCGCGTTGCGACGCAAGCCGCTGCCGGCGCGCCCCCGCCTGAGTTCTCACTGGTGAATCAGGATGGCGCGGAACTCAACCTTCAGCGCCTTCGCGGAAAGATCGTTCTGATGACCTTCATCTATACGCGATGCCCATTCCCGGACTATTGTCCGCGGATGATGAAGAACTTCAAGGCAGTCAGAAGAATGATCGCGGAAGATGAGGTTCTGGCGAAACAGATTCACTTCGTCAGCGTCAGCATCGACCCGGAACATGACACGCCCGCTGTTCTGCGCGCGTATGGAGAGCGCGTCATTGGCGGCGCCAACCCGTTCGAGGATTGGGATCTTGCAACAGGATCGCCGGAGGAAATCCGGCGTCTGGCGAGTTGGTTCGGCCTCACGTACTATCGCGAATCAGATCAAATCACGCATTCGCTCTCGACAGCTATCATCGACCCGGAAGGGAGATTGGTGACCGTGCTCGAAGGGAACAACTGGCAGCCGGCCGAGGCCGCAAAGGTACTCAGATCTATCAGGAAATAGATATGAAACTCGAAGCGTTGTAAGCAGCGTTTTGGATTCACTCCCGAAAAGTCGGCTCCTGCCAGCCAATTCTGGTCGGATCACGCGCGCTTCATACAAAGCTCAGAGCAAGGTGACGCGGGACATAAGTCCGGTTCTGTGAAGTGGAAAGGCAGTCTGCTGTGTTCGCCCATCGTGGACTTGAACGCCGTCATCTGGACCGCATGCCTGGTCCCGATGCTTTGGTAGCCTCGGCTCTGCACGGGTAGCGGACTCGGACGCTACGCTGATCCGCCTACTATTAGTTAGTTAGGCGTCGGTAAACACCGGTGAAGGCACGTCCCATGGCGCGAATAGTGATAACAGGCGCCCCCGGCGCTGGGAAGACCACACTTCTTCTAGCTCTGCAGGCTCGTGGTTACTCGATCGTCGGCGATACCGCCCGCACCATCATTCAAGATCGCCGCAGGCGCGGATTGAGTCCGCGCCCGGATCCATATGCGTTCGCGCAGGAAATCCTGCGAATAGACGTGGAGAACTTTGTTCACCACGCTACAAATGCAGGTCCAGTCTTCTTTGAGCGAGGCGTCCTTGATGCCCTCTGCGGGCTCGATCGCATCAAACCTCTGGACGAGAGTGAGTTGAGCATGTGGCTCTCCAAGTACCAGTATTTTCCGAAGGTCTTCGTCCTGCCGCCGTGGAAGGCGATCTATGAGAACGATGCCGAACGCGACCACACGTTCGAGCACGCTGAATGGGTCGATAGGGTCGCGCAGGAGTGGTACCGTCGATGCGGATATCAGGTACTCGAAGTCCCCATGGTTCCAGTAGACGAAAGGTGTACGTTTGTACTCCAGGCGCTGGCAGACAGGGACGCCTGACAATGCGCAGCTGATCCCTCCAGCCCGTTTCCCAACGGTCCGCAGCGCACGAGCATCGCCTCAAGAAATGGGTGGGTCCTGATTTACGCCATCCGGAAGGTGGCGAGCAAGAAGTCAGGATCGCGGACACCCCAGGGCACGAGTCAATGCGGTCCGCCCGACCCGTATCCGGACAGCGTGCCATTCCTCGCGGCCATAGGCGCGCCCATCGCGAACTCCATTTGGCGAAGAAAGGACGCACGATATCAGCTATTAATGAAACCTACGGAGCCACGCGCCGGTAAAGCTAATGGCAGGACATGGTAGGGATAGTGGAGCCGGAACTCGAACGGTTTACCCGGGGCGATATCCAGGCATTTGAGGCCCTGTTCCGGGAATACCAAGGCGAGATCTACGGATGGATTATCCGGATCGTGCACGATCCCGGCGTTTCTGAGGACCTTACGATCGAGACGCTTTGGCGGATCTATCGGGCCCGCGCCCGGTTCGACCCCTGCAGGTCATTCGGCGCGTGGGCTCGTAGGATCGCCACCAACGTGGCGTTGGAGCATCTGAGCAGACGCCGCCCGGAGAAATCGCTGGACGATACCGCTCCCATACGCGCCCCAGTCACTGGAACGCCCGACCCTGCCGTCACGGCCGACGTCTCCGCAAAGGTACTGGCTGCCCTGGATGAATTGCCCGCGAAACTCCGGATCACGGTCAGGCTGGCCATGATCGAGGAGAGGCCTTACGCCGAGATCGCCGATGCGCTCGGCCTTTCGACGAACGGCGTCAAAACGCGTGTTTTTCGCGCGATCCGGCTGTTGAGGAAAAACCTGGAGAAACGAGGAGTGCGTCCATGAATGAAAAAGACGAAGCATTGAGAGAGTTGCTGCGGCGGGCCGCGCCCTGTCCGGCGGATCGCAAGCTGAAACGCGATCTCTGGCCTGAAATGCGTCGGTGCCTCGAGCGGCCTCCGGTCCCGATTCCCTGGGGCGACTGGGCCATCGCCGCGACGCTCCTCGTATGCCTGCTCCTGTTCCCAAAGGCCATCCCCGCTGTGCTCTATCTGCTTTGAGACGAGGACTGCGCTATGAGACGCTACATCTATCTTCGGGCCTACATGGCTGGCGTGACCGTGCCCAGCGTACTGGTGATGCTCATGCTGACCAGCTTTGTCGTGTTACGGTTCGGCTACAACGTATCTATCCCGATCGAGCGCTTTTTGGTGTTTCCGCTGGCCATCGTGCCCTGTCTCTGGGGGTTGTGGAACATGCTCTACGTTGTGGTGCGTAAGCACTGGCGCATTCCGCTTGGGCTGCACGGCGCGCTGGTTCCGTTGGTCGCGGCCCCCCTCGCGCTCGGCAATGCGTTCCTGGCTGGCTTCCAAATCTCACGCTCCGCCTGGACCATCTTCCCGGCTGGCGTTTCGCTCGCAATGCTCGCTTATTACCTGGCGTGGAAATACCTGGTTGGCTTCCTGAACGGAGTGCTCGACGTCACTTGATCGCCGTATGCATTTTGGCTTAACGCCGCCAGAGTCGGGCTCTACTTCGTAAGCCGGGAGGACTCCTTGAAAGCTAAGACAATGTTGTACTGGGCCACGACATTCCTCATCGCGCTCGAAACATTCGTGGGAGGCGTGGTCGACCTGACACACGGGCGGACCGCCGTTGTTAGCGGCCCGGTTGTAACCCAGGTTGTCACAAGTTTCGGATACCCAGTGTATATCCTGTCGATCATAGGTATCTTTAAGATCCCCGGAGCAGCGACAATCGTGGCTCCGGGGTTTCTCAGGCTCAAAGAATGGGCGTATGCCGGGATCGTCTTTGAGCTGTCGGGCGCTGTTGCATCGCAGGCCGCATGTGGCAAGTGGGGGGACTCCATCGCGCCGTTCTCGTTGCTCTGTCTCGCGATCGCATCCTGGGCACTCCGACCTGCCAGCCGGACTCTCGGCTCTGATCCCCGCGGACGTGCATGAACGGAACGGTTCGAGCGCTGCGGCGTCCATCAAACTCCACGAGTTGTGACGGGATGACGTAGTTACTCGGAGAAAGCTCGAATTCGGTTGACGCGGTCCGCTACCTTGTGTCCTGATTCCGAAGTGCCTGTACTAATCCGGCAGCCGAAAACCCACAGGCTGAAGCCTGTGCCACCATCGTCTGGCTCGACCACCTTCCTGCCAATAGGTAAAGAGATTTCAGAAACATCACACTAGGTTGTGATTACCAATCGTCGGCCTTCCTGGTTCCGCTGCCAGGCGTTCTCAACCTCCACCAGCGGAACCCGTTCTGTGTCGATGTGGAGTGCTCCGTTTGCGGCGTGCGCCATCACTTGCTGAAAGGCTTCGAGCAAGACGCTGCGAGGCGGAATCCCGGCAGTACCCAGAATCGTCAGCGCTGTACTACGCAACACGGCTGCTGGAAGCGTGATGGCCGGCCCAGCGCTCTCTCCAACCTGAACGAAGCGTGTCTCGGACTTGATAACCGCGAATTCTCTGTTTGTTAATCCAGCCAGGAATATCTCTGCAGGGCGGCCCCACACGTAATCGATCACGACCTGGAACCCGGACTGCCCGGCTTCCCTCAGAAATGCCTTGCTCAGTTCAGCCTCGGCCAGAGCGAGGGAAATTGTCGCGTCTGCGCCCAGGTCGCGAAGCGTGTCCAGTGTCTGCTGATTGCGCCCGGCGGCAACGACCCGAGCGGCCCCGAGAAGTTTCGCAGTCTGTAGGGCTAGTTTGCCAGTCACCCCGGTAGCGCCGAGGATGAGCACGTTTTCGCCCCGTACGAGCCTGGCTCGGTAAGAAAGCGAAAGCCAGGCAGAGACACCTGGGTTGGGCAGAGCGGCGGCGGTCTCGTTGCTCAGAGTTTCCGGTACTGGAAAAGTTAGCGCGAGTGGCACAACCGTGCGCTGTGCCATAGCGCCGTGGGGTGGTCGGGGCCCGCCGAAGAACACCCGTTGTCCGTCGTCGAGATGCCCGACTCCGTCCGAGCCGCAGACGCAGGGCAGCTCTGGGTGACTCGCATAGTGCGATCCGCTGGCCAACTGCTTGTCAACGGGTTTGAGCGATGCGGCGTGAATATGCACGAGCGCTTCCGCTGACCTGTCGCGAATCACCGGCTCCGGGAATTCTTCGTATCGAGGGACTGTTCCAATCGCGTGCAGAACGGCAGCATACATTTGAGTTCCCCCTTTCGCCGTGCTCTATTCATGAATTCTACAAGCGGGATAACCCACTCATCCGTTCGAGTATCACGCGCCCTCCGGAAGCTGGCGAGCAAGAAGCCACGTCCGAGGAAGTTTACTTCGCGACAAGGGAGCGATGATCGTCGACTCGAAGGCCGAATCCGGGCCACTGTACGAGACGACGACTCCCCGTCAAACTGGACAACTTCCAGATTGCTGAAAGCAACGGTGCTGATCGTAACAACGGCATCCTTGCGATTCATGGCAGGAAGCGAAGGTTATCCCTAATCACACTATCTTTCATTTTCCAACACTTTTATTACTTCAGACTGCAACCCGTGTCGGTTCGGGCTCATCTTACCGGGTGTTGAAACTGGGTGTTGAAAGGCGTCAGACGCCTGTACAAGGAGCAGCAACAATGACGACGCTGATACACAAAGAGAAGGAAGCGACAACCCGAACCATGACGAAAACGGAGCCGCCGCAATGGCTGCTCGCGTTCTGGAAGGAAATTGATGACAAAACATTCGGGCAAGGTTTCGACTGTTTCACCGAGGACGCAACCTGCAACCTTGGCATCGCGGATTGGCATGGACGCGAGAAGATTCGTGAGAATCTGCGTGCCTTCATTGATACCGGCTTTACCGCCCGGCACGATGTCGTCGAATACTGGGATGCTGGGTCGCTGAAGGTATTTCGCGGTACGGTTACGATGACTCCGGATGACAGAAGCAAACCAGTGTTGGAGCCGGTGATGACACACTTTTTCTACATGGACGAGAACGAACCCAGCAAGGTCCGCCGGTGGTATGGCGCCGTCGGCCCCGTCCAGTTCTGAGGCAGTAATCCCAAAACGCAGGAACACCTCAAGCAACAGGAACCTGGCAATCTGCTCCGCTTTTGGCGACGTCAGCGGGCAACAGCCAACTCGATTTTCTCTTGATAGTGGATTCGGCGATAGCATCTGCCCTTTGTGGAGAGGGGCCGGAGCACACTCAGCGGATCGCGGCGCGGCGACGCGCAGACCGGAGGTGAGCGACTGCGGTCTGTCGCGCTGCTCAGTCTCTGCGTGGCCGACGATAAGGACCAAAACTTCTCGGCAGGGTCCGTGATCGAAGTATCGGCGCGGCCGAGCTACTCCAGAACGCCGCGCGGGTAGCATCCGAGAGCGCGGCGAACGATGCATCCGGGACGCGGTCCGAATGCTGAACCATATGGTTTGGCATAAAGCGCGACGTCGGGATATTCAAGGAAAACTTCGGCAAGGATTTGGAAGCGGGGTCCGACCATCGTTCGCGGATTGTTGTCCCATGACGCGATCGGGGTCGGATTTTGTGATAGCCTGACCGCACTGGCAGCCGCCAATTTAAGTCGCGAGGGGTGAAGTATGCGTTTGCTGTTTCTGCTGCTTGCCGCAGTCAGCCTTGCTTTCTCTCAGGGTTTCGGTTCGCTTGTAGGCACGGTAACCGATCCGACCGGCGCAGTGATTGCCGGAGCCAAAGTAACCATAACCAATCCAGCTACCGGCCAGGCGCGCGAGGAGTCGACCAACGCTCAGGGCTACTTTACGGCTGCGTCGCTCCGGCCGGCCACCTACGATGTGTCCGCGACCGCGCCGGGCTTCAGTCAGGCGACAAAAAGCGGCGTCACGCTCCTGGCTGACCAGGACGTCACCGTGAATATCACTGTAAGCGTTGGTTCAGCTACCGAAAGCATTTCGGTTACCGGCGAAGTGGCTCAAATTAACACCACCTCAGCTACTCTCAGCTCGGTGGTGGAGCAACGGAAGGTCGTCGACCTGCCTCTGAACGGCCGTAATGCCGCTTCCCTGCTGTTGGTCGTCGCGGGCGCAATTCCCTCGCCGGCCAACGATGTCGACCAGGGGAATACAAAGACTTTTCCCACTGTCGTAACGGTCTCGACCAACGGCGCCCGGCAGAACCAGGTCAGCTTCCGTCTGGACGGCGCGAACAACAACGACCTTTACACCAACGTCAACCAGCCGTTCCCGTTCCCCGATGCTCTTCAGGAGTTCAGCGTGCAGACCAGCAACTACAGCGCGCAATATGGAGGCAATGCGGGCGGCGTGGTGAACCTGGTTACGAAATCGGGAACAAACTCGCTGCACGGCGATGCATTTGAATTCGTGCGCAACTCCGTTTTCAACGCGCGTAATTTCTTCGCCTCGACAGTCGACCAGATCAAACGCAATCAATATGGCGGCACGATCGGCGGCCCCGTCGTGATCCCCAAGCTATACAAAGGCAAGGACCGAACATTTTTCTTCTTTGGCTACCAGGGCACGAAATTCCGCAATCTCGGCAACACCAGCAATGCGTACGTGCCGACTGCCGCAGAGCGCACCGGGGATTTTTCCGCGCTCCTCAACGCGGGGAACCCCGACAATCAGTTCCACAAGAGCATCCCCATCTTCGACCGCAATGGCGCTCCGATTCCAGGCAATATACTGCAGCCGAGCCAGCTTGACCCCGCGGCGGTCGCATTTCTGAAATACATTCCCGCGGCTCCTTCACCGAACAACCGCCTGTTTTACTCGCAGCCGGTAATTCAGGATTTCGATGAGTACGTCGCCCGCGGTGATCACGCGATTTCCGATCACGATCATCTTTCTTTGCGTTATTTCTACGATCGCTTCAGCAACGCAGGCTTTCTCGATCCTCAAAATTACCTGAGCTTTCAGAATTTCTCGACGATCATTTCGCAGAACGCTCTGATCGGCGAAACGCATGTCTTCGGGCCTTCCGCCGTGAATGACTTCCGCGCCAGTTTCTCGCGCGAAACCTCGAATCGCGGTCCGGCGGCCGGGAGCATCGGCCTGACCGATCTGGGCGTCAATATCTGGCAGCCTCCTACCGCGAAGACAATCGAGGGAATCAGCGTCAGCGGCTATTTCGGTCCGGCGCAGACCGATCCCGCCGCGTTTATCCGCAACCAATACAACATAAGTGACGACTTCAATCTGGTCCGCGGCAAACACAGCCTGTCCTTCGGCGGCTCTGCGATCCGAGCCCAGGTGCTCCTACGGAACCAGTTCCGAACTTCCGGCTCTTACACCTTCACGGCTGACGTTACGGGCGACGCGCTGGCGAGCTACATGCAAGGCTACGTCCGGACTTTCACGCAAGGCTACGGCGAATTTAAAGACAACATGCTGAACACGTTTAACCTCTATGTTCAGGATGACTATCACGTATCGCGCCGCCTTACGCTGAATCTTGGCCTGCGCTATGATCCGCAGTTTCCCTGGGAGGAGCGCAAGAACCGTATCGAGCAATTCAACCCCGCTGCCTACGCCGCTAACGTTCATTCGCAGGTCTATGTCAACGCCCCCGCCGGGCTGCTCTTTCCCGGCGATCCCGGCGTGCCTCGCTGGGGCGTAAACGGCAGCTACAACAATATTGCTCCGCGCGTCGGTTTTGCCTACGATCCGACAGGAGATGGCAGAAGCAGCGTCCGAGGCGGATTTGGCATGTTCCACGACGCTCTGCAAAGCGGCGTGTTCAATAATCGCTTTGTCGACGTCGATCCGTTCAGCCCGCAATTCAGTTTGACGACTCCGCCCGGCACGTTCAGCAATCCCTACGTGGGGCACGCCGTTCCATTCCCTGCGCAGTTTCCTCCGCCGAAGGACTATACCTTCACGCTGCCGGTTCTGGCTATTACGTACGATCCGGCCAACGGCGGAAAGCAATTTACGCCCATCAACTACAACTGGAATCTTTCTTATGAGCGACAGTTAACGGCGGACTGGCTTGTCCGCGGCGCTTATGTCGGCTCCCGCGGCACTCATTTCCAGGAGGCTCTGGAGCTGAACCCGGCGGTCTATACTCCGGGCAGTACGGCTGGCGTGGATGCCCGCCGCCTTTTCCAGCCCTTCGGCAGTATTTCTCAGGCGGCTATGGATGTGAATTCGACCTTCCACTCCGCACAGTTCACTTTGCAGAAGCGCGTTTCCCACGGGGTCACGCTTCTCGCCAATTACACGTGGTCGAAGTCTCTCGACACCTCGCCAGCCGGCGCTGGGATCAGCGGCCCGGCGCAGGGCGGAAATTCGCCGATTCCCTGGTATATGCCCGGACGCCACCAGATGGACTATGGTCCCTCTGAATTCGATCACGCGCATCGGTTTGTGGTCTCCTATGTCTGGGACTTGCCCAAATTCACCGGGCACGGCGCCTTCATGCGATATGCGCTGGGCGGCTGGCAGTGGTCCGGTATCGTCACCGCGCAGACCGGGAATACATTCACTGTGCAGGCAGGTAAGGATCAATCGCAAACAGGACTGGGCACCGATCGCGCGATATTCACCGGGGTTGATCCCTTCGGTGGAAATGCGTGCGGCAGTTCCGCTCCGTGCGTTAACTATTTGAATCCGGCGGCATTCACGATCGCGCCGATCGGCGGTTTCGGCAACGTCGGAAAGGGCAGTCTTCGCGGGCCCGGTCTGTTCACCTGGGATACCGGCCTCTTTAAAGACTTCCCGATCGCTCGCGAGAGTGTGCGCCTGCAGTTCCGCGCCGAATTTTTCAATGTATTGAACCGGGCGAATTTCGCCAATCCGGGCGGTTCCACATCGAATCCGAATTCCCCCACGACCAGCGTTTCAAGCGGCGGCTTCGGTTCGATAACGGCGGCGCAGGACCCACGTATCGGCCAGCTCGCTTTGAAGCTTATATTCTGAGCATCGGAAGCCGAGGGTCAGCAGAGAGCCCGGGAAGAACGGCGCGGCGCGGAAAGCTTACATTTCCCAGCGGACTGGTCCCCTTTCACCGCGCCGCGATCACTCCGCCTTCAGCGCATCCACCGGATTCACGGCCGCAACGCGACAAGCCGGCAGAAAGCTCGCGACGGCCGCGGCTACAGCCAAAATGAGAGGCACGGCGGCGAAGCTAAACGGATCGAAGGGGCTGATGCCAAACAACACCGCTCTCAACAGTCGCACAATCGCGGCCGCCACTCCCATGCCGATGACGACGCCTAGTGCTGTCAGCGCCAAAGCGGAGCGCACGAACATCCACCGCAATTCGCCCTTGCGCGCTCCGAGCGCCATGCGAATGCCGATTTCGCGCGCGCGCTGCGAAACGGTGTAAGAGATGACTCCGTAGATGCCGATGATGCCGAGGGCGAGCGCCATGGCAGCTGCGATGCCGACCATCACGAGTATGAACGACGTGCGCGCCATCGACTTCGAGTAAATGTCCCGCATGGTGCGCGGGGAGGCCACGGGCAGATCGGCGTTGACGCTCCAGACGGCGCGCTCAATTTCATTGAGGAAGGATTGCGTTCCCGCGCGGCTGCTGCGCAACGCAAACACCGCCGGGCGCGGCGTGTAGGGGCCGAAATAGGAGCTAACCATGTACGCCGGCCAGTACACGGTCGCCGGCGCCCCTTCGTCGACGCCGTTGGAGCGAACGTTCTGAACCACGCCGATTACCTGGTACCACGGCTTGGCGGGGCCCTCCTGAATGCGTTTGCCGATGGCGCTTGCAGCGCTGCCCCACGATTCCTCGGCAAGGTTGTCAGAAACGATCACCTTCCGTTCGAGGCCGTAAATCTCATTCCAGGTGAAATCGCGGCCAGCGATCAGGCTTGTACCGAAAGCCTGAAAGAAGCCCGGAGAGACATAGTTGAACGATCGAATCGGGGGATCGCTCTCATGGGGCTTCGTTTCCACAAGAATGGAACTCCAGCCCGGCTCGCGGCCTGACATGGGAGCCAATCGCGCGAATCCGACAGAGGTCACGCCCGGAATGGACGCGAGCTTATTGGCAATGTTGTTTTCGACGCGGATGGCCATGCGCGGAGCGGCGATCGCGGAGTACGGGACCGAAATTTCAAGGGTCTCTATGGCGGAAGCATCCGTGAATCCGGGATCGACGGTGAGCAACTGCCGGAAGGTACGGATCATCAGCGTCGCGCAGATCAGAAGCACGAGCGCCATTGCAACCTGAGCAACCACGAGAATGCTGCGGGAGCGGTTGCGCTCGCGTCCGGCGGTGACCGCGCGGGTGGCGGCGAGACTCACCGTGGCACGGTTCCCGGAGTACTTCCAGGCGGGGATGGAGCCGAAGAATAAACCCGAGAAAAGCGACAGACCAAATGTAAAGATGAACGAGGTCGCGTCGAGCGAGATTTCATCGAGACGCGGCAGATTCGCCGGACCGATGGAAACGAGGAGGCGGAGAGCCGCCGCAGCGACCGCGAGTCCCACCACGCCGCCGAGCAGCCCAAGCAACACACTCTCAACGAGCAGCTCCCGCGCGATTCGTCCGCGGCCCGCGCCGAGCGCGGCGCGGATGGAAAGCTCAACCTGGCGGGCCTCGACGCGAACCAGAAGCAGGTTGGCAATATTGACGCATGCAATCAAGAGCACGAGCCCAATGGCGCCCATTACAAGCCAGAGAACGCCGCCCACATTGCCAGTCACCTCGTGCTTCAGGGAATGAAATGCCGGCGTGATCCTCCAACTGATGAGGCCGTGCAAATCGGTTCCCGGCCCGTTCGAGAATGAGTCCATCCAGATCGGGATGGTGCGCGCGATGTCTGCGTTCGCCGCGGAGATGGTTACTCCGGGCTTAAGGCGGCCGATGCCCTGAAATCCGAAACCCGACAGTTGTTCTTTGTTGCGCTCGAACGCGAACGGAACCAGGATGTCGAAGGCCTGGTCTACGACGCGGAACCCGCGCGGCATGACGCCGACAATCGTGCGCATCTGCGAGTCAATGACGATCGATTGCCCGACGACGGAGGGATCGCCCCCGAAGCGGCGCTGCCAGTATCCATAGCTGAGCATTACGGTCTTTGGACCATTCGGCGCCTGATCGGCAGGCGTCAGCGCTCGGCCGGTGAACGGGGCAACGCCGAGCGTCTCTATGATTCCGCCGGTGACGAAAACCGTCTTCACTTCTTCGGGCCGCGCCAGTCCGGTGACATTGGACCTATGTGCGGCCCATATCCCCAGCGATTGAAAGGTCCGGTTTTGCTCGCTGAATGTAAAGTACATCGATGCGGAGAGCGGCAGGCCATTCTGGAAACTGGACAGGCCCGTTGCTCCGGGAGCATTGAGCGATAAGGAGACGAGCCGGCCGGCATCGGGATAGGGCAGTGGCTTGAGAAGTACGCTGTTTACGACGCTGAACACAGCGATGTTGGCGCCGATGCCGATAGCCAGCGTGATAAGAACGGCGATGCTGAATCCAGGCGATTTGCGCAGGCGGCGTAAAGCGAGCCTCAGGTCGGCAAGAACGGATTCCAGCCTCGGCCATTGCCAGACCTCGCGGCTCCGCGTCTCGACCAGGGCGGGATTTCCGAACGCGCGAAGGGCAGCCTGGCGCGCCTCAGCGCGGGAGAGATTTTCGAGGCGCATAAGCTGCTCGGTTTTCTCTTCCAGGTGTTCACGGACTTCTTCGCCCAATTCTTCGTAAAGATGTCGACGGCGAAAGATTCGGCCGAGCCAGTTCATGGCGGATCTCTCCTAGGAATTCACGGGGCGTCTGCCCGGCCCGAGCACCATCTGGATGCCTTCGAGCATGCGGTCGAAGCTGTGGAGTTCGGTTTCCAGGCGGCGCAGGCCGGCTTTGGTGATCTGGTAGACGCGCACGCGACGGTTGGTCGAAGACGAAATGGTCCACTCGGCCGTAACAAGCTTCGCTTTCAGCAGCCGCTGCAGGGCTGGATACAGCGAACCCTCTTCCACCTGAAGGAGGTTGTTGGAACGCTGCTGGATGTGCTGGACCAGCGCATATCCGTGCGCGGCCTGACGGCGGAGGGACTCGAGAATCATCATCTCCAGCGCGCCTGGAAACAAATCGCGCGAGGCGTCTTTACTGTTTGGCATAAGGCTTTATTCGAACATGCCTAGCGCAACACAGTATAGATCAAAAGTTACGCGGGCGCGGAGGCCAGCCGAACATCGGCTGACTGCGCGAGTGGTCAAAAACGCTTTGAATTAAAGTTGCGATCTACTCGTGGCTCTTCGCATTGGGGTCAGGGGCAGGAGTCGGGATGCGCGGAAGCATCTCTGCGCGCGTGGCCGCGTTGTACGCAAACCACGCTTCGATCATGGAACTCTGCATCACATCGGCCTTCTGCACGCGGTCATAGGTGTCCGCGTTGGAGTGGTGGGTACGGGTACCGTACTCCAGACCATCCTGCTGGAAGCCTATGCCGTTCAGGCCGATCCACGAAAATGCGGTCGAATCCGTGCCGCCAGGGCTCGCGGTGGGTCTGAACTGATCCCCGCCGGAGACAGCGACAATATGCTGGTCCCTGATGGGCTCAATCCAGGACTTGAAGATGGCTGCCATCTCGGGACTACCTCCCGCCGAGACTCCGCGGAAGCGGCCAGAGCCGCCGTCGTCGTTGAAGTACACATCCAGCTTGTCGTACTCAGGGGTCTTTACCATCGTGGCGCGTTGAGCGAAGTGCTGCTGCACGTAGGCGATTGAGCCGTAGACGCCCTCCTCTTCGCCGCCCCACAGGGCAATGCGAACGGTGCGAGCCATGGGCTTGCGCAACGCGGCCAAAATGCGCACCGCCTCCATCGCCACTGAAGATCCCGTGCCGTTATCCGTGGCGCCAGTGCCGCCCTGCCAGCTGTCAAAGTGACCGCCGAGCATGACGACTTCGTCCGGTTTGGTGGCGCCCGGAATCTCGCCAATTACATTGAATGCGTTCTGGTCTTCCTTCTGATAGTCGACAGCGATATCGAAGTTCAGCTTCGGCGTGATACCGTGCTGCACCAGGCGAACGAGGCGGTTATACTGCTCTGCCCCAATGGCGACAATCGGAGGCGGAACGGGATCCCTGGGATTCTCCGACCCGCCATACGTGGCAAAGATCGTACCGCCGTCTCCGTTGTAACCCGGCGTGATGGAAATGGCCACGCCCTCTTCCCTTAGAAAGGCGTTGACCTCGTTGCGCAGGACCCCGTTCTTTGCATTGGCGAGGGCAAGCGATGTCGGCGTGTACTCCCATACGCCTTCACCGGGGCGCCCGCGCCCACTGGGGTCACGATCGGCTGCGGCGGCTACTCCGCGCCCGCCGCCTGCCTCGCCGCCGCGCCCACCGCGGGCGCCTCCGCGTGCCAGAATCTCTTCATCCGTTGGGGAAGGCTGCGCGTCCGCCCGCGTGTGGAGCGTGAGCGGAGCAGGGTCAAACATCAGCAGTGCTTTGCCCTTCAGCTTGCCGTGGTATTTGGCGAAATCCGCTTTCGAGTGGATGGGGGCCCAGACCGGCTCGACCGTGATCGGGCCGTTCGTCCCAGGCGTCCATGCCAGCGGGAACCCGGTAAACGCAGCATAGACGGGAGTCTCCATCGCGGCGTAGAAATGTTTGATCTGCCACCCATAACCGAAAGGCCACTTTTCCAGGTGGACGTTCTTAAGTCCCCACTCCTGCATCTGCTTCATAGCCCATTCGGCGGCGAGCTTGTGATTGCGGCTGTTGGTGACGCGCGGCCCGTACGCCTCAGACATCCAGAAGAGGTTTTCCATCACTTGCGAGTGCTGGAAGGCTTCGGTCTTGATCTGGGCCAGTGCGTCCAGATCGACTTTGTCGCCACCGGTCGCCTGCGCGAAGGAAGCCGGGATGAGGAAGAGCGCCGTGACGATCGGGAGAGCCTGCCTGAAGCGGGGTAGATTCATGGAGATTCTCGCTTTCTCCGGGTCCTGGCCGCCCCTGAATGTGGTTCGAGGGGCGTGCCGGACCAGGAACAAGAAGTCATTCTCGCACGCAAATTGTCCAGGCCCGGAAGCTCACTTTGGCACTACATGCGGTTCCGGGGATGGCAGACGGTCGGACTAAGGAGTATAAATCTGATAAGGAATCTGCCCATATGAACTGCAAAAGGATGGCGATAACTGCGGCGACTGCGGGCGTGCTCGCTGTTATGGCCGGCTGGGCCATTGCCGCGCAGGATAAGTACACGGTGAAAGTGCCGAATGGGCTCGCGTTCTCTGAGTTCAGAGGATACGAAGACTGGCAGGCTGTCGGTCCGAGTCAGACCGATGCCCAAAACGTGATGAGGCTCATCCTTGCTAATGCCGTGATGATTGCCGCATACAAGGCAGGCGTCCCCGGCAACGGCAAGCCGTTTCCCGAAGGGTCGAAGATTGCGAAGATCGAGTGGAGACCGAAAAAGTTAACCGATCCTCCCTTTTCCGCGAGCACACCAGACACGGTACCGGGCGATCTCACGGAGGTCGAGTTTACCGAAAAGGACAGTAAGAGATTCCCGGACACGCACAATTGGGGTTATGCGATGTTCGACTATGACGCCGCATCCGGTACATTCACGCCTGCGACCTCGGCCGGCAAGCCGCCGCAAGGGCACGATGCCAAGTGCGGGGCCACATGCCACACGTTAGCGGCGTCGAAGGATTACATCTTCACGGCATACGCCAAAAGGTGAATCGCGATCAGGCGCTCGCCAGGTCCGGATCGAGGACGTTTACCTGGCGACAGGCGCGCCCGCACCGTTTCCTATTCATGGCGGAGGGCTCTCATTGGGTCGATTTTTGAAGCTCGCCACGCGGGCGCGTAGCCGGCCGCAAGCGCGGCGGCGGCGAGGACGGTCACGGCGACGCCGATTGACAGCGGGTCTTCGGGCTTCATTCCGAAGAGGAAGGACTTGACTGCGGAGGCGCTGAACCAGGCTCCGGCGAGTCCGACGACGACTCCCGTTGTGGTGAGGACGAGGACTTCGCGCATGACCATCCAGGTGATGCGGCGGCGTTGCGCCCCGAGAGCCACGCGAATTCCGATTTCGTTCGTTCGGCGAGATACCGCGTAGGCCATTGTGCCGTAGAGTCCGACGGACGCGATGATCAGGGCGAGTGCGGCGAAGGCGCTGCAGAGGTCGGCAAAGGTGCGCTCCTGGCTGATGGTGGCGTCGATCTTCGCGGCCTGGGTAGTGATTTCGGCGATGGGGACGCCGGGCGCTGCGTCATGCACGATGCGCTGAATCGTTGTCGACATCGCCAGCGGGTCGCCGGCGGTGCGCAGTTCGAAGTACATGTCGCGCGGCGGACCCTTGTAGATCTGACTCTGGCGCGCTGCGAAGTAGGTCACAGGCGGGATTTCGTTCTTGAGCGAGTTGTAGCGTGCGGTTTTCGCGACACCGACGATGACGATATCGGGCGCCGTTTTATCCTTCTCCGCTCCGAACCTGAAATGCTGTCCGATGGGGTTGAGTCCGCCGAAATATTTCCTGACGAAGACCTCGTTGACGACGCCCACGAGCGGCGCGCCTTCGACGTCGCGTGAGTTGATAGCGCGGCCGAGCAGGATGGGAATCTGCATGGTCTCGAAGAAGGTAGGTCCGACGGCCACGTAAGACGTATTCGGGAACTTTCCGTCCGCCTGCTTCCCGACGCCGGGGATGGTGATTGTGCCGCCGCTGCTCGACCCGGAAACGAGCGGATTGGTTGTGAATGTGGCGGCGCGTACGCCGGGCAGTGAGCGGAAGCGATCGTCGAGTCCGGCGTAGAAGTTTCGGAGGGCGGCGTCCTTGTAACCGCCCTTGCTTGCGTCGAGGCTGAAGAGGAGGATGTTCTCCTTGTTGAAGCCGAGTTGGATCGAGTTCAGATTCGCGAGAGTGCGGACGAATAATCCGGCGCCGAGCACGAGCAAAAGGGACACGCCAATTTGCGAAACCACCAGGATGCGGCTGAGGCCGAAGCGTGAACGGGCTTCGGTGGAACGCGCTTCTTTGAGGGCTGGCGTTACATTTACGCGCGTGGCCGCGAGCGCGGGCGCGAGTCCGAAGAGGAGACCGGTCGTCAATGCGACGGCGAACGTGAAGGCGAGGACACGCCAGTCGAGTTGGGCGTGAAGGACGAAATCGGTGCGGCCGTTGGCGAGCAGCCAGACGAGGAACTTAACGCCCGCGGCTGCGACGGCGAGCCCGAGGAGCGCGCCGGGAATCGAGAGCAGGAGGCTCTCGGTGAGCAACTGGCGGATCACGCGCAGGCGTCCCGCGCCGAGGCTCAGGCGCACGGCCATTTCACGGCGCCGCGCGGTGGATCGCGCGAGCAGCAGATTCGCGATGTTGGCGCAGGCGATGACGAGGATCAGGGCGACCATCGTCATCATGATGAAGATCGGTTTCGAATACTGCCGACGGAGGGAATCCACGCCGGATCCGCCTTCTTCGAGCCAGAGCGCGGGCAGGTTGGCGCGCTGCTTGTCGTTCTCGGCCGATGAGAGCACGAACTGATGGAAACGCGCGGCGATTTCGGCCTGAGCGCGCGCGAACGTGACTCCTGGGCGCAGACGTCCCATGATGTTGGCCCAGTAGAAATGGGAATCGATAAACATGGTGTCGTGCTCGTTGCCGTAATTGCGGGCGAGCGACGGGCGATTGGCCATGGGCACATAGATCACGGGGGCAGCGCCCGCGCGTACGCCGTAGAACTCGGGCGCGGAGACGCCGACGATCGTCATGGGAAGTCCGTTGATGCCGATGGTTCGGCCGATTATGGCCGAGTCACCTCCGAAGCGGGTGCGCCAGTACGGGTAGCTGAGCACGGCGACCTGGTCTGAGCCGGCGCGATCGTCATCGGCTGTAAGGAGACGCCCGGCGGCGGGGGGAACGCCGAGGCCATCGAAATAGTTGCCGGAGACCAACTCGACGACGCCCAGTTCGGCCTGGCCATTTATGACAAGATTGAGGCGGCCTGCCGGCTGGAAGGCGAACATCGTCGAGAAGACGGTGTTGTGGTCGCGCAGGAGTTCGTAGGCAGGCCAGGGGAAGTCGGGGCTGATGTATGCGTTCGATGCGTCGCTGTAACTGGTTCCGGTGTGGCTGTGGATGACTTCGGGCTCGGATTTCGCGGTCCAGTTGAGGATCGCGAGTTCGGCTGGATCGCGGACCGGCAATGCGCGGATCATGATGGCGTCCATAACGCTGTAGAACGCCGTATTGGCGCCGATGCCGAGGGCGAGCGAGAGAACCGCCATCAGAGTGAAGAGTTTGTTGTTGGCCATGGCTCGGAAGCCATAACGGGCGTCTTTGGCGAGCTGTTCCCAAAAGGTGAAGGTCCACATGGCACGGCTGTCCTCTTTGATCAGGGTTGGGTTTCCGAAACGGCGGGGATCGGGCATCTGCGCCCGGTGGTGCTGGATTTCTTCTTCGAGCTCGGCTTCGAAGCGGCGCCGCCGGAAGAGCCAGGTGAACCTATTCATGGCGGAGGGCCACCATGGGATCGATTCGAGAGGCTCGCCAGGCAGGCGCGTAGCCGGCGAGCAAGGCCGCGACCCCGAGCACGACCAGAGATACGGTGAAGGTCAGCGGGTCCTTCGGTTTCAGTTCAAAGAGGAACGAGGCAACGAATTGTGAAAGCTGAAGCGCTGCGGCGAGGCCCATCGCGAGGCCGGCGATGGTCATGGCGGCTACTTCGCTCATAACCATCCAGCGAATTCTCGCCCGTCCGGCTCCGAGGGCCACTCGGATTCCGATTTCGGCGGTCCGGCGGGCTACAGCGTAGGCAATCGTTCCGTAGAGTCCGACGCATGCGATCACGAGCGCAAGCGCGGCGAAGCAGGCGCCGAGACGGGCGAAGGTGAGCTCGTTGGAGATGGTGCCTTCGATGCGATCAGTTTGCGTTGAGATGCCGGTGACGGGCACCATCGGACTGAAATCGTGGACGAGGCGCCGGACAGAGTTGGCGAGACGCAGCGGGTCACCCGCGGTGCGGACTTCGAAGAAAAGATCGTCGAGAGGCTGGTTCGGCGGAGTTTGGGCCCAGGAGAAGTAAGCCACAGGCGGGATTTCGCGCTTGAGCGAGTTGTAGCGGGCCGTGCGGGCGACGCCGACAATTTCGTAGTCGCGGGCTTTCTCCTTCGAGCCCATACCGAAGTGGCGGCCGATGGGGCTGACTCCGGGGAAGTATTTCCCGGCGAAGACTTCGTTGATGACGGCGATCCGCGGGGCGGTCGCGAGATCGGTGTCCTGGATCACGCGCCCGAGCAGAATCGGGATCTGCATCGTGGCGAAGAAGCCGGGGGCAACAGCCATGTAGGACATGTGGGGATGGCTGCTTTCCGGGATGCCGGGGACGCTGATCGTAAAGCCGTCGGACCAGCCGGCAACCATGGGCACGGTGGTCATCGTTGCAGCGCGAACGCCGGGCAGGGCGTTGACTCGCTGCTGTACCTGACGGACGTAAACGGCAAGGTTGTCGGGGGCGATTCCGGCTTTGCGCGGGTTGAGGCTGAAGAGAAGGACGTTTTCGCTGTTGAAGCCGACTTGGACCGAATGCAGCTTGTTCAGAGTTCGGACGAAAAGGCCAGCCGCGACGACGAGTAAGAGCGAGATGGCGATCTGACCGACCATGAGGACGTGAGTGAGTCCGAAAGGGATGCCAAAGCGTCGGTGGCGGCGGGATTCGCCGGTGCGGGCTTCTTTGAGCGCGGGGGCTACGTCGACTTTGGTCGATGACAGAGCCGGGGCGAGGCCGAAGATAAGTCCGGTCGCGGCGGCGACGGCGAGAGTGAAGGTGAGAACGCGCAGGTCGAGCGTGGCGATGATGCGGTCGACATTGTCGCGATGGCCGATGGAAAGGAGCAACTGGAGGAAGCGGATTCCTGCCGAGCCAACGGCGATTCCGAGAACGCCCGCGATGCCCGCGAGCATCACGCTTTCGGTGAGTAGCTGGCGGATGACGCGTCCGCGGCTTGCGCCGAGACTCAGGCGGACGGCCATTTCGCGGCGCCGGGCGGTGGAGCGCGAGAGGAGCAGATTGGCGACGTTGGCGCAGGCGATGGCGAGGATCAGGCCGACCATCGTCATGAGCACATAGAGCGGCTTTGAGTAGTAACGGCGCGTGGCGTCTTTGCCCGAGCCGCCGGGCATGAGGTGGATAAACGGGAAGGCGGCGCGATCCTTGTCGGTCTTGGCGGATGCGACCACGAAGGGGTGAAAGATACCTTCGAGCTCGGCCTGGGCGCGCTCCATGGGGACGCCGGGGCGAAGGCGGCCCATCATTTCAACCCAGTAGTAGTTGACATCAGAGAAGGAGGCTTCAGCATTTTTCACGGTTCCGCGGCTGGTGAATAGCGGGAGTGCGTGGAGCGGGAGAAAGATGCGGGCGCGGCGGCCAGGATGGACGCCATAAAAGCCGGGCGCCGCAACTCCGGCTACGGTGAAGCGCTGGTTGTTGATGAGGATCGAGCTGCCGACGATGTTGGTATCGGAGGCGAAGCGAGACGTCCAGAGGTCGTAGGAGAGTACGGCGATATTGGCGGAGCCGAAGCGGTCGTCGGCATTGCCGATGAGGCGGCCGGCCGCGGGGTTGATGCCGAGGCCTTCGAAGAAGCTTCCGGAGACGTACTGCGGGGATTCGGCTTTGGCTTCGCCGCTCGCGATCACGTTGAGGTCGCCCGCGTTGATGTAGGCGAAAAGGTTTTCGAGCGTGGTCTGGCGGTCGCGCATTTGCTCCCAGGCGGGGAAGGGGAGGTTCGGGCTGGTGGTGTAGCCGCCTGAATCGGAAAAGGTGTCGCCGGTCATGCCGTGGACGATTGCGGGTTCGTCCCCTTTGGCCCGCCAGTTGACGATGACGAGGTTTTCGGGATGGCGGACCGGGAGGGCTTTCACGAGGACGGCGTCGACGTAGCTGTAGATGGCCGTGTTGGCGCCGATGGCGAGAGCGAGCGAGAGGACAGCCATGGCGGTGAAGAGTTTGTTGTGGGCCATGGCGCGGAAGCCGTAGCGAATGTCCTGGGCAAGTTGGGATGGGAGATGGCCGATCCACATAAGACGGGAGTCCTCTTTGATCAGGGTTAGGTTTCCGAGACGATTGGGGTTTTGGAGTTGGGCGCGATGGTGGCTGAGTTCTTCTTCGAGCTCACGCTCATAGCGGTCGCGATGTAAGAACCAGTCGAGGCGTCGGAGCAGCGTCTTCATATTGCTTCGATCACTTTGGCGATGGCGCCGCAGACGAGTTTGTATTCGCCGATTTCGCGGGCGAGCTGTTTGCCGCCGGCTTGGGTGAGGCGGTAGTAGCGCGCGCGGCGGTTATTATCCGATTGCTTCCACTCGCCTTCGATCCAGCCCCTGATGAGCATGCGCTGGAGAGCGGGGTAGAGGGAGCCCTCTTCGACCTGGAGGACATCTTCGGAGATTTGCTGAATGTATTGGGCGATACCGTAGCCATGCATGGGGCCGAGGCGCGCCAGCGTTTTCAGGATCAGCATGGCGAGGGAGCCGGGGGGGAATTTCGGGTCGGGCGGCCTCTTCCATAGGTTCACTATACGATAGATAGACTATGGGAAGCGGGTTCGGGTTAGGTGTGAAAATTTTGTATCTGCCTGGGGTCTGCGGCTGGCGAGGAGGTTCTTCGCGCGACCATCGGCTGGGCGAAGCGCTGCTCCTCGACGCGAATGCACGTCGTTTGCATTGCGTTTGAGTTTTGAACCCGCTCAGAGCGTTAGTCGGGAAAGGGTAAACGGCCTCGGAGTTCTTTGGCGCATTCCGGAATTCTGAAACGATCCGGCGCGTACCATTTGGATACAGTTTGGTAACCTGTCGATGCTGTTTTCGATTCGGCAGGCCTCATGCGTGAAGGCATTCCTGTCGCCGTCGGCAACTGCTGCGCCATATGTGGCTCATTGAAAAAATCGAGATCAGCGGCGGGTTTCTGCCAGGTCTGAGCGTTAGCGTACCCAAGGGCTTGACTTGCATCATCGGGGCGCGCGGAAGTGGAAAATCGACGCTCGCGGAGGCCGTGCGGTTTGCGCTCTGCGGCCTCTCAGCTGCGCCGAAGCACTGCGCCGATCTGATTCACGCAAACCTCGCCGGCGGCGCCCTTGTCACCATCACGGGCCTGGCAGAAGGTTCCAGCCGCTACTCCGTCAAGCGGGGGCTCAAGCAGAACCCGATTCTTCTTTCATCGGACGGAAGGGCGATCAACACCGTTGATCTTGATCGGGGCACCTCCCTTCCCGTGGACGCCTACAGCAGCCTCGAGATTGAGGCGATCGCGGACGAAGTTCTGGGACAGAAACGACGGAACCTGCTGGACGAACTTCGCAGTGAGCAGATGCAGACGATTCAACTGTCTCTGGGCGAGAGTACGCGGGCGCTGGAGGCGAATGCAGATCGAATTAAGACCGCGCAGCGAACAATACAGGATTTGACCGAGCAGATTGAGGAACTCGGCGACGTGCGTGGTCGATTAAGCGCTATCGCGCCATCCGATCGAGAGTCTGGGGCGGATGTGGGCCGGCTCTCCCGCCAGCAGCAACTGAATCAGCGCGAGATTGCGAGACTCGACTCTGCTGACCGAGACCTGAAGACACTAGGTCAAGCCCTCGACCAATTACAAAGGCAGGCCCAGAGCGTTTTTGCGGCACGTTTGATGGAGGAACAGTCTGCGAATGCCGAGATCCTGCGCCCATTTGACGATCGGCTGGCAGGGGCGCTGGCGGGAGTCGAGAAACACATTTCCGGAATCCACGCCAGGGCTCGCGACGCCCAGGGCGCAATCACCCAGGCGCGCGAGCGAATTGCGGAAATTCACACGACTCAGGCCAGCGAACTCACGAAGCTAACGAGCCTCAATCAGGCGGCAAGCGAGCAAGCGCGCCTGCGCGCGTCGCTCGAACAACAAGTCGTCAAACTGGAAGCTCTTGAGCAACAACGGGCAGAACTAAATGCTGAGCTGAAAACGCTGCTCGATCGGCGAAGGATTCTTAGAACCGATCACATTCTGATGCGGGATCAGATTTCGACGATGCGGGACGAAGTCGCGTCCGAACTTCAACACGAGGCGGGCGAGCGGGTACGAATTCGAGTAATGAGGAACGCCGACTATCTCGCGTACCAGGAGATGCTTGTGGACGGTCTCAAAGGCGCGCGGGTTCGCAATCAAAACGAAATTCTGGCGGCGCTCATGCAACTCAGGCCCGAGCAACTCGCGCAGATGATTCAGTCGAATGACCTGGAGTCGTTCGAGGAACTGACGCATTTCGGCCCGGAGCGCTCACGGAAGATATTGGATTCATTTCGTGAAACGGTCGATCCCCTCGCACTGGAGGTAACAGCGATCGAGGACCGAATCAGCATTGAGCTGAATGTCTCAACTTCGGGCCGGCCGCATTTTAAGGACGCGTCCGATCTGTCCCGCGGTCAGAAGTGCACGGCTTTACTCCCGATACTTCTTGCCAGAAGGGATAACCCTTTGATCATCGATCAGCCCGAGGACAACCTGGACAATCATTTTATTTTTGAAACGGTAGTGAACGCGGTCCAGCGATTGAAGAAGCGGCGTCAAATGATTTTCATTACCCACAATGCGAATATTCCCGTCCTCGCCGACGCGGATCTTGTGCTGGTCATGAACTCGGATGGCCGGGTTGGCGTCGTTGAGAAGTGCGGAAGCGTCGATGAATGCCGTGAACAGATCATCGATCTGCTCGAAGGTGGACGAGAGGCGTTCGAACTGCGCTCGAAGCGCTATGCCGGCTGATCTTCTGTATCAGACGCTCCGGCATCTCGCCGTGGAGGACCCGCGGGAGGCTCGCAAGGTCTTCCTGCGATATTTCGATTCCGCCGGTTCCACGCTCGAGCAGTTCCTCGGCCAGATCTCCTCACCCGCGGATGGCCGCCTGCGCCACCTCGTGGCCAGCGCCTCCCGAAACAATCGAGACAAAGAGCGTCTTGCTCCTTATCTGATCGCATGGCACGAAATTGAGACAGACGAGTTCGCGAAACGCGCGATCGAGGCCGCTCTCGAAGGCGTCAAGACTGAGTCTTCGGCTCAGACAGCGCTGGCCCAGGAAGTTGCCCGTTTGACCACGGCGATAGGTCGTGAGACAGCGCAGCGGGAGCGATTGAACCGCGAGTTAGAGATCGCGCGCGAAGTCCAGGAGGATCTCTTTCCGCAGCGCCTCCCCGTGGTGCCGGGTTTGGATTACTCGGGCCAATGTCGGCCTGCGCGTGAGGTGGGCGGAGATTATTACGATTTCCTGGAGTTGTCCAATGGCAGGCTCGGAATCGCCATTGGTGACGTGTCCGGCAAGGGCGTGGGCGCCGCGCTGATGATGGCCAGCCTCGAAGCCTCGCTTCGCGCTCTGGCGCCGGTGGTCAATGATCCCGCGGAACTGATCGAGCGAGTCAGCGCCCTGGTTTACCAGGCGTCCTCCGCCAGCCGCTACGCCACTCTTTTTTACTGTCTGTACGACCCTGCGAGCCGCTGTTTGTCCTACGTCAACGCGGGTCATAATCCGCCCGTCGTCCTGCGAAGCTCTGGCGAATCGTTTCAGGTATTTCGGCTTGAGACTGGCGGGCCGGTCGTCGGCCTGTTCCGACACGGCTATGACTGCGGCTCGTTTTCACACGAAGCCGGAGACCTGCTGGTCCTGTTCACCGACGGTGTTTCCGAATCCATGAATGCTCGTTTTGAAGAGTGGGGCGAAGGTCGAATGATTGAGTTAGCCAGAGAGTGTTACGGACTTCCTGCTCCAGAAGTCTTGAGGAAGATCCTTTCTGCGGCGCAGGGGTTCGCCGCAGGCGCCTCACAGCACGACGACATGACACTGGTCGTGGTCCGCGTGTATTGATGACTGAGTTCCGCGGCGGACATCGATGCCTACCGATCCCGATAGTCTTCAGCCTCCCGCCTTGTGGACCGCGGGTCCGTAATCGAGTTCCGCATACCAGTCGCCGCGGCCCTGAGGAGTGAGATCCAGCATGTTGTAGACCGGCGTCAGAAGGTCGATGCCGCGTTCCTTGACGCTCGAGTCCATGCGAGGGTGCGCGCTATAGAAATGGCGCAGAATTCCGTCCGCGTTCCGAGTGAATACCGATATCGTCGAATCCTGATTGCCTTCCCGGTCCTCGCTGCCGAGATCGTACTTGAACGTGCTGCCTTCGCCAGCGCTGAGCAGCCGCAGATTGCGCCAGCCTCGCCGGCGCGCGTGCGCGCGCAAAACGGGCAGGTCCGCAGCCGCGACAATAGCGAAATCGACGTTCTGCGCGATGTGATGAGCGACGCCATTGTAACCATCGACCCAAAGCGTGCACATGGGGCAGGGGCTGGTTTGCCGTTTGCCGTACATGAGGTGATAGATCACGAGCGAGCGATCCGGCGCGGTAAATAATTGACTGAGGTGAACCACACGGGTGGGAGTATCGCCCGCGTCCAGGTCCGCCGGACCTTCGAGGAACACATAATCCTTCACTTCGGGGCCGTGGGGAAGCCGCCGCCGAACTTCCGCAACGCGCTCGCGTAGTTTCATGGATTCGATTTCCAATGACCGCAGCTCTTCGCGTCTGGAAAGATACTCTTCCGATTCGTTGGCTAATCTTGTATCCCGCATGTGGTGAAGGCAGCAAGCCGGGGACCATCGACGGGGCCTCGCGGCGGGCCCCATCGGATCCAAGATCGAATCCCGCGTCTACTACTTCAGTACACGGCGCATGACCGGCCGCGGCGGCGTGTGGCGAGCGATGGTTTTGAAGCCCAGGCGTTCGAACGTCGAAACGAAGCCCGTGCTGGAAGCGCTCGGGGTGAGGTCGGCATCGAGCGGATACGCCTCAAGCGCCGGAGCGCCAGCAGCTTTCGCGGCTTTCAAAGCGCCCTTTATCAGCGCTGAGACGATGCCTTTTCTGCGATAGCCTTTCCGGACGTAAAAGCAGGACAGTGACCAGACCGCGACCTCGTCCACCCGCCGGAGCCGCCATACCTTGTCGAGGTGGGCCAGCGCATCGCGCGGCGTCAACTGGCACCAGCCCACAGCGAGGTCGCCCTGGAACGCCAGCAGACCCGGCGCGGGGCCGTCCGTAACCACCTTGCGAAACGCCTCCCGGTTCTCTTCACGAGGCCGATGCCGATACGCCGCGCCAATACGCCAGTACATGCACCAGCATCCGGCGCATGCCCCCAGCGGCCCGAAAAGGTCTTCCAGAGCGGGCCAGAGATCGGGCGTGAGCGGCCGAATTTCGACATTCATGCAGGCCGCGGAATAATGACGGCGGACTGCGGAGCCGATCCGGTCGGGAATACCGCGAACAGCGGCTTGGTTCCCTGCCCCACCGCCGCGGTACGTTCGTGGTTGAGCGCTACTGTCATCCGGACCACCGACACGTCGCCCGTGTCGCGGTCGACCACGAGCGCATAGCCGCCGTCCGGAGTAACCAGTACCTCGCCTGGCTTGCCGCCAATATGCACCGAAGAGGCCAGACCGCGGGTGTCGATATCAAAGACGGACAGGTCCCCGCTGCCCAGATTGGTCACGAACAGAAGGTTGCGGCCCTGGGTACTCCCCATCGCGAGCCCGAAGGGCTGATGGCCCGCGATCATTGTCTGATCGACCTCGCTCTGATACGGGCTCACGATCGCTATGGAATCTTCGCCTGTTCCGCTCACGAACATCTGGCCACCGTCGGAGGCGAAGCAGAAGCGCTGCGGCAGAAACGCCAAAGGCATGCGGGCGAGGAGCGCGCCCGTCGCGGCGTCCACGCTGACGATCTGATTGCGATCGGCCGCGCCGACCAGAAGGGAATTCCCGTCATTCCGGAAGCGCACGATGCCAGCCCGCAATCCCAGATCGGTGGAACCGGCGAGCTTTCCATCGCGGAGCAAAATCCGGATGACCGCGTTCCCCGCCGTCACGGCCGCCCGATCGCTTGAGGCATCGAGCGACAACGGCGCATCCGGCAGAGGAATCGTCTTTGAGACCTTCCCGGACGGCACTTCAATAAGGTGAATCGACGCGGGGCGGTCAGTTCCGATCACCAGAAGATTGCCGCCAGGCGTTACAGCCGATGCGACAATCCTTCCCGTCAACGAAACACGCCGCGATACGGTGAACCGGGCCGGATCGATCTCGCAAACCGCCCTTGCGTCGGGGCAGGTAGCGAAGACCTTCGACCCGGCGAGGAGGATCTGTTGCGGCGCCTGAGGCATCGTGATTGTCGTCACGCGCCGGAATTCAGCCAAATCCGCAACGGCGATACCGCGTTCGCCCGCGCTCGCCACGAAGAGCCAGCCGAAGTATCGGGGCGCGCGGCTTCGCCCGCAGCCAGCCAGCAGCGAACCCGCTGCCAGACCGCCCAGCAGATTCCGCCGCGTGATGTTACCAGCCATGCCGCTCTTCGGTCCAGGGATTTCCGCGCATATGATATCCGTTGCGTTCCCAGAAGCCTGCGCGGTCCGCTGACAGAAACTCAATTCCCGAGAGCCATTTAGCGCTCTTCCACGCGTAGAGCCGGGGAATGATCAGCCGTGCGGGCCCGCCGTGGTCGAGGGCAATCGGTTCGCCGTCGTGGAGAAACGCGACCAATGCATCTTCCGAGAGGAAATCGTCCAAAGGCAGGTTCGTCGTAAACCCGCGGTCATATCCGTGGGCCAGAACAAATTGGGCGTTCTCGCGAGCGCCGCCGGCGAGTCGTATCAACTCTGCGGTCGATACGCCTTCCCAAAGGTTGCCAAGCCGGCTCCAGCGAGTAACGCAATGAAAATCCGAAAATACGCGCACGCGGGGCAGGGCGAGAAATTCCTGCCAGGTAAGCTCGACCGGGTGCCCGACAAGACCGAAAATCTTCAGGCGCCAGGCGGCCGAATCGACGCTCGGCGGGCCACTGGCGTCAAGCACGGGCCACTTTTTGGTACGAGACTGGCCGGGCGGAATGCGGTTGTGGCGTTGCGTATCAGGGCTGATGATGACGCCCGAAGGCTGATCGGCCGGGACGGGCACACGATCCGCCTGGGTCTTGCTTTGGTCCATGAAAAAACTCACTCGATCTATGAGAAATGGTGGAGAGAAAACGCCTGTCCACCCAACCACTTCGGGTGTACCATGTATCCATCTTCGCATCGGCGGAGAGGACCGCTTCCATGAATACGAAAAATGGAAGACCGAGTGCTCGGAGGAGCCCAGTCCGCATGGGTACCACTCGACATTGCCTTGCCTTCGCGTCTCTGATGGTCTGCGGCGCGCCGGTTATCTTTTGTCAGAATGCCATGCAGGGCCTCGGAGAGGGCGGAGCGGTAAAGCTCCTGACTTCCGATGCCGCGGTCCTCGAACTGGAGGACATCAAGAAAGACCTGCCGTGCACCGTGACGCAGATCAAACCGATTCTTGGATTCGACCTGCGGTTTCACACCGGTTATGACATCAGCGTCCCGCTGCATGAACTCTCGGGCGACGGGAATCTGCTCACCATCGTATTTAAGGTGACTTCGGACAACGCGAAGGATTCACCGGCGTACTTCTCGCAGAAATACAACGTACCCTCGATCGACGCCGATGCCAAGGGCGATGCCTATCTGCAAGGCGGATTCGATGTCGGCGAAGGTGGTTATCACGTTTCCTGGATGATGCGTGACCGGCTGGAGCGCGTCTGTTCGTCGAATTGGGATGTGACAGCGGCTCTGGCGGCCAAGGAATCGAACATCAAGTTGACGCTTGCGTCGAATGGCATTGAGGCGTCGAACCGCGAGTTCTTCAGCGAGGAACCCCCGGTCACCCGGATTACCGAGCCCGATCCGCTCAGGGTGAAGGTACTCATCAACTTCGCGCCCCAGCAGAGCGCCGCGGCGTCGATGGCGCCGATCGACACCAGCGCGCTGGTTTCCATCCTGCGAAGCATCTCCCGTGAACCCCGAATCTGCCGGTTTTCGGTTGTCGCCTTCAATATGACCGACCAGCGGGTCGTATACCGCCAGGAGGACGCGGACCGAATCAACTTCCCGGAACTCGGTAAGGCTCTGAATTCGATCAAGCTCGGGATGGTCGATTACAAAAAGCTCTCCGACAAACACAGCGAAACGGATTTCCTGACCAAACTGATCCAGGACGAACTCGGCAATGCCAACGCCGACGCGGTAATTTTCGCCGGTCCCAAGGTGATGCTCGATGAGCAGCCCGCGCCGGATTCGCTGAAAGACATTTCGAATGTGTCGGTTCCTGTCTTTTATATGAATTACGTGCTGACGCCCCAGCAGAACCCCTGGCGCGATTCCATCGGGACCGTGGTTAAGCGAATGCGGGGTTATGAGTACACGATCAGCCGACCGCGCGACCTTTGGACCGCGTGGACGGATATCATGTCGCATATCGTAAAATTGAAACTCGTTAGCAGCACTCCCGCGTCCTCACACTAAGAGATGATTTTCAGGGTTGGCTTCGGTTCGGCGGTCCTCGCGCTTTTATTTTCAGGCACATCCGTCGCGCAGGCCCAAAAATATAAGGACCCGGATACCCTTGCTCCGGCTTATCCCACCCCCCAGACGGTAGTGGAGAAGATGCTGTCTCTCGCCCAGGTAAAACCTGGTGAGACCGTCTACGATCTCGGGTGCGGGGACGGGCGGATCGTGATTACCGCGGCGCAGCAGTTCCGGGCGCATGCGGTCGGGATTGAGATCCAACGATATATTTACGAATCGACCCTGGGACGGGTAAACTCGCTCGGGCTGGCCGATCAGGTCAAAATCATCCACGGTAACGCGCTTCGCACGGACCTTCGCCCTGCGGATGTAGTCACCCTCTACCTGTTGACCAGCGCAAACGAAAAGCTGAAACCGATTCTGGCCCAGGAACTGAAGCCTTCCGCGCGCGTCGTATCGCACGACTTCGAAATTCGCGGATGGAAGCCGGCCGCCATCGAAAAGATGGCTGTGGACGGCGTCACCCACAAGATCTATCTCTACCGGATGGACTCCAAATAGCTGACCGGCCTCAACGTTTAATCTGAATACGATGACGTTGAGCGAACTGGCCGGGGCTCTGGGCTGCCGCATCGAAGGCGGCGGCGAAGGGGTTGAGATTGTGGGAGTTCGCGGCGTGGAATCCGCCGGAGAAGGTCATCTCACCTTTCTCGCCAATCCGAAGTATGGGCCGAAATTAAAGGCGACGCGCGCGGCAGCCGTTCTGGCCTCGCGAGCGATTCCCGGCATTCCGACCCTGGTATCAGCCAATCCTTATCACGATTTCGCCCGCGCTCTCGAGTTCTTTTACCGGCCGCCACGCCCGCCCGCGGGCGCGCATCCTTCGGCATCCATCGCGGCGACGGCGAAGATCGGCGAAAACGCATCGATCGGGGCGTTTGTGGCGATCGGCGAGGACGTCACGATCGGGCGCAATGCCGTTTTGCACCCGCACGTCGTCGTTTATGAGGGGGCGGTGATCGGCGACGACGTCACGCTGCATTCACACTCCGTTGTGCGCGAGTTCTGCCGAGTGGGCAATCGGGTGATCCTTCAGAACGGCGTAGTAGTGGGCGGCGATGGTTTCGGGTTCGCGAAGCGATCCGATGGCACGCACCACAAGATCGTCCAGTCAGGCGTGACGATTATCGAGGACGATGTCGAGATCCAGAGCCTGACTTCGGTGGATCGGGCAACTGTTGGCGAGACGCGCGTGCGCCGCGGCGCGAAGGTCGACAGCCTGGTTCAGATCGGGCACGCATGCGTGGTGGGCGAAGATAACATCATCTGCGCGCAGACGGGGCTTGCCGGCAGTTCGATTCTGGAAAAGAACGTCCTGCTCGCCGGCCAGGTTGGCGTGTCCGGACATCTCACTGTGCACGAGGGCGCGGTTGTTTACGCGCAAAGCGGCATCGGCGGAGACGTGGCGCCCAACTCGCGCATTTCCGGTTCGCCCGCGTTCGACGCAGGAGAGTGGCTGCGCGCAATCACCGCGTTTCAAAAGCTTCCCGAGATGCTCAAGACGCTGCGCGAATTAAAGAAGAAGCTCGAAGAATCGAATCCCCAACATGAATAACAAAAGCGCGCCGGTGGACCGCGCGCCACTGGCGTATAAAAACGAAGAGTTTCTCAAGTCGCCGGATTCGCGGGCGCTGCGCATCCTCTCCGAATACCTCGAGCCGCTGGCGCATTTTCGCCGCCAGCGCGTCCGAGACACAATTGTGTTCTTCGGGTCCGCGCGAATCCAGGAGGACGGACCTCTGGGCGAGTATTATCGCGATGCCCGCACGCTCGCGGGAATGGTCACCACCTGGGCGAAGACCTTCCGGGAGCGCACTTACCGATTCGTAGTCTGCACGGGCGGCGGACCGGGCATCATGGAGGCCGCCAACCGCGGCGCGATGGACGTGCGTGGCAAGACCATCGGCCTCAATATCGGTCTCCCTTTCGAGCAATTCCCGAATCCCTACATCACGCATGAACTGAACTTCGAATTCCACTACTTTTTCATGCGCAAGTTCTGGTTCGCGTACCTCTCGAAAGCGCTGGTGGTCTTTCCCGGCGGTTTCGGAACGCTGGATGAGTTGTTCGAACTTCTTACGCTCGCGCAGACGAAAAAGCTCGCGAAGAAGATCACCATCGTTCTCTACGGATCGAAGTTCTGGAAAGAGATCATCAACTTCGACGCTTTGGTGAAGTACGGCACGATATCCGCCATCGACGTCGAACTTTTTCACTTCGCCGATACGCCTGACGCAGCAATGGAAATCCTCAAGCAGGCGCTCTCGGCAACCGCCGCAGTTCCCGAACCGGAAGTCCCCGCGATCTCACCAAGCGCAAAGCCCGACTGATATATACTTTCCCGGGGATTGCATGAACAGAACTATAACTGTCACCGTGAATGGCAAGACCTCCACTCACGAAGTGGAGCCGCGCCTGTTGCTGGTTCATTTCCTCCGGGACTCCGGACTTACAGGTACTCATGTCGGGTGCGAGACGTCTTTATGCGGCGCCTGCACTGTCGAGGTTAACGGCAAAGCCGTCAAAAGCTGCACCATGTTCGTCGTTCAGGCCGACGGCGCAGACATTCTCACCGTCGAAGGGCTTTGCGGCAGCGACGGCAAGCTTCACCCCATGCAGGAAGCGTTCTGGAACGAACATGGACTCCAGTGTGGTTTCTGTACGCCCGGCATGATCATGGTCTCGAAGCAGATCGTGGAGCGCAATCCGAACCCGACCGATGAAGAAATTCGCGAAGGGCTTGACGGAAATCTGTGCCGCTGCACCGGATACCAGCACATTGTGAACGCCGTGCGAACGGCCGCGAAGGCGGGGGCATAAGTTCATGGCGACGACAGTTACGAAAATCGATAAGCTCGTCGGCAAGCGGGTGCGGCGTAAGGAAGATCCGCGCCTTATCACCGGGACTGCGACGTACGTAGACGACATTGTCATACCGGCGATGAACCACGCGGCGGTCGTGCGGAGCCCGCATGGCGCGGCAAAGATCAAATCCATCGATATATCGAAAGCGGCCGAGCTGCCCGGAGTGGTGGCGGTTTTCGTTGGCGCGGATGTATTGGGGGTTGGCACGGTCCCCTGCGGCGCCGATCTGCCTGGCCTGCGCAGGCCGGTTCACCATATTCTGGCGCAGGACCGCGTGTACTTCGTGGGGCATCCGGTTGCGGTCGTCGTGGCGTCCAATCGCTACATCGCAGCCGATGGGGCGGATCTCGTCGAGGTTGAATACGAGCCTTTGCAGGCCGTAACCGACGTGGAGAAGGCGCTGGCGGATGGCGCGCCGGCCGTGCATCCGGAGTGGCCGGACAACAAAGCGTTCACGTTTTCGCAGACCGGCGGCGAGCCCGATAAAGCCTTCGCTGAAGCCGACGTCGTACTGAAGCAGCGCATCATCAGCCAGCGGCTTGTACCGAACCCTATGGAGACGCGAGGGGTGGTAGCCGAATGGCGGCAGGCCGAGCGCGCTCTCACGATTTACACATCGACCCAGGTTCCGCATCTCGCCCGCACGATTCTGGCCGGCATGCTCGGGCTCGAAGAGCATCGCATGCGCGTCGTCGCGCCGGAAGTGGGCGGCGGCTTCGGGTGCAAGCTGAACATTTATGCGGAAGAGGCCCTGATGGGCTTCATCGCGATGAGAACGGGCCGGCCGGTCAAGTGGATCGAATCGCGCAGAGAGAATTTCCTCACGACGATTCATGGGCGCGGTCACGTCGATTACTACGAAATCGCAGCGAAACGCGATGGGACGATTCTGGGGCTTCGGCTCAAAATCATTCAGGACATTGGCGCCTATCATCAGTTGCTGACACCGGCGATCCCGACGCTCAGCGTCCTGATGATGCCGGGACTTTACAACTTCCGCAACATTCAGGCGGATATCGTCGGGACCTTCACGAACTGCGTGCCAACGGACGCTTACCGCGGCGCCGGTCGCCCGGAAGCGACGTACGGCATCGAGCGGATGGTGGACATCCTTGCGGCCGAACTGAAGATGGATCCTGCCGAGATTCGGCTGAAGAATTTCGTCTCGAAAGATCAGTTCCCCTTCCCGACGGCAACTGGACTGAACTACGACTCAGGCGACTATCACGCGACACTGAACAAGGCGTTGACGGAAATTGGCTACTCGGATTTGCGCGAAAAGCAGGCCGAGGCGCGCGCCCAGGGCAAGCTAATGGGAATCGGCATTTCCACCTACGGCGAAATCTGCGCGTTCGGTCCATCGCCGGCGACGCCTGCGGGCGGATGGGAAAGCGCGACCGTCAAAGTCGAGCCCAGCGGAAAAGTGACGGTGCTCACCGGGTCCTCGCCGCACGGGCAGGGCGAGGAAACCACATACGCGCAAATCGCAGCCGATGAACTCGGCGTGCCTCTGGACGATATCGTCGTGCTGCACGGCGATACGTCAATCGTGCAATACGGAATCGGGACGTTCGGTTCGCGCAATACGGCGGTGGGAGGCAGCGCGCTTTATTACGCTCTGCAGGACATCAAAGAGAAGATGAAGAAATTCGGCGCGACGCTCCTGGACTGCGACGAGGTCGAGTTCGAAAACGGCAAGTGCCGGGATACGAAGTCGGGTAAAGAGGTTTCGGTAGGAGAAATCGCGGGCGCTTCGTACCGCGCTATGAAACTGCCGCCGGGTACCGATCCGGGCCTCGTGGCGACGAAATTCTGGGAGCCACCAAACTTCACCTATCCTTTCGGCGCGCATATCATCGTTTCCGAAATAGACCGGGAGACGGGTCACATCAACATCCTCCGCTACGTGGCGGTGGACGATATCGGAAACATTCTGAACCCGCTTCTGGTCGATGGCCAACTGCACGGCGGAGCCGCGCAGGGATTGGGGCAGGCGCTCTGGGAGCAAGCCGTCTACGACGACAACGGTCAACTCGTGACGGGCGAGTTCATGGATTACGCCATGCCTCGCGCCCGGTCGATGCCCTGGATCGAAAGTTCGCACACCTGCACGCCATCGCCGGTAAATCCGCTGGGCGTGAAAGGCGTTGGCGAAGCGGGCACGATCGGCTCAACGCCCGCCATGGTGAACTCGGTAATCGATGCGCTCTCGCCGCTGGGCGTGCGCCACGTCGATATGCCGCTTACCCCTGAAAAAATCTGGAAGATCGTCGCGGAGGCAGGAGCATGATTACGAACCCGTTCGACTACACAGCGCCGGCGAGCCTGAGCGAAGCCCTCGCCCTGATCGCCGGTGGCGCCAAACCGCTTGCGGGAGGCATGAGCCTGATCCCGATGATGAAGCTGCGGCTCGCTTCGCCGGAGCATCTAGTGGACCTGGGACGCCTTCCGGAGCTGAATTACATCCGCGACGAGGGCGGCGAGATTCACATCGGCGCGGGAACTACTCATTACGACATCGAGAGTTCTCCGCTGCTGCGCGGCAAGTGCCCGCTGCTTCATGAAACCGCGACTTGCATCGGCGATATTCAGGTGCGCAACCGGGGAACGATCGGCGGCAGCATTGCGCATGCCGACCCCGCGGCGGATTACCCCGCCGCGCTCCAGGCGCTCGAAGCAAAAATCGTCCTGAGGAGTTCGTCCGGCGAGCGAGTTGTTCCCACAACCGAATTCTTTCTCGACACATTTACTACCGCTCTCGAACCGAACGAAATCGTGTCCGAGATCGTTGTCCCTACTGAGCCCGGCCTGACCGGCACGAGCTATAAAAAGTTCTACCAGCCCGCGAGCGGATTCGCCGTCGTGGGTGTCGCGGCGCGTGTGCGCCAGGAAGGCGGAAAGTTCTCGCTGGTTCGGGTCGGAGTGACGGGCTACGCGGGATCCTCTTACCGCGCCGTCAGCGTGGAAGAGGCTCTGCTGGGCAAGCCCGCGAATGCCGAGTCGATCAAAGCCGCCGCGGCTCACGCAGCCGAGGGACGGGACGCCAACTCCGACCTTCATGCCTCCGCGGCCTATCGTGGCGGTCTGTTGGTCACGTACATGATCCGGGCACTGACCTCCGCGCTCGAGAGGTCCTCTTGAAGATCTCCGGGACGTCGAAGGTCCTTCCCTTCCCCCCGGAGCGCGCTTATCAGTTGATGCAGGATCCCGAGGTGCTCGCGAAAGCCATTCCCGGCTGCGAGCGCCTCGAGAAGACCGGCGAAGATGAGTATCGCCTGAAGATGAAGATGGTTCTGGCGAGCCTTTCGGGCGCGTTTGACGGAAAGGTCCGGCTGGCCGAACCCGTCCCGCCATCGAGTTTTCGGATGATCGTCGAAGGCTCGGGGAAGATCGGCTTCATGAAGGGCGACGGCGTCCTCACGCTCGCGGCGCGTGATGGCGGAACCGAAGTGACCTACGATGGCGACGCCCAGGTGGGCGGAACGATGGCGGCGGTCGGAAACCGGCTCATCGACACCACGGCGAAGCTTCTGATCAAGCGCTTCTTCGACAAACTCGCTGAACAATCCGCCTGAGATCGGATGCGGCGCGCCCGCCGGAGAGGCTTTTAGTACGATGAAAGCCGTTCGAACAGTTATGCGCGCAATCGCTCTTTTCCTCGCTTTCACAGCCGCCTGCCTCGCGGCCGACACAGTTTCATTTCAGTCCCTCATCGACCTCTCGAAAAAGCCCGATGCCCCGGAGTTCCAGGACGCTCTCGTGAAGGCCCTTCACGATAACGCGCTGGACGGCGGCACGGCCTGGATCGGCGAAGGCACTGAGTTCCTCTGGGCCGTTCGCACGCCGGGCGCTCATCCCAGTCTCGAAGTCGATGGCAAGCCACGAACGGCTATGAAGCGCGTCGGCAACTCGGACATCTGGTTCGCCACGGGCTCTGTGACGCCCGCGGGCAAGCTTCATCTTTTCGAATACAAGGTCAACGGCAAACAATTCGGTGGCAATACGCAGGCGGCAACCACGGATTACACCAAAGCAATCGAGTTTCCGGTGTTCGGCCCTGACTCTTACGCGCATCCGGGTGTTCCACAGGGTAAGCTTTCCGAAAAGCTCACGTTCACCAGCAAAATCTACGAGGGCATGACGAATGACTACTGGATCTACGTGCCCGCCCAGTATGATCCCAACACGCCCGCGGCCCTCATGGTCTGGCAGGACGGCCAGAGCTACAACGAGCGTGATAACGCGCGGACCCGCATTCTGGACGTTCTCGACAATCTGATCGCTCAGAAGAAAATACCCGTGATGATCGGCGTTTTCATTAGTCCTGGTCAGTTGAGCAATCCGGACAGCCCCATGTACAAAGACATGCTGCAGCGCGCTGCGGGAAGAGGAGGACGCGGCGGCAGGGGCGGCGCGGCGGATTCCGGCCCGCGGTCATTCCCGCTGCGCAGCATCGAATACGACACGGTCGATGATCGCTACGCCCGCTATCTCCGCGATGAAATCCTGCCTGAGGTTTACAAAAAGTACAACATTCGCCGCGATGCCTATAGCCGCGCGATTACCGGCCTCTCATCGGGCGGCATCTGCGCCCTGAACGTCGCATGGCAGCAGCCCGATCAGTTCAGCCGCGTCATTACCTGGATCGGCAGCTACACGTCGATTCAGTGGCACTCCAATCAGCTCGACGGCGGCGAAGCGTATCCCGCGAAAGTCCGCCGGGAACCGAAGCGGAACATCCGCATCTGGCTGCAGGACGGCCTGAACGACCTGGAAAATAATTTCGGAAGCTGGCCGCTCCAGAACATCCAGATGGCCAATTCGTTCAAGCTGCGCGAGTACGATTTCCATTTCAGCTTCGGCGGCGGCACGCACAATCCATCGCAGGGCAGCGCGGAATTCCCGGCCGAAATGATCTGGCTGTGGCGAGACTACGACCCGGGCAAAACCGAACAGGCCTACACGATGGATGAAGCGGAAAAGACGAAGCCTTTCTTCCGAGTTATCGGCCTGAATCGTCCGGCGGAATAATTCGAAGTGCGATGCGCTCGATGTTGACTGGCTTTGCGATCTCCTTCGCCCTCGTAGCGCACGCGCAGCAGCCGGCCAACTTCGAGTTCGAGGCGGTATCGATCAAGCCCGCCGATCCCGCCGCGCCGGCTCACATGGCCCAACAAACAGCGGGTTCATTTCGCGGACGGAATCTTCGGTTGTTCGAGTTGATCATGAACGTGGCGCCTGAACCGCGAGCAGATCATCGGAGTCTCCGGTTGGATGGAAACGGAAGGCTGGGACATCGACGCTCGTTTCCCGGCGGGATCAAGCCCCGCGCAGGCTCCACAAATGATGCAGGCAATGCTGGCGGATCGATTCCGACTGGTGACGCATCGCGAAACCCGAACCATGCCGGTATACGCTCTGACGGTTGCGAAAAGCGGGTTGAAGCTTCACGAGGGCAGTAGCAGCCGCGGCATGTCCGCCGGACAGCGTCTCATCCGTTACGGCGCTGGCACGATGGACGAACTCGCCAGCCAGTTGTCCGGCTACCTCGGCCGGCACGTGACCGACAGGACGGGTTTGACCGGGCGATACGCAATCGATCTGTCATTCGCTCCGGTAGATCTGAGCGCCCGGGCGGCTGACGCAGCTCAGGATCTTGGGCCGTCGATCTTTCAGGCCCTGCAGGAGCAGGCCGGGCTGAAGCTCGAGTCGACCAAAGGGCCAGTCGAGGTCCTGGTGATCGACCATGCCGAAAAACCTACGCCGGATTGATGGCGACTGGCCGTTAAACCGGCGGGTATCATCGGTGTGTGGAGCTGAGCACCATCCGCGTTTTCATGACGGTGGCCAACGAGAGGAGCTTCTCGCGAGCCGCCGAGAAACTCGGACGAACGCAGCCCGCGGTGTCTCTTGCGCTTCAGCGTCTTGAGGCGGAGCTGGGCGAGAAGCTTCTTGACCGCTCCGCCAAAGACGTCGTTCTCACTGACGTCGGCCGCACCGTGTTGGCATACGCGCGCCGATTTCAGAACCTCGAAGCGGAACTGCAAAACTCTATCGCGGAGTTGAAGGATCACTCCGCCGGAAGACTGGTTATTGGGGCGAACGAATCGACTTCCCTCTACCTGTTGGCCCACATCGAACGCTACCGACGCCTTTATCCCAAAATCAAAGTTCAGATCCGCCGCAGTTTTTCAAGCCGCGTACCGGACGAGTTGCTCGACGGGAATCTCGAACTCGGAGTCATCAGCTATCAGCCGCACGATGAGCGCATCCATGCGACCGTGATGTATTCGGATTCGCTGGCGTTCGTCGTCTCCCCCGGGCACCGGCTTGCTTCGCGGAAGGAAGTTCCCATTCTGGAACTGGGCGACGAGACCTTCATCGCGCACAATGTGCTCTCGCCCTATCGCGAGGTCGTGATCCGCGCGTTTCATGAACGCGGCGTGCGCCTGAACATGGATGTCGAAATGCCTACCGTGGAAACGATCCGCTGGATGGTGGAGCAGAATCTCGGCGTGGCCTTTCTCCCGCGGATGTGCGTGGAAGGAGAGATTGCGGAGGGCAGACTGATCGCGGTGCGGGTTCCCGAAGTCGAGGTGGAGCGCAAGATCTATCTCGTGCGTTCCTCAAAGCGCGCCGCAAGCTACGCGGCGGAGGCGTTCCTCAAACTCGTCTCCGCCGCGTAGCTGCCTGGCGCCCAGGCTTAAGTCAGTTCCTTCCGAGGCTTCGCGCCCTCGAGTTTCAGGGTTTCGAGAATCCGTTCCACCTCGTCCTGCTTCTCCAGCGCGGCGAAGCGGTCGGATACGTCGTCCCCGACCAGTTCCATGCGAGCCTGGCTGATCGCCTCGGCGCGCGTGACCTTGTGGTTCATGCGGTCCCACGCGGAGGAAGCGGCGCCATCCGCTGTCTTCATCTGCGCCTCGGCGGCTGCTCCGGAAGCGCGGGAGCGCCTGTGCCTTGCGAGCAGCATGTCGCTCTTCGCGCGAGCCTCGGTCAGCTTGCCATCGAGCTTATTCAAAGCGCCCTTGAGGTTCTCGACCTGCACCTTCTGATCGGCGATCTGCTCGTCGAAGCTGTCGGCCAGTTTCTTGCATTCGAGCGACCGCTCGATGGCCATGCGGGCGAGGTCATCCTGCGCTTTGCCGGCGGCCAGTTGCGCCTTACGCATCCAGTCGTCGCGCTTCTGCAGACTGTCGCCCGCCTTGCGCTCCAGCAGGTGCTGGTCGGCAAGCGAAATCGCCACCTGGGTTTTCACCTGCATCAACTGGTTTTCCATATCGAGGATCACCTGCTTCACCATCTTTTCGGGATCCTCGGCACGATCGATGAGGTCGTTCAGATTCGCGCGGAGCAACGTCCCTACGCGTTCTAACAGCGCCATGTCAGTCTCCTTCTCCCACCGCGCGCGCTTTCACGTCGCCGATGGTCTTCACCTTGGAAAACAACTCCGACATCTGCATTCCCGAGAGCGTTTCGAACAGCGCCGGGATCTGCGCCGCCATTTTCGTGAGGTCGCCCGTGATCTTGTTCATGCCGGCGGCGTCGCCTCCCGTGGACACGACCGTGATTTTGTCCACGTTCTGAAGCGGTGAGGCCAAAGCCTTCACGATCTCCGGCATGTTGCTGATCAGCTTGTCCACAACCGCAGCCTGGTTGTACTCCTGATAGGCCTCCGCCTTCACGTTCATGGCTTTCGCTTCCGCTTCGCCGCGCTTGAAGGCGATCTCGGCTTCGGCTTCGCCCTGCGCGCGGATAGCGGCGGCGCGTCCCTCGGCTTCGGCGATCAGGCGCTGTCGCTCAGCGGCCGCCATGGTCTCAACGCGGCGACGCTCAATCTCCGCCTGCTTCAGAACAGTCGCGATCAGTTCGCGTTCGCGGCGTTCGATCTCGGCGTCCTGAACCTTGATCTCATGCTCTTTCTCGATCTGGTGCACCTTGACCTGTTCGGCGATGAGCGTTTGCTGCATCACGCTGGTCTGGATCTCGTAGGCTTTATCCGCCTGCGCCTGCTGGCGTTTCACGGTCTCGTTATATTCCGCCTTCTTGATTTCCAGATCGCGGGACGCCTCCGCCTGCTTCGCCATCGACAGCGTCTCCGCGAGAACGCGCTCCTGGTCGGCCTGAGCTTTCGCGATCGCGGCTTCACGCAGCGCCTGCGCGCGCCGGATCGCCGTATCGCGCTCGGCTTCCGCGGCGGCTACGTCGGCGTCGCGCTGAATGCGCGCGATGTCCGGCCGGCCCATGTTGGCAATGTAATCGTTCTTGTCACGAACCTCCTTGATGGTGAACGAAATGACTTCGAGCCCCATCTTATTCATGTCTCCCGCGCACGTGGAACGCATGCGGTCGCCCACCATCTCGGGTTCTTTGACGATGGATTCGACCGTAAGCTGGCCGATGATCCCGCGCAGGTGTCCTTCCATGACCAGCCGGATGAGTCCCTCGCGGCTCTCATCGCTCTTCGTTAGGAACTGCTCGGCCGCCGTCTGGATCGACTCGGGATCGGACTTGACTTTGATCTGCGCGACCGCCTCGACGGTGACCGCGACGCCCTGTTTCGTGTAGAGGTCCTGTTTCGGCGCTACGTCGAATGACATCAGTTCCAGTGAGAGGTCTTTCGAGCTTTCGATCATGGGCAGGATGAAAGTTCCTCGCCCTTTGATCACGCGCGTTCCACGCAGACCGTAGACAATGACTGCCTGATGCGGGCCTGCTTTGCGAAACATCCGCGCGAACGCGGAAATCAAGAACACGACGGACAATGCCATCAGTCCGGCGATTACTGCGATGCTGACATTCATATTTTTCTCTTTCTACTTCTCGTAACGCCTCAAGCCTTTGTCAGGCGGTTAGTTCGTCCCATTCCTTCACGTACGCGATGCCGTCCTCGTAGCGGGTCACGACGACCTCGCGGCCGGCCGGAATCATCACGCCGTTTTCACTGCGGATCGCGACGCCGGACCTGCGGCCCTGCTGTACGTAAATCATTTCGCCCGTGCCGTTTGGCAGCACGGTACTCGATACTTTTCCGAGCGCTCCCACCACGCGATAGTCCGCGGGGTCGAGCGCGCGGTCCGCGGGGGCCAGCACCTTCGCCGCGAACACGAAGATCAGCGCGCCGCCCACCACGCCGACCACTCCCGAGAGCAGCAGCACCAGGAACAGCCCCAGGCCGCCCCACGCGGTGAGAATGTAACCCGCGCCGCCGAACCAGGTCAGAAAGGCCGCGATAGTGCCGAAGTTGAATTTCGAGACTCCCGACTGTCCACCGTGCCCGTGTCCGTGCACGGGGCCGATATGGTGCCCGTGATGGATGTGCAGGTGAAGATGCGAGGAGCCCGCCAGAAATGCGATCAGGCTCAACACGAACCCGAATGCGAAACAGCCCAGATAAAACGATTCCCAGGTCACAGGTTCTCCTTTGGCTTCAGTACGTCGAAGAGACGGTCGGCGAGGCCCGGGTTCTCCAGAATCAGCTTCAGGAGCATCAGGCAGCGCCGCGAATCGGGATGCTTGGCGAGCGCGAGAAGCCCTTCCCGCACGCCCGCGTCGGCGCGAAACCGTTCCGCGCCGCTCACCAGCCACAGATCGAGGCGATCTTCGAGCGCTCCGAGGTCCGAAATCAGCTCAGTCGAATAGCCTTCCGGATCGTCGACGAGGTACCCCGGATGGACTTTAAAGAATTT
>DATFSM010000131.1:0-85879 GCA_035262625.1 Bryobacteraceae bacterium
CGTCGACGATGAGCGGATCAATTGATTCAGCGTGCTTCGGGTTTCCGCATCCATCTGCACAGGAAGCGCTACACGCGGCATGCCACCAGTGTACGGGAAGTTCCTATTAATATAAAGAACTATTTGGACGATGTACTAGTCGGCTGAAAGGCGTTCCGGAAGCAACTTGAAGTGGACCGGATCACGACGGCTGTTCGGTCGCTTGATGCCCGCCAGAGCCGCCAGTTTATCCACGGTGACGCGCTTGCGATTCAGGCGAGCCGCGTGCGGCAGGGCCACGGCGGCGTCAAAAGCAAGTCCGAGCGCATGGTCGGAAGCCGGGACGGGTTGCTGCCTGGCGAGCAAAAGATGGCGCTTGAATTCCGCGCCTACTTCCTCGCGCAGCGCCCGGCACCCCGTGGTACGGTTGTTGCGCAGTTCCTTCACCCATTTGACCCAGACATCGTGGAGATGGGCCTGGTAGGCCGGCGGACGATAGGCGGACTTGAGCTCGAACGTCCCGCCGACCGACGTCACAAGTTCCTTGAAGGTGTCCAGCGCCTGAGCCGTGCCCGGCATCAGGTCCTCGACGTCGGCGGGCGCGGATTCGGCATTCTTCTCGAAGGGCAAGGCCTCGGCGTCGATCTCGGGCAGCGGCGCCACCCGGCAGTCGGCGAGCATCAGGGCGCGGTGGATGGCGCTCAGTTGCAAGTTCAGGATCGCCGATGAGATGGTGCGTCCGGGGAGCGTCGGTAGCGCTTCCTCTTCTATGGCCGCCGGGGCCGTGACGGAAGGGAAGGTGTCGCCCGCGTTCAGACACGCGCAAATGAGCGGGAGGAGAAGGAGTCGTCTTGAGGTCCGATACAAACCGTCTCGAAGCCCACGCAGGGCCTTTCCATCATGAAGATTTCGTGTCAGATCCTACACTCTAACATCGAAATACCGATGGCGGGGCCGAAACTGATATCCTCCAGTCGAAAATGAGTGGCGTTTTTCGCGATCGATTGTTGGAGGGTAAGACAGCGTTTGTAACCGGGGGCGGCAGTGGCATCGGACTGGCGATGGCCAAGCGGTTCGCCGAGCATGGCGCGAGGGTAATGCTCGCGGGACGCAGGAAAGAAATTCTCGAAGCCGCCCGGGTGGAAATCCAAGCCGCTGGCGGAACCACCGGAACCGCGGCGCTCGATGTGCGCGACTACGCCGCGCTGGAAGGCGCGCTGGCACGTACCCACCACGAATTCGGGGCTATCGACATCGTGCTCGCCGCCGCGGCAGGGAACTTCCCCGCCCCAGTGCTCGGCATGTCCGCGAATGGCTTCAAAGCGGTTATTGACATCGACCTGCTCGGTACGTTCAACACGATGCGGGCGGCGCATCAGTTTCTGCGCAAACCCGGCGCTTCACTCCTTGCGGTCTCGGCGGCGCACGCAACGTCACCAATTCCGTTTCAGTCGCATGTCTGCGCGGCGAAGGCGGGCATCGAGATTCTGATGAAAACCATCGCACTCGAGTGGGGGCCGGCGGGAATTCGCGCGAACTGCATTACGCCCGGTCCGACCGCGGATACCGAGGGTATGCGCCGCCTGGCGCCAACGCCTGAGTCGGAAGAAGAAGTGAAATCCGCCGCGCCGCTGCGGCGATTCGGAACTAAGGATGAACTTGCCGATCTGGCGCTTTACCTGTGCACAGAGGCGGCGGCTTATATCACCGGCGCGACGTTCCTCTGCGATGGCGGCACATCCCTTCTGCGGGGCGGAATGCGAATAGGCGAAGCCCGCAGGCATCCAATCCTCGAACGATAGAATGGCGGCCACATGAAATCCGTCCTCACGCTGTTCCTTTGCGCCGGCGTATGCTTCGCCGCCGAGCAGGTCGTGCCGCTGTGGTCCGGAGCCGCGCCCGGCTCCGAAGCCTGGACACAGAAGGAGATCGAATATAAAGATCAGCGCGGAGAGGCTATGGTGCGCAATGTCGTCGCGCCCAGTCTGACGGTTTTCCTGCCCGAAAAATCGATCGCCACCGGAACGGGTATCATTGTCGCGCCCGGCGGCGGATTCCGGTTTCTGTCGTGGGACAGCGAGGGGACCAAAGTCGCGAAGTGGCTCAACGAGCACGGCGTGGCCGCTTTCGTTTTGAAGTATCGCGTTGCGGAAACACCCGCCGATCCGAAAGAGTTTCAGGAGCAGATGAATGCGATGTTCGGACGGTTGCGGTCTACTGTGGGGCGTGGTGCGCCGCCACAGCCCAACTCACAGACCAACAGCGGGAGAGGCGCGAATCAACCGACCATTCCGCTGGCCGTCGCCGATGGCAAACAGGCGATGCGAATCGTCCGGCAGCATGCCGCCGAGTGGGGCGTCGCGCCGGATAAGGTTGGTTTGATAGGCTTTTCCGCCGGCGCGATTCTCACGACGGGCGTGCTCACCAGCTACGATGCCGAGACGCGCCCCAGCTTTGCGGCATCCATCTACGGAATGACGGTGGATGAGTCGAAAGTACCTGCTGACGCTCCGCCGCTTTTCATTCTCTGCGCCGAAGACGATCCGCTGTTGCCCGCTACCGGCAGCAGTTCGCTCTTCGCCGCGTGGAAGAACACCGGGCATCTTGCCGAACTGCATATCTATTCGAAAGGCGGGCACGGCTTTGGGATGCATCAGCAGGGGCTGCCGGTCGATCACTGGATTGACCGGTTTGGGGACTGGCTCGCGATGCAAGGGCTCAGCAAAGCTCACTAACCGAGCCGCCACGTAACAGAGCCATTGTCATCCAGCATAGGAAGCGGTATACAGGAGCATGCGTTTTCGCCTCGCTCTTGTTGCCCTTTTTGCATCCGCCTGCGTCGCTCAGGATGCCGCCCGGATGGACCAGTTGGCGCAGTCGTATGCTACCGATCACAAATTCATGGGAACGGCGTTGGTATCGCGTGGGAACCAGGTGCTCTTCAGCAAAGGGTACGGCTTCGCAGATCTTGAGTGGAATGCGCCGAACTCGCCGACGACGAAGTTCCGGCTAGGTTCGATCACCAAGCAGTTTACGGCGGCATCCGTCCTCCTGCTCGAAGAGCGCGGGAAATTGAATGTAAACGATCCCGTTAAAAAGTATCTGCCCGATGCCCCGGCCGCATGGGACAAGATGACGATTTTCCACGTCCTGACGCATACGGCCGGGATTCCGAACTTCACGTCATTCCCCGATTACCGGAAACTGGAGCCATTCGCCACCACTCCGGAACAACTCGTCTTGCGCTTTCGGGACAAGCCGCTTGAATTCGAGCCGGGCACGAAGTGGAATTACAGCAATTCCGGATACGTCCTGCTTGGATATCTCATCGAGAAAATTTCCGGCGAGACGTATGAGGAATTCGTTCGAAAGAATATCTTCGCGCCTTTGAACATGACGGACTCAGGCTACGATTCGAATTCGGCGATCATTCCGCGGCGCGCATCCGGGTACGCGCTCGGAAAGAATGGCTATGAGAATGCCGGGTTCATCCATATGAGTATTCCCTTCTCGGCGGGAGCGCTCTATTCAACTGCGGAAGACCTGTTGAAGTGGGAGCAAGGCCTGTTCGGCGGCAAGGTGCTCACGCCGGCATCGCTGCAAAAGATGACGACGCCTTTCAAGGATGACTACGCCTTCGGTTTGCAGGTGAGCGCCAGCGGCGGACATAAGGTCATTTCTCACGGCGGAGGGATTGAAGGGTTCGCGACAGAACTGGAATATTATCCGGACGACAAGCTCACGGTGGTGGTTCTGGAGAATGTAACTGGCGCGGCTTCGCCTGCGGAGATTGGAAGGAAACTCGCGTCGATCGCAATGGGCGAAACGGTCAAACTGACCAGTGAGCGAAAGGAGATCACGCTCGACACGTCCGTGCTGAATGGATATGTCGGCGCGTATCAGATGCCGCAGGGACCGGCGATGCTCATATTTCTCGACGGCCGTCAGCTCATGGGAAAGCTGGGCAATCAGCAGGCATTGCCGATGTTCGCGGAATCCGAAAACAGGTTTTTTCTGAAAGCGGTGGATGCGCAAATCGATTTTTCGCCGGCGGGAGGCAAGGCGACCGAGCTGACTCTTCATCAAAACGGCCGCGATATGACGGCGAAACGCATGGACGACGCCGCAGCGAAGCAGATCGCCGATGCCGCCGCGGCGTTCGCGAAACGCTTCAAAGAACAGACGGCGGCTCCCGGGAGCGAGGCGGCGGTGCGCCGGATGATTGAGGAACTGCGCACGGGCAAACCGAACTATGAACTGATGAGTCCGGGATTGGCAGATGCCACGCGGCAACAGCTTCCGCACCTTCAGGAGATGATCGCCGGGATGGGCGCATTGCAGTCGGTGACCTTTAAGGGCGTAGGTCCGGGAGGCGCCGATATTTTTGCGGCCAAGTTTGAGAAGGGATCGCTCGACTACAGGGTTTGGCTGACGCCGGACGGAAGGGTCGATAGCGCGAATGTCCGTCCGAGCGAATAGGTTCAGGACTTCTTTAACGCCTAAGTGTCCTGATTCCGAAGTGCCTGTACTAATCCGGCAGCCGAAAACCCACAGGCTGAAGCCTGTGCCACCATCGTCTGGCTCGACCACCTTCCTGCCAATAGGTAAAGAGATTTCAGAAACATCACACTAGCTGGTTACGAGCGCTTCTCTTTCCTGTTCGGTTGGGGCCTGCAAAGGAGCTTTGCAGTCCCCGCCTTCGAACCAACCGTATAGCACGGGGACGACCAGCAGGGTCAGTAAAGTGGAAGTCACCAGGCCGCCAATAACGACAATGGCAAGCGGCCTCTGTACCTCGGAGCCCGGTCCCTTGGCAAACAGAAAAGGGATCAGACCGAGCGCCGCGACCGTCGCGGTCATCATGACCGGCCGGAAGCGCATCAGGGTCCCCTGCAGCACCGCGTGCTTTCGATCGTGTCCATCCTCCCGCAGTTTGCGGATACAGGACACAAGCACGACTCCGTTGAGCACCGCGATTCCCCACAGGGCGATGAAGCCCACGGAGGCGGGGACGGAAAGGTATTCACCTGTCGCCCAGAGCGCGATGACTCCGCCGATGGACGCGAACGGCAGGACCGTGATGATCAGCGCAGCAAACCGCAGTGAGTTGAAGAACAGGAACAACAGGAAGAAGATCGCTCCCACCGTCACGGGCACGATGATCGAGAGGCGCTTCAGGGCGCGTTGCATGTTTTGAAACTGACCGCCCCATTCGACGTGATATCCGGATGGCAATTGCAGTCGCTGGCCGATCTTTTGCTGTAGTTCCGCCACGAACCCGCCGAGGTCGCGGTCCTTGACGTTAATGCCCACAACGATTCTTCGTTTGGCCATGTCGCGGTTGATCTGCGCGGGGCCTTCGATGACATCGATATCAGCGAGGCTTGAAAGCATTACGCTGGCCCCCGAAGGAGTGCGCATCATCAGACGGCGGATGTCCGTGAGGTTTTGGCGGAAATCTTCGGGCAGGCGGACGGCCGCCTGAAATCTTCGTTCTCCTTCATAGATTTCTGTCGCCACTTTGCCCCCGAAGGCGGTTTCAATGACTTCGTGGATATCGGAAGCGTTCATACCCGCGCGAGCGATGGCCTGTCGGTTGACGTTAATCGTCAGATATTGCTGGCCGCCAACCCGGTCGACTTTGGTGTCACTGACGCCGCGGACAGTGTTAGCGATGGTCATGACTTCATTCGCCTTGCGGATCAGCGTGTCGAGATCGTCGCCGAAGATCCGCACCGCTACGTCGGCGCGGACGCCGGTGACCATCTCATCCACGCGGTCTGAGATCGGCTGCGCAATCACCATGTTCACGCCCGGCAAAACCTGCAGGCGTTTACGGATTTCGTCGGAGATCCGGTCCTGCGTCCAGCCTTCGGGGCGCGTTTCCAGCGGCTCCAGGTTGGCGATGATATCGGTCTCGTTCGGTCCCGCGGGATCGGCGGGAGACTCTCCGCGTCCCAGACGCGATACAACGCTTCTTACGCCCGGAACCTCTTTGATAATCCGGTCGATCCGTTCTTCCATCTGCAGAGATTCTTCGAGCGAGATGTTCGGAACGCGGTCCACGTTCGGTGAAACGGTACCTTCCTTCATTTCCGGGAGGAATGCGGTCCCCAGATACGGAAACAGGGCGATCGACGCGGCGAACAGCGCCACTGCGGAAATTACGGTGGCCTTTGGATGATGGAGGGACCAGGACAACAGGCGCTTGTAGGGCGTCTTGGTAAGCCGCACGAACAGGGTGTCGTGCCCGGAGCCTCCCTTCAACAGCCAGAAGGCCAGAGCCGGTGAAAGCGTCAGGGAGACCACCAGTGAAACAGCGAGAGCAATGACGATCGTGTACGCCAGCGGCGCGAACATCTTGCCCTCCATCCCTTCCAGGGTCATCAGCGGCACGAAGACCAGAATGATGATGCCGACGCCGAAGATCACGGGCGTTCCGACTTCGGAAACGGCTTCGAGGACCGAACGGATCCGACTTTCGCCGCGGTGCAGCGGACTCGACAGACGCGCGTGAACATTCTCGACCACCACGACCGAACCATCCACCATCAACCCGATCGCGATCGCCAATCCTCCCAGCGACATGAGGTTGGCCGAAATCCCGTAGTGGTTCATCACCAGAAACGTGACCAACGGCGTCAGCACGAGCGTGGCGATCACAATGATGCTGGAGCGCAGGTCCCCCAGATAAAGAAAGAGCACCGCGACGACGAGGAAGATGCCTTCTTCCAGAACCTTGACGACTGTGTGGATTGCGGCATCGACGAGATCGGAGCGATCGTAGTACGGCACGATGCGCAAGCCGTCCGGCAGCATGCCTTTTTCGTTGATCTCCTCGACGCGAAGTTTGACTCGCGAGACCACGTCCCTCGCGTTGCCGCCCGCGATCATCATCACGATGCCGCCGGCGGCTTCAGTGGTTCCGGCCTTGACCATGGCGCCGTAGCGCACTTCCTCGCCGAGCTTAACTTCCGCAACGTCGCGCAGGTACACGGGCGTGCCGCGGCTTTCTTTCAAAACAATCGACTGAATGTCATCGACATTGCGGATCAGGCCGACGCCGCGGATCAGATATTGTTCCGGACCCTGCTTCAGAATGCCGCCGCCGGAGTTCGAGTTATTCCGCTGAAGTTGTTCAAAGACGTCCTGCACCGTAGCTCCGTAGTATTGGAGCCGTCGCGGATCGACCAGAACCTGGTATTGCTTTACATAGCCGCCGGTCGAGTTGATTTCAGCGACGCCGGGGATCGAACGCAGCAGCGGTCGAACCACCCAGTCCTGGATCGTCCGTCTCTCGACCAGTTCCTCCTTGGTGAGCCGGGCTTTGCCGTCCGATTCCTTCTCGAGGGTGTATTGGTAGACTTCGCCGAGCGCGCTGGAGACCGGCCCAAGCACGGGCGCGACGCTTTCCGGCAGCTTGTCTTTGACCTCCACCATTCGCTCCATCACAAGCTGGCGAGCAAAGTAGACGCTGGTTTCGTCGGTGAATACCAGCGTGATCAGCGACAGTCCCGGCTTGTTGAGGGACCGCATCTCGGTCAACCCCGGAAGGCCGGTCATGGCGATTTCCAGCGGGACTGTAACGAATCGCTCGACTTCCTCGGGTGACCTGCCCGAAGCTTCGGTCGCGATCTGGACCTGCACGTTCGTTACGTCCGGAAAGGCGTCGACGGAGAGATTCCGGCCGGCGTTCACGCCGAATCCCAGCAGGATCGCGCTGGCGACCACAACGACCAGCCGCTGTTTGAGGACTGCGTTGACCAGAGATCGCAGCATCAGCTCGCCGAGCCCTCGGTCATCAGACGTTTGCGCTCGTTATTGAGGTGGAATGCGCCATCGAGCACGATGACATCGTCCTGGCGCAGGCCTTCCACCAGTACGCGTTTTCCGCCGGACTCGTTCCCCAGCTTTACGCGCCTCATTCGGAACTTGTGCTCGCCTTCGCGGACGAACACGAAGTCATCGTTGTTCTCACGCACGACGGCGCCGATCGGCAGCAGCTTCTTTTTGGCGGCGGCATCGCGGATTTTGACCAGCGCGAGCATCTCCGGCTTGTAGAGCCCGTTTTCGTTGGGGAGGTCCATCCGGGCGCGCACGGTGCGAGTTTCGGGGTTCACCACCGCGCTCACAAAGGAGAGATGGCCCGAGATCACTTTTCCGGGGAAGGCGGCGATTTCCGCCTGCACGGCCTTGCCGGCGCGGAGATTGCCGGCGTTCTGTTCCGGTATGTCGGCGATGAGCCACAGAGCGGAAAGATCGCATATGACGAAAGCGGGGTCCGACGGTTGTACGAGCTGGCCGAGAGTGACCTTGCGCTCCATGACAGTGCCGTCGACGCTGGCCAGGATTCGCCCCTCGGAGTTGGCGGTGCGCGAGGAGGCGACGGCGTCGATGGATTCGGGCGACATGCCGAGCAGGCGCAGCTGATCGCGCGCGCTGCCCACTTCCGCGGTCGCCTGCTGCAACTCGGCTTCGCGCCTTTGCAACTCCGCCGCGCCAATAACCTCCGCTTTCAGCAATTGCCTGGCGCGATCAACCGCGCGCTCGGCGACCTGACGCGACGAAAGCGCCTTGATCAGCACGAACTGCTGTAGGCTCAGATCGTTGCTGTAGAGGGTCGCAAGTGGCTGCCCGCGATGAACGACCTCGCCCTCGACGACATGCAGCTCCGTGACGCGGCCGCTGACCGGCGAACTGACGCGCGCAATCCGGCTCTCATTAGCTTCGATGCGGCCCGCGATCTCCAGCGTGTCGGATACATCGCCTTCCTCCGGCGGTCCGACCTTCAACAGCGCGAGAAGATCGGATTTCGGCTCGATTTCGCTGGGATCGTGGGCCGCTTTCTGCGGCGTTAACGCCGTCTGGCTCGAGTGCGCCGCCGAGCAGCCCATGCTGCCGGCAAGCGCCAAGAGAGCAGTAAGTGTCGCCAGGATGGCGCCGTATGGTTTCAATTTCAGTCCCCTTAGCTTGTCGTCCGCAGGCGCTCGATCTCGATGAGCGCTTCCTGCCGGTTGTACTGGGCGTTCAGATAATCGAGACGGACGCTGCGCAGCAGCCGCTGGGCGTCCAGAACCTCGATGATTCCGCGCTCACCGAACCGAAAAGCTGCTTCCGCCGCGTTAAGCGCAGCCTCGGCCTCGCGCAGGGCGCCGCTCTGATACGAGGCGATCAGTTGGTTCGCGGTCTCGTACTCGCCGTAAGCCGTCTCGATCGCGGTGGTGAGTTCCAGCCGGCGCACGGTGACAAGAGCGCTGGCATGCCGCACGCGCGCGGAGGCTTCGGCGATCTGTCCCTGGCGGCGATTCCAGAACGGCAAAGAGATCGCCACACCGGTCCTAAAAAAGGTGAGATCCGGCATTTTTTCGAATTCGAGAATCCATGTAGGTTGCGGCTTGCGAAGCATCTCTTCCGCTTTGAGCGCTGCTCCCGCGGCCTTCACATCGATCTCAGCTACGCGAAGTTCCGGGTGCCGCGCCAACACCTCGACACGGAGTTGTTCGAGCGATGGCAGCCGCGTGTTCTCATCCAGCGAACCCTCTACATCAAACGCGCCTTCTAACGGGCCGCTGATAGCGCCGCGGAGTGTGGCCAGGGAGGTGTTGAGCCCGAGTTCCGCTGTTCGCACGAGCGCTCGGGTGGTCGCGAGTTCGGCATCCGCGCGCGTAAGTTCGAGCCGTGCGGCTTCTCCCACATCGACCTGCACCTTAATTCGCCGTTCGAGATCTTCGACCGTTTTGAGGTTTTCGCGCGCCAACTGGACTTCTCCTTTGCGGCGCAGGGCTTCATAGAAGAGCTGCTTCACCTGAGCGCGCACAGTGAGGCGCGCATCGGCCTCGGCCCATTCACTGCTCTGACGGTTGAGCGTAGCGGCTTCGATGCGGGCTTTACGTACGGAGGGAAGCTCGATGGGCTGAGCGAATCCGTAGTGATCCAGCCGGCCTGATACTGCGCTGGGCTGAAGCTGCGACTGGTGGCCGCTCATAAAATTGAACTCGGGATTCGGACGGCTTTTAGCCGCCAGAACGCCGCCGCGAGCCATATCGGTCTGAGCGGCGGTGGAGCGCAGCAGAGGATGATACTGTTCCGCGAGCGCGAGTGCGCGATCCAATGTCAGCCGGGCCGTTGAGTCCGACTGATCGGCATTTCCCGCGATTTGCGTAGCGAAAGCCAGCGCGGCGATGCCAACAAAGGAAAAGGTCACGGGTCGCTGTTACGCAAGCCGCCTGCCAGAGCTCGCCGCAAGTACGCGCCAGGCTGCCAAGTCGTACGTATGTCGCCTCTTTTCGGTTGCCGCGGCCGCGGCGCGCATCGTTCGAATTCGCTCGCGGATGCCGCGCTTGCCCCATTTGAGGCATCACTTGCCTCATTTGGGTCCATCCGGTTCATTACATTGCGCTTAAGCCGAGGAAAACATCGATGGCTCTGCGCTTGCATAGCACTGGTAGAGGCGCTTTCCGCGATTTGCCGATGAAACTATCTCGCCCCCTCCCGCATGCCGCTCTGGTGGCGTTTGCCTTGTTGAGCTACTCCGCTCATGCCGAGGAGATTCCGGCTCAGAGTTCGCCGCGAAACGCGGCAGCGGAGCGTCTGACCCGAGCTACCAATACACTTCAGGAATTCCGCAAGAACGCAACCGGCGTCACCCGCAAGTTGTTCGACTCGGCCCATTGCATTCTGGTAGCGCCTCGCCGTCTCGCGGATGAGACTTCGATGGGCGCGCCCGGCTTCGTGACTTGCCGGAGCGCCTCAGGCGGCGGCTGGACCAAACCCGCAGCTGTTGAGGTTGCGGACGGGGGCGTCGTGTGGTGGGTTATCGGCGCTCAGATGGACCTTGTGATCCTCGCGGAGAATCCCGGCGCAGCCGCAGCGCTGCAGTCGAGGAATGTGATGTTCGGAGTCGATCCCGTAGTGCAACCGGGCCCCGTGACCGAGGACCAGGTCCGTTCCCAGCCCGCTTCGGCGCCATTGCTGTTCTCCTACGAACAGTCGTCCGACGGAATCAAAGGCATTCAACTCGCCGGCGCAACCCTCAGCGAGGAGCCGGACGCCAACGCGGCCCTCTACGGCAAGCGACTGAGTACATCGGATGTTTTCACGCTCAAAGCGGGCAACACGAAGCCCGCGGCCCTTTCTCCGTTTCTCGCCGCTCTCCCGTCAGCCTCGCGAGAGGGAATGTGAAAGCGTCAGACCGAACGTGCCATGAATACGGACGTCTCGCCAGAGTCGTTTAAGCTCAATGTTGAAGAGGACATCTTCGCGCGTTTCGTGCCAACGGAAACTACCCGGATCACCTCGCCTGCTCAAGCGCGGGCGTATCGGTGGACTGCCGCCGCTTTCGCCGGTGTTCTGGCGATCGGTCTGGTCCAGCGATTTACGCCGCCTGACCTCGCTCACTGGCATTACATTCTGCAGCGTTTGTACTACATTCCGGTGGCCGGCGCAGGATTGCTTCTGGGATGGCGATGGGGATTGACCATTGCGTTGCTCGCGGGCGGGCTGTTCTGTTTCACTACGGCCAACGTGCCCGGTTCCTCCGACATGCTGGACCGACTGCTGGAGTGCCTGGTCTTCTGCATGGTCGGGATCCTGACTGGGACGCTCTCCGACCGTGAGCGCGAACGAAGGTCCGAGCTGGAACAGGCCAAATCCAAGCTTGAACAAGTACACCACGAACTGAAGCTCAACTTTGAGCAGATGAAGCGCGCAGACCGCCTGTCGGCCCTGGGGCATCTTTCCGCGGGGCTGGCGCATGAGATCCGCAATCCTCTTGCGAGTATCGAAGGCGCGGCATCGATTGTGCGCGCAGAGCCTGACAATCCGGGTCGGCGGAGCGAGTTTCTGGAGATCATCCAGATCGAATGCCGGCGCCTGAACAGCCTTCTCGCGCACTTCCTCGAGTTCGCGCGGCCGCGCCTTCCCGATTTCACTCTGGTCGGACTCGAAGAGATTTTCGATTCGGTGTCGAGCCTGGCTTCCCATGCGGTGCGCGATGACCGGACGAAGATCCGCATCGAGATTCCGCCGAATCTGCCCAAAGCGCAGTGCGACCCTGAGCAACTGAAACAGGTGCTGCTGAATCTGGTTCTGAACGCGGTACAGGCGATGCCAGATGGAGGCACCGTCGTGCTTTCGGCTGCGCCGGGCGGACGCGATGTCCTCGCCATCCGCGTCAGGGACGAGGGCGCCGGCGTGCCGCAGGAGCACCTCGATCACATATTCGATCCGTTTTTCACGCTGAAGGAAGCCGGCACGGGGCTCGGCCTATCGGTCGCTCACGGAATTATCGATCAGCACGGCGGCTCTCTGATTCTGGAATCAAATGGCAGCAAAGGCGCGGTCTTCCTGATCACACTACCGTTACGGCAGCATGGAGCCCAATGAAAGCCAGCATTCTGGTCGTTGACGACGAAGAACACCTGAGACGAGTCGTTCAGGTGCAGTTGCAGCAGCACGGTTATTCCGCGGATACCGCCATCAATGGCGAAGAAGCGCTCGCAGCGCTCAGGCGATCCCCCTATGACCTGGTGCTGGCCGACATGAAGATGCCGGGCATGTCGGGTCTCGAATTGCTACGGCAAATCAAGAAGGATTTCGCGCACATACCGGTCATCATTCTGACGGCCTATGGAACCATCGACACGGCCGTCGAAGCGATGCGCGCGGGGGCATTCAACTACGTCACCAAGCCGGTTCACAGCGAAGAACTCAAGCTCATGGTGGCGCGGGCGCTCGAACACTCGCGGCTGGTCGAAGAAGTGTTTTCCCTTCGCGCCAGCCTCGACATCAAATACGGTTTCGAGCAGATTATCGGCCGATCCGAAGCCCTCATGTCGGTGCTCGACATGGCGTCGCGCGCGTCGCGCACCAATTCCACCGTTTTAATTCGAGGCGAAACGGGAACGGGCAAAGAGCTTCTTGCGCGCGCGATTCACTTCAACAGCCCGAGGAAGCAGAAGCCCTTCGTGACGATCAATTGCGGGGCTATCCCGCGCGATCTTCTGGAGAGCGAGTTGTTCGGTTACCGGCGCGGAGCTTTCACCGGCGCGCAGGACCACAAGAAGGGCAAGTTTGAACTGGCGGACGAAGGCACGCTGTTCCTGGACGAGATCGGCGAACTTCCGATGGAACTCCAGGTCAAGCTGCTGCGACTGCTCCAGAACGGCGAGATCGAGAAAATCGGCGCCACTCAACCGTTGACGGTGGACGTGCGGATCGTCGCCGCCACCCACCGGCGCCTGGAAGCGATGATTGAGGACGGCACGTTTCGCGAGGATCTCTATTACCGGCTGGCGGTGATTCCTTTGATCCTGCCTCCGCTGCGAGAGCGCGCCGACGATATCCCGGAACTGGCGCGGTTTTTCTTTGAAAAGAGCCGAAAGAAGCACGGGCCCGCGGATCTGGCGCTGCCGCCCGCACTGCTTCCCTATTTCGCGCGCCACCGCTGGCCGGGCAATATTCGCGAGCTGGAGAACGTCATGGAACGGCTTGTCGTGCTGAGCCGCGGCAACGAGATCCGTCTGACTGATTTACCCGAGGAGCTTCGGCGCGATCGCCCGACCATCAGCGCCCTGAGGCTGGAGCTGCCGTCCGAGGGGATCAGCCTGGAGACGGTCGAAAAGGAGCTGATCGTTCAGGCGCTGCAGAAGTTCAACGGAAATCAAACGCTCGCGGCGCAATATCTCGACATCAGCCGGAAGACCATGGTGTACCGCATGGAGAAGCATGGTCTTCGGTCGCCCGAAGCGTCGGGTTCCGTGAGCGCTACAGCAGCTGCGACGGGAGAAGACGATCCGAATTAGGACGCCGCTCCACCGCCTGAGGCACGGGTTCCAACCGGTTGCCAGTTGAGACTAGCCCAGCGCTCAAATCTCATGAGTTGCGGCCTTTCGAGGCGCACGCCGGGTATGTCAACGTGGTATCCCTCGCGTTCAAACCACCGGAACATAGTGGTCATCTCTTTGCCTGCCTGCTGCTCGAACCGCTCCCACGGAACCGGCACATAGCTCACCTTCTTTTCGGTAACGCGACTAAGCGTTTCGGCGATCTCCTCCATAGAGAGGTCGTCTCCCGCAAGTTCCATGACACGGTTCTGCCAGTGCCCCGGACGAACAAAAGCCATTGCCGCAAACGCGCCTATGTCGTCCACCGCAATCATCTGCAGGCGGGTCTGCGGGCTGAGCGGCATGCTGAATGCGCCGTTCTCAATGGACGGCCTCATGGCAAGGAAATTCTCCATGAAAGCGACTGGCCGGATGATCGTGTAGCGCAGCCCGGTGTTGCGAATGTGATTCTCAATCTGGAATTTACTGTCGAAATGCGGGATGCCCGTATTGCGATCGGCGCTGGCAACCGAGCTGTAAACCAGATGATCGACGCGCGCCCTGTTCGTGAGGTCCGCAACGGCCCGGCCATGCCGGACTTCGGTTTCATATCCCTGTTTTGAGTCCTGTACGGAAAATACGCCGTGAACTCCGTCGAGCGCACGCCGGAGCGATTCCTGATCATCCAGATCGCCGCGAAAGATTTCCGTTGCGGGACCGGTTAAATGCGCCGCCTCCGGTTTCTCGGGATCGCGTGTGAATGCGCGCAGTGCGAATCCCGACTGTCTCAGGTGACGCAATGCCGCGCCACCCTGATGGCCAGTGGCGCCGATGACGAGTATAGTTTGGTCGTGATGTTTCGCCATGATGTCTCCTGCGTTCGGATCAGAAATGCAGCATTGCGGCTGCCATCCGTCGCGCGAGGAGATCGTTTAATGCATGCGGACGCACACCGGAGCATTCTCACCCGGACGAGGCGTGAGTTTCGACATGCGTGATCTCACGCTGGGCCCGATGCCGGAAGCCGACGGAAAGTTCACGCGGCTTCGCCTCCGAGGCGCGCGGTTGGCACGATTCGCATCGCGCTTCCGGTCGGAAGTTCGATGCCCGCGCCAACCGGACAACTCAACGTGCGGATCCCGCTATTTGCCCGTGTAGCCCCGGGGACTGCCACGACCGCTGCAAAAATCCCAATTCCCGCTCGCAGAAACCGACGCGTATGGGCCGCAATTGCCCACCTTTATGCCAGTGAAATCCGCGGAGGCGTCGGAGTAGAGCCGGGCGAGTTCTGCCTGAGAGGACCCAGCCAATTCACCCGCTGCGTTGACAATACCAGCCCATGTGGGTGAGGAAACGCTGGTGCCGCCGACGATATACCAGAACCCTCCCGGAGGCGCGCCCAGGCTATCCCAAACCCAAACGCCGGTGTTGGGGTTGGCATCCGACGCGACGTCGGGCGTGCCCCGTTGGCGACCCACGATGTGGGCGACGTTTCCATTCTGGTAGCCCGGCCTCGGCTCAAATAAGCTCGCGCCACCTCCGGTGTCTTGCCACGTATTCTCCCCGATGAAACTACCTGTGTTGGGGTCAAAGCTGAGAGAGGTACCGCCAACAGACACGACGTTAGGGGACGCACTGGGATAGGAGACTCCGGGGCCGTCGCCAGCCGACGCAAAATAAGCCACCTTAGGCGTTGTGAAGACGGGGTCACCGAGTATTTCGGCGGGAAATTCGCCGGAGCCCCAGCTCATCGAAACCTCGCCGCCACCTGCCGCACTTACCAGATTGCTCGCGACGGTTACAGCGCAAAAGAGGTCAAGAAGCGAATTGGACTGCGCTTCCACGAGATAGACTATCGCGCCTGGCGCCATGGCATGAGACCATTCGATGTCCAATGATTCCTCCACGTCCCAACCCGTACCCAGTGCGCTCGGAGGTCTGGGCGCCGGACCGCTGGCGCATGCTCCGGGCGGAAATGAACCATGTGGCGCAAAGACGACCTGGAAGGTCGACGGAGTGATTGGCGTTAACCCGAACTGTTTCGAAAAGAATTGTAAGTCAGCAGCGGCATTAGGGTCATCAAAGGCATCTACGATGCCAATAGCCCCACCCCCGCCGGACGGATTTGACGAGACGACGTTAGGGTTGCAACCTGAGATTTCGGATTGCAGGCCGTAAACACAAGCTATTGAAGCGGGAGTTTGGTAGAGGAATCCCGGAAATGGCGGCCCAGTAACCTGAGGCGCCGCCGTGAAATTCTGAGAAGTAGCGAGCACCTGGAGGTATGTATGCGCAAGCACTCCGGCATCTGTAGGGCTCGCGCTGCTGGACGCCGGTAATGTCACTGTGGTTGGCGCCACAAGGGGCGCCTGGGCCCAGACGGTTGCCGCGCAGCAGGCAACCAGAAAAGCTGCAACTAAGTACCTCGCTTTTGACCGAGGCTGGTCAAGTCTATTCTTGCCATAAAACATTCCCGCCTTTTGCGACAAGTCGGGAGAAAGCAACACCGAAACTAATGTGGCCATTTACTCCTCCTTAGTGGATCAGTTACGAAGCCTTATAAAAGCCTCCGAGAGAAACAGGTGGAGTCGTGTCTGTGCGCAGCGGAACACAGATCTCTATGGATTGGGCGGTACGCCCGGGCCGACGCAATTAGTACCTCCGACCGCTCTTTAACCAAGAGTTGCATCTGAGTCGGGTAACCGCACTGCGAATTCCCAAGGAGTATACACCCAAGCGCAATGCTCTTCAATCGTTTTTTCCCGACTCTATTTTTGGCTTCTCAACGATAGGGCGATGACGTCCTGCGTTTCAATGAAACGAGCGGCGCTCAATCCGTTCCCTATCTTCTCTGAAACGTCCGTGACCGTGCTGTCTGTGTTGCGATACAAGCCGAACCTTGGTCCATCACCTATTCGTTGTCCATTTATCCGCCCAGGCAGAACGGGCCTTTCATCACCCAGCTCGATTCCACGTTAAATGTCGAGTGGAAATTCCAAAACAACCATAGTCAAGCTTGCGCCCGCAATCCGGACGAAAGCATCAGCTGCGTCCCCAATTCGTCCGGCAATCAGTGGCCAAACGTCGGCTCTGACTGGTGCATTAACGCTCCTGTCGTAGACGTGAATGGGGGTCATTTACGCCAACAGCCCATTTGTTCGTCGTCGGGCAATAGTCCACAGTCAATGTCGACAACCCACCCGCCGTGGGAGGCCGGAGAGATAGCCGAAGGGAATCGGGAGTTAGCTGGAACGTAGCTAGTGGGCGTCGCGTCCCTGCGGCTCCCAGAGTTCAATCGGATTGCCTTCGGGATCGCGCAAATGAGCAAATCGTCCGTTTGGGTAAGACTTCGGATCAACGTCGACAGCGATTCCGGCGGCGCGTAACTGCGCCGCCATCTTGTCCATGTTCCGAACGCGGAAATTCACCATCCACTGCTTCGTATCGTTTCCGAAATAGGTTGTTTTCTCCGGAAACGGTTGAAATGCGCATGGTCCCGCTTCCTGTCGCCACGACGAATCGTTGTAGCTCGACGGGACAAGACCAATACCCAAGTGATCGGAATACCATTTGGCGAGAGCTTTCGGGTCCCTCGCTCGGAAGAAAAGGCCGCCGATGCCCGTTACTTTTTCCTTGGCCGATTCTTCCGATCTCGCCGCTGTCGCGGCGCCAACCGCGCCGAGGAAAATGCGCCGCGTAGTGTCGCTCGCCATCGCAACCTCCGGTCGATTGTACCGTGGGACAAACTTCCCGAGACTGCGGAACTCGGAAAGTGCCACCGTACATAGTGCGAATCTACTAACACGACCCCCTGCTCGCTCGTTGTAAGATTCGAGTCAGGTAAGGGGCCGCCCAAGAAGCCATCTATGGAACGCCGCCATTTTCTGCACTCCGCGGGGGCGCTGTCGGCCAGTTTCGCGCTCCCCGAGGCGAGGCGTCTGTTTGCGGAGACTCCTCCATCGGAGGGCTGGCACACCTTCGAAGTGAAAACGCACGTGGAAATTCTGCAGCCGGCGGGCGCTACGCGCGTATGGCTCCCAACGCCGCTCCTCAGCGAATCGCCTTTCCAGCGGACGCTTTCAAATGAGTTCCGCGCTCAGGGCGGAACGGCGAGGATCGTAAAGAGCAGCGCCGACGGGCTCGGAATCCTTACCGCGGAATTTCCGCCCGGCCTAAAGCCCGTTCTAACGCTCACCAGCCGGGTGGCGACAAGAAACTACACGGTCGATTTTTCCGCATCGGGCGCGACAAATCCGAAGGTGGAACCGGGGGAACTAGAGCATTTCCTGCGGCCTACGAGACTCATTCCGACCGATGGCATCGTCAAGGAGACGGCGAGCGAAATTACGAACGGCGCGAACAGCGACCTCAATAAGGCGCGCGCGATCTATGAGTGGATTGTCGATAATACGTTTCGCAATCCAAAGACGCGCGGCTGCGGCATCGGCGACATCCGCTTCATGCTGGAATCCCGGGATCTCGGCGGGAAATGCGCCGATCTTAACGCGCTCTTCGTGGGCTTGGCGCGAGCGGCGGGGGTTCCGGACCGCGACGCATATGGCATCCGCGTCGCCAGGTCGGAACTCGGATACAAGAGCCTGGGAGCAGCGTCGGAAAACATCACCAAAGCACAGCACTGCCGAGCGGAAGCGTATATCCGCGGTTACGGCTGGGTCCCCGTTGATCCCGCCGACGTGCGGAAAGTCGCGCTTGAAGAACCGCCTGGAAACCGGAGTCTGCAGGACGAGATGGTCGGGAAGGCGCGGATGCGCCTCTTCGGATCGTGGGAGATGAACTGGATCGCGTACAACTTCGCGCATGACGTTGCGCTGCCGGGATCGACTGGCGCGCCGCTCGGGTTTCTTATGTACCCTCATGCCGAAACGAGCCAAGGCCGGATCGACAGCCTCGATCCTGACAATTTCCGCTACGAAATTACCTCGAAAGAAATTCCGGCCGGAACCAGATAGAAGCCCGGTTTCGGCCGCCGCGGTGTCTGACCGCGCTTGAGTCCAGTCCCTTTCCTGTCCATATATAGCTGCTCTGCGTCTACTATGGGCTGCGGGGGTTTTCTCTGCTGCTGTTGCCGCGGATGCTGGCCCTGGGCGATACGCCGCAGCTCAACCTGTTTGCGTTGTTTTACGGGCTGGACTGGATCGCGACCGTTCCTCCGACGGTGCGGCTGACGGCCGAAGCCTTCGGACTCGAGAATACCGGCGTTGTGTACGGCTGGGTCGCCGCATTCCATCAGGTCGGCGCATCGCTTGCTGCCTTGGGAGCAGGCGGCATTCGTACGGCGACGGGCGATTATCGCGGGGCATTTCTGGCGGCCTCCGCGTTGTGTTTGCTGGCCGCCGCGTCGTTTGTGGTGGCCGGACAGAGGTCCAGTATTGGCGAGCGGGTTGCGGAACCGGCCTGAAAAATCAGGCAGCGTGATAGACTCGCGGCAAGCTCCAGTCATGATGCAACGTTTCTTCAGCGGCGCCGCCATCGCTACCTTATTTGTCTGTCATTTGGCCGCGCAGTCAAAACCAGTATTTTCCGAGGGCTTCGAGTCGGGCAAACTCGACCCCGCGATTTGGGACGTCCGGACGATGGGCGCCGCGACAGTAGCGGTCGAGCCGGTCGATGGAGCGCATGGTAAATACGCGCTGCACGCTCATTATCCCGAGATGACGCGCGGAGCCTATGCGATGGCTATCGCGACGCATCTGCCCGATTCGCTGAAGACGCATGTCTTCGGCCGCGCTTATATGAAGATCACCGGGACGATACCGCCCAGCCACAATCCGTTGATCATTACCGGCGAGCCAGGCTGGCAACTCTCGAAGTTTTACGAGATCGGACTCTCTCGCGGATTCTGGATGCCCTCGTTCCAGGAGAATAAATCGGCCGCAGGTCAAGGACGTGGAGAGATCACGTACCGTTCAGAAGTGGCTCCTCCGACCGATAAATGGTTCGTTCTCGAGTGGGAAATCAACGACGATCCGGCGAGTATGACGCTTTGGGTGGACGGCCAGCCCGTTCCGAACAAGATGGCCGGAGAAGCTGTCGATACCGTGACCTACAAGTGGCCGAAGGACTCGACCACCAATTCGAACCTTGTCGGCGGTTTCAAGGAATTCGGTTTCGGCGTGCGCGCCTGGCAAAATCCGATGACAGGCTTCGACATTTATTACGACGACATTGCCATCGGTACAAGCCGAATCGGGAAGTAACACATCGCTTCACGATCTTCGGCGATCCGCGGGCTTTCTGGCGCGCGTGAGGTTGAGAGCAGTATTGACCAGGGCGACGTGTGAAAACGCCTGGGGAAAGTTGCCCAGGAACCGCCTGGCTTCGGAGTCGTATTCCTCCGAATACAAGCCAACGTCATTGCGTAATCCCAGCAGCCTTTCGAAGAGCGTGCGCGCTTCGTCCACGCGCCCCTGAAGAACGTAATTGTCCGCCAGCCAGAAACTGCAGGCCAGAAATGCTCCTTCCCTGCCCTCGAGTCCGTCGACTTTGCTGTCGGTGTTGTAGCGCTTTACAAATCCGTCCTCGATGAGTCGTTTTTCAATCTGAGCTACGGTCCCGAGCACTCTCGGGTCGTCGGGTTTCAGAAAGCCGACGACTGGAATGAGCAGCAATGTGGCATCCATTTCCTTGCCGCCGAACGATTGCACGAAAGAATTCAATTGGGGATCGAATGCTTTACTCTCGATCTCGTCCCTCACTTCTTTGCGCGCGCGCCGGAACTGATCCACCGGACCGGCCGTTCCGAATTCTTCGATCGTCCTCACGATGCGGTCGAAACCAACCCAGGCCATGATCTTCGACCAGGTGAAGTTGCGGGCCCCTCCGCGCACTTCCCAAATGCCTTCGTCGGGCTCGCGCCAGAGATGTTCCAGATGGCGCCCCAGCGCGACTTCCAGATCCCAGATATCGGTCGGGGTCACCAGACCGGATCGCCGCGCCTGATACAACGAATCGAGCACTTCACCGTAAACATCCAGCTGGAGTTGGGATGAGGCGGCATTGCCGATCCGAACCGGCCTGGAGTTCGCATAGCCGCTGAGGTGCGAGAGTTCATGTTCGGGTAAGCGCCGCTCGCCCGCGAGGCCGTACATGATCTGCATCTTGTCGGGAGCGCCGGCAATCGCCCGCATGAGCCAGTCCCGCCAAGCTCGCGCTTCCTCGTGATACCCCGATTCCATCAGCGCATAGAGCGTGAAGGTGGAGTCACGCAGCCAGCAATAGCGGTAATCCCAGTTTCGATTGCCGCCGATGACTTCGGGAAGAGAGGTTGTCGCCGCCGCGGCGATTCCACCGGTGTCGCAGTCTTCGAGCGCTCGCAGCGTAATCAGGGAACGCAACACCGGCTCGTGATATTCACCGGTGGCCGTGCAGCGTTCTGACCACTGCTTCCATTCCCGCTCGACCGCATCGAGGGCCGGCAACAGTTCGGGAGAATCCTCTAACGGCCGATACGATTCATCCCACGTCAGCGTAAACGGAATCTGATCGCCCTCCTGAACCTGAAATTCCGCCACTGTCACGAGCCCCTCCCCGTGATGCGATACCGGCGTTGCGAGAATCAGTTGGTTTGGACCGGCCACAGCTCGCAGCCGTCCATCGGGCAGAGCGACCACCCAAGGGACGATCTCTCCGTACCCGAAGCGAATGCATAGCTCCATCCGCATCGGCACGCGGCCTTTGCGCCCCTGCACCAGTCGCAGGAGGTCATGGACCCGGCCGCGCCGCCGCATGCAATCGACGAGGACGACAACGCCGTCCTCGGTCTCAAACTCCGTCTCGAGGATCAGCGTGCCTTCGCGATAGCGCCGACTCACGCGGGTTGGCTTCGATTTGGGTGTGATCAGCCAGCGCCCGTTATCCGCGGTTCCGAGTAAAGCGGCGAAACAGGACGGTGAATCGAAACGGGGGAAACCGAGCCAGTCGACCGAGCCGTCGCGTCCGACGAGCGCGGCTGTCGCTCTGTTTCCGATGATGGCGTAGTCTTCAATTTTTCCCGCCACAAATGACCTCAATGTTTCCCTGGCTGCAGATACCATTTTTCGCGCACGGGTATCTCCCGGATTGGAGACACCCAGTAACATCCCACTCGCGCCGGCGTTCAGGGCACGTTCCGAGTATCAAACGTGTTCCGGGTACGTCGGCAATCGCAGGACCATCGGCATCTCGTCCGGGGGTATCCTTCCGCACTTCGGAGGATAGCTTCTCAATCGTCCGGGTATCGCCGGCCGTTCATCAAATTGTTGGCGGTTTCGCGGTAGGATCGACTGCTGAATAGGTCAAACTATGCTCGATCGTCGCAACTTCACCAAACTGATGACAGCGGCGCCGCTGGCCCTCTCTTCCTACGCAGCCGTTAAACCGGTAGGCCGCTACTGGTATTTCGCGGTCATCGCGGACACCCATATCATTGACGATTTTTATCGTGGACCGGAAGGCAACGCGCTCGATACCGAGACCATCTTTAAGACGTCGGAACGCCTCACCTCGGCCCGCAATCTGATCAACAGCCTCAATCCGCCGATGGAGAAGGTGTTTCTCGTCGGCGATTATTTCCACAATTACCCTTCGGACAATCTCGACTTCTTTTTCAAGAACAGGACCCGCGTCGATATTGCCAAAGAGATCACGGACGGCTTTAAAATGCCCGTCCATGCCGGTTTCGGCAATCATGACTACGACGTTCCACGCGTCTCGCGGGAAATGAGCCACGAGCTGTTCCGGGAAAAATTCGGCCTCAGGCCGTGGTATTCGATCGACTACAAAGGCTGGAAGTTCGTTCACCTGAACAATTTCATCGGCGACACCTGGAATCCGAAGAGCGCAATCTACCGGAAGGATACTGGCTCGCTGGGCGAGGAGCAGCTCAACTGGGCTGAAGCTGAGCTGGCGCAGCGCAAGCCCACCTTCGTCTTCATTCACTATCCACTGATCACTGTTCTTGACGTGGAGAAGGCGGATTACGGTCTGCATCCGCTCCTGCGCAAATACAAGGACAGCGTCCGGTACGTCATCTCGGGCCACCTGCACAAGTGGTATGACTTCGCGCATTCCTTCGGGCCGGCCCATTACGTCATGGGCTCTACGCGATATGACGAAGACGCTTATTTGCTGGTGGAAGTCGACGCAAAGACTCAGGGACACCGATTCCTGAATCTCGATCTGGTGGACTGGTCGACGCACTACAGCCAACCGTACCGGCAGAAGCGCGCGTAAGCTTGCGGCTTCGTTACAAAACTGTCATCGGCGTGTAATCCAACGTTCAAAGGGGGTTGCGAGACTGATTTCAACCCCTTCAGGAAAATCGGAAATCATGCTGAATTCTGCGCAAGCCATCAGGCTTTCTCTGCTCTTCGTGTTGTCTACGGCTTTGGGATTCGCGCAATTCGAATCCGGAAGCGTGCTCGGCTCCATCACAGATCCCGCCGGTAGCGTCGTTGCTGGCGCCTCAGTAACGCTTACCAACACTCGCACGGGGACCACATCGGAGACAAAGACCGGCGATAACGGTGACTTTCTCTTTGTCAATCAGCGCCTCGGCTCCTACAGCGTGCGCGCGGCAAAGACCGGATTCAAGACGGCGGAGACGAGCCCGTTTGATCTGACCGTCGATGCGCGTCAGCGCGTGGACCTGAGGCTCGAGATCGGCGCGGTGAGCGAATCGGTGACGATCACCGGCGCGGCCGAAATTCTCGAATCCGATACCAGCTCGCGCGGAGAGGTGATTAATCCGGGCCAGATCACGGCGCTTCCGCTGAACGGCCGGGCGTATGCGGATCTGACGCTGCTGGTGCCGGGCGTAGCTAAGTCGCCGCTCGAGAACGGCACGGACTCCAGCCGCGATGCGTCCTATAACGTGAACGGCCAGCGCAGCGAGTTGAACAACTTCATGCTGGACGGCGTGGATAACAACGCCTACGGCACCAGCAACCAGGGCTTTTCGAATCAGGTGATGCAGCCGAGCCCCGATGCTATTCAGGAGTTCAAGGTCGAGACCAACAACTACAGCGCCGAGTATGACCATGCGGCGGGCGCTGTAATCAACGCCACGATCAAGAGCGGCACGAACCAGTTGCACGGATCTCTGTGGGAATACAACCGCAATACGGTATTCAACGCTGTCGGATTTTTCAAGCCGCTCAACGGCACGCTGCCGTTCAATCAGAATCAATTCGGCGCTGCGGCGGGCGGCCCGATTCTGAAGAATAAGTTCTTCGTCTTCGGCGACTATGAGGGATTCCGGCGCGTTTATCATCCGCTGCAGTTCGCCTCGGTGCCGACAACCGCGATGGATCAGGGCGACTTCAGCGCCTACGGTCTGCCGATCGCAAATCCGTTCACAGGCGCAGTGGCTCCAAACGGTGTGATTCCTGCTTCGGAGTTCGGACCGATCGCCGCGGCTTTGAAGTCGCTTCCGGCGCCGAACCTGGCCGGTCTCTCTAATAATTACGAATCCGCTCCGGCAGATACGATCTACACGGACAAGGGCGATATCCGCGGCGACTATTACGTTGGTCCGAAGCTGAGCTTCTTCGGCCGGTACAGCCAGTTGAACACCCGGATCTTCAGCCCGCCGAACATCCCCGGGCCGGCGGGTGGCAACGCCAACGGAAACGTTTATATCCAGACGTATGAAGGCGTCGGCGGCTTTACCTGGACGGTCAGCCCATCGTCAATACTCGAGTTCCGCTTCGGCGCCAACTACAGCCACAACGGAAAATCTCCGTCGACGGTGGGGCAGCCCACAACCGGCTTTACCATCCCGAACCAGCCGCTCGATCCCTCGTTCGCCGGCGGTCTGATCTCATCTTCGGTGGGCAGTTTCTCGCAGTTGGGACGTCAGGGCAGCAACCCGCAATATCAATACCCGATGGTCTTTAACCCCAAGGTGAACTACACGAAGATTCTGGGGCGTCACAGTCTGAAGACGGGATTTGAGTATCAGCACATCGACACGGACGTGAGCGACTTCAACCCCAAATACGGGCAGCTCTCGTTTACCGGCTACTTCAGCGACCCCTGCTTTGCGACTAATCCTTCATGCGTGAACGGCCTGAGTGCGACCGCGAAAGATGTTTACGGGCTGGCCGATTATATCTACGGCGCTCCGAATAACTATACGCTGAACAACAACCCGGTGGCGCACTACCGCCAGCAGATGTACTTCGGCTACGTGCAGGACGACTTCAAAGTGAATTCGAGACTGACGCTGAACCTGGGAATCCGCTACGAGTTCGCCACGCCACAGTACGAAGCCGACAACAAGCTCGCGAATTTCAATCCGGTGAGCCACACGCTGATCTTCGCGTCGGACGGCAGCTTATACAACCGCGCGCTGGTGCATCCGGATCCCAACGACTGGGCTCCGCGAGTGGGACTTGCCTACCGGGTTCTGCCGAAGACGGTAATCCGTTCGGCTTACGGAATCAGTTGGGTGCTGTTTAACCGCGCGGGCGGCGAAAATCTGCTTGCCTACAACGGCCCGAATATCATAAATTCCTCCGTCAACCAGTTGCCGAGCCAGGGCTTCTGCGCAAGCGCGTCGGCTCCGTCGGGCACCTGCTTCCGTTCTCTGGCGCAGGGCTTTCCGGCGGGCTTCGTCGATCCCTCGAACTTCAATACCGCTCTTTCGCAGGTGCGCTACATTCCGGGCAGCAATCGCAACGGATATGTGCAGAGCTGGCACTTCAGCGTGCAGCAGGAACTCCGCACAGACCTTGCGCTCGAAGTGGCGTACGTCGGCAACCACAGCGTTGGTCTGAATATTCTCTCCGACGCTAATCAGGCGCTGCCGAACCCCACCGGACAGAATCTCCCCCTGCTCTCGCGGCGGCCGATCCAGGGCTTCACCGACATCGAGATCGCGTACAACGGCGGCTTCGGCAGCTACGAAGGACTGCAGATCAAGCTGGAGAAGAGAAATACCCACGGACTTTATTTTCTGAGTTCCTTCACGTGGTCGAAGATGCTCGATAACGCGCCTGGCCACCTTGAGAATTACAACGGTGACAACTCGCGAATTAACTACTACAACCACGCGATCGAGCGCGGCCTCTCGAGCTACAACCAGCCGTTGAATTACACCCTGTCGGTACTTTACGACCTGCCTTGGGGGCGCGGCCGCCAGTTCAGTTTCCAAAGCCGGGCTCTCGATCTGATCGCGGGGGGATGGTCCCTCAACCTGATCAACACGATGACATCCGGACTGCCGCTCAACATCGGCTATTCGGCGTCGACGCAACAACAGGTGAGTAACCTTGTGTCGGAGCGCCCGAATCTGGTTCCGGGAGTGTCGCCCTACCTGAACAGCAGCAATCCGATCAACTATCTGAACCCGGCCGCTTTCTCCATACCCGACTACACGCAACCCTTCGGGAACACGCCGCGGAACAGCGTGCGACTGCCGTTCTTCTACCAGACCGATTTCGGTCTGCACAAGAGCTTCGAGATCACGGAAAGGACTGCGCTGCAGTTCCGCGCCGAGGCCTTCAATCTGCTGAACGTAACCAACTTCGCTTCGGTGAGCAGCACGAATTCGAATGCGGGCGGATTCGGCGTCTTCAACGCGACGTTTCCCGCTCGTCAGTTACAACTGGCCCTGCGTCTGGTGTTCTGATCGCGGGTCACAGTTCACAGCCGCCATCACCTCAGCATTATGAAACTGGCGATCGTGAAGTAGATGACGAGCCCCGTAACGTCCACCAGCGTCGCGACGAACGGGGCCGATGCGCTCGCCGGATTGAGGCCGCATCGCCGCAGAATGAACGGCAACATCGACCCGGCGATGGTCCCGAAAGCGACCACGCCGATCAGGGCGCAAAAGATCGTCAGGGCCAGAATCGGCGCCTGTGCGCCATAGGTTCCGAAGATTGTCTGCCAGACAAAGATGCGCGTGAGGCCGATCGCGCCGAGAATGACGCCCAGCGCAACCCCGGAGATTAGCTCGCGACGGATCACTCGAAACCAGTCGCGCAACCTTACATCCCCTAAGGCCATTGCCTGAATGATGAGAGAGGTCGCCTGCGATCCGGAATTCCCTCCGCTGCTGATAATCAGCGGCAGAAAGAGGGCAAGGACAACCGCTTTGGATATCTCCTCTTCAAAGAAGCTCATCGCAGTTGCGGTGAACATTTCACCTATAAAAAGGATGGCAAGCCAACCGGCACGCTTCCGCACCATCTCAACCAGCGTGGTGTGCATGTAGGGCGTATCGAGCGCTTCCATGCCGCCGAGGTTCTGGATGTCGCGGCTTGCCTGCTCCTCGACCACGTCCACGATGTCATCCACGGTCACAATGCCCACCATGCGCCGATCCGCATCGAGCACTGGAACGGCGAGCAGCCGGCTGTCGCGAACTACGTCTGAAACCTCCTTCTGTTCCGTTTCCGGAGTGACGGAGACAAGGCCCTCCGTCGTCATGATCTCCCGCACGAGCTTGTCTGAATCTGCTGCAAAGAGCTGGCGCAGCGTCACCACGCCGAGCAGCCGCTGCTCCGCATCGAGCACGTACGCGTAATACACCTGGGCGACGCCCTGGGCCTCTTTGCGCAGATAAGAGATCGCGACATCAACAGTTGCATCGGGCCGCAGCCGCGCGAACCGCGGGTTCATGAGGCCGCCGGCCTCATCCTCGTTGTATGCGAGCAGGGCGAGTACTTCTTTTCGCGTGACCTCGTCGAGCAGGGCGAGAAGCTCTTCGCGCCGCTCGCCATCGGCTTCCTGAATCACGTCTGCCGCATCATCAGGCGCGAGTATCCGCATCCAGACGTGACGCTGATCCTCAGGCAGACCCAGCACCAGGAATAGTTGGTCATGGGCGTCGAGCGCGAGGAAAAAATCCGCCTTCTCGCCGGTATGCATTTCGCGAAACTGCGTGAGACGCTGCTTGTGTGACAGGGTCGGCCAGCGGTCCCAGAGTTGATCGATTGCGGTGGCAGTCGCAAGTTCGGTGGTCATTTCGATTCCGCTTTAGGATTAATTGTTTGGGCGATGCGATGTCCTGGTCAAATGCTACGATTGCGTTACTCGGAGCGCGCGGAACGCGCTCCCGCCCCTGCCGCGTACAGCATGGTGGCGACTCCGAAACGAAATCTTAACGTAGACTCAGGCAGCGTACCAGAGGATTGAAAAAACCCTCGCGCGGCGCGGGCCGGAGAATGACGGAGTCGTGAGGTGACTCGACGGCGATTCGCGCGTCCACCTTATTGATATGGATTCGCTGGTTCAGGATATCCGGTATGCGCTGCGGCTGATTTCGCGAAAGCGCGGCTACGCAGCGGTTGTCACAGTCACGCTGGCGCTCGGGATTGGGGCGATCACGGCAGTCTTCAGCATCTTCGATGCTGTGCTGCTTCGGCCTCTCCCCTATCGGGATCCTTCGCGGCTGGTTGCGGTGTGGATGCGGAATATCCATGAAACGGGCACGTCCAAGATATTCGACAGTCTCCGCGACTATCGCGGAATCGCGCAGGCGCACAGCTTCGAGCAGACGGCGGCGGCGACCTGGGCGGTCGGTGGACGGATTTTACGGGGTTATGGTCCCGCTCGGGAAATTCTCGCGCTCCCGGTGAGCGAATCGTTTTTCGGGCTGCTTGGGGTGGCGCCGGCCATGGGGCGGGCGTTCGGGCCGGAAGACTTAAAGCGCGGGTGTTCCCTGGTAGTCAGCGACCGGATGTGGCGCGGCGCTCTGGGCGGGGATCGGGCAATAGTGGGAAAGAATATCGCGCTCGACGAGCGCCCATGCGCAGTGGTGGGTGTGATGCCTGCGTCCTTCGCGTTTTACCCGCCGGCGGCGCTTGCCTGGATGGTGCTCACCCCGGATTTTTCGCCGCCTCCCGAGAGAATCCCCATGGGGATTTTCGCCCGCCTCCGCGATGGCGTCAGTATCGCGCAGGCGCAGGCTGAGGTCTCGACCATCCACTCGGCGCTTAACAAAAGCGACGGCGAAGAGCGCGATCTCGCGCCAATCGTGCGGGATCTGCATGGCGAGTTCACGTTTCTGGCGGAACCACGGCTGCGCGCGACGTTGTGGATTCTGTTGGGCGCCGTTTCGTTCGTGCTGCTCATTGCGTGTCTGAATGTGGCGAATCTAATGACCGGACAGGCGTATGCGAGAGACCGGGAACTGGCCGTGCGCGCAGCGTTAGGGAGCGGCCGGCGGCGGATCGCGCAGCAGTTACTTACAGAAGGGCTTTTGCTCGCGACCGCCGGTGGCGCAGCCGGTTTGGCGGTTGCGTTTGCGGCAGTCCGGTTGTTCCGGGCGATGGCGCCCATCGAAATGCCGCCGGGCGCGGATGTGCGAATGAGCTGGCCGGCGCTGGCTTTTACGGCATTCGCATCGCTTGCGACAGCGCTGTTGTTCAGCGCGCTCCCGGCGTGGCGCGCTTCGCGTCTCGACGCGGTCGATTCTCTGCGGGTAGGACGAGGCGGCGCGGCCGCGGCTCCGCAGCGAGCGATGAGGATCCTGATCGCAGCGGAGATGGGGCTATCGGTCGTGCTGCTTGCGGGAGCGGGATTGTTGATGCAGAGCGCGCTGCGCATGGGATCGGACCCGCTGGGCTTCGAAAGAAGCGGTCTCGTAACCGCTAGGGTTCAGCTTCCGGCAGAACGGTATCCGAATGCCGAAAGTCGTGCGCGATTCTACGCGCGCGCCCTGGCGATGTTCGGCGATCCCGCGGCGTTTTCGACCGGTCTACCTCCGTATGCCGTAGCGGCCGCGGCAGTCCATGTCCTGGGCGTGGAATCGCCGAGTCCGCGCTATGCCGATTATCAGAGCGTGTCGCCGGGCTATTTCCGCACGATGGGCGAACGGTTGCTGCGCGGCCGCGAATTCACCGAACGCGATGGCGCATCCGCAGATCCGGTGGTGATCGTGAACGACGCGCTTGCGCGGCGCGACTTTCCCGCCTCGGACCCCGTGGGGCGGCGGATCGCGCTGGGCGATCCCTCGGCGACGAACCCGTGGCTTACGGTTGTGGGCGTGATGGCGGACGAGAAGCGCGGCGCGGGGTTCGACCGCGTGGGGTGGGCGCCAACGCCTATGGCGTTCCGACCGATCGCGCAGAATCCTCCCCTCTCAGCGTCGGTTGTGGCGCGCGGCTCGGGCGGCGGCTTGCAGCGGGCGGTGGCGGCGATCGGTCAAACGGTGGCGTTAAGCGAGATCGAAACGATGGATGCGCGGCTCGGGAAGATGATGGCGTACCCGCGATTTCGGGCGGCGGTGTTCAGCGCGTTTGCGGTTTTCGCGGTTCTGCTGGCCGCGATTGGCTTGTACGGAATTCTGGGGCAGTTTGTCGTTCAGCGCACGCCGGAGATAGGAGTGCGAATGGCGATGGGCGCTCGTCCCGGAGATGTGCTGGGGCTGATTGCGCGGCAGGCGGCGATTCCGCTCGCCGGCGGTGTGGCGGTCGGGCTTGCGGGAGCGTTAGCGCTGAGCCGGTCTCTGACGAGCTTGTTGTATGGGGTAGGGGCGGGAGATCCGGCTACGTTCATCGGGGCGGCGGTTGCGCTCGTCATCGCGGGTATGGCGGCGGCATTGTTTCCGGCGCGGCGTGCGGCTCGGGTGGATCCGATGACAGCGCTGCGGAATGAGTGAGGACGTCAGGCGGAGACGCCGCCGATGTGACCCGCGAAACCGCTCCATGCGTTCAGAAGAACGTCATCCGATTGCGACCTGAAGATTCCATCCGCCCAAGCCGCTATGGCGTCAACGCGCGGAACAACAATGCAGAACCCTAGGTGCAGGAAAATGTATGCTCGGGATTAGCCCAGGCAGCTTCCTGGAGTCTGGTCGGTGAGTTGCGCGTTGGAGGAGGGTAGATGAAGCGTGTGGTGTTGATCGGTTTTGATCCTGCGGCGGTGGACTATTCGGATCCGGCGCTGCCGCCGGGTATGAACGCGGAGAAAATCCATGCCGGCGTCAAGCTTGCGCTGGCGGATATCGCCGGGCGGGGCTGGCGCCCTGAGGTCTGCTTCATCAAGCCCGACGAGACTGCGGTCCCGACGATTGAACGTTGCCTTGCCGACAATGTCTACGACTGCGTGGTGATTGGCGCGGGTATCCGCCTGCCACCGAGCCGGCTGGGTATGTTCGAAGCGGTGGTGAACGCCGTCCACCGCGCCGCGCCGCGAGCTGCTATTGCCTTCAACACCCGCCCTGAAGATAGCGGCGCCGCAGCAGGCCGCTGGATCTGAGCGTGTGTTCGCCCAAGCCCCCAGGGAAGCGGCCCTGGGCTCGTCCTGAGCGGGTTTATCGCGAATCCGTTGGCCATTTTTTGGATCAAAATACAGCGGAACTGTTGAAGGGACTCGAAGAGTATCCAGGAGTGAAACGTCTCAGCGCGGATCGAGCGCATGTTTCCGCTTGAATCCGAAAGCAAATGAGGAGAGATCAATGCACCCCGAAATCCGCGAAACGCCGGCGTTCAAAGAGTCCTGGTTGGTGACGCATCCCCTCAGCCCTGAAGATTCCGCCGCGATGACTGCTCTGAGATCCGCCGTCGCAGCCATGAAAGGCAAGCTCGAAGGAGTCGCTGCCCGCGCCCCGTTTAACGGCATCATGGAGCACGTCGCAGCCCCGGATGGCATCGGCTTTGAGGCCGACACTGTGGGAGGGATATCCGGCTGGTGGGCTAAACCGGCGCAGGCTCGGAAAAACGCCGCGATCCTCCACCTTCATGGCGGCTGGTTCAACTGGGGAACAGCTTCGGCGTCCCGCACCTTCGTTGGCCATATTGCAAAAGCCGCCGGAGCGGATGCATTCATCCCCGATTACCGGCTCGCTCCGGAGCACCCTTTCCCGGCGGCTGTGAAAGACACGGAGGCTTGCTATCGCGGGCTCGTTAACCGGGGAATAAAGACGATAGCGTTCAGCGGCGATTCCGCTGGCGGCAATCTTGCGCTGGCGCTTTTGTCGACCGCCACTGCGCGAGCGGGTTCGGCTGGGATCGCTCCGGTGGGTACGGTCGCGCTATCTCCGGTGACAGATCTCGCGCTGACCGGCGAAACATTCGAAACCCGAGCTGAAGCGGACCCGTACTTCGTCAAGTCCCAAGTCGCTGGACTCGTGCGTTCCTACCTGGGCGAGAGCGATCCGATGAATCCCCTGGCGTCACCGCTTCATGGGGATCTGACTGGGCTGCCGCCGGTCCGCGTCCACGTGGGAGATGATGAGGTGCTGCTCGACGACTCGCGACGCTACGTGGAGCGCGCCGTGGCTGCGGGCGTCGACGCCCGGCTCGACGTATGGATGGGAATGCCACACGGGTTCGTTAACGGCGTCGGGAACCTACACGCTGCCAATCATGCGCTGCGCGCGATTGGCGCATTTCTGAATGACCTGCTGGAGAGGGCGCGCTAGCCCCCGCCTCTTACTCAATCGTGTATAGCGGATCGAACTCCGGCACTCCGGCGTGCCGCCCCGCGATCCATCGAAGCACGTAAACCACTCGCGGATTAGTCACATTGCCGGTCAGCCCGTTCGGAATAACCTCGAGCAGCAGATGCGCGGCCGGGTCTTTGTAGTAGTCGATATCCGGTTCCACGTACACGCAGTCCACGCCGTCTATCTCACGCCGGTTCTTCTCATGAAACGTGAGCTGCACGTTGGCCTCGCCGAACTGAATCTGCTTGAAACTGCTTGTCGCGTCCCCGTGCAGCGACAGATCGATCGCCGGCTGTTTGTCGAATTCGCCCTGCTGGGCCGCGAGCCGGACCTGATCCACCAGTCTCGCATCGGCGTAGCCGAAGATGCGGTCCGGCGCAAGGTTAGGCAAGTCGAAAGTCTTAAAGTAGTCGAGCGGAGTTCCCTGCGGCAGAGAAATCTGCTGCATCGCAGTCGTGAGATTCAGTAAACACGCCAGACGCTCCGGGTGCGTTTCCGTCAATTCCGCATATGTGTCCGGGGGGGAGCCGGTCACGCTGGCCTCGAATATCCGGGCGACGAGCGGCTTTTTGGCCAGGACGTCACCCCACTGCGCCCCTGCGAAATGGAAGTTGCCCTTCTTCGCCAGAAGCATCAGACCGAGCTGCGTGGGAACGCTCGGCCCAATTCCGACCGGCTGAAAGCCCGCCTGTTCATAGCCGTCCGCGAATGCCACGATCGAGTAGTTGTCCGCGAAATTGTTGTGGAACGGGAGTTCCAGCCTCATGTTCGGACCGGCTACGAAGTTACGAAACAGCTGGTTTTGCGCCCCGTCCCAAACTGTTAGCAGAATTTGCGCGGCGCGATCCATCGGTTGCCGGGCGCCGTTGAATATGCTGACGTTTGCGACGCCGCTGTGGGGATCCGCAGCCGGGCTGACCTGGATACGCTCGAAAGCCGATTTTGCAATTACCATCCTGTCTTCTCTACTGACCTGGAGAGGTTACACCCGCCCGATTACGTAGTGATGGCAACGACGAGACAGGTTAAAGAACCGCGGCAAGCCCCGCCACATCGGTTTCGAGGTGATCTGTCAATACCATGGATTCGAGTGGCTTAGCACGCACTGGGCCGCTGATCGGCGCCTATGCGCGTTTCGCCACAACGGCGCGGGGCTTGCTCAGGTTCAGCCCGTACCAGTATCCATGTCATCGAAATGGCGACATCTCGCTTTTGGTGGCGTCGGAACGAGGTGTTGGAGGAGTTCGGCAGCGGACGAGTCACTGCGCGGAAATGGCGGCGTCGGAGGACGCCTTCCGCGCCGCTGCCGATATCGCGCTGCAAGCATTCGTGAAGCGCGATGATGCAGGCCTTGATGACAGCAAGCGGGCAGGCCTGCGACGTACACAGCCGACCAGAAGATACGGCGTGGGTCGGCGTGGACACAGTGACGCTTTATGACACATCGCGGGCGAGATTCGGCGATCGGAAGCATGTGGCGCTGCCTGGCTAACAGCGTACGCGTGGCGCCGCCGTTCCTGGGCGGGGCGGTAGTGAATCACCCCGTGAGGCCTTGATGGCAGCATCGAATGACGCGAAACTATGGACGCTGAAGAATGAGACGATATCGCACACGTCGCAGATGGGCGACTTTACGGAGACGGCGACGCTGCCCCCTCGGATGCTGTATTCGGTTCCGAACAACCCGACGATTCAGAGCTTGGTTCGGTCGGATATCGGGACGCCTTCGTATACATGAGCGACGGGCCGCGATGGGGCACAGGGGATTGGCGAGATCGGGATCACAGGGTCGGCGGCGGCGGTTGCAAATGCGGTTTATCACGCGACGGCGAAACCCGTGAGAGAAGCTCCGATTACCCCGCATAAATTGCTCTGGCCGGATTCCTAAGTACTGTCCGTCCTGTATCCGATGGTTTGCGTTATGTGATCACGAGGGCGATCTATGATGCGTCCTTTATGTCCTTCCTGCTAGGGTGACTCGACAGGAGACACAGCAGCGAGGCATGAGAGGGGATATCGGCCTGGTGCTGGCGGAGCCGGCGAACGCCTTGCTTACGATTATCGGGCTGGGAGTGATTGCGGTTCTTAGCTTGCTTCCGCGGCAGCGCCGTTAGTCAAGGCGCCCGCCGGGATTCCCGATAAACTTCGTTAATCGTGAATCCGAAATGGTTTGAGACATTTTTCGAGGGGCTGGCGCTCGATATGTGGCGGGGCGCGGTTACTCCGGAAACAACTGCGCGAGAGGCCGATTTTCTGGAACGGGCGCTGGAGTTGGGCGCGGGGATGTGCGCGCTGGATGTGCCTTGCGGCGGCGGGCGGCATGCGGTCGAGCTGACTCGGCGCGGGGTGCGGATGACGGGGGTAGACATTTCCGCGGCGTTTATTGAAGAAGCGCGCGGGAAGTCGGGCGCGGTTGAGTGGGTTCTTGGGGACATGCGCGATTTGCCGTGGCGGGCGCGGTTCGATGCGGGGTATTGCTGGGGGAACAGCTTCGCATATTTCGATCATGAGAACTGCGTCCGGTTTCTGGAGGCGGTCGCGCGGGCGCTGAAGCCTGGCGGGCGGTTCGTTCTCGAGAGCGGGGCCGTGGCGGAGTCGATTCTGCCGGCGCTACAGGCTGAGCGGAAGATGCGGGTCGCGGATATCGATTTTGAAAGCCGGAATCGGTATGCGGCGGTGGAGAGCCGTATGGATATCACCTACACTTTCACACGCGGGGAGCAGCGGGAGGTCAAGCCGATTCATCAATGGGTGCATTCGGCGGGAGAGATTGGGCGGATGATGCGCGGGGCGGGTTTGCAGTTGATGGAGGCGTTCGGGGATCTGGAGCGGAATTCGTATGCGGTGGGATCTCCGCGATTTATTGTGGTGGCCCGGCGGGGGTGAAGCTACCGACCGTTTCGGACTTCCTTGGTCAGCTCAGACTCGATGTATTGCGCGGAGCCGTTCCGATCACTTCCGCCGGCGCTTTCGCGCCGTAAATCCGCTGGTAAAGCATATTCAGCGGCTTCCTTTCCACCAGCGGTATCATCACCGCGGTCATCAGGATACTGATGATCACGGCCAGGTACGCAAAGTCGCGTGCGCGCTCCGCGCCTGGAATCCCCGCCGCCACGGGAATAGACGCCAGAACGGCCGAGACGAGTCCCTTCGGAGCAAGCAGAGACATCAGTCCTGCTTCTGGCCAGTCAATCCGGGTCGATGACGTCACAAGTTTTACCGCGAAAATGCGCGCAACGTACACCATCGCGATCAGCGCCAGGGCGGCAAGGGCAAGCCATTGTTCCGCGAACCGGATCGAAACGCCGAGGTAGATGAAGAAGAAGACCTTCAGAAGAAACAGCAGTTCGTTGAGAAATTCGTGATCAAAGTGCGCCAGGGCGCCAAATTCCCGCCCCCTGAGAAATGGCAATTTGCGAATGCCCATCAGATCATGATTCGTCAGCGTCGCTCCCAGCATCAGCACGGCGACCGCGCCGCTGAAACCCATCATGTCGGTCAGGCCGTAAAGCACAAAGGCCAGCGCGAGAGTCGTGAACGCGGTGTTGGGAAAGCTCCGCACAGCGTTCATGATAGTCAGCCAAACGGTTCCCCCAATCACGCCGATAATCGCCGCACAGACCAGGGAGGCGATGATGGAGCCCCCCATGCGAAACGGCTTCAGGCCCCCGGTCTTCGCCGCCTCCACTAACCCGAGCAACAAAATGATCGTAAGCACATCGCCTAACGCGGATTCCAGGATCAGCACCGTGCCGGCCGGATTCTTCATCTCGATACTCTTTACCAGCGCGATGACGACCGCTGCCGACGTCCCACCCAGTACGGCGCCCAGCATCGCCGCCAGCAGGGGATCCAGCTTGAGCCAATAAACGCCGACAGCGACGGTCAGGCCCATGGTTGCAGCCAGCGTACTCAGAGTGAGACTCAGAACAGGCCGCCAGATCCTCGGAATAACCAGCGGGTCCAGGGTCATGCCGCTTTCGAACAGAATCAGCACCAGGGCTATCGTGCTGATCACGCTGCCGACTTTGCCGAAAGACTCAGGCGGCACCTCATGGGTGATCGGACCGAGAATCAGGCCGAGCAAGGTAAGCCAAAGAACGTCCGGCACCCTGGTCTTGCGGAACACGCCAACGAAGACGTGCGCCAGAAAGACAATCAGCCCGATAACCAGAATTGTCTCAGCCATTTATTGCCGGCTCCTGAGCGAAGCGCGGACGCAGCGCGCGGACGTGGGTTTTATTTTGTACTCGGAGCGGCCGCACCTCAATGGACGGTGCGGAGCCATTTGGGCCGCTCGCCCGAGTCCGCAATGGCTAAAATTCCCGCGGCGACGCCCTTGTCGACCTGGGCCATATTAGCGAAGTCAATCTTCTGCACTTTGTCGCCGGGTTCGTGGTACTCGGGGAATTCGTAGGCTACGACGACGGTGTGGGCGACGACTCCGGCTTCGGCGAAGGCGTAGTTGTCGCTGCGGTCGAAGAACTGGTCGGCGTCGGGTCGGACGTAGACGTCCACGCCTTCAGCCCTGGCGGCGGATTCCATTGTCTTCGGGAGATCGGAATAGGAAGGTCCCGTGAAGCTGAAAGAGCGGACGTGATGGGTTGCTCCTTCGTCGGTGCGGCCCATTTGTTCGAAGTTGATGTCGGCGATCGTGCTGTCCAGCGGGAAGAGCGGGTGGTGGGTGTAGTAATACGCTCCAATGAGTCCTTCTTCCTCGCCGAAGAGCGCCATAAATATGATGCTTCGCCTGGGGCGGGGATCGAGGGCGGCGAAGGCTTTCGCGATTGCGATTATCGAAACCACGCCGCTGGCATTATCGTTTGCGCCGCTATAGATGCGGCCGTCCCGAACGCCGAGGTGGTCGTAGTGGGCGGAGACGATGACGTATTGTTTCCGCAGCTCGGGATCAGAACCGGGAAGAACGCCGATTACGTTCCGGGCGGGGACGGGTTTCGCCGCCGGCGTACTCATGCGGATCGTTATGGTGACAGGCTTCGCCGAGGCGAGGGCCGCAGCGGCGGCGTTATCCGCGATTCGCAAGACGGGCGTCCCTGCGCGAGCGTTGTCAGCGAGAAGGGGGCGATCGGGTTCGTGGCCGGGCGCGTGTTTGGAGAAGAGAACGATGGCGGCGGGCCGGCGGTCGAGTATTTCCTGAAGGCGCATGAGGGGACCGTAGTTTTTCGCGTCGGCGGCTACCACTTTTCCGGTGATGTCCGCGTTTGGCTTCACAACATCGATATCCATCGCGCTGAAGCCGCTGTTGCCGAGAATGCGAACAGCAGCGGCGGGGACCGGGACTTCCCTGCCCTCTGATTTGAGGATCATGCGAAAGCCTTCGCCGGGCGCGGACCATCCCGGATACGCGGCGGTCTGGAAGTAGTTTCCCTTTGGGGACGCGGGAGCGAGGCCCCCTTCGCGAAAACGGGCGGCGATGTAGTCGGCCGCGAGGTCCAGACCGTGAGAGGGACTATCGCGGCCTTCGAGAGCGTCGGATGCGAGGTACGTCAGGTCGGCGCGCATGCCGTCCGCCGTGATGCGGTCGAACGCGGGCGGGCGGGAAGCGTCCGCAAAGGCGATTGCGAGTAGGAAAACGCTAATCCGCAAGAAGCGCCTGGGCGGTCTCTTTCGCCTTTTCAAATAAGAAGCCGATTTCGCTGCCGCAGCCGAGGAAGCGCATGCCGCGCTCTCTCCAGAATTTGGCCTGCGGGACGGAACGGGTTTGCGTGCCGGGCGCGATGCCTTTGGCGTCGCACGTGTCGCGGATGGCTTCCATAGCGGCGACGACTTTTTCGTGCAGGAAGTCGCCCGGAACACCAAGGGAGATCGAGAGGTCGGAGGGGCCGATCATCACGGCATCGATGCCGGGGACGGAAAGGAGTTCCTCGCGCGCTTCCACGGCGCGTTTGGTTTCGATCTGGAGGACGGTGAGGATGTTGTCGTTGACGTGCCCGATGACCTCATTGAAGGAGAGCGGCTCGTAGTCGGTCTGGGGGGCCATGAGACCGTAGCCGCGGGTTCCGGCGGGTGGGAATTTGGTCCAGCTCAGCGCCGTTTCGAGCAGGCTCGGTTCTTCCATGCGCGGGAATATGATGCCCTGCGCTCCGCAATCGAGCGCGCGGGCGACGAGGGAGTATTGAAGGTCGGCCACGCGGACCACCGGGCAAAGTCCTACAAGGTTAGCGAAGCGACAGATGTCGTTCACGGTTTCCAAATCAAAGTTGCCGTGCTCTCCGTCAATGAAAGCCCAGTGGAAACCGGCGGCAGCGAAGAGGCGAGCGAGCTCGGGGGAGCGAAGCTGACCGAAGTTGAGCCCGAGCTGGAGTTTCCCGGCGCGTAAATTGCGCCGGACCTGATTGATGCGCATCAACGTCAACGATAACAGCGCCGTTCCTGCCGGTACGATTTATTGGTATTTTTAAGTAACTTGGATGAGGGCTTTTGTAACAGAGTTAGGGGAGCTTGAGAATAAGATCCTCGAAATGGGCGGCTTAGTCGAGACGTCGATTCACACCGCCGTGCAGTCTCTTGTGGAGCGGGATGAAATCCGTATCTCAGCGGTGTGGGAGGCTGAGGACCGAATCAATCAGCTCGATATTGAAATCGATGAGATGGCCACACGGCTTCTCGCGCTGAATCAGCCGGTGGCGAGGGACCTGCGGTTTCTGACCGCCGCGATTAAGATCAACAGTGACCTGGAGCGCATGGGCGACCTGGCGATTAACGTGGCGCAGCGTGCGGTGTCGCTGATCAACCGTCCGGAGGTCAAGCCGCTGATCGATATTCCACACATGTCGAGGATAGCGGAGTCGATGGTGCGGAAGAGCCTGGACGCGTTCGTACGCCGGGATGCGGCGCTGGCGCAGAGCGTTCTTCTATCCGACGACGAAGTCGACGATCTGAAGAACGCGATCTATAAGGAACTCGTGGAACTCATGGAGCGCGGCGAGGCTCCGACGGGACCGGCGTTCGATCTGATCTTCATCGCGCATAATCTGGAACGTGTCGCCGACCACGCAACGAACATTGCGGAAGACGTGCTGTTCCTGATTAAGGGCGTGGATGTACGTCACCATCATCTGGCCTGACTTCGTAACATTTTCTTCACAGATCTGTAATCGGCTCCGAAAGATTCGCCACTAGACTTGTTGCGAATGTCCCTAAAGAAACCGTACGCACATTTGTGCGCTCCGTTGGCGTGTGTTTTATTCAGCGCCAATCTTCTGAGCGCTGCAGAAGACAATGAGATCGAGCAACTGAAGGCTGCCCTTGCTGCGCAACAGAAGCAAATCCAGGCGCTGCAGCAGGCAATGGACAACGAGCAGAAGATGCTGGAGCGGGCGCTGCAGACGCGTCCGAACCTGGGGACAGTGGCAAGCCTTTCGCCGATGGTGCCAGGCCCGGCGCCGGCGCCGACTCCGCTGACTCTTCCCGCGCCGACAACGCTGCCGACCCCGAAGCCCCAGGCTCCCAGCGCCGGGGCGTCGGGGAATCCCTGCGAGGCGCCCCCGGACGCGAATGCCGTGCCCGCTTATCTGCGCCTCGGGAGCGTATGCGTTATCCCCGTAGGATTCATGGATTTAACTGCGGTCTGGCGCGACAAAAACGCCGCATCGGGAATCGGAACCAACTTCGGCAGCATCCCATATAACAACACGATCCCCGGAAAGCTGAGCGAATTCCGTTTCAGCCCCCAGAACTCCCGCCTTGGCTTTCGGGCCGACGGCGACTGGAAGGGCACGCACCTCATGGCGTATAACGAATTCGATTTTCTCGGGACGAGCGGAACGAACAATCTGGGCGTGACGAACGGCGCGTTCGTACCACGCATCCGGCTGTTCTGGATTGATGTGAAAAAAGACAAGTGGGAATTTCTGGGAGGCCAGAGCTGGAGCCTGCTGACGCCGAACCGCAGAGGAGAATCGGCTCTGCCCGGCGATCTCTTCTACTCACAAGTTATCGACGTGAACTACATGGCGGGCCTGACCTGGAGCCGCCAGCCTGGCGTCCGCGTTCTGTATCACCCGAACAACAAAGTGGTCGTGGGCCTGTCGGCTGAAAATCCCGACCAGTACATCGGCGGGTCGGGCGGTACATCGCCGGTCACTCTGCCGAAGGGCGCGCTGGGCAGCATCGGAGGCGTCCAGGTGGACAATGCAACGAACACCCTGAACACGCCGAACCTGCATCCGGACTTCATTCTGAAGGTCGCTTTCGATCCGAGCGCGAAGTTCCACGCCGAGGTTGCGGGCATCGAACGCACCTTCAAGATCTATAACCAGAACACCAATACGTATTCGACGAAAGTGGGGGGCGGCCTGCAGTTCGGATTCAACGCGGAGGTCGTCAAGAACTTCCGGATGATGACGACCAACTTCTGGAGCGACGGCGGCGGCCGCTACCTGTTCGGCGAAGCGCCTGACTTCATCGTGCGCGCGGACGGAACAGTAAGCCCCATGAAGGGCTACGGCACGGTGGATGGATTCGAGTGGACGCTTGGAAACACGCTGCTCTACGGATACTACGGCGGCATCTACATCGGGCGCGACACCGCGATCGACACCGACGGAACGTTAATCGGATACGGATACCGCGGCGGACCGAACAGCCAGAACCGTTCGATCAACGAAGTCAGCTTCGGATTTAATCAGACGATGTGGAAGAACCCTCGCTACGGCGCAATCAACATCATGGGTCAGTATCAGTACACGATGCGAAATCCCTGGTTCGTCGCCGTCGGGGCGCCTAAAGCCACTCACGACAATGCGATCTACATGAACCTTCGGTACACGCTGCCCGGCTCAATGCCGAACTTCTAGGCGCGGTAACAGTTCTGTAACACAACTGCAACACCCGAGTGGGAGATTAAGGATAGACATCAAGGATATATGAGCAAATTGGCATTTACGGGACTGGCCGCGGTGCTCGCGGTGGTCGCGGGGCCGGCCTCCGCGCAACATCTCACCGGAGCGGGAGCAACCTTCCCCGCCCCCATCTATACGAAGTGGTTTTCCGAATACAAGACAGCGCATCCGGACGTTCAGATCAACTATCAACCGAATGGCTCAGCGGGCGGAATCAAAGCGCTCACGGACGGAACTGTTGATTTCGGCGCATCGGACATGCCGATGACGGACGCCCAGATCAAGGACGTTAAAGTCAAGCCATTGCATTTCCCAACCGTGCTGGGCGGTGTGGTGTTGACGTACAACCTGGCGGGCGTCTCGGCGCCGCTGAAGTTCTCGGGCGACGTGATCGCGGGGATGTATCTGGGCGAGATCAAGAAGTGGAACGATCCGAAGATCGCGGCGGACAACCCGGGCGTCAAGCTGCCGGGCGACGAAATCGTGATCGTGCATCGTTCGGATGGAAGCGGAACGACCTTCGTTTTCGCGGACTACCTTTCCAAGGTCAGCCCGACCTGGAAGAGCAAGGTTGGAGCGAACACCTCGATCAGTTGGCCAACGGGCGTGGGACAGCCGAAGAACGACGGCGTGGCGGGATTCGTGAAACAGACGCCCGGCGCGATCGGTTATGTCGAGTTGATCTACGCGGTCGAAAACAAGATGTCGTTCGCGCAGGTGAAAAACGCGGCGGGCAAATATGTTACGGCGAGCTTTGACAGCGTGACGCAGGCTGCGGCGAACTCGAAGGATCTGGCGCCGGACTTTCGCGGATCGATCACCAATGCGGCGGGAGCGGGAAGCTATCCGATCTCGACCTATACGTGGCTGTTGATTCCAAGCCATTTTGACGACGCGGCCAAGAAAAAGGCGATCACCGACTTTCTTTCCTGGATGATCGGGCCGGGCCAGAAGGACGCGCAGTCACTGAGCTACGCCACCCTGCCGAAGAAGATCACCGATCTCGAAAAAAAGCAGATCGCCGAGATCAAATAGCATGGCGGCCGCCGCGGTGACTCCACACCCAAAGCGCGTATCCAGGCGTCCGAGCGGCGGCGATGAAGTCGCATGGGCGGTGACATTCCTGTTCGGAGCGGCGATCTTCGCCGTCACCGCCCTGCTTGTTTTCGAGTTATGGCGCTACGCCGGCCCGGCACGAGAGAAGTTTGGGTTCGGATTTCTGTTCTCAAGCCTCTGGAACCCGGTTACCGACGAATACGGCGCATTGCCTTTCGTCTATGGCACCGTGCTGACGTCTTTTCTGGCGCTGCTGATATCGGTGCCGCTGGGCGTCGGGGCGGCGATTTATCTTTCGGAACTCGCCCCGACGAAGCTTTCTAACGCTCTTACTTTTCTCGTGGAACTGCTCGCGGCAGTTCCGAGCGTGATCTATGGACTGATCGCCATATTCACGCTGGTACCGATGATGCGCTCCACCATTGGGCCAGCGCTGAAATCCGTCTTGGGATGGACGCCGTTCTTCAGCGGCCCGGTGTTCGGCGTGGGATATCTGTCGGCGGGGCTGATTCTGTCGGTCATGACATTTCCCTTCATCATCTCCGTATCACGCGAGGCCCTGATGGCGGTGCCGCGGGATCAGCGCGAGGCGGCCCTGGCGTTGGGAGCGACGAAGTGGGAGTCCACGTGGCAGATCGTGGTGCCATTCGCAAAGCTGGGGATTCTCGGATCGATTTTCCTGGGGCTGGCGCGGGCGCTCGGCGAGACCATGGCGGTTACCATGGTGATTGGCAACAGCCCGACGATCAAAGCTTCGTTGCTCTCTTCCGGTTACACGATTGCGGCGGTCATCGCCAACGAATTCGCGGAAGCCAGTGGAAAGTTGTACTCCTCAGCACTCGTTCAGCTTGGTTTGGTGCTGTTTCTGCTCACCATAATTATCAATGCGCTTGCGCAGATTCTGATCGCCCTGACGACCAAGAAAGGCTCGAGCCGGGGCTGACACCATGACCGCACGAAACAAACGGCGCGTCGCCGTGAACAATGTAATGCTTTCGCTTACGGGCGTGTTCGCGTTCGTGACCGTTTCCACGCTGTTTCTGATCCTGGCGTACCTGCTCTATAACGGCGCGAAGTCACTGAATCCCAATTTCTTCACGCGCCTTCCCGCGCCGCATGGCGAGACGGGCGGCGGAATCGCGAACGCGATCGTGGGGAGCGCTGAGATCGTGCTGATCGCTTCGATGATCGGGATTCCCATCGGCTTCATGGCGGGAATTTATCTTTCGGAGTTCAGCGGGAAGGCTCTGGGCTTCGCAGTGCGGTACACGGCGGACCTGCTGAACGGCGTGCCCTCAATCGTAATCGGAATCTTCGCGTGGGGAATCGTTGTTTCGCCGATGCACGGGTTTTCCGCGCTTGCCGGGGGCATCGCGCTGAGCCTGATGCTGATTCCGATTACCGCCCGCAATACCGAACAGTTTTTACAGGGAATTCCACGCACGATGCGCGAAGGCGCGCTGGCGTTGGGGGCGAGCAAGTGGCGTACGATCGCCACGGTGATCGTACCGGCGGCGCGGCGGGGCATCATGACAGGAATCATTCTGGGAGTGGCGCGCATCTCAGGAGAGACGGCGCCTCTGCTGTTCACCGCGCTCGGAAATCAGTTCTGGAACACAAGTCTTACCGAGCCGACCGCTTCACTGCCTGTCGTGATCTTCAACTACGCTACTTCTCCCTACGACGACTGGCACCAACAGGCGTGGGCGGCGGGTCTGGTCCTGCTGGCTCTGGTGCTGGCGGCGAACATAGCTGCGCGCACGATCGTGAACCGCGGCGTGGCGCTCCCGAAATAATGAGGATTTTTGCATGAGCAGTCAGCAAATTCATCCCGAGCAACAGACCAACCTGACGCCGATGACTCCCACGACCACTGAAACCGCAAGCGCCGTTCGCCCGGCTCCGCCCAAAATCCGGGCGTCCCATCTGAACTTCTATTACGGGCAATTCAAAGCGCTTCACGACGTTTCGCTCGACTTCGCGACGAACAAGATCACCGCGCTGATCGGGCCTTCAGGTTGCGGGAAATCGACGTTTCTGAGAAACCTCAACCGGATCAATGAGACGCTGAAAGATACGCGCCTTGAAGGCGAGATCCTGCTCGACGGAGAAGACATCCTCGCAAAGGAAGTGACCGAGGTCCGGCGGCGCGTCGGCATGGTATTCCAGAGGCCGAATCCGTTTCCCAAGTCGATTCTCGAGAACATCATCTATGGTCCACGCATCAACGGAATGGTGCGGCGGGGACAGACGATGGAAGTCGTGGAGCACAGCCTGCGGCGCGCGGCGCTGTGGGACGAGGTTAAGGACAAGCTTCACGAGTCCGCATATGCGCTTTCGGGGGGGCAGCAACAGCGCCTTTGCATTGCGCGCGCGCTGGCGGTGAATCCGGAAGTGCTTTTGTTAGACGAGCCGTGTTCGGCGCTCGACCCGATCGCCACTTCCAAGATCGAAGATCTGCTTTTCACGCTGAAGGATCAGTGCACCATCGTGATCGTGACGCACAACATGCAGCAGGCGGCGCGCGTCGCGGATACCACCGGCTTCTTTCTGCTGGGAAAACTGATCGAGCACGACAAGACCGACGTCATTTTCAAAAACCCGGCCCGCAAGGAGACAGAAGATTACATCACGGGACGGTTCGGATAAGCTGAACAATGCCAACGCGTCAATTCGAAGAAGAGCTCAACAATCTCAACAGCGCATTGCAGGAGATGGGCGCGTTGGTCGCGCAATCTATCCATCGAAGTGTGCTATCGCTGCTCGAAAAGAATGATGATTACGCGCACGAAGTGCTGCGGGACGAGGCGCGCATCGATCAACTCGAGATCCAGATCGACGATCTGGTGACCAGCCTGATCGCTCGAGAGGCTCCGGTCGCCCGTGACATGCGGTTCGCGGTGGTGGCGATCAAGATCAACACAGATCTGGAGCGAATGGGGGATTTGGCGGTCGGAATTGTGGAGCGGTCGCTTGCGTTGATGCGGCATCCGGAGCTACCGACGGACGGAGTCATCAGCGAGATCGCAAATCTGGTGGAATCAATGGTGCTGACCAGCCTCGAGGCGTTTGTGCAGCGAGACGCGAAGATGGCGCGCAGCGTGATTGACTCCGACGATGCCGTGGATAAACTGCGGAATCGGGTCGCGAAGCAGATGATGGATCGGATCAAGAGCGATCCGGCCATTGCGGATCAGGCGCTGGATTATATTCTGATCGCGCGAAGGCTGGAGCGCATCGCTGACCACGCCACGAACATCGCGGAGGACGTGATTTTCATGGTGAAGGGCATCGATGTGCGGCACGGCGCCGCCGAGTACGCGTAGCTTCCCAGGCTTTTACCTTCCCCTGCCATCGCATCTGCAACGGCGAACTGAAACTCAGGCCTGTGAATGCGCCCGGTATCACCAAGCGCGTGAAATGTGATCTTACCCGCGCTCGCTATCGTCTGAGTCTGATTTGCGCCGGTTACCGACGCCAGGATCGATGGGACCGACGCTTTAGCGGCGAATCCGCCGATATTTCCTGTTTGCCGAACTCGGTGAAATTGTCTGGAGTTAAATCGGCATCTGCGAACGCGCGACCGCCAGGCATCTTCTTTCCCTTAGGGCGAGGTGTTCGCTAACCGGGCTGAGAGGTCTTATGCGAAACAAACCAGGCCTGGACGTCCATGGTCCCCGAGCGAGTGTACTGGTATGTTCCGTCGGGCTTGCCGACGCGGACCTTTCGGTTGTCGTCGAGATATTTGTCGAGCACCACGTCGCGCAGGTAGCGAACGATCTTCTGATTCAGAACCGGGAACAACAACTCGACGCGGCGGTCGAGGTTACGCGGCATTAGGTCGGCGCTGCCTACGTAGACTTCCTCTTCACCAGCATTTCCAAACCAATAGACGCGGCTGTGCTCCAGAAATCGCCCCACGATGCTGCGTACGCTGATGTTTTCGCTGATTCCGGGGAGTCCCGGGCGCAGGCAGCAAAGGCCACGCACGATCAGGTCGATCTTCACGCCGGCGCGAGAGGCTTCGTAGAGCAATCGGATCATCGCTTTGTCCTCAAGGGCATTCATCTTGAAAATGAGACGGCCCTTCGGACCCAGAGCCGTCTCGCGCCGGATCAGGTCGGCCATTCTCTGGCGCAGCGTGACGGGCGCGACCAGCAGCTTGCGGAAATCGGCCTTGTGGGAGTAGCCGGTCAGGTAATTAAAGAGGTCACTCGCGTCGGCGCCGATGTCGGCGTCGGCCGTGAACATGCTGAAGTCCGTGTAGAGGCGCGCGGTGACGGGATTGTAGTTGCCGGTTCCGAGGTGGAGATAGCGCCGTATCGTGTCGTGCTCGCGGCGGACGATCAACGCCACCTTGCAGTGGACCTTGAGGCCGACGAGCCCGTAGACTACGTGGACACCCTCGCGTTCCAGCTGCCTGGCCCACTCTATGTTGCTCTCTTCGTCGAAACGGGCTTTTAGTTCGAGCAGGACGGCGACCTGTTTGCCGTTCTCGATGGCCTCCAGCAGCGCTTTGACGATGGGGGAGTTCCGGCCGACGCGGTAGAGCGTCATCTTAATGGCGAGCACCTCGGGATCGTGCGCGGCTTTTCGAAGGACGTCGACAATGGGCGTGAAGGACTGGAAAGGGTGGTGGAGGAAACGGTCTTCGCGCCTGATCACGCCGAACACGTCTTCATCCGATTGCGAAGTGAATTCGAAGGGTGTCCATGGCTCCAGGGTAGGGTCGCGAAGCTCCGGAATCTCGAGCTGCGGCAGTTGGCGAAGGCGTGTGAGATCGAGCGGGCCGGGGGCGCGGTAGACGTCTTCGGCGGTCACGCCGAGGTTTTCGATCAGGATTTCGAGAATATCCTCTGAAATCCCTTCGTCGGTCTGAAGGCGAACCGGCTTGCGGAAACGGCGGCGCCAGACGGCTTCTTCAACCGTTTCCAGGAGGTCGTCGCTTTCCAGTTCCTTGATGGCGACTTCTGCGTCCCGGGTGATGTGGAACGGATGCGACTCGACGATTCGAAGGCCAGGGAACAAGGATTCGAGATTGGCGGCCACCACCTGCTCGATCCAGACGAACTTATATTGGGGGCCCTTCTTGCGCGTCACCGGGACGGTAATCAGAGACGGCAACTGCTGGGGAAGCTTGAGGCGGGCGAAGTGCTGCCTGCCGTCCGTGTCCTCCAGGACGACGGCGAGATTCACACTGAGGTTCGAGATATGGGGGAAGGGGCGCCCCGGGTCCAGCGCGAGGGGCGTGAGAACGGGAAAGATCGTTTCGTTGTAGTAACGGTCGACGGCCGCGCGCTCGCTTCCATCCAGTTCGGCGTAGCCCACGATCTCGATGCCGTGCCGGCCGAGTCCGGGGAGGAGGAGCCGCTGAAAGCAATCGTAAGTCGCTTTCATGATCTCAACGAAACGGGAGCGCAGAACAGTCAATTGCTCGGAAACGGTCTTGCCGTCGATGCTCAGATCCTGGCTGCCGGCCGAGAGTTTCTGCTTCAGCGCGGCGACGCGGACCATGAACATTTCGTCGATATTGGAGCTGACGATGGAGATGAATTTGACGCGTTCGAGCAGTTTGTTGCGCGGGTCGCGGGCTTCCTCGAGCACGCGCTTCTGAAACTCGAGGAGGCTCACTTCACGGTTCACGTAGAGGGAAGGGTCGTCGAGCGATGGCTCGGGGCGCGCCGCCGTTTCCTGTGCGGCGGTGTGGGGCAGCGCTTCGGCTTCGGGCGCCGGTACGATTTCCAGCGGCGCAATACTTTCGGCCCGGCCGCCGCGCCGGCTCACGCGTTTTAGACCGCCCGTATTTTTCACCGTCACAGTTCCTGCTCCTTGTGAGATTTAAGCCGCCAGCGAATTCGATCCGATGGGGAGGGTTATGGTGAAGACGGTACCCTTGCCGAGACGACTCTCGACTTTGATGGTGCCTTGCATGCGCTCGACCACGTGGCGAACGATCGAGAGACCGAGCCCGGTACCGCCAACCTCGCGGGATCGGGCTCGGTCGACGCGGTAGAAGCGCTCGAAAATTCGCGGCAGGTCGCCGGAAGGAATGCCGCGTCCGGTATCGGATACGGAGATGACAACGGCGCCATCGGAAGTAGGACTGGCGTCGATGCGGGCTTCCCCGCCCGGCCGGTTGAATTTCACGGCATTATCGAGCAGATTGACCAGCGCCTGTTCGAGACGGAGTGCGTGGCCCGTCACGACGGCGTCGCGGACGGAGCCGCGCACGAGATTCACGTCGCGGATGCGGGCTTCCGCCTCAACGGTGAGCAGAGCGGTGTCGATGGCTTCCTCAACTGAAACGGGACCGGGTTCGGCATCGCGTCGTCCGGATTCAAGATCGGAGAGCGTGAGAAGGTCTGAGGCGATGTTGTTCAGGCGAACGGCGTGGGCCTGAATAATTTCGATAAAGCGGCGGTTGTTCTCCTCGTCGGCGAGGGCGCCGCCGAGGAGGGTTTCGGCGTATCCGCGGATGGCGGTGAGCGGCGTGCGCATTTCGTGCGAGACATTAGCGACGAAATCGCGGCGCACGCGTTCGAGCCGCTCGAGACCGGTGATGTCGTGAAGAATCACAAGGGCGCCGCGATGCGGCGGCACGGCCAGAGGCGAGGCTGAGGCTTCGAAGACGGAGCTTTCTTCGCCTTCGGCATCTGGGAGAGTAAACTGAAGCCGAACGCTTTGCGGCTCGCCGGACGAAAGGACGCCTGAAACCAGGCTGAGGAATTTGGGATCGCGAACGATCCCAAGGAGGGGAGTGTTCTCTTCGACCGGGGCCTTGAGGCCGAGCGCGTTGGACAGGGACTGATTGACGAACAGGACGCGCATCTGATGGTCCACGGCCAGGACACCTTCGGCCATGCTCTTGAGAATCGCCGCGCGGCGGTCAGATTCCAGGCTGAGACGGTCGACCAGATCGCGAATGCGCGAGGCCATGCGGTGGAACGACTGATTCAGCACGGCGGTTTCCTCGCCTTCGTCGGGCAGCGGGGCATCGAGATCGTTGGAGTCGAGTACGTGCTCGGTAAAGGCCCGGAGGCGCGCAACGCGCCATGCCAGAGCGCGGATGAAGATCCACGTCATGATCGCGGCGCCGCAAAGCGACAGAATCAGTTCGAGGATAACGCGGTGGATACGGTCGCCGCCGCTCGCGAAGTCGACCAGAATGACAATTACGGCGAGGAGCGCGAAACAGCTCAGAAAAAGGCGGAACCGGATCGGCGCGGGCACACTGGGAAAGGACCAGTTTACATGGGAAATGTGACAGTTCGGCTTGAGAGGAGTTAAGGAGACGTCAACATCGCCGGCGCCCCGTGTTGCAGGCGTGCGGGTCTGGCCCAGCGGAGAGGATGCCGCGCAGGGCCTGACGTGTTGAAAACACGCGCCGCGCTATGTCCCCCCTGTGTTTTTATCCTGCAATGGATGGCCCCTGAATGCGCTCCCGCCAAGAAATCGATTTGATCCTCCGCAAAGAGGTCGAGGCCGCTCTTCTTGACTTCCGCGCAGCGAACCAGCATCTCGCCGAAGTTGTTAGAGAACTTGGCAAGTCCTACGTCGCGCAGGATAACAATCTCGCGCTTTCGCGGGCGCACTCCAGAAGGCGCGCCGCATCGGACCGGCTCGAAAGAGCCCTGAAACGTCACAACGGGTGGATTCTGAATGATGCTCTGCCGAAAGATCTGGCTGATTAGGAGTGCGGTCGGCGAGGCGCGCCCGCCAAATGGCGGCAGTCGAGGATCCGCTACTGGACCCCGGAGATAATTCTTGCCGGAACCACTTCTTTTGCCGCGCAATACGGCGCTGATTGTGATCGACATGCAGAAAGCGATCGATCATCCGAGTTGGGGTGAACGCAACAACCCCGAGGCGGAAAAGAATGCCGCGGCGTTGCTCCAGGCATGGCGGGACACGCGACGACCGATTTACCATGTGCGTCACGATTCGGCGGAGCCCGGTTCGAGCTATCGGCCCGGTCAGGCCGGGAACGAGTTCAAACAGGAGTGCGCGCCGCTGGCGGAGGAGTGTGTGATCGCCAAGCGAACGAACAGCGCGTTCATAGGAACAGATCTCGAGACAAGACTGCGCGCCTCAGAACAAAACACAATCATTGTCTGTGGAGTGATTACCAATAACTCCGTGGAAGCGACGGTTCGCATGGCGGGAAATCTGGGGTTCCAGACGTTCCTTGTCGAAGATGCATGCTGTACGTTCGGGCGGAGGGACTGGGCGGGACAATACCGGACTGCGGCGGAGGTTCATGCGATGAGCCTCGCGAATCTGCACGGAGAGTATTGCACGGTGATTCGTACGGTTGAGGCGCTCCGTATTCTGGATCGCGATCTGAAAGAATCACATTAACATCTCTGTCTGATCATTAAGTTTTGGCGCTACTTAAAGCGACAGGCCGCCAAGTGGCAATCCGGCATCGTTTCGGCTGGCAGCGTCAGAAGGTTCTAACCAGTTCGCAGCCGTGCTGGACAAGGTGGGCCTCATACATTCTTTTGGCCTCCGTCGCCTTCCGGCCTAAGACCGATGCTTCCTCAATCAGCTGTTTATGACGGCTGTAGTCAGCCGTGTTTTGGCTGACATGGTCGAGTTGCATCGCGAGGCGCACTTCGTCACTCACCAGATCGGTCCATTTCCGCAGAAGGCGCATCCGTTCCGGACAGATGTCAAGGAGTTCCACTTGAGGACCTCCAGCAGGCATAATACCGAAGTAGCCGGTCGGCGCTATCTGTTGGTCCCATGGACCACTACTCGGATCTGTTGCCATGGTATATTTATTCAGTTCCATGAATAAACATTCAATGACATTTCCCGTTGGAATTGTTGGATTTAGCGGGTATAGCGGCGCTGAAGCGGCGCGTATCCTCAAGCGGCATCCTCATTTTGAGCCGGTTTTGCTCACGCATCGGGCTGATCCGGGCGAGGGGGCTCGGCTGGTGCGGAAGCCTACGATCCGCCAGGCTCCCGCCGACGCGGCGTCGGTCGCGTCCGAGGGGCTCAAGGCGGTACTTCTGGCCACCGCGGCCGAAGTTTCGATGGATCTTGCGCCGCGATTTCTGGAGGCGGGGGCGATCGTTGTCGATCTCAGCGGCGCGTTCCGACTGCGAACTCCGGAGTGCTACAAACGCTGGTATAAGGACGACCACACGGCGCCCTCTTTGTTCGAGCAGGCCGTGTACAGCATTCCCGAATTTCATCGGGAACAGGTGCGTGGCGCGCGCCTGGTATCGAATCCGGGATGTTATCCAACGGCGGCGAACCTGGCGATCCGGCCTTTGATCGAGGCGGGTGTGGTCGATCGCGCGGCCGGCGTCATTTGCGACGCGAAGAGCGGCGTCAGCGGCGCGGGGCGCAAGCCTTCGTTAAAGACAAGCCTCTGCGAGGCGGGATCGAATTTCTCGGCGTATTCGGTGTTGAATCACCGGCATGTTCCTGAGGTGCTGCAGACGAGCGGCGTGGAAGAGCGCGAGTTCAGCTTCACCGCGCAGCTGATTCCCATCGACCGCGGCATTCTCGAGACGATTTATTTCCGCGCGGCGCGTCCGCTTACGGCTGCAGCGATCGTCGAGATCTATAAGAAAAGCTACGGGGATGAGCCTTTCGTTCGGCTCTACGAGCCTGGTCATGTACCCGACCTGCATGCCGTCCAGGGTACGAATTTCTGCGACCTTGGAGCGATCGCGGACGAAGCGACGGGCCGGTGCGTGGTGGTCAGCGCGATCGATAATCTTGTGAAGGGCGCGGCGGGCCAGGCGATCCAGAATCTCAATCTCGCGGCGGGAATCGACGAAACGGCGGGATTGCTTTGAAGGCGCTGATCAAGATCGGCGGGGCGCTGCTGGATACTCCGGGAGTACGCGAAGATCTGTCGCGGCAGATCGCTTCGATCGCCGGTCTCGGCTGGCGGATCACTGTAGTCCACGGCGGCGGCAAGCAGATGACCCGCTTCCTCGAAGAGCGCGGGATCAAGAGTTCGTTTGTGCGGGGTCTGCGGGTTACGACCGAGGAGACGATTGACGCGGTGCTGAAGGTGCTGGCGGGAACGGTGAACACCCAGCTTGCGGCGTCGCTGGCCATCGCGGGGTTAAAGCCGGTGGGGCTCACCGGGATTGATTCCGGTATCGCAACGGCGGAACAACTCGACCCGGAACTTGGTTTCGTGGGGAGCGTGGTGTCGTCGGAGCCGGCGTTGCTCGAAACACTGACAGGAGCGGGCTACGTGCCGGTGGTCGCGTGTGTGGCGGGCGGAAAGCGCGGCGAAGTTTTTAATGTAAACGGCGATTCGATGGCCGTTGCGGTCGCGTCCGGCTGGACCGTGGACCGGCTGGTTTTTCTGACAGACGTGCCGGGCGTGCTCGACGCCGGAAAGAACATCCTGCCTTCATTGACCTCGGCGGAGTGCGACAAGCTGATCGCCGCTGGCGTGGCGACCGGAGGAATGCAGGCCAAACTCAACGCCGCGACTTCGGCGGTGGCGAGCGGCGTGCGGGAAGTGCGGATCGTGAATGGGTCCCATCCGAATGTTCTGCCCGAGGTGTTTCGCGGCGCGCGGATCGGGACGCGAATTGTGCGCGAAGCCGAGGCGGAAGCGGCGTCATAGTCAGGCGCTGACGCGGCACATCCGGAGTCGATTCGATGGTGTGCGCCATGCTCCAGCGAACATCGTAAAGCCAGAAACCATGGCGGATTCCTTTAATCTGGAGCGATTCATTCAGGCCCAGAACGACGTCATCGACAGCGTACGCGCCGAACTGAGAAACGGCTACAAGTCCGGGCATTGGATGTGGTTCATCTTCCCTCAAATGAGGGGATTAGGAAGTAGCTGGATGGCGAATCATTACGCGATTTCGTCTCGTTACGAGGGCGACGCGTATCTTTCGCATCACACATTGGGTCCTCGTTTGATCGAGTGCGCGGAACTCGTCAATCTTGTTGAAGGCCGATCCGTCGTCGAGATCTTCGGGCACACGGACTCGCTCAAGTTCCGATCGTCGATGACGCTGTTTGCGGCGCTGAACGGGAGCGCAGCCGTGTTTTCCAGGGCGCTGGAGAAATATTTTGCCGGAGCACCGGATCGTCGAACGCTAAGCCTTCTGGAGGGCGCGTAGGCATTCTGCTCATTTCGATTGTCAACGTAGCAAAAGAGATAGAGGCCTGAGGCTCTGTAAATGCTATGCCCAATGGTGTATACTTAAGATTCCCCTCACTTTAGAGACAGAATTCCATGCCGAAACGTACATTTCAGCCGAATAACCGTAAGCGCGCCAAGACGCACGGTTTTCGCACTCGTATGAAGACCGCCGACGGACAGGCGGTGCTGTCCCGCCGCCGCGCGGCGGGCCGCAAGAAACTGACCGTCAGTTCCGAGAGGTAGCCGGATCCGGCCAGTTTTTGACCAGAGCGCAAAGACAGGATCGGGATTTCCCAAGAGTGTCCGGCTCCTACGATCGACCGAGTTCCGCAAGGTTTATGACCAGGGGACGCGCTATACGTCCCCGTATTTCGCCGCCTTTTGCCTCTCGACGCCGGACTGCCCCGGTCCCCGGGTCGGTTTCACAACCCCGCGCGCGCTGGGCAAGGCGGTGGTTCGCAACCGGATCCGGCGGCGTATGCGCGAAGCCGCGCGCCTCGAACTGGCCCAACTGAGCCCCGAGTGGTCCATAGTCTTCAATCCACGCCGCACGACCCTCGACTGTTTGTTCAGCGAACTGCAGGCGGAAGTACGACGTCTCTTCTTACGGTGCAGCGAGGCGGGATTTCCCGGGCAGCGGGCGCGGTCCTCATCGGATTCGTCGCCGCGTACAAGCGACTGATCTCCCCGCTTCTCCCCTCTGCATGCCGTTTTTACCCTACGTGCTCGGACTACATGCGCGAAGCGATCGCTGTCCATGGTCCCGGACGTGGCGTGTGGCTTGGCCTGAAGCGCCTCGGCCGCTGTCATCCTTTTCACCAGGGCGGTTTTGACGCCGTGCCGCCCCGGCGCTAGCCGGGAATCGATCTGAATGAGTTCCCCTACATCTACACCCAAGAAGACCAAAGAAATACCGAACGAAGTACGGATGGTGCTGGCCTTCATCCTGATGGGCCTGATTCTGGTAGCTACCCCATGGGTCTACCGGAGGCTCGGCCTCGTCAGCCCGACGCCGGCGACCCCCGTTAAGCCAGCGCCGCAGACGCGCGCGGAGCCGGAGAAGAGCATGGCGGCCTCACAGCCGATTGCTTCATCCGTGGCTCAGCCGGCCGAGGCTGCGATCGCCACTTCAGAGTCGACTTATGCGGTCGATACGAAGTTTTACCACGTCGTTTTCTCAAACCGCGGCGCGGTGGTGAAGAGCTGGATGCTGAAGAACGTCAAGGACAGCAACGGCAAGCCGCTCGAACTGGTGAATTCCAAGGGCGGAGAAAAGTTCGGGTTTCCGTTTAGCTATGAGTTCCGCGGCAACAAGCCTTCGACGGACCTGAATCAGGCGCTGTGGGTGGCGCATCCTTCGGCCGACGGCACGGCAGTCGAATACGACTTTTCCGACGGCCGGACGGTCGCGAAGAAAACGCTGGCGTTCCAGCAGGATGGTTATATGGTGCAGTTCGCCGACGAAGTGACGGTCGGCGGCGCGGGATTGCCGCATCTGGTCCAGTGGCGCGGCGGCTTCGGCGACATGGGCGTGAACAACGCCAACGGACATCAGCAGACAGTCCATTACGATTCCGAAAAGGGCAAGCTGGTTGAGGACGCCGCGAAATCCGCGAAGAACGGGCCTGTGCACACTGACGGGCAGTTCTCCTTCGCCGGAATTCAGGACCAATATTTCACCGCCGTCTTCCTGCCGCCGGCAAACACGCCGGTGCAGACGACCACTTACGACGACACGGTAGCTTCGGCTTACGACAACACGGATCAGCCGTATCCGGGAGTGGCCGTGGGCGGCGAGGCGCGCAATCAGTTAGGGCTTTATGTGGGCCCGAAAGAGATTAACGCGCTTAAGAAGGTCAATCCGCGGCTCGAAGGCCTGATCGACTGGGGCTTTTTCGGCGTGATCGCAAAGCCTCTGTTCCTCATTCTGCAGTGGATGACGACGAGTTTCGTCCACAATTACGGCTGGTCGATCATCCTCATTACGTTGCTGATCAATCTCGCGATGTTCCCGCTGAAGCTGCAGAGCCTGAAGTCGATGCGACGCATGCAGGCGCTGGCTCCGGAGGTCAACAAGATCAACGAGAAGTACAAGGGCGTCAGCATGAGCGACCCGCGCGCCGCTCAGAAGCAGCAGGAAACGATGGCTCTCTACAAGCAGCATGGGGTGAACCCGATGGGCGGTTGCATTCCGATGCTGATCCAGTTGCCGTTTCTGTACGCGTTTTACAAAGTGCTGGCCGTGACGTTCGAAATGCGCAACGCGAGCTGGCTCTGGGTGGCGGATCTTTCGCAGCCGGAACACTTCGCGATTCGCATGCTCCCCATCATCATGATCGCCACCAGCTTCCTGATGCAGAAGATGACGCCGATGGCGGGAGGCGATCCCAACCAGCAGAAAATAATGCAGTTCATGCCGCTTATGTGGGGCTTTTTCTTCTGGTCGGCATCGAGCGGACTGGTGTTATACTGGCTAACCAGTAATTTGATCCAGATTGCCCAGCAATTCTTCTTCAACAAGACCGCGAGCCCGATAACTGTACTCGCTCCCGCGCCACAAAAGAAGAACAATTCACCCAAGGACGGCAAGAAGCGGCTTTGACTCCCAGGAATTCGGCTAGCAAATATTCGGTTCAGGAAACCGGTCCGCGGATTGAGGAATTTCTCAAGCAGATTCTCGCCGACACAGGCTTCGAACTCACGTTCACCCTGGAGTCGGGCGATCAGTCAAACCCTGACTTCGAGAATCCGGATCTGACGGTCAAATTCCAGGGCCCGGATGTCGAGATACTGCTGGCGAATCGGGCAGAGTTATTGCTCGCGCTGGAGCTTGTCACGCAGGAAATGCTGCGGATGCATTCCGACGATCATTCCCGGATTTCTTTCGATGCGAACGATTACCGCGCGCTTCGCATAGAGGAATTGCGGCAGAGCGCGATCGCGGCGGCGGATAAGGTGAAGCGGACCGGGACGTATTTCCGGTTTAATGCCATGAACAGCCGCGAACGCCGGGTGATTCACATCGCCCTTCGGAACGAGCATGAGGTGCGCAGCGAGAGCGCCGGCGCCGGCCTTCAGCGCGGCGTCGTCATTTACCCGGCGGGCATGGCGTCGATTCCCGACCTGCCTCCCCTGCCCTCTCCTCACCATCACGGTCACGGGTCCGACCGAGGCGACCGCGGCGATCGTCCGAGATTCGGCGGCGGCCGGGATGGCGACCGCAGGCGTGGCGGACGGCCGGGTGGAAGGCCTGGCGGCGGCGGACGACCTCCCCGTAATCGCGGCGGCAATCGCTGATATCCGGTATTGAACCCGCGCGACACGATCGCCGCTATCTCTACGCCTCCGGGGCGCGGAGGCATCGGAATTGTGCGCATTTCCGGGCCGGAGTCCACACGCATTGCGCGCGCCATGGTGCGGACTGCATCGGAACTTGCGCCATGGAAGGCGTCGTTCGGAGACCTCATTGACCAGGAGGGACGGCTCATCGATGAGGTTGTGGTCACCTATTTTGCAGCGCCGCGTTCTTATACCGCCGAAGACCTGATCGAGATCTCGTGCCACGGGGCGCCAGTGGTGCTGCGTCACTGCCTGGGCGATGCGCTGCAGCGCGGGGCGAGGCTGGCTGAGCCGGGCGAGTTTACGCTGCGCGCGTTTCTGAACGGGCGGATCGATCTTCCCCGCGCCGAGGGCGTACGCGATCTGATCGAAGCGACGACGCTCTATCAGGCACGCATTGCGGCGCAGCAGACTCAGGGGTCTGTATCGAAGCGGCTTGCGCCGATCAAGGCGGAACTCCTCGAGTTGATCGCGCTATTGGAGGCAGGAATCGATTTCGCCGAGGACGATATCAGCGTCGCTCCGGCGTCGGAAATTGTACGGCGGCTGGATTCGATTATCGCTGGCGCGGAGGCGATGGCGCGAAGCTTCGTTTACGGAAATCTGGTGCGCGAGGGCTTTTCGCTTGCCATCGTCGGACCACCTAACGCCGGGAAAAGCAGTTTCTTTAACCGGCTGCTCGAGCAGGACCGGGCGATAGTCACGGATATTCCCGGAACGACGCGCGATGTCGTCACGGAAACTGTGGAGTTCGAGGGAATTCCGGTGCGGCTGGCGGACACGGCCGGAATCCGGGAGGCCAGCGAAACCATCGAGCGTATGGGAATTGAGCGCAGTCTGCGGGCCATCGCGGATGCCGATCTTTCCGTTGTGGTCATTGATGGAGCGAAGCCTCGGGGCGTTGAGGAAGAAGAAACCATCGAACGGGCGCGGCATGCGGGAAAATATCTGATCGCCGCGAACAAATCGGACCTCCCGGAATTTCGTGCGGAAGCGGATTCGCTGCCGGTTTCGGCTCGGACAGGAGCGGGCGTTGCGGGGTTCCGGCGCGCGTGCCTCGATCTGCTGGCGCCACGCGGCGAAATTGAGACGCAGGGAGGATTTATCACCAGCCTGCGGCACGAAAATCTGCTGCGCGAAGCCTGCGAAATGCTGAAAAAAGCCCGTGCGGCGGCGCTGGAGGAACTGCCTCACGAACTATTACTGCTCGATCTTTATTGCGCCCTTAGTCCTCTTGACGCGATCACCGGCGCTACCACGGCCGACGATATTCTGAATAAAATTTTCTCGACTTTCTGTATCGGGAAGTAATAATTAGAATAAAATTCAACAAACAGCGGAGGAGAATTGGATACTGTTCGGCTCCTGATCGCCGACGATCATGAGTTCGCGCGGGAGGGGCTCACCCGTGTCCTTGCGGAGAGGCATCCCGAGTGGGAAATCGTGGGCGCCGCGGCGGATGGCCGGGAAGCGCTCGAGATGGCGGAGCGGCTGCGTCCGGATGTAGCGATTCTGGACCTTTCAATGCCTTATCTGAACGGCCTGGAGGTGACGGAACGGCTGGTTCAGTCCGTGCCGGGCATCCGGATTGTGGTCCTGACGGTGCATGCTGCGGAACCCGTGATGCGCCAGATCCGTTCGGCGGGCGCCAAAGGGTTGCTGGCCAAGAACGAGGCGCCGAAGAAGCTCGTCGACGCCGTAGAGAGGGCGCTTGCCGGGGCCACGTTCGTGACCTCGGAGTCTTCTTCGCGAGCTCCATCGGAATTGAAGGATACGGACCGCGTTCCGGCGCAATTCCTGCTGACGCCGCGCGAGATCGAGGTTCTGAAGCAGCTTGTGCGCGGGCTGAGCAATAAAGAGATCGCGGGCGCGCTCGATTCCAGCGTACGAACGATTGAGACTCACCGGGCGAATATTATGGCGCGGCTCTCTGTGGATTCACTGGGAGAACTGGTGAAGCTGGCCATCCTGGACGGCCTGGTCGATCGGTGATTGTCGGCTCCGGCCATTGAAAGCAATACAATGGCGCTGATGCGATTTGCCCGCGCTCTACGCCTCTGCGGCCTGTTTACTCTGCTCGCTTTTCCCGCTTTTGCGCAAACTTCGGTCGAATATTCGGCGGAAAAGAAGGTCTGGCTCCTTCACACGGATTCGAGCGCGCTCGGGCTGGGCATTAATCCGCGGGGTGAACTGATTCAGCTTTATTGGGCGGGGCCGCTGTGGCGCGCGGATGACATTGCCGCCGCGACGAACGGACGGGAAATGTCGTCGTTCGACCCGCCTCAGTCGTTACTCAATGAAGAATATCCAGGCTGGGGCGGAACGCGCTACGCGGAACCCGCGGTGAAAATCACGCGAGCCGACCGGGGACGCGATCTGGTCTTGCATTACTCATCGCACGCGATTGACGGCGACAATCTGAAGATCGTTCTGAAAGATGTACGTGACGAGATTTATGTGACGGTGAATTACCAGACTTTCCCGCGCGAAGGGATTATCCGCAAATCCGCGCTGCTGGAAAACCGCACGCGTGAGCCGCTGGCGATCGAAAGCCTTCAGGCGGGGGTGTGGTACTTGCCGCATGGAACCGGATACCGGCTGTCTTATGTGAGCGGGCGGTGGGCGGCGGAGAGCCAGCTTTCGCGCGAGCCGATCCATACCGGCGTGAAGGAACTCCAGAGCCGTAAGGGACATACCAGCCACAACTTCAATCCATGGTTTGCGATTGACGACGGGTCGGCAACCGAGGAGAGCGGAAGGGTCTGGTTCGGCGCACTGGGCTGGAGCGGCAACTGGCGCATCTCGGTCGAGCAGACGCCTTATGAACAGGTGCGCGTGACGGGTGGTCTCAACCCGTTCGATTTCGGATACCGGCTGAAGCCGGGCGAGTCGCTGGAGTCGCCGCCGTTTTACGGCGGATATTCGGAAAACGGCTTTGGCGGCATGTCGCGGCGCATGCACCGGTTCGAACTCACGGATATTTTGCCTCACGGTCTGCAGGCTCGCCAGCGGCCCGTGCTCTATAACTCCTGGGAAGCGACGACGTTTGCGGTGGATGAGCCCGGGCAGCGCGCGCTTGCGGAGAAAGCGGCGAAACTGGGAGTTGAATTGTTTGTCATGGACGACGGCTGGTTCGGCAAGCGCAACAACGACCACGCGGGGCTGGGCGACTGGACGGTGAACCCGCAGAAGTTTCCGAACGGACTGGAACCGCTGATCGATCACGTAAATTCGCTGGGCATGGATTTCGGGTTGTGGGTCGAGCCGGAGATGGTGAACCCGGACAGCGATCTGTACCGCGCGCATCCGGACTGGGCGATGCATTCGGGCGACCGGCCGCGGAGCGAACTGCGCAATCAGCTTGTGCTGAACATGGCCCGCGACGACGTGAAGGAGTACATCTTCGGGGTTCTGGATAAGCTGGCCTCGCAGTACAAGATTCGCTACTTCAAATGGGATATGAATCGTCCTTTCGCGGAGCAGGGATGGGATAACGTCGAGGAGCCGAAAGAACTCTGGGTTCGATACGTCGCGAATGTCTACGAAATCATCGACCGCTTGCGGGCGAAGCACCCGAACCTGGAGATCGAGTCGTGTTCCGGCGGCGGCGGGAGGATCGATCTGGGGATTCTGCGGCGCGTGGATGAGGTCTGGACTTCGGACAACACGGAGGCGTTTGACCGGCTGGGCATTCAGTATGGCTTCAGCCAGATGTACGCCCCGAAGATCATGTCCGCGTGGGTTACGGATGTGCCGAATATGAATAGGCGCAGCACGCCGCTGAAGTTCCGGTTTCTGGTAGCGATGCAGGGGGCGCTGGGGGTTGGCGCAAATCTCAATAAATTTACCGACGCAGACTCGAAGCTGGCGAGCGACCTGATCGCGTACTACAAGAGCATTCGCGGGACAGTGCAGGAGGGGAATCTTTATCGGCTGCTTTCGCCTCAGTCCGGAGAGATCACCGCGAATGAATATGTGGCGCAGGACGGAGAGCAGGCGGTGTTGTTTGCGTTTCTGCATTCACAGCAGTATTCGGAGATGCCTCCTCCGATTCGGCTGGCGGGATTGGATCCGAAGGCGACGTATCGAACTCAGGTTTACGGGCAGACGGCTTCGCAGGTGTTCAGCGGGGCCTATCTGATGCAGAACGGCATCTCGCTAAGGTTGGCTGGGGATTACGACAGCACGGCGGTGAAAGTGGAGCGGGTTCCGTAGGGTTGTTTGCGGTTCGAATTCTATCCGCTGAGATTTGAGTTCCGGGCTCTGGAGCCGATTCGTTTTCCGGCGGGCAAGGCGGCGAATACGCTACGCGGCGGATTGGGGCTCGCGTTCCGCAGGATTGCGTGTCTGCCCGAGTGCGGGGGGCCGGCGGGCTGCGAGCAGCGGGCGACTTGCGCTTACGCGCGGATTTTCGAGCCTTCGGCAATCAGTCGCGACGGAGGGTCGCCTTCGGGGCTTTCGGATTGGCCTCGTCCTTTTGTGTTTCGGACACGACATCTGGATGGACAGGTTATTGCTGCCGGGGACGTCTTCCGGTTCGATTTGAATTTGTTTTACCTGACCCGGGAGGCGATTGACTATTTCGTTCGGGCGTTCGCGGCGCTGGGGCGCGAAGGGCTTGGACCGGGGCGCGGGCGAGCGGAACTAATTTTTCGGCCTTTCGACAACCTTGCTCCGATGTCGTTGGAACTGAGCCCGCGGGTAGATGCGCCCTCGCGGATTCGCGTCGAGTTCCTTTCGCCAACGGAGTTGAAACACGAAAGCGAAATCGTGGCGCGGCCGGAGTTTCCGATTTTGTTCGGGCGGATTCGCGATCGGATCAGCACGCTGCGAGCGCTTTATGGGGCAGGTCCGCTCGAGATTGATTTTCAGGTAAGCGGCGCGCATGCGGCGGGAGTCAGGATGATTCGCTGCGACATGCGACGCATCGACGTAGAGCGCCGCAGCGGACGCACGGGCCAATCGCATTCGATCGGCGGATTTGTGGGCGTGGCGGAGTACGAGGGCGATTTCCGGGAGTTCCTGCCGTATCTTGAAGCGGGGCAGTGGACCGGCGTCGGACGTCAGGCCGTGTGGGGCAAAGGGGAGATTCGGGTTGGGGAGACCTCTGTGTTCTAGTTCCGCAAGGTCAGGAGCTCAATCAGGCGCTCTTCGAACGCGTCGAGATCGTGGCCGAGGTCGCGGACGCTGCCACTGTAGACGAGGCGGCCCGCGGCGATTACGCTGATCTGATCGCAGAGCGTGCGGATTTCGTGGGCGTCGTGGCTGCTGAGAAAAATGGTCCCGTTCCCGTTGGCGGCGAGGCGGCGCAGGAGTGCCCACATCTCGCGTTTGGCGGGCAGATCGAGCCCGCGTGTGGGTTCATCGAGGAAGAGAACCCTGGGCTGGCCCATCAACGCCCGTGCGATTTCCACGCGCCGTTTCATGCCGGTGCTGTATGCGCCCATCACCCGGCCGCGGAAGGCTGGCGCGAGGCCAACGTCATGCAGCAGCCGCTCCACGTATTCCGCCGCGTCGGGCATGCGTCGAAGCCGCGCGAAGTAACCCAGATATTCGCGCGCAGTCCACGCCGACTGGCTTTCGCTCGTTTCGTCGCTCACCAGACCGACGAGCCCACGCACCGCGAGAGGCTCTGCCATGACGTCGTATCCCCAGACCTTTGCGGATCCTCCGCTCGGAGGGAGAAGGGTCGTGAGCATGCGAATTGTGGTCGTCTTGCCGGCGCCGTTGAGGCCGAGGAACCCGTACAAGTGTCCTTTGGCGATGCGCAGCGAAATGCCTTCAACCGCAGTAAAGTCTCCGAAGCGTCGGGTGAGGCCATCCATTTCGACCGCGTAGTCGCTCACCGGGTTCGCCTCCAGCGGCGTACCGCCGCAGCCAGACAGATGAGCGGAAGGAGGAGCGCCGCCGCGCTCATCTGATAGACCGCCGAGGCGATCTGCGCGTCAACGGCGGCACGGGCGGAGAACGTACGCGGCCGAGGATCGCCATCGAGACGATACGTCGCTCGAACAGTCAGCGGATAACGATCGCCGCCAATGTCCCATGGATTAGTGGGATTCAGCGTTACCGGAACGCGGGCCACCAACCCATTGACTACGCGATGGCCATCGCTTGCAGGCGGCCCGGTCTCGTTCTGATAAGCATGCGTCTCCGTGCGCCAGGGACTTGCCGACACGATCAGCCCGTTTTCTCCGATTACCTGGACGCTCAGATCCGTAATCCGCTCGGACGACTCGACAGGGAGGAGCACCAGCAGATCGCGCGAGGAGCGTTCATCCGTTCCGAGATCTTCCGAGTCTCGATTGAGGATCGTGCCGCAGCAGCGCATGGGAACCGCGCCGCCGGGTCTGGTCAACGCAAGATTCGCCCCGGCGCGGCTGAAAAGTCCTCGAACCGGCGGAGCGTTCGTCGTTGACGGCGCGGTCTTATCGTAATTCGTGTCGGCGAACGTCGCGGGGATGACAAAGATCGCAAGAAGGGCCGCTGTGATGAACCCTTTCTGCCCGCGAGTCGCTTCCCAGGTCTCAACGCCCTGGGCGCGGAGAAAGATCCAGATTGTCAGAAAGAGGGCGCCGAAGAAAATCGCCGCCAGGCAAATCCAGGTTGCCGCGGTGTCCGCCGGAATGAAGGCGGAGGCCAGTGTGAAGCCCAGCGCGTTCTTCAGCAGGACGGCGGGGCTCATCAGGGTGAGGTGTCCGACAGGGGCGGAGCCGTTGCCGCGCGCGACCATCAGTTCCTGGAGCGGAATGAGTCCGGCGTAGAGCAGAAGCACACCCATCCCGGCGCCTGCAGGAGCCGCCAGGCTGCGACCGATGAACAAGACGCCGATCAGCGCGCCGACGGCGATGCTCAGGGCGAGGAGCCCGGCAGACCAGACCAGAAACTTGCCGAGCAGAAACGGAAGACCGACGTGAGCGACGTACACCGCCATCATCGGGAGAAGGGCGGCGTAATATGCGGCGCCCATCGTGAACAGCACGAGCAGTTTGGCTATCAGCCAGTGAGACCGCTCGACCGGCGCCGTGAAGATACATTCCACAAATCGGTTCACTCGCGGGCTGGCGATCACGCAGGCGGAGATCGGAATGAATGCAAGCGGTGCAAGACCATAGGCGATGATGCCGTAAGCGTCGAGCCATGCATCCTGCGTTCCGGCTGCGGCCAGAATGCCAACCGCGAGAAGGATGGTAGCCGCGCCGACCCAGACAAAGGTCCCGCGCATGACGGCCTGGAGTTCTTCGCGCCAGAGTATCAACACAGCCGAGATCATTCGGAATCGCGCTCGATTAGATCATCCGAGGCTGAAAAATCGCTTAACGGCCACTCAAAAGATCCGAAGGCGCCCGGTGTCGTCGCGCAGGAGGCAGGTACCTCTGTATTGCTGACGCGAGCGCGATGCGGCGAGATCGTGATAAACGAACGCGCCTTTCGCGAAGAAATGGCAGACGACCGCGCGGCGGGAGAGTTCCAGATTTCGGCGCGGCGATCCGCCATGCACGAGATTGGCGTGCCAGATGAGGACATCGCCCTTTCGAGCGTGGAAATAGTGTGGCGCGATTCCATGGTCCTCGACTAGTTGCCGGATCCGGGGCTCGTATCGGGCGTGATAGGGAGCATAGCCTTCACGCTTGAAATCATCGTGCGTAATGTCGACATCTTTGCTGAACACGTACGGGAAGCGGTGGCTTCCGGGGTAATAAACGAGTGGTCCGCAATCGGGATGAATGTCTTCGAATGCGATCCATGCCGCTGCGAGATAGCCGAGCGGATACGTCGTCATGTGGATGGAATCGGAATGGAGTCCCTGTTGAGAGCCCTTGTGGGACGCGATGGTCTGGAGCGGTTTGGGTTCATGGCCCAGTAAGAGAGACAGAACGCGCAGAAGGCCGTTGTGTTTGAGGATTCGGCAAAATGCTCCGGAGCGTTTGTGGGGATTCAGATACCGGCCGGGCCAGCGATCGCCTTCACCGGCGGGCTCAGGCGGCAGCTTGATACGGCCCGTACGGATCGCCGCCTCATAGCCCTCCCAGACGGCGTCGAGGGTCGACGTATCGAACAGGTTTTCGGCGATCACATAACCGTTAGCGACCCAGTAGCGGCAGAGTTCGGCGTCGGACGCAGGTATTTCGTTTCGTTCGCGCCGCGTGGCGATCTGGTCGAGCGCATCATCGCGGTCGAGCCAGGGAAAAGGGCCAGCTTCCGGAAAGTGTTCGGCCCGGAACGAAGGAAGACTGGAAAACCTTACAGGACGATCGGCGATTGAGGCTCGCAGCGCCATCGACTTTAAGAATACTCATGAGACCGGGCTGTAACAGAGCAGCGCGTTACAATCGTTCCTTACTATGTTCCAGGGTTTAGAGCACACGGCGATCTCTTCGCCGAATCCCCAGAAGCTCGCCGAGTGGTATGTGGAGCACCTGGGTTTTCATATCAACTACACGTACGCGGGCAATTATTTTGTGAAGGCCCCGAACGGGACGATGCTGGAGATTATCCCGGCGGAGCGCCCGCTCGCCGCGCCCCAGACGACCGCGAACAACAAGGATGGCGGGATCCGGCATCTGGCCATCGCCAATGACAATTTCGACGCCGCTTATGCGCTGCTGAAAGGAAAGGGCGTCACGTTCTGCGGAGAGCCGTTCGAGACGCAGGGGAACCGTCTGGTGTTCTTCAACGATCTCGACGGGAATCTGCTCCATCTGATTCAGCGCGAAAAACCACTCCCGTAGCCTTCACGTGCTGCGTCGCGTTTTCAAGGCATTTCACTATCGGGATTTCCGGCTGCTGTGGTTCGGCGCCTGTACCTCGAGCATTGGCACGTGGATGCAGGAAATCGCGCAGAACTGGCTCGTGCTGGAGATCACGAAGTCTCCCTTTCTGCTAGGGCTGGACGCGTTTCTCGGCGATATTCCTATTTTTCTGTTTTCGCTCTTCGGTGGGGTGTTGGCGGACCGTATGGACCGGCGACATGTGCTGATCGGGTCGCAGGTGGTCCAGATGATGTCGGCCCTGACGCTGGCGGTCCTGATCGGGACGGGAAAGATTCAGGTCTGGCACATTCTGCTGTCGTCATTCGTGGTGGGAACCGCGCAATCGTTCGGCGGACCGGCATATTCGGCGCTGGTCCCGAGCCTCGTCGAGAAGGAGGATCTTCCGAACGCGATCGCGCTGAATTCGATTCAGTTCAACCTGGCGCGCGTGATCGGACCGGTGATCGGCGGGCTCGCTCTGAAGTACGCCGGAGCGGTGTGGTGTTTCGGACTGAACGCGTTATCGTTCGTGGCGGTCATCGCCTCGTTGCTGAGCCTGCATATCAATTTCAAGCCGGCGCAGACGGGTGAATCGATTCTGGCCAGTATGAAGCAGGGATTCCGTTTTATACGTACGCAGGGCGCGATGGAAGGGCTGATAGTGATCGCGTTCCTGATGACGGCGCTCGCGATTCCGATGATTACGTTTCTGCCGGTTTTCGCAAAAGATGTGTTCCGGAAAGATGAGATCACTTATACGTGGTTCCTTGCGGCTTCCGGCCTCGGTTCGATTACAGGCGCGTTAACCGTGGCGGCGATGGGGAACGTGGCGAACAAGGGTCGAATCGCGCTGACGATGCTTGTGGCGCTGGGCGCTGGCATGAGCGGCTTCGCGCTGTCCAAATCCATTCCTTTAAGTTGCGTGATCCTTTTCGTCTCGGGCGCCGTGCTGATGTGCGCGTTCGCGATGATCAGCTCGCTTGTGCAGTTGATCACATCAAATGAGATGCGCGGGCGCGTGATGAGCGTCTATAACGTAGCGTTCCGTGGCGGGATGCCGTTTGGCAGCGTAGTAACCGGTTGGCTTGTACCCTTGTTGACCGCTCCTACCGTCCTGTCGATCAACGGCTTGGTGCTGCTCAGCCTGGGATTGTACTTTCTGCTGGTGCAGCGGCGGGTCGCGGCGTTGTAGATAACAAATATGCGAATCGTAATTGCGGGATTGCTGATCGCCGGGCTCGGGCACGGCATGGAAGATCTTTCGAAGCTGCGGGACAAACAGGATCGCGCAGCTCTTGACAAGACCGCGGCGGCGCTGCACGCGGATGCCGACAAGTCGGGAAGCGATGCGAACAAATGGTATGAATCGGCGATTGCTTATTCCTATCTTGCCGAGGTTCAGTACGAACTGCGCGACAAGGCCGCGTCGGAGCGCGCGGCGGAAGCGGGCGTGAAGGACGCCGACAAGGCGATTTCTCTGAACGCGAAGAACGCCGACTATTACCGCGTGCTGGGAACGCTCTGCGGCCAGGTAATTCCGGCGAACCCGATCATGGGCGCGATCGCATACGGCAAACGCGCGAAAGAGGCTCTGGACAAAGCGATTCAGATGGATCCGAAGTCAGCGCGCGCGCATGTGGCGCACGGCGTGGGGTTCTATTATCTGCCGACGAACTTCGGGGGCGGTCCGGACAACGCAATGAAGGACTATCGCGAGGCGATCGCTCTGGATCCGAAGAATGCGGAGGCGTATTTATGGCTCGGCATCGCGCTTGCGAAGGGGCATCAGACGGACCAGGCGCGCGATGCGCTGACGAAATCGCTGCAACTCGATCCGGATCGCGTCTGGGCGAAGCAGCAACTGGATAAACTGCCTAAGTGAACGTCGAGGCGGCGATCGGGATTGTGGAGAACTTCGATCCCGGCGCCGATGGCCTTGCGCGCAAGAGCCGGGATCTCACGCTCCAGCTTCTGCGGCTTACTGCCAAGCCTTTTTCGAGGAATCAATTCACGCCGGGACATGTGACCTGCACGGCGGCCGTTTTGCACCCGGACGGTGAACGTGTCCTGATGATGCATCATCACCGGCTGCTGCGATGGCTCCTGCCGGGCGGCCATGTGGAGGAGCCCGATGCGTGTCTTGCGGACGCGGCGGCGCGCGAAGCGGAAGAAGAGACCGGGGTGCGCGTGGATGCGGATCGGGCTGCGCGGCTGGTGGGAATCGATGTTCATGGCATTCCCCCGAAACGGGACGAGCCGTTTCATCTGCATCACGATCTGATCTGGTGTTTCCGCGCGCTGGACGACGGGATCACGCGGACAGACGAAGCGCTTGACGCGGTGTGGGCGGCCGAGGGCGACTGGAATCGGCTCGGGATCGCGGACAGCATCCGCAATGCGATCGCGCGCGTGACGACGCGGTGACTCTGATCGGGGCGTTATTCACCGCCCTTGCCGCGTGGGCGCTGGGCCGGCTATTGTTTGCGCGGCTCGAGATCGAGCTTCATCGATTTGAGCACGATGCGCTGGCGGGCGTGTGCGGGTCGGCGCTGCTGAGCGTTGCGGTGTTTGCGCTGAGCGCGATGAAGCTGGCGCTGGCCCCGGTCTTCGCGATCATGGGAATCGCCGCAATCGCGGCGGTTGCGGCGTATCCGAAGGCGCGGCGCATTCCGACGGCGCGCTTCCCTCCCCTGCCTCCTTTGTGGCGATGGATTTTTCTCGCGCCGTTCGTGTGCTACGCACTGCTCTATCTTTCGAACAGCCTCGCGCCGGAGTTCAGTCCGGATGGTTCGACGTATCACCTGGGAATCGTCGCGCAATATTTACGGGCTCATGGGTTCGAGCGGATTACGACGAACATGTACGCGAACCTTTCGCAGGGAATGGAGATGCTGTTCCTGTTCGCGTTCGCTTTGGGCGGGCACTCCGCGGCGGCGACCGTTCATCTGGCGTTCCTGTTCGCGCTCGCCGTGGCGATGCTTTGTTACGCGCGTCGCTTAGGGCGGCCGCGGGCGGGCGTCTGCGCGGCGTTGCTGGTCTATCTTTCGCCGATCGCCGGGGTTGATGGAGTGAGCGCATACAACGATGTGGCGCTCGCGGCGGCGGGGTTCGCGATGTTCTGTCTGATCGAACTCTGGCACGAGAGAAACGAGGCCAGGCTGGAGATTCCGATCGGGTTGCTGGCGGGGTTCTGTTTCGCGATCAAGTACACGGGGTTTGTGGCGGGGCTTTACGCGCTGGTGATGATGAGGCGGCGTTTTGCGCGAATGGCTTTGGCGGCCAGCGTTGTGGCAGTGCCCTGGCTGGTAAAGAACTGGATGTGGATGGATAATCCGGTGTCGCCGTTTTTTAACCGGCTATTTGTCAATCCGTATATTCACGTTTCATTCGAGGAATCGTATCGGCGGTATCTGGCGACTTACGGACTGCCGAGTTTGTGGCCTTTGCCCTGGATTGTGACGGTGACGGGACAACTCGGCGGGCAGATTGGACCGTTGTTTCTCCTGGCGCCGATAGGGCTGGTCGCGCTGCGGACCAGAGAGGGGCGGCGTTGCTTGTTGGGGGCGGCATTCTTTCTACTGCCTTATCCGCAGAACATCGGGGCTCGTTTTCTGATTCCCGCGCTTCCGTTTCTTGCGCTGGGAATCGCGATGGCGCTGGAGTTTTCGCAGGCGGCGCTTGCCGCGGTGGTAGCGGGCGCAGCGCTGTTGGCGTGGCCGCGCGTAATCGACCGTTACCGAGCGCCCGCCGGCGGCTGGCAGATCACAACGATGCCTTGGCAGGCGGCGCTGCGCATTGTCCCGCCGGACACTTGGTTATCGCGGCGGTTCGCGGATTACCGGCTAGCGCGCGCGATTGATCAGACGGTTCCAGTGAACAAGCGGGTGTGGAGTTCAATGCCGCTGGCGGAAGCGTACATCGCGCCGCAGGTGCTCGTGTACTACTATTCAGCCGAGAGCGAGAAGATCCGCGAGATGTTGCTGACGCCCGTTCGTGAAGAAATGCAGCCGCTGTGGAATCTGCGGTTCACATTCGCGCCGCGCAGGCTGCGGCAGTTGCGCATCGACCAGACAGCCGCGAGCGCGGATGATATCTGGAGCGTGGGCGAGGCGCGGTTCTTCGACGGCGCGAAAGAAGTGCGGCCTTCGCGCGCGGAAGCGCACCCGTTTCCGTGGGACATCGGACTCGCGATTGACGGGAACCCTGTGACGCGGTGGAAGGCTTGGGAGTCGATTCATCCTGGCATGTGGATCGAGTTCGGGTTCGATTCTGAAGTGGAACTGGATCGAGTCGAACTGCATTCGTCACACGATCAGTGGAAGATCCAACTTCAGATCCACGGGATCGACGCCAGGCTGGAAAAACTTGAGGATGCGCCGCTGGGGGATTTGCGGAAGGTGGCTGTCAACACTGTGCGCTCGCATGGAATCGACTACCTGATGATCAGCAACGACTTTCCGGCCGCTGCGGATATGCGCGCCTCGCCAGAACGATGGGGAATGAACGTCGCTGCGAAGCATGAGTCCGGAAGGCTATACCAGATCCGATGAACGAATATTTTCTGGGAGTGGACGGAGGGCAGTCAAGCACGGTAGCCGCGATCGGCGACGAGCGCGGGCGCATTGCAGGTTGGTCGACAGCCGGTCCTTGTAACCATGTTGCGGCGGACGAGGCGCAGGCGAAGTTCCTGCGCGTGATGTCGGAATGCCTGTCGCATGCCGCGAGGAACGCGGGGATTGACCTGAACCGCACGCGATTCCGCGGCGCTTGTCTGGGGATGAGCGGGGGCCCGGAGGACAAAGCCGACCTGCTTCGGCAAGTGATTCAGGCGGAACACATGATCGTGACGCATGACGCCCGAATTGCGCTGGCGGGCGCAATGGGCGGCGGCGCGGGAACGATTGTCATCGCGGGCACGGGCTCGATCGCATACGGGGAGAATGAGCGCGGCGAGAGCGCTCGGGCCGGCGGATGGGGCTATGTCTTCGGCGATGAAGGGGGAGGATTCGATATCGCGCGGCAGGCGCTGCGCGCGATCCTGCGCGAGCATGAGGGCTGGGGGCCGCGCACGGCATTGACGCCGGCGCTTCTCGAAGCAGTTGGGGTTTCGGATGCGAACGCCGCGCTTCATCGCTTTTACACGCCGGAGTGGCCGCGTGCGCGAGTGGCTGGTTTAGCGCGGATTGTGAGCCACATCGCGGAAGAAGGAGATCCGGTAGCGGCTGCATTGGTGAACGCCGCCGCACAGAATCTTGCGTCACTTGCGGCTGCAGTGCGCCGCCAATTGTGGGCCGAAGGGGCGGAGTCGCGCGTGGCCTGGGTGGGGGGCATGTTCGGTGGCGCAATTCTGCTCGAGCGTTTTCGATCGCTTGTTGAAATGAACGAAAACGCGCGGGTTTCGCCGCCGCTTCACAGTCCCGCGGTGGGCGCGCTACTGTTGGCATGGAGATCCGCCGGCGTCCTGGGGGTACCGGAACCGGTAGCGGGATTAAAGGCGTGAAGACGCGATACAATCCGGACGAATGTCTCCCGTCCTGGAAAATCCGCAGATCGTCACCGCCATTGGGCAAATCGCGCTGACCATCTCGGACCTGCCACGAGCCATAGCTTTTTACCGGGATACGCTCGGATTGCGCTTTCTTTTCGAGACCGGCGAAATGGCGTTCTTCGATTGCGGAGGCGTTCGGTTGATGCTCTCGAAGGCGGAGAATCCGGGATCGACGTACAGTTCGATTTTGTATTACAAGACGGACGATATTTACAAAGCGTCGGATCAGCTTCGGCTTCGGGGCGTGGCGTTCGAATCCGAAGCCAGAATGATCGCGAGGATGCCGGACCATGAACTGTGGATGGCGTTCTTCCGGGATTCAGAAGGCAATCTCGTCGGGTTGATGAGCGAACTCCGGTAAGCGCTCCGCCGGATGCGGGCAATCCGTTGCAGAGATCATTTAGAAACGGCATGGAAATGTTTCTGGACACAGCGTCTGAGCCAGCGAATCGTTTCGAGAGAGCCAAAGGCGTCGCAGGTCGATTCGGATCGGGCTCGGTCGATGGAAGCGAAAAGCACGACGAACATGTGTCAGAAGCATTCGTCTCCAGTGATCAATCCTTTGTCTCTGCGGATATCATGCCGAAATGACTGAAGACCAGCCGCTGCTGCCGCCGGGGCGAACGCTCGGAATAGTAGGAGCGGGCGTCATGGGGCGGACGCTGATTCAGGGGCTGCTCGATGCGGGCGTCGTCTCGCGCCGTCAGCTCTGGGCGGCGGCGCGGACTCAAGCGACCTGCGACTCGGTTGCGGAAGAACTCGGGGTTCCGACGACACGCGATTACCGCGAAGCCGCGGCAGGCGCGGCATCGATTCTGTTTTGCGTTAAGCCGGCGCAGATCGCAGCGGTGGCGGCAAGGCTTCGCGAAGCGCAACTGCGTCCGGACACGCTTCTGATTTCGATATTGGCGGGTGTTTCGACGGAACGGCTGGAGGCTTTGCTGGAGCGTCCGAATATCTGGGTGCGGGCGATGCCGAATACGCCGTGCGTCGTGAAAGAAGGAATGACCGTGGTATGCGCCGGGCGCGGGGCAACCCCCGCGCATCTCGAAACGGCGCAGCGGATTTTTCAGTCAGTAGGCCGGTGCGCGGTGGTTGAGGAGCATTATTTCAACTCCATCACGGCGCTGAGCGGGAGTGGACCGGCCTACATGTATCTCGTGCTCGAAGCGCTGGCGGACGCAGGTGTCCGTGTGGGACTGCCACGTGACCTGGCGCTTCAGTTGGTCGGCCAGACGATGCTGGGATCGGCGCGGATGGTGCTGGAGACGAAGCGGCATCCGGCGTCTTTGCGAGACGATGTGACCACCCCGGCGGGATGTACGATCGGCGGGCTTCTGATGCTGGAAGACGGCAAGATCCGCTCAGTGCTGGCGCGGGCCGTGGAAGAGGCCGCCAAGATCGTGGAGCACCTAGGGCGCGCTGCGAAGTCTGTTAAAGAGTAGCTTGGCTGGTTACCAGCGGAAGCGCTCCATGCGGCGCCGGTCGCGTTTCGAAGGACGGCCGCCCTCGAATACGTCGAATTGCGGCTCGGCTTTTTTCATCTCGGCGGCTTTCGCGCGGGCTTCGCAGCTGGCATCGGTTTCACGATAGAGCGCTTGAGCAACGGCGGCCGGACCGCGCATTTCCGCGAGCCCGAGAACTTCGACTTCGAAATCTCCTGAATCGTTCCTGATCGAAAGAATATCGCCGATTTTGACTTCGCGGGCGGGCTTGGCCGGATGCGCGTTAGAGCGAATGCGGCCGAGATCGCAGGCTTTCGAGGCCAGAGCCCTTGTCTTGAAAAAGCGCGTGGCCCAGAGCCATTTATCGATTCTCACTTCACTTGCCCACGCGCGTAATCCCCTCGGGCCGCCATGGAGTCCATAAAGGCCGAAAGGAGTCGGAACGCTTTTTCATGAAGAAACTATTTACCGCAGCCGTATTCATTGCGGCTGCTGCTCCCATACTATCCGCACAAACATCCACAACATCCGGACCGACCGTCGCCGACATTGTAGCGGCGCGAGTCGCGCGCTTGACGACACTGCTGACGCTATCGACTTCGCAGGCGGCGACGGCGACGGCGCTGTTCACGACCGAAGTCACCGCGGAACAGACGATTCGAACGAACCTCGATACGGCGCGTACCGCGCTGACGAGCGCGATTGAATCCAACAATTCCGCAGGGATTTCGGCCGCTGCGACCACGATCGGGAATCTCTCGGCGCAACAGCTTTCGGCGAGCGCGACCGCTGAGGCGGGATTCTACCTGGTACTCACGTCCGCCCAGCAGGCGATCTATCAGGCGCTACTTTCGGGCGGCCCGGGCGGATTTGGCGGCGGTTTCGGCGGACGCGGACCGGGTCCGGGCGGTCCGCACCACTAAGCGTTATCGCCACTCGACAACGAAGGCGTCAGGCGCAGGGCGTTCGGCGGGAGACTGCGGAATCGGCGTGCCGATATGGATGAAGCCGATCAGTTGATCTTCGGGATCGAGGCCGAATTGACGCAGGAACCAGGTGTCGTAACAGTTTGCGCCGGTTACCCATTTGGCGCCGAAGCCCAACGCGTGCGCCGCGTTCAGAATGTTCATGGCCGCTGCTCCCGCCGAGAGAGTCTGCTCGATCGGCGGGACTTTGTGTCCGGTGACAATCTTCGCCACGGCGGCGATGGTGACCGGGGAGCGGAGCGGTTTGCCGCGCTCCTTGTCGATATCGGCGGGCGCCGCACCCGGCTGGCGGCGGAGGAGCGCATCGACGAAAAGCTGACTGAGCTTTTCGCGGGCATCCCCGCGGATCACATAGAAGCGCCACGGGCGCAGTTTGCCATGATCAGGCGCGCGGACGGCGGCTTCCAAAATAGTCCGAAGCTGTGAGTCGTCGGGACCAGGATCGGTCAGCAAGCCGTTGGAAGCGCGAGTGAGGAGCGTATTCACGTTCTCATTATGAAGCGGTGTTAGCATCGGTTCATGGCTCTCGGGAATATTGGAAAGGTCATCGCCGGACAGGCGTTCGAAACTACCAAAAAAGGCGTCATGGACGCGCTTTCGTCCGAGCCGCCGAAGCCTCCGGAAAAACCGGCGGAGAAGCCTCCTGAACCCGTGGGCGGAATTTTCCTCGGACAGATTCAGGGCATGCAACGGGCGCTGCGGGAGGATCAGGAGCTACTGGTTCAATATCACACGGGAACGGAAGTGTTGCGGGTGCTTGAGATCTTCGTGCCCTCTTTGCAGGTTCTGGTGCTGGCGGGAGTCGACGCGGATCAGAATGTGACTCGCGCGATTGCTCCAGCGGAATCTCTGCGGCTGGTTTGCAAGATCGTGAAAGTGGCTGAGGGCGCGGCGCCGGTCCGGGTGAAGGTCCTTTCGCCGCGCCCGTAGTCCGATTTAGCGGGCCGCCAAGAGAGCCCGAAGGCGGCGGGCACGCTCCGGAGCGCGAAGCTGCCGAAGGGCCTTGGCTTCAATCTGGCGGATGCGCTCGCGCGTGACGTCGAATTCCTGGCCGATTTCCTCAAGGGTGTGCTCGCGCTCGCAGCCGATGCCGAAGCGAAGGCGGATGACCTTCTCTTCTTTCGGAGAGAGCGTCTTGAGGATGCCGGCGGTTTCGTCGCGGACGTTCGATTCGATCACGGCATCGACTGGTGAACCGACCCAGCGGTCTTCGATGAGATCGCCGAGGGCGGACTCGCCGTCGCGTCCGACCGGCGTTTCGAGGGACACGGGATCGCGCGAGATGGTCTTGAGCTTCTGGACCTTCTCGACCGGGATGTCCATGCGGCGGCTGATTTCTTCGTTAGTCGGGGTGCGGCCGAGTTCCTTTTCAAGTTCGCGAGAGGCGCGAAGGAACTTGTTCATGCTCTCGTTCATGTGCACCGGGATACGAATCGTGCGGGACTGGTCCGCGATAGCGCGAGTGATGGCCTGGCGAATCCACCAGGTGGCATAGGTGGAGAATTTGTAGCCGCGGCGGTACTCGAACTTGTCCGCGGCGCGCATAAGGCCGATGTTGCCTTCCTGAATCAGGTCCAGGAGGTGGAGGCCGCGGTTCACATACTTCTTGGCGACCGAAACGACGAGCCGGAGGTTGGCTTCGACCAGGTCCTTCTTGGCGCGCTCGGCTTCCTGCTCACCGTGGCGGATGACGGTCAGGGTGTGTTTCAGTTCGTCCAGAGTGGCGCCAGCGCTGACCTCACGCTTGCGCACTTCGCGCTTCAGCTCGCGAATGCGCGCCTGGACAGCGACGGAGTTCTTCGCTTCGAGCTTCTTGAGCTCACGATCGAGATGGTTGAGTTCCTCAACAGCGCGTTCGATTTCGCGCGTGAAATCGCGCCAGCGAACAAGAATCCACGGAACGGAGCGGATGGCGATGGAAGTCTCGACCTGGGCCCGGTAGTACTTCATACAGAGCTTGCGACGGGCTCGCTTGTTTGCGGGCGGCGCCTGCTCGATCTTTTCCTGAAACTGGAGGGCCTTCTTGTGCGAGGCCGCGATGTCGCCGAAGATCTTGAGGACTTCGCTGCGCTTTTTCGTGTCGGCGGGCGTTCCGTCTTCAATATCACCGCCGATATCGACATGGTTGTCGAGTTCGTCGGGATTCTTACGGACGCTTTCGGCGGCTTCAACGGCGGCTAACTGCACTAATGCAGAGCGGCTGATTGCCTTCTGCATCCGGAGTTTTCCGCGTTCCATCCGGCGGGCGAGATCGACTTCGCCTTCACGGGTCAGCAAAGGCACAGCGCCCATTTCGCGCAGGTAAACCCGAACCGGATCATCTGTATAGATCGATTCTTCGACCTGCTGGTGCGGGTGAAGGAAATCCGCGTCGGCTTCGGGATCGAAGAATTTGGTGGCTTCTTCGTCGAAGTTGATGCCTATCGGAGAATCGTGTAAAAACTGATCGTCATCTGGTTCCATGCGGCCCATTTCCTCCGCGCAGGCAAGCGCAGTGCCGGGATGACGACACGACGGCGCGGACTATAAATTATTTTTTTGAGTTCAGAAGGGCGTAAGCGCCTAATGCCGCAAGAGCGGACGGGAGCAACCTCAATGGCTTGAAGCGCAGGGGCTAAAAAGCGCGCAGGTCTCCCAAGTCTTAATACTAGCACAAAAAACCCGAAAGCACCCATTTTTCTGGATGAACGGGCCAGTACTGCGGTTACAGAATTATCCGAGAAGGACGTCGCGGCAGTATTCCAGGCACTTCGCGACTTCGATGACAGGATCAGTACCCTGATACTCGTATTCGATGTCGGCCGGGAATGGATATTTCTCTTTTTTCAGCAGCAAAAGGACATCCTTGATAGTCGTCTGGCCTTCTCCCCACCGGACGTTGGCTCCGCGGCCGCCCGGAGGATTGCGGAAGCGGTCTTTCAGGTGGAGGTTGGTGATCCGGTCGTGGTGCTTCTGGATGTACGGGACCGGGTCGTAACCCGCTGCCGTGAAGTGGCCGATGTCGAGATTGACCCCGATGTATTTGCTGAAGGACATGATCTTGTCGTAGCTTTCGAGGGTCGCGAACTGTTCGGGGTCGGCGACATTGTCGTGTCCGTGGCCGCCCCACATAAGTTTGTATTTGTCTGCGAAGGGGGCAACGCGCTTCGCAACGCTGACGGTGGTGCTGGAGGAGATAGCGCTGACGCCGAGCGCCTGGGCCATTTGGAAGGAATAATCGATTTCGTCGTCGGTGGCCGTGTTGGCCAGGTTGTAGCAGAGGATGTTCAGCTCTTGTCCGGCATCATTGAATTGTTTTCGGACATTCCTGAACACATCCATTGAGGCGGATTTGCGCCATGCATCGAGTTTGTCCTGCGCCTCTTTCCGGGCGGCTTGAGCCGCCGCCTGCTGTTCGGGCGTCATCTGACCCCGGCCGCGTCCGCCGCCCGGGAAACCGAATGCGGAAGGCGCAGGGGCGCCAGCGAGGGCTTCGGCATGATTGGACATGAGTTCGACGTGGCTGATACCGAGTTTCGAGATGATCGAAATCAGATCGTTCGCGGCGACGCCTTGCCGGAAGCTGTAAGTGATGACGCCGATCTTAACGCCCGCGTAATCGGACTTGAGCGGAGGCGGAGGAGTACCGCGCCCACCGCCGCCAAAACCACCCGGGCCGCCGGGGCCCTGCGGGGGCGCCTGGGCCAACGCAGATGCCGGAATCGCGGCCAGAGCCAGCTTTGCAAAATCTCTTCTCGATGTTTCTCGCTTCAGCGTCACGGGGACTCTCCCTCTTGTAATACGACAGCTTATCCCAAGGGCCAACGCGGGCAAAGGGGCATTGGGAATCCCCGCAAGTCTTTACAAAAGTTTGTCTTCCCGTGACTTGAGTTGACGCACCCAGACAAAATTTCAGCGATGTGCCAGAGCGCCACTGACACTGAGGTCGTCCATTCCCGTTTGCGGCAATGCGAACACCACCAACGCCTCGGTATTGTCGGGGTTCGGGTCGCTGAGACTCGTACCGCCGCTCGCGACAATTGCGACGTATTGCCTTCCATCGGCGCCGAGGTACGTGATCGGGACCGCCATCGCGTTGTAATCCAGTTTGGCGGCCCACAACTCCTCGCCGGTTCTTGAGTCGAAGGCCCGAAATCTGCGATCGTTCGTGGCGCCGATGAAAACCAGGCCACCCGCTGTCACGATGGGGCCACCAAGGTTCATACGCCCGGTCTTCTGTTTCTGGGGCGGGAGTTCCTCGGTTATTCCCAACGGAACCGACCAGGCAAAGTCGCCGGTGCGGGCATTCACCGCGATCAGGCGGCCCCACGGGGGTCTCTGACACGGCCAACTGCTCGCGCCCCTTAAGAGACCGTTAGAATCCCATTTTCTGTCCTCGAATATAGGCAACCCTTCCGGACGACTGGTTCCTGATCCCGAGGTAAACAACCTGTTCAGGACTTGATCAAACCGCCCCGGAGCGGGGTGGGTGGCGTGATCGTAGGGGACGGCAGCGCCATCCGGCATCTTGTCAATCCACCCGATGACGCCTTCATCCGACGAGTTAACGAATACATAGCCCAGTTTGGGATCAGTTGCTGTACCACCCCAGTTCGGACCCCCGATGATTCCCGGAAAAGACACCGTGTTTTTGGGCGGCGCGCCAGCCGGATGATAAAGAAGAGGCGTAAAGGGCCCTTCGTTGTGCAGCCCGCCGTACTGCTCGTAGATCGCGCGGCATGCGCGCGCATGCTCCTCGGTTGTATCGCCCGCCGTAACCAGGTCCTGCTCGGTGAAGCTCGTGCGGGCCAGCGCGGGCGGTTTAAGGGGAAAGGGTTGCGTCGGGGAACTCTGTTCGCCTGGTACATCGCTCTGCGGGACCTTGCGCTCTTCCACTCCGAAAACCGGTTTGCCTGTAACGCGATCCAGTATGTACATCCATCCGGATTTGCCAACCTGCGCGAGCGCCGGAATGGTCCTGCCATCCTTTTTGATATCAATCAGTCCTGGCGCGGGCGGCAAGTCCTGATCCCACAAATCGTGATGTACCGCCTGAAAATGCCACTTATACTTTCCTGTTTTGGCATCGACGGCGACCAGCGAGTTTGAGAAAAGATTGGCGCCTTTGCGGTCGCCCCCATAATAATTGCTCGCAACGCTGCCAAACGTCATGTAGAGTATGCCGCGGGCTTCGTCACCCGTCATAGCGAAACCCCAACTGTTGACGCCGGATCGATTCTTCCACTCGTCGCCCTGCCAGCTTTCGTTCCCTGGTTCGCCGGGGTGAGGGACGTTGTGAAATTCCCAAAGTTTAGCGCCCGTCCGCACATCGTATGCGCGCGAGGCGCCCGGAAGCGGCACGGTCGAGGGCCGCGCCGGAGTGCGCGAGCCCACGATCAACGCGTCCCCGAACAAAGTCGGGGAGGAGTCGTAGGGCACCACCATATCCACGATTCCTTCATTGCCGAAGCCCGGCACGAGTTGGCCGGTCTGGGCGTTGAGGGCAATCAGCGATTTGCCCGCACAGAAGATAATCCTGGGTGGAGAGTTTTTATCGCCGGGCCAATACGTTACGGTGCGTCTTGTCGGGACGGCTTTGTTTACTTCGTAACTCCATACTTCTTTTCCGGTTGTGGCGTTGAGCGCCACGATTCTGGTTCCGACCGGCAGATACATCGTTCCGTTTACAACGATGGGCGTAGCTTCGGAGAATCCTCCGATGAGGCCCGTCAGCTTTGTCTTGGCCTCCTCTGGGGACCTTAACCTGTAAGACCACACCTGCTTCAGTTTCGTGACGTTTTTCGTGGTGATCTGACCGAGTGGCGAGTATCGGGTTCCGGCAAGGTCGCGATTGAACATCGGCCAATCTCGCCCCGCCGGCAAGTTCGGTTGTTGACCGCTGAAAAGGAGCGCTCCAAACACGATACCCGTCATAGTGACTCTGTTGCAGAGTCTGAAATCGATGAAATTCATGTCAGTTATTGCTTAGCCGGAGTGAGAAAGGAGAAGCGCCACGACATTTCCCGGTTGAAAACAGGGTTCCCAGGCGTGGGCAGAGTGTGATCCAATGACCCATCGGGCGTGAGGACTCCGTATTGTGCCGCACATAAAACAAATAGGTTGACTACGTTCGGTTATAATAGCCGACCGCAGGCCCGCACATCATCAGTAAAAAATCAATTAATTGATAATTGTTAGGACCAGTTAGCGGGTTTGCTTGATCTCAAAGTGGCGCTATCGAGTGGCGGTTCCTTGGGATTCGCGGCGAGAGGAGTTTTCGGTGAACGGGGATCTGAAAAAGCTCCAGGGCGAATGGAGTATACAAGCGCTCGAGGTCGATGGGCAGTCGTTTTCGCCTCTGGGATCGAAGATCGCGATCGGCGGTGAGGGCTTTACGACCAATGGGATGGGTGCGGTTTATGAAGGTAGGGTTGAACTGCGTCCGCGGAAGCGCCCGAAGGAATTCGATTTTGTATTTACGAAAGGGCCGGAGAAAGGCAACCGTTCACTCGGAATCTACGAACTGGACGGCGACGTCTGGCGGATCTGCTTCACAATGCGTGGTGGCGATCGACCCAAGGCGTTTGCGACGAAGCCGGGGAGCGGACTCGCCCTGGAGACGCTCAGACGGGGCGTGGGAGCGAAGGAGGATGCGCCGACTACGGACTCCGCGGCGGATAGCGCGTTGGCCGGGGGCGGGCCGCTCGTGGGGGAATGGTCGCTCGTTTCGTGCGCGCTGAACGGCGAGGCGATCGAAGAATCGCTTCTGAAATTTGGTAAGCGGGTCGATGATGGGCGCAAAGTGATCGTGTCCTTTGGCTCTCAGGTTGTACTCAGAGCCTCCTACACGACAGACTGGCGCGCCTCGCCGCACACGATCGATTTCCGGCTTCTGAACGGCGGACGGACGCGGCTCGGGATTTTCGACCTGTCCGGCGACACGCTGAAGGTCTGTCACGCAGCGCCGGATGACCCGCGACCAACGGAGTACGTGACGGCGCGCGGCGATGATCGGACACTCGCGGTCTGGAAGCGCGTCTAGGCTCGGGCGCGTCGCAGCGCCGATTTTCTTTCGATATCGGGCAGTAATGCGGTGAGCAGGCCTATGGCGGGGAGAAACGCGCAGACGCGATAGACGAAGGCGATGCTGGTCGCGTCGGCCAGCTTGCCAAGCGCCGCGGCGCCGATGCCGGCCATCCCGAAGGCGAGTCCGAAGAACAGACCCGAAACCATTCCGATGCGGCCGGGCATCAGTTCCTGAGCGTAGACCAGAATCGCGGAGAAGGCGGATGAAAGGATCAGGCCGATGATGACCGTGAGGATCGCGGTCCAGAAGAGATTGGCGTACGGAAGTATAAGCGTGAACGGCAAGACCCCGAGGATCGAGCCCCAGATGACGTATTTGCGGCCGATGCGGTCTCCCACAGGTCCTCCGATCAGCGTGCCTGCGGCGGTCGAGCCGAGGAAAAGCGCGAGATAAAACTGCGCCTGCGAGACCGCGACATGGAATTTATCGATGAGATAAAACGTGTAGTAACTCGAGAGGCTCGCCAGGTAGAAGTACTTCGAGAAGATCAGGGCGATCAGGATCGCGATAGAGAAAGCGACCTTCTTTCCTGGGAGCGCGTACGCACGCGCAACGCCGGTACGGGTGCTCTGCTTTCGGGCGAGTTGATGGTTCTTGTACCAGCGTCCGATCAGCGTGAGGGTGATGACGCCCGTCAACGCGGTGAGCGAGAACCAAGCGACGCTTCCCTGCCCTCTTGGAAGAACTATGAACGCCGCAAGCAGCGGACCGAGCGCCTGGCCGCCGTTTCCACCCACTTGAAACACCGACTGCGCGAGACCATGCTGGCCGCCGGATGCGCGACGCGCGACGCGGGAGGACTCGGGGTGGAACACGGATGAGCCGATTCCGATAAGCGCTGCGGCGCACAACAGCGTCGAGTACCCCGGCGCGATGGAGAGCACGATTAATCCGACGAGCGAAAACGACATCCCAATGGGCAGCGACCAGGGAGTGGGCCGACGGTCGGTGTACGCTCCAACGACGGGCTGAAGGAGCGAGGCCGTGGACTGGTAGGTAAGAGTGATGAGTCCGATCTGTCCGAAATCCAGATGAAAGGAGGTCTTCAGCAGCGGATAAATGGCGGTGAGGAGCGATTGATTGAGGTCGTTCAGCAAGTGGCAGAACGAGATGGCGAACAGGACTCCGAAGATCGCGCGCCGCTCGGGGCTCGAAACGACTGGAGCCGGAATGTCCGCTGCGCGCGACGCCATGGGAACAATCACCAGTTTAGAAGGTGCTTCGGTTTACCGCCCGAAATCGGACACTCAGGTTCGCAACCGAACACAGGAAACGCGTTTTGGAAGCCTGTAAGTCATTGCTGCCGAGATGCTTAAGTTTGGCTGAGGAGATGCAATCGTTCCTTTTCGCACTCTCATGCTCAAACGCTTCGGAGGAACACTTTTCTTGCCGGTCTGGCTTGCGGCCTCTGGCATGGCGCAGACGCCGACGTCGGACATCACGATCACCAATCCACCCGAGCCGAAGTTCGTGGGGCCGATTATTCGGCCGTTTCACGTGCAGAAGCGCATTGTGTCCGAGCCCCGCCTGACCAATTCGCCGAGGCTCGAATCGCTTGTAAAGTCTGGAAACCTTTACCTGACGGTTCAGGATGTGATCGCGCTCGTGCTCGAGAACAATCTGGATATCGAGATTCAACGCTATGGTCCGTTCCTTGCGCGTGAAGTACAAAGGCGCGCGGAAGGCGGCAACCTGCTGCGCAGCGTCAGTTCTCCTGTGCTGGCGGGACCCACGAGCGTGAGCACGGCAGGCGTGAGTCTGAACGCCAGTGGACTTTCGGGTGGCGCGGGATTGACGTCGGGCGGCGGCGTGGTGACGGGTATCGGACCGAATCCGCCGAATCTGGATCCGTATATCTATGCGGGCTTCCAGGCGGGGCACACAACGACTCCGCTTTCGAATACGACCTTGAATAACACTGCGGCGCTCACGAACGATTTTCGGTCTTACACGCTGCAATACGGGCAGCAGTTCATTACCGGCACGGCCGCGCAGCTGACTTACGGCAGCACGCACAGCCTCTCGAACAGCCCTTCGCCGTTTTTGAATCCGACTATCAACGGATTTCTGGATCTTTACGTGACGCAGAACCTGCTTCAGGGGTTCGGAATCGCGGTGAATAATCGCGACATCCGGGTGGCACGGAACAACCAGAAAGTGACCGACCTCCAGTTGCGCCAGCAAGTGATCACGACGGTTTCGGCGGCGCTGAATCTTTACTGGGATCTCGTCACATTCGACGACACGGTGCGCATCAGCGATCAAGCTGTGGCGACGGCGCAGAAGCTTTATGACGATAACCAAGCGGAAGTGAAGCTGGGCGCGCTGGCTGCGATCGAGGTGACGCGCGCGGCGGCGGCGCTCTCGGCGGCGAAGGAAAATTTGCTGATCGCCCAAACGAACGTGGCGCAGCAGGAGATCGTGCTGAAGAATGCGCTGACGCGGAACGGATCGGAGACGTCGTGGCTGGACGATGTGCATATCGTGGCGCTCGACCGGATCGAGATTCCTCCTTCCGAAAATCTCAAGCCGACTCCTGAGCTGATTCAGGAAGCGCTGAAGAATCGTCCTGAGCTGGAGCAGACGCGCATCAACATGGCGAGTCAGCAGATTTTGCTGAAAGGCGATCGGAACGGGCTGCTGCCGAGTTTCAGCGCGTTCATGGAACTGACGAACAACGGCCTGGCCGGGCCGTTCAATCCCCTGGACAACGGCGCGAGCATCGCAGATCCGTACTTCGTCGGCGGGTACGGCAATATGGTGGGGCAGATTTTCCGGCGTAATTTCCCGAACTACTCGGCTGGTTTTTCGCTGAATATACCTTTCCGCAATCGCGCGGCGCAAGCCGACTACGCGACTGACGCGCTGCAGTTACGGCAGACGGAGCTGCAGCTCAAGCGCGCGGTGAATCAGGTGAGCGTGGAAGTGAAGACGGGCGTGATCGGCCTCGAGCAGGCTCGGGCGCGGTATGAGACGGCGGTGAATACGCGGAAGCTTTCGGAGCAGAATCTGGAAGCGGAGCAGAACCGGTTCAAGTTTGGCGCGGTAACCGACGCGACGCTGGTGATTCAGGCGCAGAATCAGCTTGCGCAGGATCAGACGGCGGAGTCGCAGTCGATGGCGAACTATACGCACGCTAAGATCGCATTCGAATTCGCGGTGGGGCGGACTCTCGACGTGAACAATATCTCAGTGAACGAGGCTGTTTCGGGTCACGTGGCGCGGGCGTCCGTGTTGCCGGCATCGATTGAGAAGGAGAACGCGCGATGAAGCGAGCGATTGCGGTTCTTCTTGCGTGTTCGATGACGATGGCCGCGCAGGGGCCGATCAGCGCCACTCCACATGGGCCGAAGGTGATCCGGTCTTATATGCCGGCGGATGTACCGCCGGCGCGGCTGAATAACTCTCCGCGGCTCGGGGTTCTGATTCGGGCGGGCAATCTGTACCTCTCGCTGCAGGATGCGATTGCGCTGGCGATCGAGAACGATCTGGATCTGGAAGCGGATCGATATGAGCTTCCGCTGGCCGATTGGGCGCTGCGGCGCGCCGAGGCGGGCGGGCCGATACGCGGCGTGCCGAGCGGAAGCGCGCAGGTATCTTCGGTAGATGCCGGTTTGGGCGCCGCGGGAAGCACACAGGCGGCCGGGTTGGGCGGAGGTAATGGCGGCAACGGTGGCGTAGGCGGAAGTGGCGGCGCGACGGTGCAGCAGGTCGGACAGATCACGCCGAATCTCGATCCGAACCTGCAGAACGCCACTGTATTCACGCATCAGACGCAGCCGCAGGCGAACACGATTGTCACGCAGACCACGTCGTACATCCAGGACAAACGAACTTACAACACGGTGTTCCAGCAAGGGCTGATCACGGGCGGCACTTTTCAGATCATCAACTACGAGCAGTACGACCATGAGAACGTCCCGAGCGATATCGTGAACCCGGCGGTGGGGCCCTATATCAACGTGGTGCTGCGGCATCAGTTGCTGCAGGGGTTCGGCGTCAAACTGAACGATCGTTTCATTCGTATCGCGAAGATGAACCTCCAAGGCGCGCGAGAGACATATCGGTCGCAGGTTCTCGACAAAGTGGCGTCAGTCGTGAATCTTTACTGGGATCTGGTGAGCGCCAACGATGACGTCGCCGCGCGGAAGCGGGCGCTGGACGTTGCCCAGAAGTTCGACGATGACACCCGGGCGCAGATTCAGATCGGGGCGCTGGCAAAGGTGGAGATGCCACGGGCGGACTCCGAAGTGGCTTCGCGAAGGCAGGATCTGCTGATCGCGCAGGCCAACGTGCGGCAGCAGGAAGTGCGTATGAAGGATGCCCTGAGCCGGAGCGAGGATCCCGAGTTGGAAGGCGCGTCGATTATCCCGGTGGATCGGATTGAGGTTCCTCCGGCTGACGAACTGCCGCCGCTGCGCACCCTGGTGAATACGGCGATGGAGAATCGGCCGGATGTGGCGATTGCGAAAATCCGGGACGCGACGCAGGAGATTTCGGCGCTGGGTACGATCAATCCTTTGCTTCCGTCGCTCAGCATCACTGCGCAGGCCTACGACCGGGGGGCTGCCGGGACGCATCAGCCTTCTTCAGGAATTGCGCCGAATCCGAAATTTATCGGCGCCTACGGAACGGCCTTGGGACAGATTTTCCATCGCGATTTTCCCAGCGAAACGATCCAGGTGCAGTTCTCGGCTCCGCTTGAGAACCGGCTGGCGCAGGCGGACTACGGAATCGACCAGCTTCAGCTTCGGCAATCCGATGTCAGCGGGCGGCGGGACAACAACGCGATTGTGGTGGCGATCTCGAATCAGTTGATCGCTTTGCGGCAGGCGCGGGCACGATACTCGGCGGCTGTGAATACGAGGGAGTTGCAGGATCAACTACTTACGGCGGAACAGCAGAAGTTTTCCTTCGGGAAATCGAATACGACCAATCTGATCATTGCGCAGAGGGCACTGATCACGGCGCAAGCCTCCGAAATCACTGCGGCGGTGGCTTACGCGCATGCAAGAGTAGCTCTGGATCAGGTCTCGGGCGAAACGCTGAATACCTATCACATTTCACTGGATGAGGCTCTCGAAGGTCATTTAACCCGCCAAAGTCAGGTGCCCGCGCAATAAGCGGGCCTTGATCGCGGGCGTGTTAAACTAGTAAATTCCGACCAGAGCCATGTTGCTGAGCATTAAGGAGATGGAGGTCCGCAAATTACCGTTTGCGGATACCTGGCAGCCTGGAGAGATCGATTTTTCGGACTCGTCCGCGACTCAGACCGGCCCTCTCACCGCTGAGGGCGTAGCCGAACTCCTTGCTCATACCGGTGGAGAAGTCCGAGTCAAGGGGCGAGTAAAAGCCACGCTCGAGACCGCGTGCGACCGGTGCCTCGGCAAAGCGACTTTCGCGATTGACGCGCCGTTCGACCTCTTTTACAAGCCGTCCGAAGCGGTGTCGAAGAAGGAAGAAGAGGTCGCAATCGACGAGGGAGA
>DATFSM010000132.1:0-45120 GCA_035262625.1 Bryobacteraceae bacterium
ACGGAGCTACAGCTCAAGCGCGCGGTGAATCAGGTGGGCGTTGAAGTAAAGACGGGCGTGATCGGGCTGGAGCAGGCGCGGGCGCGGTATGAGACGGCGGTGAATACGCGCAAGCTTTCGGAGCAGAATCTGGAAGCGGAGCAGAACCGGTTCAAGTTTGGCGCGGTGACGGACGCGACGCTGGTGATTCAGGCGCAGAATCAGCTGGCGCAGGATCAGACGGCGGAGTCGCAGTCGATGGCGAACTATACGCACGCGAAGATCGCGTTCGAGTTCGCCGTGGGACGGACTCTCGACGTGAACAATATTTCGATGAACGAGGCCGCTTCGGGGCATGTGGCGCGCCCGTCGGCCTTGCCGGCATCGATTGAGAAAGAGACCGCGCGATGAAGCGGGCGGTTGCGGTTTTTCTGGCGTGTTCGATGACGATGGCCGCACAGGGGCCGATTGGCGCGACTCCTCATGGGCCAAAAGTCATTCGGTCTTATACGCCAAGCGATGTGCCGCCGGCGCGGCTGAATAACTCTCCGCGGCTCAGGGCATTGATTCGGGCGGGCAATCTGTATCTCTCCCTGCAGGATGCAATTGCGCTGGCGATCGAGAACGATCTGGATCTGGAGGCGGATCGGTATGAGCTTCCGCTGGCGGACTGGGCGCTGCGGCGCGCCGAGGCGGGCGGGCCTATACGCGGTGTGCCGAGCGGAAGCGCGCAGGTGTCTTCCGTGGATGCTGGTTTGGGCGCCGCAGGGAGCACACAGGCGGCCGGGCTGGGCGGAGGTAATGGCGGCAACGGTGGCGTAGGCGGAAGTGGCGGCGCGACGGTGCAGCAGGTCGGGCAGATCACGCCGAATCTCGATCCGAATCTCCAGAACGCCACGGTGTTCACGCATCAGACGCAGCCCGAGGCGAACACAATCGTCACGCAGACGACCTCGTACATCCAGGACAAGCGCACCTACAACACGGTCTTCCAGCAGGGGCTTATCACGGGCGGCACTTTTCAGAACATCAACTACGAGCAGTACGACCATGAAAACGTCCCGAGCGATATCGTGAACCCGGCGGTGGGACCTTATATCAATGTGGTACTGCGGCATCAGCTGCTGCAGGGTTTCGGCATCAAGCTGAACGACCGTTTCATCCGCATCGCGAAGATGAACCTCGAAGGCGCGCGCGAGACGTACCGGTCGCAGGTTCTCGACAAAGTCGCGAGCGTGGTGAATCTTTATTGGGATCTGGTCAGCGCGAACAATGAAGTGAGTGCGCGGAAGCGGGCGCTGGAAGTCGCGCAGAAGTTCGATGATGATACGAGGGCGCAGATTCAGATTGGGGCGCTGGCAAAGGTGGAAATGCCTCGTGCGGACTCCGAAGTGGCTTCGCGAAAACAGGATCTGCTGATCGCGCAAGCCAACGTGCGGCAGCAGGAAGTACGGATGAAAGACGCCCTGAGCCGAAGCGAGGATCCCGAGTTGGAAGGGGCTTCGATTATTCCGGTGGACCGGATTGAGGTCCCGCCAACGGACGAACTGCCTCCGCTGCGGACGCTCGTGAATAGGGCGATGGAGAATCGGCCGGACGTCGCGATCGCAAAGATTCGGGACGCTACGCAGGAGATCTCAGCGCTGGGAACGATCAATCCTCTGCTTCCGTCGCTCAGCGTGACCGCGCAGGCGTACGACAGGGGGGCCGCAGGGGCGCCTCAGCCCTCTTCGGGAATTGCGCCGAATCCGAAATTTATCGGCTCCTACGGGACGGCATTGGGACAGATCTTCCGGCGTAACTTCCCGAGCGAAACCGTGCAGGTACAGTTCTCGGCGCCACTTGAGAACCGGTTGGCGCAGGCGGACTACGGAATCGACCAGCTTCAGCTTCGGCAATCCGATGTCAGTGGGCGGCGGGACAACAACGCGATTGTGGTGGCGATCTCGAACCAGTTGATCGCTCTGCGGCAGGCGCGGGCGCGGTACTCGGCGGCGGTGAATACGAGGGAGCTGCAGGATCAACTGCTTACGGCGGAACAGCAGAAGTTTTCCTTCGGGAAATCGAATACGACCAATCTGATCATTGCGCAGAGGGCGCTGATCACGGCGCAAACTTCGGAAATCACCGCGGCGGTGGCTTACGCGCATGCAAGAGTAGCTCTGGATCAGGTATCGGGCGAGACGCTGAATACCTATCACATTTCACTGGATGAGGCTCTGGAAGGTCATTTAACGCGCCAAAGCGAGGCGCCCGCGCAATAAACGGGCTTGATTGCGGGCGTGTTAAACTAGTAAATTCCGACCAGAGCCATGTTACTGAGCATTAAGGAGATGGAGGTCCGCAAATTACCGTTTGCGGATACCTGGCAGCCTGGGGAGATCGATTTTTCGGACTCATCCGCGACCCAGAGCGGCCCTCTCACTGCCGAGGGCGTAGCCGAACTCCTTCCCCATACCGGTGGAGAAGTGCGGGTCAAAGGGCGAGTAAAGGCCACGCTCGAGACCGCATGCGACCGGTGCCTGGGGAAGGCGACTTTCGCGATTGACGCGCCGTTCGACCTCTTTTACAAGCCGTCCGAAGCGGTGTCGAAGAAGGAAGAAGAGGTCGCAATCGACGAGGGAGAGGCCGAAATGGGCTTCTACGACATGCCCGGTCTGGTGCTCGAGGATATCCTGAGAGAGCAGGTTCTGCTGCAGCTTCCGATGCAGACGGTGTGCAGCGAGAACTGCAAGGGGATCTGCCCGGTTTGCGGGGCCAATCGGAACGAAACCGACTGCCACTGCGAAGTTCATCCGAGCGACGACCGCTGGTCGGCGCTGAAGAATATACACATTGAACAGGGCCGTTAGGTCCGGAGAATTTAGAAATGCCCAATCCAAAACGACGTCACTCGAATGCGCGCACACAGAACCGCCGCGCCCACGACGCTCTGCGCAAGCCCGCTTTCGCCGAGTGCCCCAACTGCCACGAACCGAAACTGCCCCACCGGGTCTGCGCGAAGTGCGGCCAGTACAAAGGCCGGGAAGTGATCGAAACAGCAGCCGAATAAATTGTTTGAAAACGTCCGTCACGCGATATAACCTGAGCGAATGGTCACCATTGCAGTAGACGCGATGGGGGGCGACAAGGCCCCGGTCCCTGAGGTTGAAGGCGCGATTCGAGCGGCGCGCGAACTGGGTCACCGGATCGTGCTGGTGGGCGACCGCGGGCAGATTCAGCGAACGCTGGATAAGCACGCGGGAGCGCGCGAGCTGCCGATTCAGGTAGTCCACGCGGAAGACCGGATCACCATGGACGACCATGCGGCCAAGGCTGCCAGAACCAAAAAGGGCAGTTCGATGCATTTGTGCGCCCGCATGGTGCTGGATGGCAAGGCGGACGGGTTTCTTTCGGCCGGGAACACCGGGGCTTGTATGGCCATCGCGAAGATGGTCCTCGGGAAGGTGCCCGGCGTGGACCGACCTGCGCTTTCCGGGGTGTTTCCTACGCTGAAAGGGACGCCTGTCGTGGTGTTGGACGTGGGCGCCAACGTGGACTGCGAGCCCCGCATGCTGGCTCAGTTCGCGGTGATGGGCGAGATTTATTCGCGCCTGGTCCTGAAAGTGGATAGGCCTCGCGTCGGCTTGCTATCTATCGGAGAAGAGGAGCATAAGGGCAACGCTCTGACCCGCGATACCACTCCTCTGCTCAAGGAATTAGGGCTCAACTTCATCGGCAACGTCGAGGGGCGGGACATCTTTTCCGGCCACACGGACGTGATCGTCTGTGATGGATTCGTCGGTAATGTGGCGCTTAAAGTGAGCGAAGGGCTGGTCGACATGATCGGCGGCATGCTTAAGGAGTCGCTGAAAGCAACCGTCACGCGAAAGATCGGCTTCCTGCTTTCGCGGTCAGCGTTTCGGGAGTTCAAGAAGCGCGTCGATTATTCGGAAATCGGGGGGGCCCCGCTGCTGGGCGTCAAGGGCGTGTGCATCATCTGCCACGGCCGGTCCGATGCCAACGCGATTAAAAATGCGATCCGGGTTGCCGCGGATTTCGCATCCAGCAACATGAATCTGCGCATCGAAGAAGAGCTACGCGAATTCGCGAAGGCTTAATCCGTTGTATACGTCAGATAGGTAGTATGCGTACCGTCCTTGCGCTGGCTTTCGCCGCAATAAGCGCGTTCGCGCAAACCGATAAGTTCAATCACGTTCAGTGGACCATGACGGTCGACCAGACGGCCGTTGCTCCGGGCGGGACGGCGCTGGCGAAACTGCAGGCGCAGATCGATCCCGGCTGGCATATGTATTCGCTGACGACCCGGCCGGGTCCGATTCCAACGACGATTCGGGCGGTGGAAAGTCCGGCGGTTGCTAAGGTCACGATTCTGCAGCCTCCTCCGATTACGAAGTTCGATCCGAATTTCAACGCGGAGACGGAGACTTACGAAGGCGCACAGACGTTCTATGCGCGGATTGAACTGAAGAAGGATACAGCGGCGGGGGCGGCTACGGTAACACTTGAGCCGCGATACCAGACCTGCAGCGGGACATCTTGCATTCCACCGCGCACGCGAACGATCACGGCTTCGCTGACGGTCGCGGCGGATGCCAAGGCCGCAGCGCCGGTGGTTCCGGCCGGCTACACGGAGGCGATTCCCGGTTCGCGCACTCCGGCAAATGGTGGGTCAACCGAGAGCAGCGGGTTGGCTGGATTTCTCGCGGTTGCGTTTGGAGTCGGGCTGGCGGCTATTTTCACGCCCTGCGTGTTCCCAATGATCCCGATCACCATGTCGTATTTCGTGGGTCAGAAGGGCGGGCTGGCGCAGGCGGTTACGTTCTGCCTGGGGATTGTCGTGTTGTTTACCGGGCTGGGGCTGGCTGCGACGCTGGCGCTGGGTCCTGCGGGCGTGGTTCAGTTGGGCGGAAATCCCTGGGTGAACGGGTTTATCGCGCTGGTGTTCTTTGTCTTCGGCCTGAGTTTGTTGGGCGCGTTCGAGATCACGATTCCGTCGGGGGTTCTGACGCGGCTGAACAGCGCGTCGGGGCAAGGCGGATTTCTGGGCACGCTGCTGATGGGGCTGACGTTCGCGCTTGCTTCGTTCGCGTGCGTGGGGCCGTTTATGGGGACGTTGCTTGCAGCTTCGGTTACCGGCGGCAAGCTTCGGCCGCTGCTGGGGATGGCTTCGTTTTCCAGCGGCCTGGCGTTTCCGTTTTTCCTGCTGGCGCTGTTTCCGAGTTGGTTGTCGAAGCTGCCGAGATCGGGCGAATGGTTGGCGCGCGTCAAGGTGGTGATGGGGTTCCTGGTGCTCGCGTTCATGCTGAAGTACCTCTACAGCCTGGATGCGGTGCTGCAACTACACGTGCTGACTCGGGAGCGGTTTTTAGCGGCGGCGTTCGTGCTGGTAGCGATGGCGGGTTTCTATTTGTTGGGATTCGTGCGGTTGCCGGGGATCTCGGCTGATGCCGAACTGGGCGTTTCGCGGCTGCTGATCGGCATGCTGTTTGTGGTGGCGGCGATCAGTCTGATACCGGGGATGTTCGGCGGACGTCTGGGCGAGATCGAGGCGTTCATTCCGCAACCGGATGCGAATTCGATTTCGGGGACTGGCGGCGGGGGCGCCGAAGAGCAGGCCTGGGCGAAGAACGATTTGCCGGGCGCGTTCGCGCGTGCGAAGGCCGAGAACAAGTTGGTGCTCGCGGATTTCACCGGGTACGCGTGCACGAACTGCAAATGGATGAAGGCGAATCTGTTCCCGCGGCCCGAGATTGCTTCGGTAGTGAAGAACATGGTTCTGGTGGAGCTTTATACCGACGGGACCGATGCCGCTTCGCAGGCGAATCAGAAACTTGAGGAAGAGAGGTTTCAGACCGTCGCGATTCCGTTCTACGTGCTCTATGACGCGGATCAGAATGTTCTTGCCACGTTCGCCGATAAAACGAGCGATTCGCAGAAATATCTGGCGTTTCTGAATACGCAGCCAGCGCCCGCGGCTGCACGCTCAGAGGCTGCGGGTGTTTCGGCGCAGATGGAGGGCGTTCCTTTCAAGACGCTCGACGGCGCGGCGCTTTCGATGGATGCCTGGAAGGGGAAGGTCGTCGTCCTGAATTATTGGGCGACCTGGTGTATTCCATGCCGGCAGGAGATTCCGGAGTTCAATCGGATTCAGGCCGAACTGGGGCCGAAGGGCGTTCAGGTTGTGGGCATTTCGATGGATGAGGACGGCGCCGAGGCCGTGCGCCCGTTTTTAAAGCAGCTTCCGATGAAGTATACGGTGGGGCTGGGTTCGGGGACCATTGGGCAGTTGCCGATTACGGTGGTCCTGGATAAGAACGGGAAGACGGTTGGACGGTTCGAGGGGTTCACGAAGCCCGAAACAATCCGGGAAGCGATTGCTAAAGCTCAGGCGGGATAGGATGATGGTCGCATGGCGGCGAATCCCGTAACGCGGCTTACTCCCGAACAATACCTTTCAATCGAGCGGACCGCCGAAATCAAGAGCGAGTATCACGACGGACAGATGTTCGCGATGTCCGGTGGAAGCGCAGCGCACGCTTTTATTCCGGCGCGCATCATTGCCGCCGTGTTGCCCGGATTGAGAAGCGGCGGATGCGATATAGCGACATCGGATCTGCGAGTGCGCGTCACCCCGACGGGCCCCTTCTTTTATCCGGATTTGACGATTTGCTGCGGCGAGCCTCGGCTCGCGGATGAATACCGTGATGTGCTGCTGAACCCTTCGGTCATTTTCGAAGTGATTTCGCGGTCCAGTGAAGCTTATGACCGCGGATTCAAGTTCGCGCAATACCGGCTGATCGAATCACTTCGCGAGTACGTGCTGGTGTCGCAGACTGAACCTCGGATCGAGGTGTTCACAAGACAGCCGGATCACTCCTGGGTTTTGCACGAATCCGTCGGGATGGATGCGATTTGCCGGTTAACCAGCGTGGGCGTCGAGTTCTCGCTGAACGATATCTACCGCAACATTCGGCTGGACGCCTGAAGGCTCTTTCCGTTCCGCCAGAAGCCTCGATAGTATTTCCGCGGCGACTTCTTTGCCGCGCTCTCCGATTTCACCGACGGGACCTACGCAGGCCGGGCAGCCGGATTCGCAGGCGCAGCCAGCGATCAGGTCTTTGGTGTAGGCGAGGAGCCGGTCGGTGAGGCGGTAGAGGGGCGCGCTGAGTCCCACTCCGCCGGAGTAGGTGTCGTAGAGGTAGAGATTCGGTTTCCAGGCGGCCCCGGTGATTTCTTCCGTAAAGGCGACGCCGAGGTCGTGGGGATCGCACATCAGGAGCAGCGACCCGACGGTCCGGAAGGCGTTGCCGAGTCCGGCTAAGCCATTCTGACGTTCCAGCGGCGTGTATTGATCCAGGCTCGCGAGGAACTCGGCTCCGAAATGGAGCCACCATGATGTTGTGTGCACCTCCTGCTCGGGCATCGACAACTCCCCTGCCCCGACGTTCTCGCCCGTATAAAAGCGGATCTTCTTGAATCCAACGATCTGGCGGTTGACACGCACGTCGCCGTGCGCTTTTTCGGCGTACTCGACGACAGGCGCTTTCTCGAATTCGCGCAGAGTGGTGACGCGGTTATGGTCGATCGCGTCAGTGTAGTAATCGCAATCGACGCTGCGGACGTAGGCTTTGCGCTCCTTGTAGTCGAACCGCTCCACGTGGAACTGCTTCGCCTCGTGAAGGTAGATCGCTTTTTCGTGGAGTGTGGTCAGCCCGGCGGTAAAGGCGACTTCACCGATGATCTTCGCCTCCCCGGTCGTATCGATGACGACGAAGTTATCGCTCGAGACGGAGCGCAGGCTGATGGTGTTGGCCGGGTAACTGTCAGACGTCCAGTGCCACGCCTTTCCCGAACGATGCAGAAGGCCGGTTTCCGCCAGGAAGGAACACGGCTCGTTCACCTCATGGGTCCCGAATCGCTCGTCCTCGCGCAACGGCAGTTCGAAGGCGGCGCATTTCAGGTGATTCAGCAGGATTTCGAGATTGTCCGGATTGACCTGGGCATGCTCCGGTGAACGACCGAAGAGATATTCGGGATGCTCGACGACATACTGATCAACCGGGGCGCTCGACGCCACCATAATGGCTAGCGATCCCGTGTGGCGGCGACCGGCGCGACCGGCGCGCTGCCACATAGAAGCGATCGCGCCGGGGTATCCGGCCATTACAACGGCGTCGAGTGAGCCCACGTCAATGCCGAGTTCAAGCGCGTTAGTGGCCACGACGGCGCGGATCTCGCCGGAACGAAGGCGCTTCTCAATCTCGCGGCGCTCGCGCGGAAGATACCCGCCGCGATAGCCGCGAACCGACTCGGTCGGGATGCGGCCCTTGTCACAGGCATCCTTGAGATACGTCACGAGAATTTCGGTGGCGAGGCGGCTGTTCGCAAAGACAAGTGTCTGCTGATGGCGGTCGAGGAGGTCGAGCGCGAGCCGGCGCGTTTCGTTGATATAGCTGCGGCGAATCCCCAACTGCCGGTTCACGACCGGCGGGTTGTAGCAGACGAATACTTTCTCGCCGGCGGGGCTGCCGTTGCGGTCGATGAGTTGGAAAGGTTGTTCGACCAACGATTCGGCGAGTTCTTTCGGGTTCGCGATGGTGGCGGAACAGGCGATGAAGCGCGGATTCGATCCGTAAAATTCGCACAGCCGCCGCAGTCGGCGCAGAATATTGCCGAGATGGCTGCCGTATACGCCGCGGTAATAGTGGAGTTCGTCGATCACGATGTACCGCAGGTTTTCGAAAAGCTTGGCCCATTTGGTGTGATGCGGAAGGATTCCGGTGTGGAGCATGTCCGGGTTGGTGAGGACCACATTGGCGCGCTGTCGAATAGCGCGGCGGGCGTCCTGAGGCGTATCGCCGTCATAGGTGAAGGCGCAGATGCCGGAGCCCATGTCTTCGACGAGCCCGTGTAGCTCTTCGAGTTGGTCTTCCGACAGAGCCTTGGTTGGAAAGAGATAGATGGCGCGGGCGCCGGGATCTGAGATGAGATGGTTCAGAACCGGGAGGTTGTAGCAGAGCGTCTTGCCGCTGGCAGTGGGGGTAACGATGACGACGTTCTCTCCCGCTTCGGTGCGCTGGCAGGCTTCGGCCTGATGGGTATAAAGGCGGGCGATTCCACGTCGAGCGAGGACGGCGCGGAGTTTCGAACCAACGGAGTCGGGAAAGTCGGCGTATTCCGCGGGACGAGCGGGTGTGCGCCGGATCGCTCGGACGGGGCTTTCGTTGGAAGCCGCGAGCGCCTCCAGCTTCTGAACAAACGGAACAAGGCCGTCTTTGCCATCGTTCGCCGGGGCTGCCAACTCAGTGAACATATTCGCCGTTTCTTCGCTCCAGTCTAACAGCTAAAGGACGGTACTCTGAGATTTGCCGAGCGCGCCCGAATCGATTCTCGTCTCTGCAGGAGAGGCTTCCGGAGATTACTACGCGGCGGAACTAGTCCGGCATCTGAGGCAGAGATGGCCGGAATGCCGTTTCTTCGGCTGCGCGGGGCCAAAACTGCGGGCGGCCGGAGTTGAGCCCGTCATTCGGACCGAAGATCTGGCTGTCGTGGGGTTGGTGGAGGTGCTCCGGCATCTGCCCCGCATCTGGTTACGCTACCGAAAGTTGACGCGGGAGGCCGCGGCGCGCAAGCCCGCGCTGGCGATACTAACCGATTCGCCCGATTTTCACCTCCGTGTGGCGGCCCGGCTGAAGGAGACCGGCATTCCCGTCGTCTATCTGGTTGCGCCCCAGGTCTGGGCCTGGCGGCAAGGCCGGGTCAAAACAATGCGCCGGATCATCGACCGGCTGCTCTGCATTTTTCCTTTTGAAGAGGCCTTTTTCCGGCAGCACGGCGTACCGGTCCGTTATATCGGACACCCGCTGGCCTCTCGAGTGCGGCCGGCGCTGTCCCGGGAGGAGTTTTTCAAGAAACACGATATCCCTTTGGATCGTCCATTAGTTGCGGTGCTCCCCGGCAGCCGTCGCAGCGAGGCAATGCGCCATATTCCTGAACTCAGAAAAGCGGCGGATGTGATTGCGCGTCAGAGGGATACCACGTTCCTTTTGCCGGCGTCATCGACCTGCGGGGCGGCCTTCTTCGAGGCGCCGCTGGCGGGAAGCCAAATTCGGCCGATCGAAGGCGAAGCATGGGAAACCATGGCCTACTGCGATGTGGCGCTGGCCGCAAGCGGAACGGTAACGGTCGAGGCGGCGCTTCTCGGCGCTCCGATGGTGACGTTCTACCGGGTTTCGGAGCTGAGCTGGGCGATCGGGAAGCTTCTGGTAAAGTCGCCTTTCTTCACGATGGTCAATCTGATCGCAGAGCGCCAGGTCGTTCCCGAACTGATGCAGAGCGAGATGAACGCTGATCGGATCGCAGAGGAGGCCGGGCGGCTCCTGTCGGACCGCGAGGAACGCGCGAAAATGAAAACTGAGCTACAGAGGGTGGCCGCACGGCTGGCGCAGGAATCCGATCCGATGGAAGCCGCGGCGGACGAGGTGGCGAGAGTGTACGAGCAGGTGGGGAGGCAATGAAGTCTGTGATTCGGAAGTTGGGATGGATTGCGCTCGGCGCGACGGCGTTCGTGTCGCTCGCGCAGGCGCAGGATGAAAAACGCTCGCGCATCGACGTGGAGAATTACGTGATTGATGCGCAGATCAATCCGGAGACGCAGACGCTGGCGGCGCGCGTCGCGGTGCGCTTCCTTCCCCTGGACGACCAGACGACCTCGGCCACTTTTGAACTGAATAACAACCTCAATATTTCGAAGATTACCGATGAGCGAGGAGTCTCCATCAGCGGATCCCGCAATCAGCAGGAGAATTCGGTCCGCCTGACGTTTAACTCACCGCTGCCCAAGGGCCAGCCGATGACGGTGACGTTCAACTATGACGGGCGGTTGACCGGTACCGAGGAATCGCCGATTTACGGGATCAAGTTCGCGGCGATTCAGAACGATTACGCATTTCTGCTTTACCCGGCACGATGGTTCCCCGTGAGCGGCTATACGTCCGACCGGTTTACATCCACTATGAAGATCACCGTCCCCGCGGGATTTCAGGTGATCGGCAGCGGCTCGGGTTCGAATACCGGGAATGTGTGGACCTATGAGTTTACGAAGCCGTCGTTTCCCGGTGATATTGCCGTCGTGAAGGGGCAACCGGTTAAGAATTCGAACGAAGGCATTACGACTACGCTTTGGTTCCGCGGTAACGCCGCCGCGCAGGCGAATGCCTATGGCGCGATGACGGCTCAGATGGTCAATTACTTCACGTCAGTCTACGGACTGGCTCCTTACGCCAATATGACCATCGTCGAGACGACCGATGGCGCTCCCAACGGCTACGCGGCTCCGGGGGTTCTGTACCTTTCGCCGCAGTCGATCACAAAGGATGTGAACGTCAACGTGCTGGCGAACCAGATCGCGCGCCAGTGGTGGGAGATCTCCGTATCGCCTGTCAACCGGAATCATATCTGGCTCGAAAACGGTATGGCCCTGTATTCGGAGGCACTCTGGACGATGCACGAGAAGGGCGAGACGGCGATGACCGACCGGATGAAAGATACCGGCATCACGGCGCTCACGATGGACAATGTTCCCCTGATTCAGGCAGCGCGTTTGGAAGATTATTCGCCGGAATATTGGGCGCTGACCGCAAGCAAGGGCGCCGTGGTGGTGGAGATGCTCCGGAACACCATGGGCGACGACAAGTTCTTCAAGGCGCTCAAGGCATTCCTGCAGCAGTCCGCGTGGAAATCGGTCACGACGGAAGATTTTCGCAAGGCGTGCGAGACCGCGATGGGCGAAGAACTCCGGTACTTCTTCATTCAGTGGGTGGAATCGAACAGCGCTCCCGAGTTCAAGCTGGAGTACACGATTTTCCGGACGACCAAAGGCTTTCGCGTCCAGGGCAGGATTTCGCAGGACCTGGATACGTTCCGGATGCCTGTCGATCTGAAGATCGAGACTGAGGGCAATCCGGAGACAAAGCGCATTGAGGTGATGGGCACGTCTTCGGAATTCTCGGTAGAGACGTTCGGGAAGCCGAAAAAGGTGACTATCGATCCGGGGCATAAGGTGCTTCGGATGAGCCCGGAAGTGCGAGTGGAAGTGGCCATCCGGCGCGGCGAACAACTGGCGGCTGTCAGCGAATACGCGGACGCGCTGAAGGAATATCAGAAGGCGCTGGACACGCAGCGGAACAGTTCCATGGCGCATTTCCGCGTGGCGCAGATTTTCTTCGCCCAGCACAATTATCAGTCGGCGGCGAACGAGTTCCGCGAAGTGCTGAACGGCGATCTTCAGCCCAAATGGCTGGAGGTCTGGACCCACATCTATCTGGGAAATATTTTCGATATCACCGGGCAGCGTGAGCGCGCGGTGAACGAATACACCCAGGCGCAGCGGACTCGGGACAACACGCAGGGCGCGCAGGAGACGGTCGGGAAGTATCTCCACGAGCCGTATAAGGAAGCGAGCCGCGAGGCGGTTTAGCGCTTCACGCCGGCGGCGCGACGGTCCACCCCGCGTGCGCGTATTCCTCCGGATAACCGGTGAATGCGATCATCGGACCGGAATCGCCCGAGGGCGCTTCCACATCTGCGTTAGAACCAAAAAGGAGTGGTTCCGCAAGAGCCAGATAGCGTAGTATTGCGTGGATGTCGCCCTCTGCGGGCGTCGCGATCGCGAAGCCTTGCGAGCGGAACCGCAGTTCGATTTCATTCTCCGACAGATTCCAGATGAGGAACGCGCATCGTTCGACGGAACGCTCGAACCGTTCCATGGCGCGTGATTGCGTGTCGGCCGAGTCCAGGCGGCGGTCGAGGTAGATCTCTACGCCCGAGCGCCGTTCGCGCGCAAATTCCCTTACCTGCAGAGCGCCGACTTTTGCGCTGGATTTCCAGTGGACGAGCCGGGCGCTGTCCGTGGTTTCATAAGGCCGAAGCCGGTAGAAGTCCGTTCCGGCCCCCCCGCGGTCCTCGCCGGTTTCGCCGATCACAGCATCCAGAAGAGACCAGTCGGAGGGAGACGGTTCCATCGCCGGATACACGATCGTTTCACGCCGAAGGGAAACAACCGCGCTCCGGCGCAGGAAGCCGAACGGGAAGCGCGTTCCGAGAGCGAAGAGGTTTTCACGGCTTCGGCCGCGGCGCGGGAAAGTGACATCGATCGGCGTCTCGATTGAGCCGCCACCGGGGATCATCGGGAGGTAGATGCGCCCGGTAAAGATGGGCGGCAGCGACTCATCGCGGAGAGGCATCCCGGCGAGTTCGATGGAGAACGACGGCGTGAGCCGCTTGAGGTTGCGGATACCGATACGCGCAGGCGATTCCGCCCGGGCGGCGACGTGGCGGGGAAGAAGAAGTTCTACCTCGAGTCCAGAAAGCACGAGCCGGCTTATGAACCCCGAGACCAGGAGCAGGGCCAGCATCGACGAGAAAATGAGGAACAGCAGGTTGTTGGCCGAGAGGAACGCGCCGGCGCCCGTTAAAGCCACCGCGAACGCAAAGAGGACACCTGCGCCCGTGATCCGATAGCGGACGCGCCGCCGGATCCATGCCCGAAGCGTTCGCAGACTCATCCCGTTGAGGACCCACTTCATTATCGGTCGGCTGGACGCCTAAAGAGTCCGAGTGATTTTGCTAAGCGTGCGCGGGCGGTCCGGATCCAGGTTCTTTTCTTTGGCCAGAGCGGCGGAGAATAGCTGGGCCGGGATGATATACGGAATCGGCGTATAGATCTCCGCGATGCGCACCGGGATGGTGATGGCCCGCTGACCCTGATTTGATGCTGCGGGATTGGCGCGGTCCGTGATGACGAACGTTTCGGCCTTCAGGTCCCTGAGTTTTTGAAGCGTCTCGCGCATAGAGGTCCAGATGGGCCCCGCAGGCGTGAAGAGGAAAGCCGGGAAGTTCGGTTCCACCATCGCGATCGGGCCGTGCAGAAGGTCGGCCGCGGAGAAGCGTTCCGCCACCACGTAGCAGGTTTCCATCAGCTTCAGGGCAAATTCGAAGGCGTTGGCGTAGTTGAGGCCGCGACCCACGACGACAGCGTGATGCATGAACCGATAGCGGCCGGCGAGATCCGCTACCTGCTGTTCCAGCGACAGAGCGGAGGCTGCGAGGTCCGGAATGGCCTGGAGATCCGCGATGCGAAGCTTCGCGCCGAGCGCGTAGGCGAGCAGGTACAACTGCATCAACTGGCCGGTGTAAGTTTTGGTAGCCGCGACGCTTTTTTCCGGGCCGGCGCGGACCAGAAGAACATGGTCCGCAATCTTCGCCATCGCGCTGCCGGATTCGTTTGTGACGCCAACAGTGACGGCGCCAGCGGCTTTCGCTTGCTCCAGAACGACGTTAGTGTCGGTCGATTCGCCCGATTGAGAGATTCCGGCGACCAGGGCGCCGGTGTAGTCGAGTTTGCCTTCGTAGACCGTGTGAATCGAAGGCGCGGCGAGGGCGACCGGAATTCCCGTGGTGATTTCGAGAAGGTAGCGTCCGAACTGAGCGGCGTTATCCGAGGTGCCTCGCGCCGCGAGCACGATCAGACGCGGCCTCTTGCGCATCATGGCGGCGCGGAATTTCTCGATACTCTTCAGCCCGGAGGACAAAGTTCGAGCCAGCGTTTCGGGCTGCTGGCGGATTTCATCACGCATTCGCGACATATCAGTCTCGATTCAATCGACGAGGGCGCGCATGGGGTTGACGCTCGACGGATCCGGGAGCAGCGCGAACTTCGGGGACTCTCCTTTCAGTTTCGAGAGAACGGCGCGGGAGAAGAAGTCCGTCGCGGGCGCTACCGCTGCGATACGGGTCCAGACTTCGCGCGCTGCTTCCGTCTTTCCGTCCAGCAGGAGCGCATACCCCAATGTGGTGTCTCGGATAGCTTCGGCGCCGGGACCGCGGAGCATGGTATCGGCGCGCTGCTTCCAGGCCTCGGGCGACGCGGACGGCAGGGCGGCGAATTTTGCGACCAGCGCGGACGCGGAAGGGATTCCGCTAACGCCGGCGAGCAGTTTCGTCGCGGCCTCGCGCTGGTTCGCCATCAGATCCCAGATTGCGAGTTGGGCGGCATTGGCGGGAACCGAGACTTTGTCTTCTAGAAGCTTTACGGCTTCGGGGCGGCGCGCTGTTCGGAAGTACCAATCCGCGATGAAGAGATCGAGGTCGGCCGGAGCGGCCTTCTGGCGGGCGGCGCGAAACTGTCCGAAGGCGGTATCGGCGGCTGGCTTGTCGCCCGCGGCATAGCGGGCCCATGCTGCCTTGTAAAGTTCACCGCCGTTCAGAAAGCGCGCATCTTTGGCGTTCGCGGTCATGTAGCTTTCCGCCGCCTCACGAAACTTGCGGTACATGAACTGAACATCCCCCAGGGAATCGAGTGGATTAGGATCGTTCGGCCGAACCCGGCCGTATTCCCTGAGCGCACTGACGGCGCCTGGGTAGTCACCACTCCAGGCCAGCGTGTATCCTTCCTGGTTCAGAGCGTCAGGGTTATTTGGCAGGATCTGCGCGATCTTTTTCCAGGATTGCGCCGAGTCGCCAAATCTTCCCGTAGCGGTCTGCGCCTCGGCGACCTGACGGAGCAGCCATGCATCGCCCGGGGACTGTTCCGAGAGCCTGCGAAGGGCGTCGACCTGAGCTCCCCGGTTCCCGGATATCCGGGCGCGAAGAACTTCAAGGTTGGCGCGGGCGAGAGGATCGATTTTGTTTGCCTCACCTTTGTGTAGGGCGTCGAGAAGGGCGGCGCGGTCTCCCCGCGCGAGCGCGGAATTGGCCAGGGCAACCCAGGCCGGACCGAAGGCCGGATCTTCACGCAGCGCCTGCTCAAGCAGTGGGACGCCACCGCCAGCCGGTTCGACCAGGCTTGATGAATAGAGCCGCAGAACGTGCTCGTTCGACGTGAAGTAGGGCGCGGCGTTGGGCGAGATCTCGTGCGCGAGCCTGGCGATCGCGGTCATGACCTCGGAGCCCGACACGGAGACGACTTTGGTCGTCTGATGCGTGGCAAGATCCTCCGCAGAGGCGACGAAGCGAATCTGGCCGCCCGTGCGCTCGATGTACCCGGAGTACAGGCGGTTGACTCCCGCGCTCAGCGCGTCTGCGCGCTGAGCCGAGGCGCCCGGCGCGCGCGCCGGTTCGAATCCCAGTCCGGCTCCGGAACGGGTCAGCGAATCAGAGCCGAGGACCGGGCCATCCAGGGCGCGGGCAAGTGACGAGGAAAGGTAATCCGCAACGGCGATACTCAGCCAATCGAGGGATGAGTCGCCGGAAAGATTTTCAAACCGGACGAATGCGTACCGCGGCGGTGGACCAGTGATTTTCTTAGCGCAGGAAAGCGCCACGAACGATAGCGAACAGAGGGTTGTCCAAAGGACCGCGCGTTGCCACGCGCGGTTCAGAAGCATCCCGGCCCGTCAGAGAACACGCGGCTCCAGCGTCATCAATTCCTGGAATTCAGGGGTCTCGCGGAGACCCGCGAACTCTGGCACGCTCGTCATCTTTACTTTGTCCTTCAAACCCTCTTCCAGAGATTTTCGCAGATACTGCAGCGCGAGTTCATTTTTGCCGCTCTTGGCGTACATACGAGCCATCTCATAGTGATAACGAGCGCGGTCGGTCACCGAGCGGTCCTGCAATTCCGTGCCGACGACGCCGCGGTGTTCGAACACGTCGGGATCGATCGAAAGGGCTTTCTCATACGCTGCCGTCATTTGCGGGAACTTGCCGCGCGAGTAATAAGCGGTTCCCAGGTTGCTCCAGAATGAAGCGGTGTCGGGCTTCAGATCGAGTGCATGCCGATAACGCGAGATCGCGTTTTTGTACCTTTTCTCCGCGTAATAAACGGTACCGAGATTGTTGACGGCATCGGCATATTTCTTGTCGACCTTGATCGCCTTCTCGTAGTTCCGCCGAGCAGCGCCGAAATCGCCCAACTGGTGATAGGCAATGCCGATCTTGTTCCACGTCACGGCAGAGTTCTGCGGGCCGTCACGGTAAGAGTCGATCGCCTCGCGAAACATTTTGCGCGCCATGTAGACGTCGCCGCGTTGTTCGGGGGTCAGTTTGATCGCGGCGGAAGCATCCGGCTTCGGCGTCGGAGATGGTGTGAAGGAGTTACTGGCCAGGCGTTGCTCGCTCTGCGCGAACGCGCAGGTTACTGCGGCCAGGGAAACGATGAACGTACGTGCGGAAACCATGTCGGCCTCCCCTGTGTGAATCTATTGGATCACAAATTCGGGATGGAAAACATGGGGGGCGCCACGGCCATCACTTGAAGACGTCTTTAAGCTTGCCGAAGAAGCCCTTCTTCTTTTGGGGCTCGGGCTGATTGGCTGGCGGGGGTGGGGGGGCGGCAACGGGCGGCTGATACGGCAACGGCGCTGCGCCCGAAACCACGTCCGCACGGCGGGGAGGCTGAACCGCGTCGGCATTGTGCGGAGTTTGCGCGGGTTGGGTGGCGGCGGGAGTATCCCAACCAGAGACCAGCGTCTGACTTCCGGCGCCGCCGTGGAGAGGACAGAAACCCACCGGTTCAGTGCCTGCGATAAAGACCTCAGGCTTCCGATCGGGACAGTTGGCCGTTGCGGGCAAACCAGATTGGGGATCGATGGTGAGGGTCACGACGCCGTCTGGAGCCGTGAACTCTTTGGCATTGGAATACGGCCGAAGCTGAATGGCGCGCTTCATGAACTCGGTCCACACGGGAAGAGCGGACTTCGCGCCTTCAATGTTGAGTTCGCTGTAGTCGTCGTATCCGACCCAGACAATACAGAGGAGGTCTGAGGTGAAACCGGCGAACCACCCGTCATGCGAGGTGCCTGTCTTACCTGCTGCCGGAACGACAAAACCCCGGGATCTCACTCCCGCGGCTGTGCCGGTGCGCATCACCTCTTCAAGCATGCTGACCATCAGATAGGTGACGCGCTGATCCAAAACCGATTTGGTCTGCGGCTTCTGATCGAGAAGAACCTTGCCGTTGGGCTCTTTGACAAGCGAGAGCAGCGTGGGCTGAACGCGGACGCCCTTATTGGCGAATATCGTGTAGGCGCCCGCCATTTCGAGCGGCGTGGCGACATATGAGCCGATCGCCATGGCTGGCGTCGCCTTGACATCCTCGCTGATTCCCGCCCTGTGGGCCAAGCTCACGACGGTGCTGTAACCGACCATCTCGGCGACCTTGATGGTCGCGACGTTCATGGACTTGGCCATCGCGCGGCGGAGCGTAACCGGTCCGTAGAATTCGTGCTCGAAGTTCTGCGGCTCATAGTCCTGACCATCGAAGGTGAATGTCGTGGGTTCGTCCACCACAATGGAAGCGGGCGTCAGGGTGGTGGTACCACCCGCTACGGCTGTGTTGAGGGCCGCTGCGTAAACAAACGGTTTGAAGATCGATCCAGGCTGCCGCTCGGCAAGGATCCGGTTCAACTGACTCGCGCCGTAATTGCGCCCGCCAATGAGAGCTTTGACTTCACCCGTGTGCGGATTCAAGGCGATGAGCGCGCACTGTGGCTCAACAAAGGGCGCGTTCTTGAAGCGTTTCTGCTTTCGGGCAATGTCGTCCACCTGCTTCATACCAATGGCGACTGCTTCATTAGCGGCGCGCTGCAGGTTCAGATCGAGAGTCGTGTAGATCTTGTCCGAGTGGGCCTGGAAGTCGTATCCGGGAAAGCGCTTCTCCAGATCGTCATTCAGAAGATCGACGAAGTACGGCGCGTCACTCGATTCAGACGCGCCGTTGATCACCGTCAGCGGAGTTTCGGTTGCCACGCCGTATTCGCGGTCGGTGATGTAGCCGTTCTGGCGCATCATGCCGAGAATCCAGTCCCGGCGCTGCCGGACGCGGTCCGCATGGCGGTAGGGATTGTAGTAGCTGGCCCCTCGCGCGATGCCGGCCAGCGTGGCGGCCTCGGGCAGGCTCAGAGAACGCAGGTCCTTTCCGAAGTAAGCCTGCGATGCTTCGCCGAATCCGCGGATCTCGAAGCTGCCGCGGTATCCGAGATCGATCTGATTGCAGTAGAGTTCGAAAATCTGTTCCTTACTGAGCTTCTGCTCGAGCTGAATCGTAATCAGAATTTCCGCGGCTTTACGGCGCCAGTTACGGTCCAGCGTAAGGAACATGTTGCGCGCAAGCTGCATTGTGAGCGTGGAGGCGCCCTGCTCGTTGCGGCCGCGCTTGAGGTCAACCCATGCGGAGCGCATGATGCCGATCGGGTCGAATCCGGAGTGCTGAAAGAAGCGCTTGTCTTCCGCTGAGAGTATGGCGTTGCGGAGAACCGGCGGGATGTCCTCGTAATGAACCACGCGCTGTTTTTCGCGTTTGCGGTCGTACAGGTTCGTGATGAGCTGCGGCTCGAGTTCGTACATCGGCCGGTCGCTGTTGTCGTTCAGAGAAATGATGCGGGAGATCTTGTTTTTAGCGAATTTAACAGCCGCCGCTTCCTGATCGAAGTACGAGTCGGAACCCGGGAAGATATCAATTGAGTCGGGCCGGAGCGTATAGTAGCCGATCGGGTTCTTGCGATTTTCGTTGTAGCCCGCCCTCCGCAGAGCGGCAGCGAGATCGACGGGAGAGGTCTCATCGCCGATGGCGACTGAACTCGGCGCAGAGTAGATGCGCGAGGTGGAGGAGTAAGCGCCCGCCCGCAGGCGCGCATCGATCAGCTTCGCGTACTTGTTGTAGTAGTGGACGAAGACCGCGGCGGAAGCGATGAGAAGGCAGGCAACGACCCCGAGGAAGATCTTGCCCGCGGGGTGAAGGAAGAAACGGACCAGGCGCGCGTTCCGGGGAACCCGCACGGTCCGTTTCGCGGCTTTGGCGGGCCGGTCTTCGGCGACCTTCATATATCTTCAGGATACCGGGAACCGAGTGATGGTTACAGCGGTGAAGACGCTCACCAAAGCTGTGATCTACTGTTGGTCATGCGAAAAGTACTCGTAGCGGCCCTGTTCGGCGCGCTCGCATTGAGCGCTCAGGTAAAGATTACACAGGGGAAGGACCGGATCGAAGTGGCGATCGACGGTAAGCCGTACACCACGTTCTATTACGGGAATGAAGTCCCGAAGCCCTACCTGTGGCCGTTGCGCGCTCCATCCGGCGTTGAGGTGACGCGGTCTTTTCCCATGGAGAAGGTCGCGGGGGAATCCACGGATCACCAGCATCATCGTTCCATGTGGTTCGCGCATTCCGCCGTGAACGGATTCGATTACTGGAACAACGAGTTTTCGTATGAGGAAAATCCGAAGATCAAGGGCACGATGGGCCATATCTATGTGACGAAAGTCGAAAAGGCCCAGAGCGGCCAGAAAACAGGCGAGATTGACGAGACTTCGGAGTGGAAGCAACCGGACGGAAAGGTTGTGCTGAACGAAGACCGTAAGATGATTTTCCACGCGGGCGGGCCGAATCGCGTGATTGATTTCGATTTTGTGCTGACCGCTAAGACAGACGTGAAATTCGGCGACGCGAAGGACGGCGTTTTCGGAATTCGCGTGGCCTCCGGGCTGGAGGAGCCGGGGCCCAAGTCGATCGCAGAGCCTAAACGAACCGGTTTGATGATCAACGCGCAGGGCTGCAAAACCGAGGCGGAATGCTGGGGAAAGCGGTCGGAGTGGATGGATTATTCGGGCACGATTGACGGCCAGAAGGTGGGCATCGCGATATTCGACACGCCGGGAAACGCCGGATTCCCCACTTACTGGCATGCGCGCGGCTACGGTCTGTTCGCGAACAATATCTTCGGACGGCATGAGTTCACGAACAAAGCGGAACCCGATGGAAGCGTCACGCTGAAGCCGGGGGAACAACTTCACTTCCGGTATCGGGTGGTGATCCATCCGGGAGACGCCGCCGAAGCGCACATCTCGGATCTTTACAAGGACTACGCTAACCAGTATTCGGCGCGCAGGTAACGGGATTCGGCCCCGGCGCCGTCCTTAAATACGTACGCTATACTCCATTTCATTCTTTCTCAGAGGTAAAAGCGAATGTATAAGGTCCTGGCGGGACTGCTCGCCGTTTCGCTAACTGTTTTTCCGCAGACTCTGCCACAGGGCGTTCAAAAGAAAGCTTCTCTGGCAGGGGTGACCGAATACGATTTCCCGAACGGCCTGCGGGTGGTGCTCTTTCCCGATACTTCGTCCCCGAAGATTACGGTGAATATGACCTACCTCGTCGGCTCTCGGCACGAAGGATACGGCGAGACGGGCATGGCTCATCTGCTCGAGCACATGAACTTCATCCTCTCGACGCACAACCGGGACATCAAGAGAGAACTGGTGGACCACGGCGCGGACTGGAACGGCACCACCAGTTATGACCGCACGAACTATTTCGAGACGTTCACGGCCACCGACGACAACCTGAAATGGGCGCTGGGCCTCGAAGCCGAACGCATGGTCAACATGCGGATGGAAAAGAAGCTTCTCGACACCGAAATGACCGTGGTGCGAAACGAATTCGAAAGAGGCGAGAACAGCCCGCAAGGAATTCTCGAGGAGCGCGTAGTCTCGACTGCCTACTTGTGGCACAACTACGGGAAGTCAACGATCGGATCGAAAGAGGATATTGAAAAAGTCCCGATCGAACGCCTGGCTGCATTTAAGGCGAAGTATTATCAGCCCGACAACGCGGTCCTGATCATCACCGGACAGATCGATCCCGCAAAGACTCTGGGGTATGTGGCCTCGACCCTGGGCGCGATTCCCCGCCCTGCGCGCAAGCTGGACGATACGTATACTGTGGAGCCCGCACAGGACGGGCAACGGTACGTAGAACTGCGCCGCGTAGGAGTCGGCAAAGCGCTGATGATCGCGTATCACGGACCCGCGATGGCGAGCAAGGACGCTGCAGCGCTGGAAGTCCTTACCGGCATTCTGAACGGTACAAACGGGACCGGGCGACTTGCGAAGGCGCTGGTTGACAACAAGAAGGCGCTGCAGGCGCGCATCTCGTTCGAAGAGCTTCACGATCCGGGATTCATACTCGCCTCGGCGACGCTGAACGACACGCAGTCGATAGATGATGCGAAGAAGGCGATTCTCGACACAATCGCCGGAATGGTGACGGAACCGCCGTCGAAGGACGAGGTGGAGCGCGCGAAGACGCGAATCCTGCGCGGCTCCGAGCGGGCGTTGGCGAATTCGCAGGCGATGGCGATGGATCTCAGTGAGGCTGCCTCGCAGGGCGACTGGCGGCTGTTCTTTTCGAATTACGACGACATCAGCAAGGTCACGCCGGAGGATCTCACGCGCGTCGGGAAGCTGTATTTCAAGGAGTCGAACATGACGGTCGGGGAGTTCATTCCGACCTCCGCTCCCGACCGCACCGTGGTCCCCGCGTCGCCGGATCTCCAGACTATGTTCAACGGGTACAAGACGGCGCTTTCGGTCGGCGATAGCGAGGCGTTTGATCCGACTCCGCAGAACATTGAAAAGCACATCACACGGGCAACCCTTCCAAACGGGACGAAGCTTGCGATGCTGCCGAAGGCCAACCGCGCAGGAACTGCCAGCGCGATTCTGGAGCTTCGCTTCGGCGATGAGAAATCGCTTGCCGGGAAGAATGCCGTGGCGCAGATCACGTCGGCGCTGCTGATGCGCGGGACAAAGACCAAAACCCGGCAGCAGATCGCGGATGAAATGGAGAAGCTGGACGCGCAGATCAACGTCGGCGGAGGCGGCCGCGGCGGCAGGGGCGGCGGTGGGGGCGCCGTCGGGTCCCAATCGGCTTCCATCACCGCAAAATCACCCAATCTGATACCCGCGATGCGGCTGGCCGTGGAGATTCTTCGTGACCCGGCGTTTCCGGAATCGGACTTCGAGCAGGTGAAGCAACAAATGATTGCGGCGGTCGAGCGCGGCCGTACGGAACCCGCGTCGCTGGCTGTGGACGCCTTGCAGCGGGCATTGAGTCCGTTTCCGACGGGCGACGTTCGATATGTGCGGTCGATTGACGAGCAGATCCAAGACCTGAAGAAGGTGACCCTGAGTGATGTAAAGCAGTTCCATCAGGAGTATTACGGTGCGTCGCACGCGTTGCTGGTCGTTGTGGGTCAGTTCCAGCCCGATGAGGTGAAGAAGGCAGGCAACGATTTACTGAACTCCTGGAGCACGCAGGCATCCTGGGCTCGCATTCAGTCACACTATCTGAAAACAACGCCGTCGAATCTGAAGATCGAAACGCCTGACAAGCAGAACGCGCAGTTCGACGCCGGTTTTCGGATTCAGATGTCGGATTCCGATCCGGACTACGCTGCGATGCTGATTGCGAACTACATGCTGGGTGGCTCGATTTCGGGCAGGCTGCCGAACCGTATCCGGAACCAGGAGGGTCTGAGCTACGGGGTGAGCTCAACATTCACCGCCGCGTCGGAGGGCGATGCGGCGGTACTTTCGGCGGGGGCGATCAGTAACCCGAAGAACGCTCCGAAGGTTGAGGCGAGTTTCCGGGATGAACTGGAAAAGACATTGACGAACGGATTCACCGCGGAAGAGCTGGCGGCGGCGAAAAAGGCATATCTGGATGAGCGGCTGGTCGGCCGGTCGCAGGATGCGTCGCTGGTCGGTCTGATTCTGACGCGGGAAAATTCGGATCGGACCCTCTCTTGGGACGAGCAACTCGAGACGAAGATCAAAGCTCTTACCCTGGATCAGGTCAATTCGGTTTTCCGGAAGCGCGTGGATCCCTCAGCCGTCTTGATTGTGAAGGCCGGCGACTTCAAAGCCGCAGGCGTTTACGAATAGAAAGCTACGATCGCGGACAATAGAGGAATCCTAAACCGAGGTGGTGTTTCCTCTATGAGCAAGCGAAACGTTTCGGCTCTGGCGGCGTTTTCGGCCGCACTGGTACTCAGCGGCGCAACGCCCTCCGTTGAAGAGCAGCTCGAGCAGGACCGAAACCTCGGAAAAGCCTTCTACGAGAATCCAACCACCGCGAATGAAGCGGTCACTGAATTCAGGAAGGCTCTTGCGTTGGCGCCGAATTCCAACCGCGAGAAGCTGAACTATGCGCTGTCTCTGCTTCGCGCGGGGAAGGCGGATCAGGCGATCCCGCTGCTTCGGCAAGTACAGAAGAACGATCCGAAGCTGCCGCACACCTGGTTCAATCTGGGGATTTACTATCGCAAAAATGGCGACGCCGAACCCGCCATTGACCAGTTCCGGGGCATGCTTCGGTTGACGCCGGATGAGCCGATCGTTCATTACCAGCTTGGAGCGCTCTACCGGCAGACGGGCAAGTCTGCCGAGGCGATCGCCGAGTTCGAACAGGCGTCGAAGCTCAATCCGTTGCTGGCGGCGGCGCATTTCCAGCTTTACAACCTTTACCGGCAGACCGGACGCGCGTCGGACGCTGCGAAACAACTGCAGACGTTTCAGGATCTGAAAAAGCAACAGGAAGGCTCGGCAACACCCGAGGATGTCGATTGGTGCAATTATGCCGAGATCTACGATCCTCCGCGCAGCGACACGGGGCAGCCGCTGAGCCCTTCTTATGAAGATCGCAAGCTGGAGGGAACGGTTGAACCCAGGACGGCTGGATTGGCCGTAATCGACTCCACAGGAAAGGGTCAGGCCGATTTGCTGGTGTGGTCCGAGAGCGGGGCGCGTCTTTATAAAAACGGTGTGACGCCGGTAACGGATTCGGGTCTTTCCGAGCTCAAAAACGTAGTCGATATCGCGCCCGGCGATTTCGATAACGATGGCCTGATGGATCTTTGCGTTCTCACAACGGACGGGCCCGCGCTTTACCGCAACACCGGCGGGAAGTTCTCGCGCATCGATGCCGCCCTGCCGCATCGGCGGTTCGACCGGGCGGTTTGGGTTGATTACGACCACGACTACGATCTCGACCTGCTGCTGTTCGGCAACGCTCCGGCGTTGGCGCGGAATCAGGGGGCTGCGGGCTTCGCGGACCGCACTGCCGATTTTCCTTTTGTCAGCGGCGTCGTGACGCAGGCGTCGAAACTACGGCTGGTCCCGGATTCGAAAGCGTTCGATATCGCAGTGTTTTATCAGGACCGACCGCCTCTCATTTATCGTGACCGAATGGGCGGGCATTACGAACGCACGCCTTACCTTGGCGTCGCCCGTAGGCCGAACGAGGTGGCGGCTGACTTTGACCATGACGGATGGGAAGATCTCGCCCGCATCGATGCAGAAGGCGGGGTGCATTTCATGCGCAGCCGTCCGCCTGCCGGAAGGCATTGGATCGGCGTGCAGCTTGCCGGCGTAAAGAGCCTGAAGCTCGGGCAGGACGCCGAAGTCGAGGTGAAGGCGGGCCAGTTGTACACGAAACGGATGTACCAGGGGGTTCCCCTCGCGTTCGACCTCGGCGATCATACGCAAGCCGACGTGGTTCGCATCACCTGGATGAACGGGCTCATCCAGAACGAGACGAAGCAGGCTGCCGGCAAGTATTACCGATACGAAGAGGCGCAGAGGCTATCGGGCTCCTGCCCCATGATCTGGACATGGAACGGAAAAGAGTTTCAGTTCATCACGGATGTGCTCGGAGTGGCGCCCCTCGGCGCAAGCGACGGGGATGGCTCCTACTTTCCCGTGGATCACGACGAATATGTGTCGATTCCTGGGCCTGCGCTGACGCCGGTGAATGGCGGCTATGACGTCCGGATCACAGAGGAACTGAGCGAAGTTTCCTATCTGGACCAGGTGCGCTTGTTCGCGATAGATCATCCGGCGGGAACCGAGATTTATACGAATGAGAAGTTCAAATCCCCGCCGTATCCGGAGGATCGTCTGTTCGGCGTCCGGCAACGGATTTATCCGCGCGCCGCGCACGATGATCGGGGGCGAGACGTACTCGATAAGGTTCTGAAGCGCGATCGCCGCTATCCGGATCAGTTTGCGCGAACGGAGTCGGGAGTTGCCGAGATGCATACTCTCGATCTGGATTTCACCGGCGCGGCGCCGAACGGACATGCCGTGCTGCTGCTCAACGGGTGGGTGGACTGGCCCGACGGCAGTACGTTCCGGGCAGCTTCGCAGGAGAGTAAAACCGGTCTGGTGATGCCGATGCTGCAGATGCGCGACGCATCGGGCGCGTGGGTTACGGTCAACTCCGATATGGGGATGCCGGCCGGTAAGCCGAAATCAATCGCCGTTGATTTGAAGTTCCCGTCCTCGCGGCGAGAGGTTCGCATAGTAACGAACCTGTGCGTGTACTGGGACGAGATCTTTCTGAGCGAAGATGCGGGGGCGCCTGAGGTTGTTCAGACCGAAGCGCGAATGACATCGGCAGACCTGCGGTTCCGCGGCTTTTCAGAGCCTAAGATCGATCCGCGGCGGCTGCAGCCCGACACATACTTCTACGGAAACGTTTCGGCGACGTCTTTCTGGAATCCGACGCCGGGGCTTTACACGCGTTACGGTGACGTACGTGAACTCGCGCGCGACATCGACGACCGGCTGATCATCATGGGCTCCGGAGATGAACTTTCCCTCCGCTTCGATGGCAGCGCCCTGCCGCCCCTCAAGCCCGGCTGGACGCGCGATTATCTGATGAAGGTTGATGGATGGGCGAAGGACCGGGATGCGAATACGGCTTTCGGAACCTCTGTTGAACCTTTGCCGTTTCACGGGATGAGCGTTTATCCGTATCCGGCGATCGAGCGCTTTCCCGACGACGCCGAGCATCGGAACTACAGGAACGAGTACAACACGCGCCCCGCGCTGCGCCTGATTCGACCGCTTACCGACTGACCCCCGGATGCTGCCTCAGCCGAGCCGGACCGCCTGGGGAGTCGCGCTGCGGCGCGCCGCCCATCAGACGCAGGACGCTCCGCTGGTTTTCGCGGATCGTCTCGCGCTTCGCATCACAGGCGGCGAGTGGCGTCCTCGCGCCGGCGAGCCGGAAGCCGTGTCGCGCATGTTTCGCGCATTCATGGCTGTGCGCAGCCGATTCGCCGAAGACGAACTGGCGCGAGCGGTCGAGGCCGGCGCGAGGCAATATGTGATCCTCGGCGCCGGTCTGGATACGTTGGCTTACCGCAACCCGTACGCAGAGGTCAACGTGTTCGAGGTGGATCATCCGGCTACTCAGGAATGGAAGAAGCAGCTACTGGCGCGCGCTGAAATCGCCATCCCTCCGAATATGAAATTTGCGCCGGTGGACTTCGAGCGCGAAAGCCTCGCGGAAAAACTTAGACAGGCAGGACTCAAAGAGGCGCCCGCGTTTTTTTCCTGGCTGGGTGTAACTCCTTATCTCACGCGCGCGGCGTTCGATGCGACTCTCGCGTTCATCGCCGCACAGCCAGCGGGGAGCGGAGTGGTGTTCGACTATTGCGTCCCGCCCTCCTCGATGAAAGAAATGCAGCGCCGCGCCTTCGAAGCACTGGCCGAACGCGTCGCGCAGATCGGCGAACCGTTTCGGTTATTCCTCTCTCCGTCCGAAATCGAGGCGCATCTTCGCAGGCTGGGTTTCGCGCAAATCGAGGATCTCAACGGCGACGCGATCAACGAGCGTTATTTCCACAGCCGTGCCGACGGTTTGGGAGTACGCGGCGGCGCCGGACGGTTGCTCAGCGCTTTCCGGTGATAGATGGGGCATCCGATATACTGGCCCCGTGTTCCGCAGGCTCTGCCTTTTTGCTCTCCTGGCATCGTCGCTGCATGCGGCCGGAGTGGCCGGGATCTGGACGGGGCAGTTAACCGAACCCAATCGCGACCCGCAGGACTTTTCGTTCCGGTTTGCCGAGGCGTCCGGCGGCGTCTCCGGGAAAATGTATGGCGACAACGAGAGCAATCCCCTCAAGGACCTGAAGATCGAGGGCGACCGGATCACATTCACGGTCACGACCGAGTTGAACGGACAGGTCAATAAGTTCACCTTCAGGGGCATCATCCGGGGAAATGAGATCGAACTGACCCGGGAGCGCGAGAGTTCTTCAAAGGAAAAGGACGAAAAACCGGGACCAACGCTGGTGCTTCGGCGGATCGCATGACGGCGTTACGCTGCGCGCTTCTGTCGCTGGTTGCAGTTGGAATCGCCACCGCCGCGCCGGTGGAAGGCCGCGCTTTCCTCGATAAATACTGCGTCTCCTGTCACTCAGGAACGAAGCCCGCGGCCGGATTCAATGCCCGGGAGATTGCGGCGCCGACTGCGGAGACGGACACCTATCGATGGAGCCGCGTTCTCGCGCGCGTCCGCGCAAGCGAGATGCCGCCGCGAAACGCTCCGACGCCCGCGGCGGATGAGCGAGAGAAGTTCCTGTCATGGGTTGACGGCGGCATGCATTCGGGAGCGTGCGCGAACGGCGCTGTAGCGGGACCGATTCCCATCCGTCGGCTCAACCGCGACGAGTACACCGCAACGATTCGCGAACTGTTGAATGTTCACCAGGACGCTGGCCACGATCTTCCGGCGGACGGCGCCGGAGGAGAGGGGTTCGATAACGCCGCTGAGATCCTGTCGCTTTCCCCGCTACTCGCGGAGAAGTATCGGGACGCGGCGAAACGAACTCTGGAATTCGCGATCCGGGATTCACGAGCCCGGGCGCGGATCGGCATCGTAGAGCCATCGAAGTCGCTCACGCCGGCGGCTGCTGCGCGGCAGATCCTCGACGGCTTCCTTCCACGCGCGTTTCGCCGCCCGGTTACGGAGACGGAGAAACAGCCATTCCTCGCGCTCTTTCAGGCGGCCCAGCGCGAACATCTGGACTTCGACCATTCAGTGGTGTTCATGCTGCGCGGCGTGCTGATGTCGCCGCGCTTTTTGTTCCTTTCGGTTCCTCCGAATCCCGGGCCGGTGGCGCGGCCGCTGGACGATTACGCTCTCGCCTCGCGACTGTCCTATTTCCTGTGGGGCTCGATGCCGGACGAAATGCTGTTCGACCTCGCGAGCCTCGGAAAGCTGCACGAGCCTGAAGTATTGCATGAAGAAATCGGTCGCATGCTCCGCAGCGGCAAGTCGATGGGCTTTGTGGACAGCTTCACAGGCCAATGGCTGGGCACGCGAAACCTTGGCCGCGATCTCACGCCCGACGCGAAGCTGTTTCCCAAGTATGTAAGCGACGCCGAGCTTCGCGCTGATATCGGATTCCAGCCTGCCGTTTTCTTCCATACCCTGCTGGCGACAAATGCCCCGATTACGGACCTGCTCGATTCCAACTGGACCATTCTTACGAAGAAGCTCGCGACTCTCTACGGATTCGATCTGAAGAAGCTACCCAAAGAACTGGACGAGCAACCGAAGCGGATCGAACTGCCGCCCGACAGCCACAGGGGCGGCGTCCTCGGCATGTCGGCGGTGCTGGCGGTCTCGTCGTATCCCTACCGAACGAGTCCCGTGCTACGAGGGAAATGGGTGCTCGAATCGATCCTGGGCGCTCCGCCGCCTCCTCCGCCGCCGAACGTTCCGACTCTGGAAGAGCATGCGGACACACAGCCTGCCACCATGCGCGAAAGGCTCGCCCGTCACCGCGCGGACCCCGCCTGTGCAGGCTGCCACAGCCGAATCGACCCCATCGGATTCGCGCTGGAAAACTACGACGCCCTGGGACAATGGCGGACGGAAGACGCCGGCAAGCCGGTCGACAATACCGGGACGCTGCCAGATGGCGCGTCGTTCGCCGGACCGGATGAGCTGCGCGCGCTGCTATTGGCGAGGAAAGATCTGTTCCTGCGCAGCTTCACAAGCCGGATGCTCGGTTTCGCACTGGGCCGCGGCCTCACGCTCAAGGATCGTTGCGCCGTAGATGCGATTCTGGCCCAACTGTCGGAGAATGGTTACAAGTCGCAAACGCTGATCGAAGGGATTGTCATGAGTCCGGTGTTCCGTTATCAGGCAGGTTCCGCGAAATGAAGAAGACCCGGTTTCCACTGTCGCGCAGGACGGTTCTTCGCGGCGCGGGCGTAACGCTCGCTCTTCCCTGGCTGGAAGCGATGATGCCCGCCGCGCCCTCAAAAGCAGTCCCGGCGCCCGTTCGGCTGGCTTTTCTCTATATGCCGAACGGCGTCAACACGTCAGCGTGGGCGCCGGAAGGCGCCGGCAAGGATTTCAAGCTTTCCCCCACCCTGCAGCCGCTCGAAGCGTTCCGCGATCAGATCATTGTGCCGCGGAACCTGTGGAACGAAGCGGCGAAGGACGGCGACGGCCACTATGTGAAGGAAGCAGCCATCCTGACTTCCACACGCATTCAGAAAACGTTGGGCGAAGACCTGAACAGTCACGGCGTCTCGATGGATCAGATCGCCGCGCAACACATCGGCAACGCAACCCCGCTACCCTCGCTCGAGCTGGGAATCTCGCCCGAGGCCACGGGCGTGGATCTCGCTGTCGGATATACGCGCGTGTACGGATGCCATATCGCCTGGAGCAGCCCGACGACGCCGCTCGCTCGCGAAACCAACCCGCGCTCGGTTTTCGAGAGACTGCTGCGCGCAGCGGAGCCGCGCCGCGATGATGCGAAGGACGAGGCGCTTCTGCTGGATCGCGTGCTTGGGGATGCGAAGGATCTTCGGGCGGAACTCGGCCAGACGGATCGGCGCCGGCTCGATGAGTATCTTTCGATAGTGCGCTCCCTCGAACAGCGCGCGGAAAGCTCCGCCGCGAACGGAAACAAGCAGTGGAAGCCTCGCGTTCCACTCAAGGGCGTTACGCCGCCTCCCGAAGAACCAAAGGACTACGCCGAACACGTGCGGTTGATGCTCGACATGATCGCGCTGGCTTTCCAGACCGACGCCACACGCGTTTCCACCTTCATGTTCGGCAATGCCGTCAGCAACGTGAGTTTCCGCTGGCTCGAAGGCGTGAGCGGCAGTCATCACGATATGTCGCATCACGCGAACGACGCCGAAAAACTCAGGCAGTATCAGCTCATCAACAAATGGTATGTGGCGCAGTATGCATACCTGCTGGGGAAACTCCGCGACGCGAAGGAAGGCGAGAGCAACGTACTCGACAACTCCGCCATCATCTTCGCTTCCGCGCTGAGCGACGGGAACAGCCACAACATGCACAACCTGCCGGTTGTGGTGGCGGGAAAAGCGGGTGGCAAGCTGGCTACGGGCCAGAGTCCGATGTATCCGGAAGATACGGCGCTTTCGAACCTCTGGCTCGCGATTCTCACCGCAATGGGGAACCCCCTGGAGCGCTTCGCCGACAGTACGAAGCCGCTGCCCGGAATTCTGACCTGATTCGCGCCACTTAGATTCGCCGCGCGATCGCGCATCGGCGCCACGCCGTGAAACGTTGGCCGCCGTCTTTATCACTTACAAATGTGTGGCCGCCAGTCGTGGGGCCTCTGCTTCCGAAAAAGACATGACTCCTGGACAACAGCAGCTTCAACATCTGGTCGTTCTGATGATGGAAAACCGGTCGTTCGACCACATGCTCGGCGGCCTCAAGGCGCTCAACCCCGATATCGACGGACTCAACGGCGACGAATCGAACCCCGACACCACGGGCGCGAAGGTGACCGTCAGCAGCGACGCCGACTATCAAGGGCAACTGAACGACGATCCCGGCCATCACTACCCGGATGTCGATCTTCAGATTTTCAACGGGGACACATCGCCGGCGCGCACTCCCAACATGCAGGGGTTCGTGCGCGCCTATTTTCAGAAGACCGGAAAAGTTCCTTCGTCGCGCGACATCATGAAGTATTTCGCGCCGGGTCAACTGCCCGTGCTTACAACCCTCGCGCAGCGCTACGCGGTTTTCACGCGCTGGTTTTCGTCAATCCCGGGTCCGACGCTTTGCAATCGCGCGTTCGCGCATTTCGGTACATCCTTCGGACACACCGATATGAGCGTCAACTATGTCGGCAAGCCGATTCCCAGCATCTACCAGCGAATGCAGGCGGCCGGACACACCGCCAAGCTTTATTACTACAACCAGAGCAGTTCAACGCTCGGGCTTACATTCCTCCTGAAAAATCAGCCGGAACTGTTCGGTCTCTTTAAGCAGTTCCAGCAGGATTGCGAAATGGGCCGGCTCCCGCAGTACAGCTTTCTGGAGCCGAACTACAAAGACGGCGACGATCTGGCCAACGACCAGCACCCCGACAACGACGTGCGCGCGGGTGACAACTTCATCGGTACGGTTTACAACCTGATCCGGCAATCCCCCAAATGGGAAAACACAGCGCTCCTCATTGTGTACGACGAGCACGGCGGGTTATACGATCACGTTTCGCCGCCCAATCTCCCGCCCGATCATGTCGACGGCAATACCGATTCGCAAACGGGGTTCCAGTTCGACCGCCTGGGCGTTCGTGTCCCGGCGGTGCTTGTTTCGCCTTGGGTGGAAGCGGGCACGGTCGTGAAGGACCGAATCTTTGAGCATGCGTCGATTCCCGCCACCGTGACCAATTTCTTCATCGATCCCAACTACGCCACCCGCACTCAGCGCGAAGCAAAGGCCGAGACGTTTCTGGATCTGCTGTCGCGCGATACGGCGCGTCCGGACGCCTTTCATTTCGGCCTCGGCGATGCGGCGCATGCGCTTACGGGCATGCGCCGCGAGACCATCCCGATGACTCAACCGGGGCCCGGCAATCCGGACCGGCCGATATCGACACTGCTCTATGAACACATCCACCATATTCATCAGGTGGAGATGACCCTGCCGCCTGAGCACCAGACGGGCATCGACATCGCGAAGATCCAGACAGTAGCTCAGGCGGGCGAATACATCGACAAGGTGACGGCATTGTTGCATCCGGTCGCGGCTGCTGGCGGGGCGCAATGAAACGCCGCGCGGCAGTCGGAGTCCTGGGGACGCTTCTCGCCGGGGTTCCCGCCTTTGGCGACTCTGAAGCCTCGCGCCTCGCCGATTCCTGCGGGCAGTTCAAGATCCTGCCCTGCGCGACCACCCTGTTTACCGATCATCCCTTTCACATAGCGGTGGGTAGCCTTTCGCCGGGAAACGGGTTCGCGGCGGGCCCTGCCCTGACGTTCGCGCATCACACAGTCCCGCATCATATTCCGGGACCCGGCGGCGACACGATCACACACTGGCGCTTCGGATGGGATATCGACGGCGTGGCATCGAGCAATCGATCGTGGCGCGCGGGGCTCTATCTGACGGCTCGATACACCAGAGAGAAACCGACGGTGGTCCTGCCCGGCGCAGGAACGCCGGGAGCAGCTTCGGATCTGCGACAAATGAGCACGGTCATAACCGGATATGTTCAGACCGAATCGCTGAATCAGCTCAGTTACTACGGAATCGGCCAGAATACGTCGCGGTCGAACCTGGCGTATTTCGGCATGACGCAGACGATCGCGGGCTCGCATGCCGATGTTCCGCTCTGGACGCCCATCAATCTGCGGCTTTTCGGCGAGGCCAACGCGCGAATCATACACCTTCGTTCCGGCGTGCCCGGGACGGTTCCGTCGATTGAACAGATCTATACGCCCGCAACCGCGCCGGGGCTGGGCGATCACAAATCTTACGGGCAGTTTGCGCAGGGCCTCTCAATGACGCCCGATTTCGGCCGCCTCGGCCTCAATTACCAGGTCGCGTTCAAAGAATATGCCGGTTCAAGCGCCACGTTCACGCGGATGTCGTTCGATCTGAATCACGAATTCCTGCTCTACGGGAAATCGGTTCCCGAACCGCCGCGATCGTTCAATGGACCTGACGCCTGTGCGCGAACCGAGACGAACTTGTCCTGTCCGCCAGTTACCTCTTCGAGAAATCTCAAAGGCAGCATCGGTGTCCGGTTGCTTCTGATGGAATCGTTTGTCCCTTCCGGCAACACAGTTCCGATTTACTTCATGCCAACGCTCGGCGGCGCGGATATTAATGGCGATACCTACCTGGCCAGCTATGCAGATTACCGTTTTCGCGCGCCCAACCTGATGTTGTTCCGCGTCTCGTTCGAACACGCGGTGGGCAACCTGCCCCTCGGAATGATTTTCACGTACGACCAGGGAAAGGTGGCGGCGACTCGGGACCAACTCGGCTTCGATCATCTGGCGCACAGCTTTTCCGCCGGGCTCACTCTGCGGGCCGGTGGCCTGCCCGTGCTCTCGATCATGTTCGCCGTGGGCGGGAATGAAGGGAGCCATGTAATCTCGCAGGTCAGCCCGTCGCTGCTCGGCGGCGGAAGCCGTCCTTCGCTCTACTGACGACCGAACGCATTGACTCCGGCGTCAATCCGGAAGACTCCTCGCAGTCAATTGCGCGATATCGACAAGCTTGGGAGGTGCGGGCGACACGGCCTTCAGGGCATCGCGGAACATCGACGCGCAGAAGGGACATGCCGCCGCGACCGTTTCAGCGCCGGTGGCCGCAAGCTCTTCCGCTCGCGCGAGGTTAATGCGTTTTCCCTTTTCTTCGCCGAGGAACATCTGACCGCCGCCCGCCCCGCAGCAGAAGGATCGCTCGCGGTTGCGCGGTGCTTCCAGCAGGTCCACGGCGCGGCGTAGCGTTTCGCGCGGCTCATCGTAGACTCCGCGATAGCGGCCGAGATAGCAAGGGTCGTGATAGACCACCTTCTCGCGCTGGTCGTCGGCAACGACGGGCAGGCGCATTTTGTGGCGGGCCAGCAGCTCGGAATGGTGCTCGATTTCCACTGTCTGCCCGGCCTCGCGCCAGTCCGTGCTCATGGTTCGTACGCAATGCGGGCAAATGCTCAGGAACTTTTTCACGCCCGCGGCGCCGATCGTTTCGATATTCTCTTCGGCAAGCGTGGTGAAGAGAAGATCGTTGCCGAGACGCCGCGCCGGGTCCCCGTTGCATTTCTCTTTTCTCAGCACGCCGAAGCTGATGCCGAGATAACGAAGGATTTTCACGAGCGCCAGGATGGTCTCGCGCCCCGCGGGATCGTAGGCGCCCATGCAACCGAGCCAGAGACAGTACTCCTGACTCCCGTCGTAGAGGGGCAGCGCGTTCTTCTCAATGAACTTAGCGCGTTCGCCGGAGGCCATCCCCAGCGAATTCCCGTTACGTTCCATCGTAAGGAACAGCTTGGTTCCGTAAGAGTCCTCCCAGGCGCCGGTGTTGACCGCGCCCCGGCGCATCCCGACGATCAAAGGCAAATGCTGGATACCGACGGGACACTGGAACTCGCATCCGCCGCACGTGGTGCACTGAAAGACGGCCTCTTCGGAGATGTGAGCGCCCAGCAAAGTGGCTTCGGAGGCGGCCCCTTCGGAACTCAGATAGGAGCGCAGCCCCAGAATGATTTGCTTCGGGTTGAGTTCCTTGCCCGTGTTGAAAGCCGGGCAGTGCTGGGTACAGCGGCCGCACTCAACGCAGGAAAAGGCCTGCAGCGCATCGATATTTGTGACGTCCTTGCCGTTCACAAGCCCGAAGTCCTCGTCGCCCGCGAGCGGCGGAATATCGCTGAAACGCTCACGCTTCAGCAGGATCGTCGCCGGGCTCAGCACCAGGTGAAGGTGCTTCGTATGGGGGATCAGCGGGAGAAACACCAGCAGCGCCAGAGTATGACCCCACCAGAACACGCGGCCGAAGGCGGATTGCTCCGCGACGGCGAGGCCTCCCAGATAGGTCACCATCAGGAGGAAGATCAGGGCGGCTATGATCCCCGACTCCGGAGCGACTTTACCGAGCCAGATGGGCCGCGCGAGGAACCTTCTCGCCGCGAGATAGGTGATGGAGATTGCGACAGCGACAGCGAAGAGCGCCGCGAACGCGAACCACAATTTTCCAAAACCGCCTTCGCGCGAAAGAAGCGGAAACCCGAACCCCGCCGCGATGTGATTAATGGTGATCAGCGAAAACGCGCAGAATCCCCAGAAAACCAGCGCGTGGGCGGCTCCGGCGATCGGTCGCTGCGCGATAACCTTCGACTGCAGGAGCACTTCCGAAACAAAATCCCGGATTCGCGGGACCAGCGATCCGAGGTGGAATCCCGGATCCGGCTTTGCAGCGGAGATGATTCCGGCGACGCGGCGAAACCGATACCAGAAACCCGCTATGGCCGCGGCGATGAGTATGAAAAGGAGGATCTTCTCCGGAAGAGTGGGGCTGTCCAATAATGTGAATCTAACATCCGGGAAACGCTCGATCATCGCGTTCCCGCATGCGGCGGGGCGGTTTGTGAAAGAGAATAGTACGGAGAAAGGAAGGCATGCGATGTCTCTGAAGCTTGTGATTGTGTCCGCGCTGGCGGCGGCGAGTGCATGGGCGCAGCAGAATCCGGTGCTTGGGGAAACCACAACGCGGGTTTCGGACCACGTATGGGCCATCATGGGGTGGCCGAATATCGGGATCGTCGTGGGGTCGCGGGGGACGCTGGTGGTCGATACCGGCCTTGGGCCGAAGAACGGCGAAACGGCGGCGAAGGTCGCGGCGAAACTTTCCGCGCCGAACGCGAAGCTCTATCTCACAACCACGCACTTTCATCCGGAGCACGCCGCAGGCGATGCCGGCTTCCCTGCCTCGGCTACTCTGATCCGCGACGCGACGCAGCAGGGCGAGATGGAGGCGCGCGGCAAAGAGATGGTCGCAATGTTCGCGAGCCGGAATGAACAGCAGAAGCAACTCCTGAGTGACGTGAACTTGCGGACGCCAGATGTGCAGTTCACAGACGAAGCCACGGTGGACCTGGGCGGAGTGACTGTGCGGCTGCTTTGGTTCGGCGCGGCGCACACGAAGGGCGATGAGCTGATTTTCGTGGAGCCCGATCGAACGTTGATCTCGGGCGATGTGGTGCAGAACAAGGTGGTACCGAACATTCCGATGAATGGCGGTTCCGCGGCGAGCTGGCTGGCGGTTCTGGACAAAGTGGCGGCTCTCAATGTGGCTCACGTGCTGCCGGACCACAGCGCGCCAGGGGACGGCGCGATGGTCGCCCAGGAGAAGGCCTTCATCAGTGACGTGCGCAGCCGCGCCCTCGCGCTCAAGCAGCAGGGTGTGAATGCGGATCAGGCAGGCAAGCAGATTTCAGACGAGATCAAAACGAAATACGCCGACTGGCCGAACACAAATGTGGCCAATTTCGTGAAGTTTATCTACTCTGAGTGATCACGCCGGATTCCCCAAGCGCCTGGATCTGATTCGTATCGAGGTCCAGAAGTTCGCTTAGCGCGGCATTGGTGTGTTCGCCCAGTTTCGGCGCGGGCGCTCCGATCCTGCCCGGAGTGTCGGAGAGCTTCACGGCGGGCCCGATAACACGATGCGGTCCGGCGAGCGGGCAGTTGATTGTCGGAAACATGTTTCGAAGGGCCGTCTGAGAATCCTCCGCCACTTCCTGAAAACTCCGGACGGGCGAACACGGAATGCCAACCGCCCGGAGGCGTTCGATCCACTCAGACATCGTGCGCTTCCGGAATTCCTGAGCCAGAATCGCTTCGAGCCGATGGCGGTTCCGCACACGCATAGCGTTTGTAGCGAACTCCGGTTCGTTTTCAAGATCATCGCGATCGATCGCGCGGCAGAAGGCCGTCCAGAGCTTTTCGCTGCCGATCGCGATCGAAAAGGGCCGGTCGCTGCCTTCAAAAACGCGGTAGGGGACGACGGTCGGGAAGCCGCTGCCGAGCGGGCGCGGCACGTTTCCCGAACCGAGATAGGACATGTAATTCGAGGACATGGCCGAGATCATCGAATCCAGCATGGATATGTCGACGTACTGGCCTCGACCGGTCACGTCTCGCGCCCGCAGAGCCAACAGAATGCCGATAACGGAAAAGAGGCCAGCATTAATATCAGCCACGGCGTAACCGCTCCGCACCTGTTCGCCCTCTTCCGTTCCGGTGATGCTCATGAAGCCGCTGGAACATTCCACGATCAGATCCATGGCGGCTTCATCGCGGGAGGGGCCCTGCTGTCCGTAGCCGGAGATGGAACAGTAGACCAGTCCAGGATTGCGCGCCGACGCTGTGGAATAGCCAAGACCAAGGCGATCCATAGTGCCGGGCCGAAAATTTTCGACCACGACATCGACTTTTTCCATGATGCGCAGACAGAGTTCGGCGCCCTCCGGCTTTTTCAGATCGATCGAGATCCCGTATTTCCCGCGATTCAGCCCGAGAAAGAACGATGAGTGAGGACCTGCGAATGGCGGTCCCCAGCCGCGGCCCATATCGCCGCCGGATGCGCTTTCCAGCTTGTACACCTTCGCCCCGAAGTCCGCAAGCATAAGGGTACAGAACGGGCCGGCAAGGGCATGAGAGAAATCAAGGACGGTGATCCCAGTGAGGCAGTCGGAAGAAACGGCGGATGAATGGGACATGGGGTCGAGAGGCGCTAATCGGATTATGATCCAGAGGCATGAATCATGTAACTGCGCTGGCGTTCGTCAGTTTGATCGCCTGGCGGGCGGACGCCTCGGTCTGCGAGGCTTTGACGAACCTGGCGATGCAGGGCACCCACGTGACTGGGCCGCCTGATCGGGTCGACTGATGGTGCGGCCCACGCGCATCGTCGCATTGATGAAAAACCCGGTCATTTAGGCCGCGTATCTCCCTATGGGGAAGCCTCTCTCACTACACAGTGAGCCTGAAAACTCCAGAGTTGCTGTGCGCCTGCGCGGCGAGCCGCTTTTCGCGGCCTGCTAGGCGCAAGCGTAACTCAACTCTTCCGATATTGCTCGTCCGTGACGTGTTCCATCCACTCGACGACCTTTCCATTCAGCTTTTCCTGAACGGCGGTGTGGGTCATGGCCGTAGTCGGGGTTGCGCCGTGCCAATGCTTCTCGCCGGGCGAGAACCAGACCACGTCGCCGGGGCGGATCTCTTCGACGGGTCCGCCTTCGCGCTGCGCCCAACCGCAACCCGACGTGACGATCAACGTCTGGCCCAGCGGGTGCGTATGCCAGGCTGTCCGGGCGCCAGGCTCGAACGTGACGCTCGCGCCCTGAACAAACGCCGGATCGGGCGCCTGAAAAAGCGGGTCAATGCGGACGGTTCCCGTGAACCAACCCGAAGACCCTTTTGCGGACGGCTGCGTGCCGGCTCTCTTGATTTCCATCGACGTGCCCCCTCGCCTGGATTCTATCTGCTCACCCGATCCGGGGCCGGAGGACTCATTCAAACCGCAAAGCTTTCGTCGGGTCGATACCAGTAGCTCTTCGCGCCGGGACGTAGCCGGCAAGAATCGCCACGAGCGCGATTCCAAGCGTCGAAAGCGCGAGCGTGACCGGATCGGACGGCTTCACCTCAAACAACTGCGATTCGACGAGACGGGTCACAGCCCACGCGGCGCCTAAGCCCACAATGACTCCGGCGACCGAAAGCAAGAGGACTTCGCGCATCACGAGCCATACGACGGAATGGCGGTTCGCGCCAAGCGCCATGCGAATACCGATTTCACGAGTGCGGCGCGCAACGACATAGGCCATTACCCCATAAAGCCCCATCGCCGCGAGCACCGTCGCAAGTCCGCCAAATACCGCCGAAAGCATAGCCATCAGCCGTTCGCTGATGAGCGAGATGTTCACCTGATCGTTCAGGGTCTCCATGTCATAGATCGGAACGTTGGGATCCACCTGCGTGACCGCCTGGCGCACAATCGTAAACATGCGCGCCGGATCGCCGCGCGTGTGGACAAAAACGTTGACGCCCAGCGAGAAATCCTGCTGATCGTAGGGCAAATAAACTTCTTCGGGGACCGGCAGACGCATATCCTCATATTTGGTATCGCCCGCGATGCCGACAATCTGGATATCGGTCTTAGTGCCCGGATCGTTGCCCATGCCGATGTGCCTGCCGATCGGATCGGCGTTGCCGAAATACTTCTTCGCGAATTTTGCGTTCACGATTGCGACCTTAGGCCCGCCCTGCACATCTTTCGCGTCAAAGTCGCGCCCCCGCAGCAGCGGAATCCGCATAGTGTTGAAGAAGCCGGGCGATGGGAACTGCATGTGAGGGTCAGGACGCTCATCCGGCCGGGCAGTATAGCCCTCAATGGTGACCCAACTGTCCCATTCGTCTCCGCTCAGCAGAGCCATCACCGCCGTGCCTGCGTCGATAACACCGGGAAGCGCGCGGAGGCGATCGAGCAATTGGTGATAGTACGCGACGACCTGAGGCCTCTTTGCCCCATTCAGCGTCGGCTCGACCTGGAACGCGATGAGGTTGTCGGTCTCGAACCCCGGCTTGAGGTCTCGGAGATTGTTGAGGCTCTGTATAAACAATCCAGCGCCGACGAGCAGCAGAAGCGACAAAGCCACCTGACCCGCGACCAACGTTTTGCGCAGCACGACCGCAGTGCCGGCGACGACATTGGCCGCCTGATCCTTCAGTGTCGGAGCAAGTTGTGGACGCGTCGCCTGCAGCGCCGGGATTAGCCCGAAGAGAACGCCGGTCACAAGCGACACCAGAGCGGTAAAGCCAAGGACAGTCCAGTCAGGGGAGCCCGAGAGCGTCATCGGAGTCGTGCTGACCGGCAGGAAGGAAATCAGCGCCTTGTCAATCAAAACCGCCAGAGCAAGTCCCAGAAGACCGCCGATGCAAGCCAGCAGAACGCTTTCCGTCAGGAGTTGTCCCACAAGCTGTGAGCGGCTGGCCCCGAGCGCGAGCCGAACGGCGATCTCTTTCTGGCGCGCGGATGCGCGGGCAATCAGCAGGTTGGCGAGATTAGAACATGCGATCAGCAGCACAAGCGCGACGATCGCCATCAATGCCAGCAGCGGCTTGGAAAACTGTTCACGAAGCTGCGAACGGCCCTTCGAAGCCGGCAGCATATCCATCGACATCTTAAGGAATTCCGCCTTCGAATAATTGCTGGCGTGCGCGAAGGCGGGCATCTTCACTTCCATGTTGATGATCTGGTGGAAGATGGGCTGAAGACTCGCTTTGGCCTGATCGAAGGTGATTCCCGGTTTGAGGCGCCCGAAGACCTGTATGAATCGGCGGCGCCGTTCGTTGAGCTGTTTGAACTGCTCGCTGAACACGTCATTCATGGTCAGTGGGACACGAATCTGCGGAGAATAGCCGGGCGCGATGCCGTCGAAGGTCGCGGCGCTGACGCCGATGATCGTGAACTTACGCCCGTTGATCACAATTGGCTTTCCAACGATCGCCGGGTCGCCGTTGAATCGCGTTTTCCAATAGCGCCAGCTCAGAACGGCGAACGGGTTGGCGCCCTGAATCAGATCGTCCGACGGACCGAATACGCGCCCGGCCGCGGCTCCGACGCCCAGGACCGGAAAATAGTTGCCCGAAACGAATTCCCCCGCCGCGAGTTCGGTCCGTCCCTCGAAAGTAAGGCTGAAGGTCGTCGAATGACGCGCGAACATTCCGCTGAAAACCTGATTGCGGTCGCGGAAATCCTGGTACATCGGATAAGAGAGCGCGTTGGGACCGTTATTACTGCCGTAATGTTTGCCCCGCGCAGTCAGCAGCACGAGTTCTTCCGGATGCTTCACGGGGAGCGGCTGCAGAATGAGCTGATTGATGAGCGTGAAGATGGCGGCGTTCGCGCCAATGCCCAAAGCGAGCGAGAGTATGGCCACTCCAGTAAACAGAGGGGAGCGGCGCAATATGCGGATGGCGTATCGGAGGTCGCGGCCGGGAATGCCCATGCAGGTTATACTGCGCAGAACCGGCAGGGTTACGTCAGCGGGCCTGCTTTTTCCTGACGGGGTCGGCGGGCTTGTAGCCCAGTTCCTCCGACAGAGCGTCCACCAGGCGCGTGAGGGTCTTCACCCGGGCGAAGTACTTGTCGTTCCCCTCTATAAGATTCCACGGACAGGCGCGGGTGCTGGTTTTCATCAGCATCTCCTCCACGGCATCTTCGTAGAGCCTCCACTTTTCGCGGTTGCGCCAGTCATCCTCCGTCAGCTTCCACGCCTTGTAGTGGATGCGCCTGCGTTCTTCGAAACGGCGAAGTTGTTCCTCAGAGGAGATATGAAGCCAAAACTTGACCAGAATCGCTCCGAAATCGCGCAGCTGGCGCTCGAACGAATTGATCTCCTTGTAGGCGCGCTTCCATTCCTGGTGAGTCGCATACCCTTCCACGCGTTCTACCAGCACGCGCCCGTACCAGGTGCGATCGAAGATGGCGATCTGCCCTCGTTCGGGGACGCGCATCCAGAAGCGGTAAAGGTAATGTTTCGTCTTCTCCTCGCCCAGCGGCACGCTGATCGGATAGACAACATACCCGCGCGGGTCCATCTTTTCGGTGATGCGTTTGATGGCCCCGCCCTTCCCTGCGGCATCCCATCCTTCGAAAGCAATGACGACCGGTCGCTTCTGGCGGTAAATTTCCCAGGCGAGTTCACGCAACTGAATCTGGCGCCGCGCCAACTCCTCGACATACCGCTCGCGCGGCAGGGCGAGCGAAAGGTCCAGGCTTTCAAGCATCCTGAGGCTCCCGTTCGTCAAAGGTGTCCATTGCGGTCCGAATATCGGCATCCTCGGCGGCCGCGGATTCGGAGGCTTCGCGCGGCGGCGCCTGATCTCCCAGACGCTGTTCCAGTGCCGAGATAATCGTGTTCAGTACTCTGACCCGCGCCCATCGCCGCGACGTGGCTTCCACCACCGTCCATGGCGCCTCGGCGGAATCGGTCGCATCCAGCATTTCTTCGGCGGCTTCAAAATACTCGTCGTATTTTTTGTGCCGCGCCCATTCGACCTTAGTGATGCGCCAGGCTTCGAGCGGATCGGCTTCGTACTTCGTGAACCGCCTCTCCTGCTCTTTGCGGCTGATGTGCAGGAAGAACTTGACCAGTACGGAGCCGTTGTCCGCATGGGTGCGTTCGAAATCCAGTATGTCTGCGAACGCGCTGCGCCAGGTCTTCTCAGGAACCAAGCCTTCGACGCGTTCTTCCAGCGTGCGGATATACCAGCTTTGATCGAAGATCGCCATTTCTCCCGCATCCGGGCACTGGAGCCAGAACCGACGGAGCCACGGATAATTCTGTTCCACCGACCGGGGCAGATGCGTAGAGTGGAGCTTGAACCCTCGCGGGTCGAGGCGCTGCATCACCGCGGCTATCACGCTGCCCTTCCCCGCGGCGTCCCAGCCCTCAAAGACGACAATTGACGAAACTTTGTTATCCCAGCAGGTCTTCTGCAGATCGAAAAGCCGCCGCTGCAGGCCGGGCAGCACGCGGTCGTACTCTTCGTTCGAGAGCTTCCGCTTCAGATTGACATTTTCGAGCATGTTCGCGCGGCAATCCACTACAGATTAGCGGACCGGTATTCGCCATGCCGATACAATCGAAATCCGTGCCCGAGCACACCACGAAAATCCGCGTCCGATACGCCGAAACCGACCAGATGGGCGTGGCATATCACGCCAACTATCTGGTCTGGATGGAAGTTGCGAGAACCGAACTTTGCCGGTCATTAGGCTTTAACTACAGGGAAATGGAGGGCGAGGACGGCGTTCTGCTGGCCGTGACGGAGGCCCATTGCCGCTATCTGAGCGCCGCGCGCTATGACGACGATGTCGCGATCGTAGCCTCGCTCGCCGGGGCCAACCGGCGGTTCGTCACGTTCGACTACGAAATTTCCTGCGATTCCCGGCGGCTTGCGGTGGGGCAGACGAAACACATCTTCCTGAGCAAAGACTTCCGGCCGATTCGTCTTCCGGATAAATACGCGCCGCTGTTCGGACTGCCGCAGGAGACTACTGGGCAAGTAGTTTCAGAGAATCGCCCCTGAGCAGCGCGCCGGACGCCTGAATCTGCTTTGTTCCATCGCTGACGCGCAGAACAAGCTGTCCATTATCGAGCATATCGGCCGCGCCCAGGTACGTATCGCCGCCGCTGGTCATCACAAGCTGCGTCAGCTTGAGCTTTGGATTCTTCGAATCCCATTGCCAATCGAAGCAGCCGTCGATGTTATCGTAAGTGTCTACGGGTTCCAGATCGATTTCGCGGGCGCGGAATGAGCCCTTGGCGCTCATGTTGGTGAGTAAATCCGAGCCGGTACCCGAGGTGGTCATGGTCCCTTCCGCATCCACCGCTCCCGATCGCCACGGAAGTCCTTTAAGTGCGCCGGAGACCGTATACGCCGGCTGCCGCTGCGAGATATCCACCCCGGCGGCGCCTGTGAACGCAGCGTCGCCCGACTGCGCCTGAACGCCGGAGAGGCGGATGCCGTCGCCATCCCAGATCACGCGCCCCTTCACTTTCGTCAGCGACGAAGTTGCGAGTTCCAGTGAACCGAACTGAAGCGTGCCATCGGCGCGCATCGCGCGCAGCCAGTCCGGTTCCGGAACGCGGCCGAAATTGAATGCGTAGTTGAAGAAGTTTCCGCGATGCAGCGTGGGCATCAACAGCTTTTCCAGTTGATCGCCCGTAGCCTTCCGGACACTGAGGCGGAAACGGTGCGGCCGAGTTGCCCCCGTATCGTAACGGTATTCGCCCTGCGCATCTATGCCTCCGGCCGAGACGCTCAGCCCTTTAATCGAAATCCCGGAGCCGTCAATGGCCGCGTCGGCGGAGCGAATGCGCAAGGGCTGTGAAAATGCTTCAAATGCGATGGCGGCATCCTTCAGGTGAATCGCGCCGCTCCACGGACTTACGCCCGCGCCGGTTGTATTCGAATAGCGCAGACTGCCGCTCCAGGAGCCCTCGGTCGCGTTGCTCAGCAATGGCGCTCCTGTTACCGAAACCTGCCGCCGGAGGGATTCGATGGACATTCCGTCGCTGGTGAGCGAAACCTCAAGCGATCCAGTCGAAACATCGGCGACTGCTTCCAGAGAGGCGGATTCGTTACTGTCATTGGTAACGGCGGCGGGAGCAAGCGCGATGGTCGGTCCAGCGAATCGCAGATCCGCGTTGGCGATGCGCAACGGAGGCGCTCCCGCGGCTGTGAGCGTCGAATTCGTGACGCGAAGCGCGCCGTCCATTCGGAACGAGCCGTCGGGCATGGATACTCCAACGGCGCCCGCGGCTTCGCCAGTCAGTTTGGTGTCCGCCGGAATCGCAAGTCCCAGGTTGCGGGCGACATCCAGCACGGGGGAAAGCGGCAGCCGACTGAAAAGAGCCGTCAGGCCCCAGCGGGGTTTTCCCAGATAGCCGGAAACCCGGTAGCGGAAGTCGATGGGCGACTGTTTGCCGGTTGTAGTCACGCGCGCCTCGATGGTTTGCCCCGGGATGTCGATGGCTCCGCCTACGGCGAGCGGCCATGGACTCCCGCCCGGCGGCGTCTGATTCCATCCATGAATATCGTCGAGCGTCAACCGACCCGCAACGCCGACGCGCGTGACGGGTCCCGCCAGGTGGGCGTCGCCCCAGATGTGACCGTGCAGATTCGTTTCCCTGCCCTCAAAAAGGG
>DATFSM010000133.1:0-75060 GCA_035262625.1 Bryobacteraceae bacterium
GTCTTCGGTGGCTTTCTGAGCCGCCAGTTCCAGCGGCGTGGGCTCACTCTGATCAACGCCCGACGCGCGACATTCACGTTCGGAGCGCTCATCATGTGTGGCGTCGCTTTCGTAGGAACCATGAAGAGCCCCTACACTGCTCTCGCGCTCCTCTGTCTGGCCGGCTTTGCGCATCAGACCCTGTCGGTCACGGTGATCACGATGTCCTCGGACCTTTTCCCGCGTAGTGAAGTCGCAACCGCGACCGGAATGGCTGGCGTGTTCGGCAACTTCGGCCTGCTCCTCTTTTCGCTCGCGATCGGCGGTCTTGTGGCCAGCGTGGGATACTCCCCGTTCTTTGTCTGCCTCGGCGTTCTCGATCTGCTCGGCGCCGCGCTGCTCTGGACACTCGTAAAGGATCCGGCATCGACTCATGCCTGAAATCGTTAATCCGATTCTGCCGGGCTTTCATCCCGATCCTTCGATCGTCCGCGTCGGCGAGGATTACTACATCGCCACCTCCACCTTCGAATGGTTCCCGGGCGTGCAGATCCACCATTCGCGCGACCTGGTTCACTGGCGCCTTCTGCGTCAGCCCCTGCGACGCGCATCGCAACTCAACATGCTGGGCGATCCCGATTCGTGCGGAGTCTGGGCGCCCTGCCTCACTTACGCCGACGGCCTTTTCTGGCTTGTCTATACCGACGTAAAGCGATATGGCAGAACTACGACCGCGGGCGCGTCGGGCGCATCGATGCGCGACTTCCATAACTACCTGGTGAACTCGCCAACCGTTGAAGGCGAATGGTCCGATCCTGTTTATCTGAACTCCAGCGGATTCGATCCCTCGCTCTTTCACGACGACGATGGCCGCAAGTATCTTGCCCAGATGTTATGGGATCATCGTCCCGGTCAGAATCGCTTTGCCGGGATCATCCTGCAAGAGTACTCGCCCACCGAACGCCGCCTCATCGGCGCGCGCCAGGTGATCTTTCGCGGCACGGAAATCGGATTTACCGAAGGCCCTCACATCTACAAACGCGGCGGCCGTTATTATCTGCTGACTGCGGAAGGGGGCACGGGTTGGGGACACGCCGTCACGATGGCGCGTTCTGATCACATCAACGGGCCGTACGAACTGCATCCGGGCAAGTACATCCTGACTTCGCGCGGCCACGCCGAGGCGGCTTTGCAGCGCGCCGGGCATGCCGATCTCGTCGAGACGCCGGCCGGAGAGACGTATATGGCCCATCTGTGCGGACGCCCACTGCCCAGCCGAGGCCGTTGCACGCTGGGCCGCGAGACCGCGATTCAGAAGATGGAGTGGAAGGCAGACGGCTGGCTCTATCATGTCTCGGGAACACCGGTTCCGCAGATGATGGCCCCTGCTCCTGCGATTCAACCGCATCCGTGGCCCCAGCCGAACAAGCGCGTGTTTTTCGATAAGCCAGAACTCCCCGCGGAGTTTCAGTGGCTTCGCTCGCCGTATCCCTCTGAACTGTTCAGTCTGACGCAACGCCCCGGCCATCTGCGCTTATTCGGGCGCGAGACCATCGGGAGCCTTTTCAGACAATCGCTGGTCGCGCGGAGGCAGCAATCCCACGAATGTTCAGCGCAAACACAGATGGAATTCGAGCCGGAGCACTTCCAACAGATGGCAGGCCTCGTCTGTTACTACAACGCGGCCAAATTCCATTACCTCTATGTTTCCGGTGATGACGTCCAGGGAAAGCACCTGCGGGTAATGTCGTCTCTCCCCGATCAGCCCATGGCGGACGCGTTCACCGAAGCGATTCCGATTTCACTCGAAGGACCGTTGGAACTCCGCGCCGACATCCGACTCGATACGCTGCGTTTCGCTTACCGATCTCCCGGACACGACTGGCAATGGCTGCAGCAAACTTTCGACGCCAGCATCCTATCCGACGAAGCAACCGCGCCCGGACTCCCGAATTTCACCGGCGCTTTCGTCGGAATGGCCTGCCAGGATATGTCGGGCTCGGCGCGGCCAGCGGATTTCGCCTGGTTCGAATACGCCGAACCGTAAGTTCTGGCTCTCACCTTTCGGGAGGAACTTTGTGAACGTATCGGCTACAGGCCCGCGCCTCATTTCGCGAAGGCTTTAATAATTACGCCAGATCCACGGCCAGCGCTTCATTCAACTCAAACGGTGGAACATCGGCTTCAACCGCCCCACCCACAAGCCGATATCTGGGCGGCGCAGCGCTCACCAGGAACCGAGCGCCCTTCACCTGCGTCCCCGCCGGAATCCTCACCCGAATCTTCTGAGGCTGTGAGGGGATCAACTCCCGAACAGGTCCTTTCATCGTCATCGGGTTCGTCAGATTGACCATATGCGCAGTGACCGAGCCCTTCTGCTTCCAGACCGAGACATCCATCATTCCCTTCCCGGTAATGCTGATCGGCTGTTCTCCCCCATGCGCCCAGAGCGCAGCGTTCCTCAGCAGAAGCGAATGATCCCTGTCCAGGAACTCCCAGAACGTTCGATCCAGATCGAACGGAAAATAGACCACGCGTCCCTTGCCATGCTGCCGCGCATAAACGCCCAGAATATCAGTATGAGGCACGCGAGCGTAAACCTCTTCCATCGGCAGATCCGGATAGGAAGGCACCAGCGTCAGAGGCAGCAGAGAAGGTGGAACCATTGCTTTCGTATGCACCCAAGCCACGCCATTCACGATCCGCGTCGCATCTTCGAGACCCCGCGTTAGTGGATGCGGCTTCCCGATATCCAGATACGAATTCTGCACATGCGTATCGGTCTTGCCGTCGTACGACGCGCCGTATAGCGCCGCCAGCCCGAAGTCGTTCCTCTTCTTGCCCCACTCGTCGTAAAGCGACGTCTCATGCGTCGCCACGACCGAACCACCGTTCTCCACGTACCGCGTAAGTTGCTCGCACTGCCGGTCCGAAAGGGCCGCAATATTAGGCAGAAGCAACACCCGATATCGACCGATGTTCTCCGGATCGAGCATCAGATCGTGAACCATGTCGAACGGAATCCGCGCCTCGACCAGCGCCTCGTAATACCCGAGCGCATGATCCTCAACCGACCGCCCGTGATAGACCGCCGACTGCTGCGAATAAACCATCGCCACCTCAGCCAGCGACTTCTCGTTCCGCAAATAACGCTCGTTCCGGTAGTGCCAGTTATAAAAACTCTCCACCGGGCCCAGCCATCGCTTATCGATCGGCTTGGCGTTGAACTTCGTGACCCATGGACGCAGGTTGTGAGCCACCCCCTCCGCAATCCATAACCGGATCTCCTCGCCCGTCTGCACCGAATCCTTCCACCGCGGAGCCTCTTCCAGACCCACACTTGTGATTCCCGCGATCGCCTTGCCCTCGAGCGTCGCGCCGTATTCCTTCGCGTTCTTCCCGTTAGCCCACGGAGCCATCAATCCGTGCCGCGCCTGCCGGTCCGCGAAGAGCGTGGGCGCCAGCGTGCCGATAGTCTTCATATCCAGCTCGCCCAGCGCGCCGCCCGAATTCGCAAGAAACGCCGCGTTCGGATTCACCTTCTTGATCTCGGTGTCCCACAAACGCCAGAGATCGAACAATCGCTCTTCGTGCCAAAGCAGGTACTGCCGCCGCACCGGATCCTGCGGGTCCGTCGTATGCGGAAGATCATGCCCCGAATAGTCTTTGAAGAGAACCTTGCAACTGTCGCAGTAGCACATGCCCGACCCCGCCCATCGATTGCTGAAGATCCCGTCAACCCTGTAAGTCTTCGTGATTTCGATGTGCACGTCGGTCATGAACTCGAAGTTGTATGAGCCCAGCGCGCAGGTCACCCACAACTCCGGATCGGCCCAGTGCCGCCGCTTCTGTCCCTTCTCATCGACCGCGACCCACTCGGGATGCGCTTTATACGCGTCTTCGTGAATAGCGTGCGGATCGGTCCGCGCGATCACGTTCATGCCCATCTTTCGGCACCCCGTCAGCATGTCGCCGAAAATGTCGCGATTCCCCAGAAATTTACTGCGGTAATGCAGCGGAATCTTCGTCGGATAGAAAGCCACGCATCCGCCCGCGGAAATGCATGCCGCGTCCGCGTGAATCCGCTTGAAGTAGTCGAGCCAGAACGCGGGATCGTAGTTGCCCGGATCGTCCTCCACGAAAGCAAGCTGAAACCAGCGCATCGGGCGCCCGTACCACTCGGTATCGGCCTCCCCAACGGCGGGACGCAGCAGGCTCAGCCCCGCAATCGCGGCGGAGCTCTGGAGGAATTCACGACGGCTGTTCATGCCGTCTATATTCTCAGCGTTTCGGCTTTGGCGCCAGAGCCTCGAGATCGGAAATCCGAACAGTCTTCGATTCGCCGAAGGCAAGCGCGTCTCCCCGCACTTCTACCGGTCCCGCATCGAAAGAGATCCCGCCCGCTGGAATGGGATTCTGGCTATTCTCTTTGTTCACATATTCGAGCCAGCGCCCCGGCAGAAACGCCGCGCGGCGCGAAGCGCTCTCCAGCAGAAAAACTCCCTCCGAGTCGAACGCAACCGCGCCGTTCGGCGGGATTACGGCGAAGCGCACCAATTCAGAACCCTCTCCCGCGCCGGTAATCGTGACCTTTCCCGCATGCATGCCCGGCGCCACGCCGTTAGTAAAGACGCGAAACGAGACATCCCGCGACGCTCCGGCGCCCACCACGATCGTCGCCTTCGGCGGCGAAAAGTCCAGGCCTTCCGCCGTGACCTCAACCGAGAAGTTGCGGATCTCCGGCGCGTTGTTGCGGATCGAGATAGTGATGTCCCGGCCGCTTCGCTGGTTCACCGGCACAACCGCGGGTGAGAGCGTCATGATCGAGGCCGGTCCCACCGGCACGCCGATAGCCTCCGTAAACCGCGCCGTCACCGGATGCAGCAGTTGCGGCCGCGCATGGCTCAGGCGCACTCCGTCTGCTTCGATCGAAAGCTCCGCATGATCGCCGTGAACCGCCGTCTCGGGAACTTTGATCGCATATGTCATTCGCAGCGGCTCCTTTCCCGGGGCCTGCCTCGAAGCAAGATCCGGCATCGTCACCAGGCGCGACCGCTTCGCAATTCCAGCCGATGAGAACTGCGCAATCAAGGGGTTGGTCTCTCCGATAAGCAGTACCCGCGCGGCGTCGAAGAATGCGGTCTCATCCGGCGGTTCGATCGCCAGCCCGATCCGAACGTACGCGGCCGCGCCTGTGCCCGCAGGAACAGGAAGCCGTACGCGCTTATCGGCGTCATCCCAGTCGAAGCTTGCAGGCGCGCCTCCGGCCATCAAAGGTCCTGTAGGTTGCTGCGAAACCTGCAGCACCGCCTCACCTGCCAGGGGCGCGGCGAACTCCAGGGCCAGAATTCCGTTTTCGTACTCCATCGCGGTCAGTTCCGCCGTCGCGTAAATCAAATGATCCGCTGTCGCGAATGCGGAACAGTCATGACACAACGGTCCCGCCATGAGCGGTACCCCGACCGGCAACCATACGGAATCGTGCGGGCGCACCGTCACGTTCGGGAGCACCAGCAGTTTCCTGGCGGGCGGATAAAATGCCTTCACGTCGCCCGTCCAGGGTTGAGCGCCGTTGTTCACCACCGATACGAATGAAGCTCCCGATTCGGCGACGAACTGTTCGACCGCAATGGCCTGCGCCGGCAAGCGCGTCCCAGCGCCCGGGAGCGCATGAAGTGTGGCGAGCGCATGTGCCCAATAGCGCGAAAGCTGCGCGCTCCTTCGCAGCGCCATGGTCCCGGGCGTCTCGCGTCCCGAAAAATCCACGGCGCCTGCATGGTATCCGTTGGGTCCCAGCGTATCTTCCACATCGGTCCAGATCACCCCCGGACTGCCGGACGTCAGCGCCTTCCGGCTCTTCAGAAGCGCGTCCGGCGCGGCGGCGGAGATGCGAACGGCCGTTTCTGCAAGCGGATCCGTCAGCGGTCCGCCGTGCGCGGTTGTCTGCGGGCGCAGACCTTCGGGTACGGGGCTTTCGAGATCGGCTTCCATTGCCAGCCGCCGCAGAATGCGAATCAGGTCGTTGCGCTGCTCGTCCGCGTTCGGAAAACCGGCGGACGCCTTCGGAAGACTCACATGGCGAATTCCGATATTCTTCAGCCAGACCAGCTCGCGTTCCCAAAGCGAACGGGGAAGCGTAGTCCAGGGAAATTCGACGGATTCCACCCATCCCGCGGAAGCCAGAACCGCGCCCGCAAGAAAGACGCTCGCGAGCCGGATCAAGACACGCCCTGTTTGCGGAGCCGAAAATCCTCCACCAGCGGCATTTTGATCACGCGGCACATTTCAAACAGCCTCGATCGGGCGCGCGGACCGATTCGCTCCGTGAGAGTCGTCCGGTAGTCCACACGCGCCGTAGATCCTGCCTTCTCGTGCGTCACGTACCCGGCATCGCTGTCGATCAGGTTGGTCGTCGCGATCAGCGGCTTCCGGTTATTGCAGCGGTAGGTGAGGATCGAGGTCACCGTATCTTCCACCCAGTCGGTCACGCGGTGAGCGCCCAGATCATCGAGAAGCAGCACGTCGGTTTCCATCGCTCCCCGGTATGCTTCTTTATCGCTCGAGTTGGAAGCTTCGTCGTAACCCGAACGTATACGGTCCAACAGATTCTGGTAATCGAAGAACAGCCCGTCGAAGCCCTTGGCCAGAATGGCGCGAAATGCTGCGGTCGCGAGATGCGTCTTGCCTGTCCCCGGATCGCCCATCAGAAGAATGCCCAGTTTCTTCGTCGCGGGAAACTCACGCGCATAGCCGCGCACTTCAAGGTAGACCTGCGTCAGTTCCCGATATGCGATCGGATTCTCCTTCGAGAGCAGGAAATTATCGAATGACGAGTTCTGATAGAGCGGTGGAATGCCTGCGGCTTCAGTCACGCGCTGAGTCCGCTCCGGATCCACGCAGTTGCACTTCACTGCGCCCGAAAGCTCTTCCCGCTCTACGATCTTCCATCCCGTTCCGTTGCATTCAGGGCAGTCCGCTGCGGGCATCGTCTCTATTATCTTTCGGGTTTGGCTTCCGGCTGCTCGATTGTCGCTAAAACCGCGCCTGCGTTCACGCTGTCGCCAGCCCTGACGCTGATGGAAGCGACTCGCCCCGCCCTCGGAGCCTTCATCTCGTTCTGCATCTTCATGGCTTCCACGACAACGATTCCCTGCCCCGCCTCGACTTCCTGATTCGCTTCCGCAAGCACGCGTACGACCTTGCCCGGCATCGGCGCGATGATGTTCGCGCGTCCCTCGCCGCCCGCGCCTGAGCCGCGGCGCTTCCAGCCGGAATTTGTCTCGAGCGCGAACCGCCGCCCATTGACGAACACCTCGTCGGCTGAAACCCGCAACTCATACGATGCGCCGTCCATCAGAATCGAGTACACGCCCGGTTCGGTTTCGACGATATCGGGCTTCAACGGATCAGCTCCGCGCGCCCCGCGCTCAGCCACGGCGATGGCCCGGTTGCCGTAGGCGCGACCGGCGGTTTCACGAGTCCCTGCGCAAGTCTGGCGATCGCATCGAGGGCGGCGGCAGGCGGCGGGCTGAAATCGATAGAGGGAAGCAGGCTGTCTAAATAGCCTGTGTCCAGACTGCCCGCTCGGAAATCGGGATCGTTCAGGATCGCCTGGAACAGCGGAATGTTGGAGCGGATGCCGCCGACATGATACTCGCCGAGCGCCCGCAGCATACGCTCGATTGCCTGCTCGCGCGTTCCCGCCCACACGATCAGCTTGGCGAGCATGGGGTCATAATCGAGCGGCACGGTCCAGCCGGGATAGATGCCCGAATCCACGCGCACGCCCGGGCCGGAAGGTTCGGCGAGCTGCGTGATTTTGCCCGGCGAAGGAAAGAAATTCGTCGCGGGATCCTCGGCATAGATGCGGCATTCGATCGCTGCGCCGCGGAGCGACACGTCTTCCTGTTTCACGCTAAGCGGCGCGCCCGCCGCTGTCTCGATCTGCATCCGCACGAGATCGAGTCCCGTCACGAGTTCCGTCACCGGATGCTCCACCTGAAGCCTTGTGTTCATCTCGAGGAAATAGAAGTTGCCGTCGTTATCGCAGAGGAACTCCACCGTGCCCGCGTTGTAGTAACCGGCCGCGCGAGCCGCGCGGATTGCGGCTTCTCCCATGCGCTCGCGTAGTCCGGGAATGCGGGCGCTAAGAGGCGACGGCGACTCCTCGATCACCTTCTGATGCCGGCGCTGCACCGAGCACTCGCGCTCTCCGAGGTGAATCAGGTTCCCCTCGAGATCGCCGAACACCTGAACTTCAATGTGTCGCGCATTCACGATGAGTTTCTCGGCATACATGCGCCCGTCACCGAAAGCCCGAAGCGCCTCGCTCGACGCGGCTTCGAGCGACGAGGCGAGATCTTCCTCTCGATCGACACGCCTCATCCCTTTGCCGCCGCCGCCCGCCACGGCCTTCAGCATCACCGGAAAGCCAACGCGCCGCGTGAACTCCAGAGGATTGTCGTCCGTGCCCGGAACGATCGGCGCTCCGCCATCCCGCGCGACCCTCCGCGCTTCGGTCTTGGAGCCCATAAGTGCGATCGACTTCGACGACGGCCCGATGAACGTGATGCCCGCCTCTTCGCAGGCGAGCGCGAACCGTGAATTTTCGCTCAGGAATCCGTACCCGGGATGAATCGCGTCCGCGCCGTGTTTCCGCGCCGCTTCGAGAATCGCGCCGATGTCAAGATAGTTCGCGACCTCCGCCGCTTCATCGGCTTTGCGTACATGCAGCGCCGCCCGGTCTACGGGCGCGTAAACGGCGACGGAGCGGATACTCATCTCCCGCAGCGCGCGGATCACGCGCAGCGCGATCTCTCCACGATTCGCGATGAGGATTTTTCGGAACACCGAGATCGATTGTAAGCGAGGCGTTACAATTCCGAACTGTGAATGCCCGCCTGCTTCTCCTGGCGCTTCTGCCCGCGTGCTCTGCCTTTGCGTCGGAAGTCTATCCCTTCTGGATTCAGCCGTGTCCCGAGCATTCCGCTTGTGAGCCCGGAGATCCGCAGCTTGCCCAATGGGCGTTCGAAGCATGGCAGAGGGAATCGGATGGCGCGATCGTCTTCAAAAAGAGCCCGGGCGAAGAACACGCCCGCATTCGCCTTCGCTGGGCCGATGGTTCGATGAGCCTGTACGGCGAAACCGAGCCTCTCACAGTCGACGGAAAGCCCGGCGCGGTGATTTACGTCCTGCCTTCCGTCGCGATGTCGATCAAGGGCGATCGATTGATGCGTGATGCGATCGTGTACCTCACCTGCGTGCACGAAACAGGCCATGCGCTCGGACTGCGTCACACCGCGGAGTTCGCCGATATCATGTACAGCTTTCAATATGGCGGTGACATTCCAGCCTACTTCGAGCGCTACCGGCGTCTTCTGACCAAGCGCGACGATATCCCACTGCATTCGGGAGTTTCAGATGCGGACCGCGCTGCCGTGAGGCGGCTCAAATGAAAACGGCCATTGTCACCGGAGCAAGCCGGGGCATCGGACGCGCCATCGCCGCCCGCCTCGCGGCGGATGGCATGCAGGTGGTGCTTTGCGCGCGCGACCAGAGCTTGCTGGAAGCGGCGGCGCGCGAGTTCGGCAACGCCTGCGTCGTGGCGCGCGACCTTCGACTACCGGAATCGGCCGCGAAGGTCGTCGCTACGGCTCTCGAGACTTTCGGGAGTATCGACGTCCTCGTGAACAACGCCGGAGCGACCAAGCGTGGCGAGTTCGAAGCGCTTAGCGATGAGGACTGGGCAGACGGCTTCGCGCTCAAGTTCCTCGGCGCGGTCCGTCTTACGCGCGCAGCGTGGCCGCATCTGCGAGCGAGTCGAGGGTCGGTGATTAACGTGGCCGGTTCGGGAGGCCGCACGCCGGGACCGCAATTCACAATCGGCGGATCGGTAAACGCGGCGCTGCTGTCTTTCACCAAAGCGATGGCGGACGTGGGCCAACGCGACGGCGTGCAGGTGAACGCGATTAATCCGGGTCCGGTGCGGACGGCGCGGCTCGAGCGCAGGCTCGAACAGTTGGCTCAGGAGAAACAGATCGGCTCCGGCCCCGCGCTGGAGCTTTTCCTGAAAGAGGAAAAGATCGTGCAGACAGGCGAACCGGAAGATATCGCAGCGCTGGTGTCGTTCATACTGTCGAAGCACGGACGATACATGCACGGTTCGCTGATCGATATGGACGGCGGGGCGACTAAGACCCTATAGTCCGCCGAAGCTAATGCCAACCCCGAAGGTTCGCGTCGAAGGCTGCACGATCGGCGTAATGATGCCGTGGTGGTGCAGCGCATGCGCTTCATGGGTGTTCACGACGTAACGCCCGATGAAGTAGCCCATCGCGCTTCCGGCGACAACATCTGAAGCATAGTGCTGCTGGGCCGCAAAACGCGCCGCTCCGACCGCTCCAGCCAGACCGTAGGCCACAAACGGGACCCATTTGTGGTTTCCATACTCGTGCGCAATGACTGATGCCAGAGCCCAAGATGCAATCGAGTGCCCCGAGGGAAAGCTCGCGCCGCCTTTGAAGAAGTGGCCAGGGTCGGAGGACGCATTCGGACGGTTGCGTCCCGCGGCGAGTTTGAGCAACTCGCCGACAATGAGCCCGTCGAGCAGCGCTTCTCCACCGAGCACGCCTGTCTCGCGCGCCTTCTCGTTATCAGCGACGGCTCCGTAGACGTAAAAGCCCACAACCGCAGGGAGCACGGTATAGACAGAGCCCAGATTCGAAACGATGTTGCCGGAATTAATCTGGCCCTGGCTGTTCTCGAAGATCTTCGACGTCTGATGGTCGGTGCCGATAAGCAACGCTGTAACCGCAGTGAAACCGATCCACTGCACCGCTTCCGTCTGGTCCATGTGAAACGGGCTGGTCCAGATGGCCTTCTGATCGAGCAGAACGTTGGTGACCAGCTTACGCGTGAGCGGCTTAATGCTCTCGGTATCGCCAGGATAATAGATGAGATCGCGGCGGTCCTGCGGGACCACATTGTTTTGTTGCGGGTTGGGTTGGGGAGGATCGTCGTCCGCGAAAGCGCACGGAGTGATCAGTAGCGCGCCGCACACTACGGTAGGGAGGAGTCCCCGGAACATGCCTCTGCCCTCTGCACGCGTAATACCTCAGTGTCTAGAATTCCCGGTAGATACGAACCGGTGCGATCCATTCCGTATCGACTTCCACAGATATGGAGCGCTGCAGCAGCGTGATCGACAGAATCAGGCGCGTATCCTTCGCGGACTCGAGAATTCCCTCAACTCCGGCCAGCGGGCCATGGCCGATCGTTACCTTCGATCCGGCAGTGAGATACGGGCACGGAATCGCGTGTATACCGGCGCGGCAGACCGCCTGAAGGGCGTTGATCTCGGCATCAGGAATCGCCTGCGGCTGATTGCCCAGTCCGATGATCGACATAACGCTCTCCATCTTCAGAATCGGCAGGCGATAGCGCGCATCGAGGCGGCAGAAGACATAGCCGGGAAACAGCGGCAGTTCCACTGTCTGAACCCGGTCGGACCACCGGCGCCGCTCGGAATACAGCGGCAGAAAGTCCTCATAGCCCTTGGCGCGCAGGGCCTTTGCGATGGCTTTCTCTTTGCGTGGCACGACGGCCAGCGCATACCACGCGAGTTCACTCATTCCTTCAGGCGGCGTTGGAACAGTTCCCATACGAAGTCCATGCATAACCGGGCCAGCGCCGGTTCGTAGCGAGGGCCCTCGTCGCGCAAAAAGGCGTGTTGCGCGTTGACTTCAATCCACTGGAACGTAACTCCCGCTGCTTCAAGACGAGCGTGAATGCGCAGGCGCCCATCGAGCGGGATGTGCGGGTCCTGTCTGCCCCACACGTGCAGAAGTTCACCACGGATTTCGCCGGCGCGCTCCAGCGAGCCGTCCTGCATTCCTTTGCCCAACGTGCCCTTGTGGATGTCGGTGGCGTAGAAGCATGCGGTGGCGAGCGCGTCCGGATTCATCGCCGCGCGGAAGGCAAGATGCCCTCCGATACAAATACCCATCACGCCGAGGCGGCCCGTGCAGTCGGGCCGGGCCTTAAGGTAATCGAATGCAGCGCGTGAATCGCTGTCATAGGCCGAAATCTCTTTAGCGATCTTGTACGCGTTGCCTTTGTCGGCCCCCGGCTGATCGTAGGGCAGAACCGTGCCGGCGGGCTCGAATTCGTGATAGATCTCGGGCGTCAGGACAAGGTAACCTTCGGATGCCAGCTGCGCGGAAATGCGGCGAATCGGCCCGGTGACCTGAAAGATCTCCGAATAGAGCACTGCGCCGGGACATGCGCGGCCATCCGACGGGCGAAACACGTATCCCCGCATCGGGCCGGTCGGGGTGGATACTTCAACGGTCTCTTCGGTGACGGTCATTTCCGATGAGGTTTTCGCGATTCAATGTCGGCAAGGAGCTTTCCCGTGGTGCGGGCGATTTCGGCTACGGCCGCTTCGAAGGATTCACGGTTGGCCTGCGACGGAGCGCGGAAGCCGCTCACTTTGCGAACGAACTGCAGGGCCGCGGCGGAAACCTCGTCCGGCGTGGCGGCCGCTTCGGGACGTCTCAGTACTTTGATACTCCGACACATCGACGAGACTATTATGCAACTGTGGCCGAACATCTCCACCGTCCCGACAAAACCCCGGAGTTTGGAGTCGCTCTCACTCATGGAGCCGGCGCGGGCTGCGAGACTCCGCTGCTGATTGCCGTCGCCGAGGCATTGTGCAAAGCAGGCGCTCTGGTTCTGCGGTACGACCTGCCGTTCCGCTTGAAGAAGCGCCCGCCATTGCCAGCGACGGCGGGAGAAGATCGCGCGGGAATTCGAGAAGCCGCGGCGCGCGTGCGCGATATGACCAACGGACCTGTCGTGATCGCGGGCCATTCGTACGGCGGGCGCCAGGGATCGATGCTTGCGGCGGAAGATGCTGATGTTGGGGCGGCGTTGCTGCTGCTCTCGTACCCGCTGCATCCGCCCGGTAAGCCCGAAAAGATGCGCACCGAGCACTTCCCTTCGTTGAAAGTTCCGGCGCTGTTCGTGTCAGGAGAGCGGGACGAGTTCGGCACGCAGGATGAGATGAAAACGGCGCTGAAGCTCATTCCGGCGAAGACCAGACTGATCGAGATTCCGAAGGCGGGACACGATCTGAAGAAGGGCAAGTTCGATCTGGCCGACGTAGCGTCGGCGGTCCAGGAGATGCTGGGACTGTGAACGAGGATCTCTTTCCCGAACTCGATGAGGTTCTGAAGGCGCGGGGCGCCTCGGCGGGCCTCGATTTTCTGATGGAGCGGTTTCGGGCCGCAGGTGAGTATGGACTGATGTTCGAGGCTCGGCTGATGAAGAGACGCGTGGAGCTGGGGCTTCCGCCGGTGCAGACCGATTCGATCTCCGATCCCGAGTATCAGAACACTGTGGTGGAAGCGGCGCGCGAGACGGGGCGGTTGTTTCTCGAAGCCGGTAATATCGAGCGCGCCTGGCCGTATTTTCGGGCTATCTCAGAGCCGGAATCAGTGGCCGAGGCGATTCAGCGCGTGGAACCGCGCGAGGGTCTGGAAGGAGTAATCGGGATCGCTTTTCAAGAAGGCGTGCATCCGCTGAAGGGGCTGGAACTGATCGTGGAACAGCACGGCATGTGCCGCGCTATTACCGCGTTCGGGATGCAGGCGGTCTCGAAAGATCGTGAGAAGTGCATCGCTCTGCTTGCAAGGAGCCTCCACGAGGAAATTCGGCGGCGGATGGCGCATGCGATCGCGGAACAGGAAGGCGCAGAACCGGCGGCGAAAAGCCTCCCGGCGTTGATGGAAGGGCGCGATTGGCTTTTCGGCGAGTGGAGCACTTACGTCGATACTTCTCATCTGCTGTCGGTGATTCCCTATTGCGTCGAGGTAGCGGAGCGCGACACGCTCCGGACGATGCATGAGCTTTGCGAATACGGCAAGCGGTTATCGACGCGCTTTCGGAGTCCGGGCAATCCACCATTCACGGATCAGTACGCCGGCTACGATCACTACATCCAGGCGCTGCTTGGGAACAACGTCGAGGAGCACCTCGACTACTTCCGGACGCAGGCGCGGGAGTGTGACCTCGATACCGTCGGCGACGCGCCCGGACGTACGCTGGTGAAACTGCTGGCCACGCTCGGACGCCACGAAGAGGCGCTTGAGGCAACGCTGAATTACGTGATCGAGGATGCGCCCTACGGGATGCCGGTGCCTTCGGCGCTGCAGCTTTGCCGCGAAGGCGGAAACTTCGCGCGCATGAAAGAACTGGCTCGCGAACGCGGCGATTTGCTCAGCTATACGGCTGGCGCTATTCTGACCCAGTGAGGGTGATTGGGGCTTTCCTGGCGGCTGCCGCATGCTTCCGCGCGGCGGCGGCTGCGCCGGCGAACGGCGTGTCGCGCGACCTGGCGGTTTGGCGCGCCGGGATCGTGAGCGAGGTCCGGTATCGGCTTAGCTTCGATATCAAAGCAAAGGCCGAGAAACTTCACGGGCACGAGAGCCTTGAGTTCCGGTTAAGCCGCGCTCCCGAGGAGGCTTTGCCGCTCGATTTCCGCGACCTTTCAGGACCGGGCGCCATTGCCGATCTGAAGATAAACGGATCGCCTCTTCGCCCCGAACAGCCAAACGGTCATATTCTGCTCCCTGCCATCGCATTGAAGGCCGGGGTGAACCAGGTTGAGATGGATTTCGAGTCGCCGGTCGCGGAGTCGAACCGGGCGATTACCCGAAGCATCGATCCGGTGGATTCGGCCGAATACCTGTATACGCTGTTCGTGCCGATGGACGCGAGCATGGCGTTTCCCTGCTTCGATCAGCCCGATCTCAAGGCTCGGTTCACGCTCGAAACGACTGCGCCTGAGGAATGGACGGTCATTTCGAATACCAGCGGGCGGACCGATCACGGGCGCACGCGATTCGAAGAGACGCACCCGATCAGTACGTATCTGTTCGCCTTCGCGGCCGGGCCATTCGCGCAACTGCCCGATCCGGATCCTGGCGCGGGAGGACCGCCATTGCGGCTGTTCGTACGGCGGTCGATGGTCGAGAAAGCGAAGCAGGAATGGCCGGAGGTGGCGCGCTATACGCATCAGGGAATGAAGCAGCTCAGCGGGTTCTTCGATCAGCCGTACCCGTTTCCGAAGTACGATCAGGTGCTCATTCCGGGATTTCCATACGGCGGTATGGAACATGCCGGCGCGACGTTCCTGCGTGAGGACGGCGTGCTGTTCCGCCAGGCGCCGAGCATTACCGATCATCAGCGCCGGTCTGTGACCGTGCTGCACGAGCTATCGCATCAATGGTTCGGCGATTTCGTGACGATGCGCTGGTTTGACGATCTGTGGCTGAAAGAGGGATTCGCGCAGTTCATGGCGTTCCACACGCTGGCGCAGATCGAGCCTCCCGCAGAGGTTTGGAAGCGATTCTACGAGTCGATCAAACCGATCGCGTACGGGATCGATTCGACGCCCGGCACAACGCCGATTTATCAGGTGGTGCCGAATCTTGCGGACGCAAAATCGGCTTACGGGCCGATCGTCTATCAGAAGGCGCCGAGTCTGCTGCGGGTGCTGAACTACCGGATTGGCGAGGACGCGTTCCGGACGGGGGTGCGGTCGTTCCTGAAGAGTCACGCATATTCGAATGCGACCTGGCAGGACCTGATCGGCGCTTTTTCGGATGCCTCGAAGCAGGATCTGAAAAGCTGGGCGAACGCCTGGGTGACGCAGCGCGGAATGCCGGTCGTAACCGTAAAATGGGCCTGCTCTGGACAGCTGATCAGGGACCTCGAGTTGAGCCAGCGCGATTCGCTGAGTCAGGGGCATCTGTGGCCCATCTCGACGGAGGTCGCGCTGGGCGCGGGCCGCGTGGTGGATGTGTCGTTTGGCGGGGCTTCAACGAAGGTTGCCGCCGCCGCGGGACGGCCGTGTCCGGCGTATGTGTTCGCGAACGCCGGGGATCATGCGTATGGGCGCTTCCTGCTTGATGATCACAGCATCTCTGGCGTCGAGGAGAACCTCGCCACCGTAGCCGACCCGCTCGAGCGTGCGCTTCTGTGGGGCGCGCTGTGGGACGCCGTACGCGAGGCGGACCTTCCGCCTGTGGCGTATCTCGATCTGGCTATGCGGCGATTGCCGGCCGAGAGCGACATCGACATCACGCAGAGCGTGCTGGGACGATGCCGGATCGCGTTGACGACATGGATGTCCTCCGCGCAGCGCGGGACGGAGATGCCTCGATTCGAGAGCCTGCTCAGGGATCGCATGAAGACGGCCGGATCGGTCGATTTCCGCATCGCATACTTCCGCGCATTTACCGCGACTGCGGCGACGGCTGAGTCGCTTTCCGAGCTGCAGAATCTGCTGGACGGGCGCAGCCAGGTTCCGGGCGTGCCGCTGCAGCAGCGCGACCGTTGGAACATCATCGCGAGTCTGGTACGCCATGGCGCACCCGACGCGACTGCGCTGGTGGAAGCCGAAGCGGCGCGGGACAAAACGGAAGACGGCCGGCGTTCCGCGTACGCCGCGCTGGCGGGAGTCGCGACAGGGGCGAACAAACGCAAATACTTCGACGATTATCTGAAGGAAGGCGCGGCGCCGGAGGACTTCATCACGGCGAGCCTGCCGAATTTCAACGCGTGGAACCAGACGGACCTGACGCTTGGATACCTCAAGCCGGCGCTGGAGGCGCTTCCGCTGCTCAAGAAACAGCGGAAAATTTTCTTCGTCAACGCATGGCTGGCCAGCTTTGTATCAGGGCAGACGTCACACGCCGCGCAGAAAACCGTGGCGGACTTCCTTGTCCGCACCAACCTGGACGCGGACCTTCGGCTGAAGGTGCTCGAAGTGAAAGACGATCTGAACCGAACGATCCGGATTCGGGCGCGCTGGCGTTAGCGGCGCTTGCGGCGTCGCGCCCAGAGGGCTACCGCAGATGCTCCGAAAGCCAGCGACCACGTGGCCGGCTCGGGCACCAACTGATATCCGATAGCCGAGAGCGCGGCGATCTCGCTGGGCCCATAGACGGGCGTTGCCCCCGCCGTGGCGAATGCATCCTGCACCTGGTGATTTGTCAAACTCTGCGCCCAGTCGGCGAAATCGCCTCCGTTGCACTTGTTGTTGAACGTGGCGATATCGGTGACGCCGTCGTAAGAGAAGAATGCCTGCTCGGGGCTGGAGCAGTTGACGGAAAAGATCCGGGTCCCGGAGGCACTGTAGCGAAAGAGATCTTCCGGGGTGATGTAGGAACCCGTGGCCGTCCCTGAAGCGGACTCGTCATTCCGGATACCGGATCCCAGCCCGAGGATTTCGTCGATTTCGTGCTCGGCGACCGACACGAGGCTATAGTTCTGGCCGTTATTCGGCTTGGCCGGGAACGTGATGCCGGTGTTCAAAGAGACAATGCCGTCCACAGCGGACGAGTTCACGCCGAAAGTACACGTTTTGGCTCCCGCCGAACCGGTAGGATCGCAGCCCGGAAGGACATTAGCTCCAATGGCCCGAAGGTTGGCGGAGTTCATCCCGATATACCAGTTCCCGAGAATCGGATCGACGGCCGCGTTCCCGCCGTTGGCAGTGAGCCCCGCGACGGCGGCCGGATTCGCGTCCAGGCTGACCAAGGCGTTGTAATAAGACTGATAATTCTCGGCGTACTGATAACGCAGGCTTCCGCCGAGGCCTGAGGAGGCCTCCTGGAAGTAAATGCTGACAGTAATCGGGGTGCTGTATGTCGATTGGAAAACGCCGATCGCCTGATTGATCGCGCTCTCGATGCTCGCGCCATTCGGATCGTTCGTAATCGAAGAATCCCAGACCGGGGTGATGATCAGATTCGCTCGTGACGGAGCGACGCAGACGCCAAGCAAGGCGATCAGCAGAAGCGCGCGAGCCGACATTTCAGTTCCTCCGAAATGGCACACATAGGATCAGCCTGCTCTGGGCTAATGGGCACATTATTGCACGGGTTCGTCCGGCCAGCGTGTACCAGTATGGTCTATTCCGTAAGTGTCAGGTACACCAGCTTACCGTCCCGCTCGATCTGGAGTACCAGGGGATCCAGGGGGCCGAGCCTGTCGATCGCCTGACGGAGGGAATCCAGTGTGGCAACGGGAGCATTGTTGATGCTGTAGATCACGTCTCCCAGCTTGAGGCCGCCCTGTCCCCCGTATTCCGCTTCGCCGGACCGGGCTGCAACTATGACGCCATACGGTTTACGTGTTTCCGGGAGGGCCTGAGCGAGGTCCTTTGTGATGGCGATTCCGATGATGCCGAGTTTGGGGATCTGGTTGGTTTCCGGTTTGACCAGGTCCAGGAAACGGAACGGATCATTCTCGCGCTCGGCAACGGTCACCCTGGCTTTCAGCTTATCGGCGTCACGCAGCACCTGGACTGTCACCGCCTGATGCAGGGGAATGCGGTAAAGCTCGACCTGAAACTCCCGGGCGTTGTGAATCGTTCTGCCGTTCAGCGCAACGACAATGTCGCCCGGCTTCAGGCCACCTGTGTCGGCAGGTCCCTCCGGCTCCACGTCAGCCAGAATCGCGCCCGAGTCCTGATGGAGCCCGAGCCCGGCAGCGAGTTCCGGGGTAATGCTTTGGACGGACACGCCAATCTCGCCTCGATGCACGTGTCCATCTTTGCGGATCTGATCGTAGATGTTCTGGACGATGTTGCTGGGAATAGCGAAGCCGATGCCCTCGCTTCCTCCGGACTGCGTGTAGATAAAGGTGTTGATGCCCACAATGTCGCCGTTGGCGTCGAGCAAGGGACCGCCGCTGTTGCCGGGGTTAATGGGGGCGTCTGTCTGGATATACGTCATGGGATCGTCCGGGCGAACCTGGCGACCGACGGAACTCACGACGCCAAGGCTAAGGGAATTCTCAAGGCCAAGAGGATTGCCGAATGCGAGTACGACCTGTCCCTGGCGGAGCTTTTCGGAGTCCGCGAGTTTGAGGGTGGGGAGCGGGGCGCTCGACTCGATCTTGAGAACCGCGAGGTCCGAGTCACGGTCGGTTCCGACGACGCGGGCTTCGAAGATGCGGCCACGCTGCCGGGTGGGATGCAGGGGATCCTGAGCGACATCGGACGCGGCAAGCTGCACGCGGACGCGCCGGGCGTTCTGCACGACGTGATTATTCGTCACAATGAACCCGTCGGGGCTCAACACCACTCCGGAGCCGGTGCTGCGCTGCCGAGTGACGAGTCCGGCGGTGGTGGAGTGAGACTCCTCGTCATCCTCAGCAAGGGCGTAACCTGTTGAAAAGACTTGCACGACAGCGCGATTGGCGCGAGTCGAAAGCGCCTGAACAGCGTCGCTGAGCCCATGAAGCGCATCGGTGGAGGACTGCGCCGCGGCGGCTCCGGCGAAGAAGAGGAACGCGGCGGCTATTCGTTGAGCGGCGAGACGCATTGAGTCAGACCTTTCGCGGCAATTCAGGCGCCAGCATCGGACATTCACAGCCCGGCCATAGCGCGGGGATCAACCCATCGGTCGAAATCGTCTGCCGTGACATGGCCGAGCCTGAGAGCGGCGTCGCGGAGGCTGGTACCCTCGCGATGCGCTTTCAGGGCGATTTCGGCGGCCCTTTCGTAACCGATGTGCGGATTCAGCGCTGTCACGAGCATGAGGCTGCTTTCGAGATGTTCGGCGATGCGGGCGCGATTCGGTTCGATGCCGGATGCGCAGCGGACCATAAAGGAACGGCAGCCTTCGGCGAGGAGTTCGACCGACTCGAGGAGGTTATGAAGAATGACGGGCTTGAAAACGTTCAACTGAAAGTTACCCTGCGAAGCGGCGAAGGCCACCGCCTGGTCGTTGCCGTAGACCTGGACGGCGACCATGGTGAGGGCTTCGGATTGAGTTGGGTTAATCTTGCCCGGCATGATCGAAGATCCTGGCTCGTTGTCGGGAATCAGGATTTCGCCGATGCCGGCGCGCGGGCCGGAGGCGTACCAGCGAACGTCGTTGGCGATCTTCATTAGCGCACCGGCGAGCGTACGGAGGGTTCCGCTCAAGGTGGCTATCGCGTCGTGGGCGGAGAGGGCCGCGAACTTGTTCCACGCGGACACGAACGGCTTGCCCGTTTCTTCGGCGATTTTCGCGGCGACCAGTTCCGCGAAGGCCGGAGGCGCATTGAGCCCGGTACCCACAGCGGTGGCGCCGAGCGCCAGTTCAGCGATGCCGGGAAGGGCCTGGCGGATAGAGTCCATCGCGAAATCCAACTGAGCCGCCCAACCGGAGATTACCTGGCCAAGCGTGACCGGGACGGCGTCCTGAAGATGAGTCCGGCCGACCATGGCCACGTCGGCGAACGTTTCGGACTTCAGACGGAAGACGAGCGCCAGCTCGGCGACCGCAGGGCGCAGCAGGTCCTCGACGGCTTCATAGGCCGCGATGTGCATGGCGGCCGGGAACGCGTCGTTGGAAGACTGGCTGCGGTTGACGTCGTCGTTCGGGTGCACGGGCTTCTTTGACCCGAGGACGCCGCCGGCAAGCTGAATCGCACGGTTGGCGATCACCTCGTTCGCGTTCATGTTGGTCTGAGTTCCCGAGCCGGTCTGAAACACGACAAGGGGGAACTCGGAATCCCATTCGCCGTCGATGACTTCCTGCGCGGCGCGGACGATGAGGTCGGTCTTTTCGGCAGAGAGCAGGCCCAGTTCGCGATTCGCCAGTGCAGCGCATTTCTTAAGGACGCCGAAGGCGCGGATGACGGGGCGGCCGAAACGGAAACGCTCCGTTCCAATAGGAAAGTTGTGGATGGAGCGCTCGGTCTGGGCGCCCCAAAGGTGTTCTTCCGGAACGGGGACATCCCCGAGCGCGTCGTGCTCGACGCGGACGCCACTCATGCGCAGATTCCTTTGAGAAAGAGGTCGACGCAGGAGACGAGATAGGTTTCGCGCGAGTAGCCGGGCGCGAAGACCGCGCGCCGAAGAACACCCGCGAAGATCATTCCGGTGAAGGCGTCGACCGCGGCGCTGAGATCTATTACGGGCCGGATGAGGCCCCGGCGCTGCCCTTCTCTGAGGTACGCGATGAACTTGCCGCGCAGGGGTTGAATCACTTCGCGAATGATTTCTTCGGTGAGGCGAGGGTTGATGCGGTTGGCGAGCATCGTGCGCGTGAAGCGGTGATAACGTTCGTGGGTTTCATAGTAAACCTCGCCGACGCGGGTTATATCGCGGCGCATATCGAAATCGACGAAATCGATCCCGTCCAGGGCTTCGGATTCGGCGCGGACGACTTCGGCGACTACAGCGGCGAGAAGTCGGTCCTTGCTTTCGAATAGGCGGAAAAGGGTGACCTCGTTGACTCCGGCGGCCTCGGCGATTTCCCGCGTGGTGGCCGCCATGCCCCGGCGGGAGAACATTTCCAGTGCGGCGGCGAGCAGTCGCTCGGCGGCGGAGGATTTCGGGGCCTGAGCCTTATGAGTCGGGATCGCGGAAGAGACGGGGCCGGGTCGGGTCATGACGCTTTTGGTAAAGCTTCGTTCTGCGGAGATTTTGGCACACTTTGCGCGTCCCGTTAGCCGGACGGCGGGACTTTGACGTCGTTTGACGCCTTCAGGCTACCTGTTTGATGTTCGAGGCGGCCGGATTTCCGCAGCAACGCTTGTATTTCAGTCCGGAATGACACGGACAGGGCGCGTTGCGCGGGATTTTCGTTCGGGAGACTGGCTGCGTTGAGGCTGGTTTACAAAACGAACCAGGTCGATGCGACGGTGATGGAGATGGCTCGGATAGTCCCGACTGCCCTGCCGCTTTGGCCGCGCGCAGGATTTTCGATGCCTCGGCAAGACCGGTGATGCTTTGACCGGCTTCAATGCGGGCGCGAATGGCGCGTTCGGTCTGGAGGCGGCGCAGTTCGGCGAGTGAGCGCCGCAGGATGTTGTGGGACTGGGCGCGGGCACGGTCGACCGAGCGCTGCGTCTTTTCGTCGGGTTCGGCGTGGGCGAGGTCGGCTTCGATTACGCGGCACCGGCGGAGTCGCCAGTTGGCGGACATGATCTCGGTGGCGAAGACCGTTTCGAGCGGGGTTTGCGGGTCGAGTTCCGTCATGAGGTTGTTGAAGCCATGGATGTATTCGTCTTCTTCGCCTTCGCGAATGAAATCGCGGGCGGTGTAGAGGCCGATTTTGGTCGAGTTGCCGGAGGAGCGGGCTTTGCCGTCCGGAGTGCGCGGACCGGTGGCGGCGCCTGGAGGCGTGGTGATGAGATCGGACATTGCGCTCTGAGAATACGCGCGCGGCGGGCAAGTTCGGGGCCGGCGTGGCGCAGGTTGATGAAAACAAGGGGAATGCACGAACGAGAAATCCGGAACGATTGGGAGGATGCCCGGAAGAACCTAGAAGAGATGGCGGGTCCCCCAAGCCGTGATAGGCTCGGGGAAATTTTCTGCCAGGCGAAAGGGAGTAGCGGGAGGCAACGCGGTTCCGTCAGTCCCGAAGACATCGCTGCCGAACCTAGTCCAGGTGGCCTGTCACGGGATTAGTGAGCGCCCGCACTGCTTCACCCATGGCTGCCCTCTCCGCCGGCAGAAACGAAAGCTGACCAGCCGACGCAAGCCGCCAACTCGCCTCGTCCCAATGCGCTTGCATCATACCCGCAACGGCGTGCTTCGAGGATCGAAGAAGGACATGACCTATCTCGTGAGCCATCGCATCGCCCAGGATAATGTATTCGTCTGTATTGAAGACCCACCTTACGGTCTCAATCCTGTCGTAAAAGATCGTGGCGTGAGCTCCCGTGCCGGCAAAGGGCAAAGCGAAACCCAGCGCCCCCGGAAAGACGGTAGCCGCGGTGTCTCGCGCAATTCGAACAACGACGTAATGCCGCGAATCGGTAATTGTGGGCCTGACGCTCATGTCAAGGCCGCGATCTTCCGCAGCCTCGACCGTCGGCAGATCCCAAGTAACGTTGATTCCGCCCGCCTTGAAAATCCTGGCGGCTTCGGTTTTGGCCAATGCGAGAACGTGCGGTTTCACCTGCGCGGCATCATAAACACGGACCTGCAGAGTCGCCCCCGGAGCCATTTCGTGAGGCATCTTGGCTGTCATGGAAACCGAGACCATGCTTGCCACGATCCATATCCGCATTGAACTGTTCACGGCCTAACCTCCTGTGGTCGTGAACAGGCTCAACCAGGTCAGCTACGGTCTCCATAGAATTTGCCTTGTTTGTTCCGGTTTTCCGGCTGTCGATGCAACTTGCTGGAAACAAGAGGAAATAATGCAGATCTGTTCTAGGATCCGGTGGCGCTTTGAAGGTTTCGCCGCGCCAGCTGACTCATCTTTCCCGCTGGAACACGAACCTTGATTGCGATGGCAGCGATGTAGGTTTATGATTCAGAAACGGATAGAAAGGCCAGTGCCAGGAATCAACCAGCAGCCCGCCTTCCAATTCGGCGCCTTTCAGCTGGACATTTACGCTGGAGAGTTGCGTAAGCGCGGAGTCAAGCTGAAGCTGCAGGACCAGCCGCGGCAGATTCTCACGATCCTGCTCGAACACGCTGGCGAAGTGGTTACGCGGGAAGAAATTCAGAGTCGCCTATGGCCCGAAAACACGCACGTCGACTTCGATAACGCGATTAACAGCGCGGTACGCAAACTGAGAGACGCGCTCGGGGACGAAGCCGAGAATCCGCGCTTTATCGAGACGCTGGCGCGGCGTGGATACCGGTTCGTCGCGCCGGTATCGACTATCCCAATCAGGACCTTCGCTGGACGGAACAGTCCGCCGCCAACGGCCAACGATCAACGCAATGAGAATCCAGCCGAAACGCGATCAGCGCCGTCGCCCGCATTGCAGAAACAACCAATCGCGCCTAAGCGCGGCGCACGAAAAGTGATTCCTGTCGTAGCCCTGACAGTGATCGCAACTGGTCTTGGACTCACATCCTGGATTAAACACGCAGCGAACGGGCCCGAGCCGGAATTCAAGATTACGCCCCTTACCACCTATCCGGGCAACGAGCTGTTCCCGAGTTTCTCTCCGGATGGCACCAGAGTGGTGTTTTCGTGGGATGGGCCGCAGGCGGGCAACCTTAATCTTTATGTGAAGCTGATCGGTCCGGGCGATCCGATTCGGTTGACGACCAATGCAGGGACAGATTTCAGTCCGGCTTGGTCGCCGGACGGCCTGTTCATTGCATTCCTGAGAACAAAGGATCCGGAGCACTCGGCGGTTCTGGTCATGCCGGCGCTTGGCGGCCAGCCGAGGGAACTGACAGAGGTAACCCTTAGCCTTCCGGTTCGCATGCCGCCGCCGTACCTTTCCTGGTCTGCGGATGGCAAGTGGCTCTTCGCCCTCCATAAGACGGTGGCGCGGAATGGGGCAACAAGCCAAATTGTACGGATTTCTGTTGAGACAGGCGATAAACGGAAGCTGACATTTCCGCCAAGGGATACATATGGCGACAGCGGCCTGGCGATCTCGCCGGAGGGAAACGCGCTGGCATTCACGCGAACGTCGACTCTAGCCGTGGAAGACATTTACGTGGTCCCATTATCGAAAGAGCAAGTGCCTCAAAGAGAACCCCAACGCGTCACCTTTGACGGCAAGGGGATCGACGGTCTCGGCTGGACCTTGGATGGTCGGGATTTAATGTTTTCATCCACTCGTGGCGGCAGTGGCAGGTCGGAAATGTGGCGGGTGGCTTTATTTGGCGGCAGAAAGCCCATGAGGGTAGCTGGCATTGGCGAAGAACTGGGTGCTTTCGCGGTTTCGCGTCAAGGGCGCCGGCTCGCGTATGTCAGTCTTTCCGGCCCTCTCGGCCCTAGCCGAGCCGCTGACTACGACATATGGCGCGTTCCATTAACCCGCGACGGAGTGGGACCTCCGGTCGATTTCATTTCCTCAACGAGAAACGAGACGAATCCGCAGTATTCTCCCGATGGCGCTCGCATCGCTTTTATGTCGAACCGCTCGGGAACCCGAGAGATTTGGGTCGTAAATGCTGACGGTTCCAGTCCTGTCCAGATGACTTCATTCGGTACATGGGCGGGAAGTCCGGCATGGTCGCCGGATAGCCAGCGGATCGCATTCGATTGTAACGTCACCGGCGCCTGGAATGTTTATGTTTTGAGCGCAAATGGAGGAAACCCAACGCGGCTGACGTGGAATGGGGCAAACAACGTCAGACCGAGCTGGTCGCATGACGGCAATTGGATTTATTACAGCTCCAACCGAACAGGTCGGAATCAAATCTGGAAAATCGGCGTGGCCGGCAAGCAGGAGATTCAAGTCACAAAAAACGGAAGCAGCTTCACGCCAATCGTATCGGCTGACGGTCAGGCCATCTATTACACGAACGAAGGAGGTCTCTGGAAGGTTCCGGCGGCTGGCGGAAGCGAGGCCAGGGTTTTGGCATCGGTCTGTGATTTTAGTACTAATTTCGCGGCCACAAGGCACGGCATATATTTCTTTGACCGGTGCGCCCCGAAAGGGACGCTTTGGTTCCTGGACTTAGCGACGGGCTCTCCGAAACAGTTTCCTATTTCCGGGATGACACTCAGCGTCTCCCCAGACGAGCGTTGGCTCATCTATGGAAAGGGCTCTGGCGGAAGCGATCTTATGCTGGTGGAGAACTTTCGCTAAGAGAGATCGACAATAGGCGCCACGAGCCGAGCGACTATCCTTGCTAGTATCGAATGGCTGCGGCGATCGCGTTCGCGGTGCAGCTTCCGATCTGACCTTGATCGTAGACCTCCTTCGGGCACTTCGGCCTGAGGTTTAAGGAGGGAGGGATGTTCTTCATCACGGCAGTTGGCGCCGCGAACAGGACATCGCGATGATCAGGCGGGTTGGGAATCCATCCAAACCGCGCAATTCTTCGAGTTGTGGCCATCCAGGCTATGCGCCTTCGGGACCAAGTGTGTTTGACCCACGGCGGCGTTTCAATACGGAATCATTTCCGAATGACTACGCGGGACTACCAATCCATTGACAAGTTTCACAAACGCCATTACATTTACGGCGTGGCGCGAAGCGTTTCAACGTGGCCGCTGATTCTTGTAACGTGCTGCTGGGCGCAGAATTCCAGTGCGCCGTCATCTATACCGGAATGGCAGCGGGCGGCGGGCGGCGAGTTGGCCTTCGACGTCGCCTCGATCAAACCTGTTGCGTCCGGCGCTTTGCGGAGCGCTGGCTATTCGATCGATTCGGGCGACTCGTTTCGGTCTACCGGGGGGCGATTCTCGGCGGCGTTCCCGTTGATCGCTTTTGTGGTGTTCGCCTACAAGGCGATGCTTTCACCAGACCAACGAAGAGAGATATTGGGCCGGTTACCGGGATGGGTCGGCACGGATGTCTACGAGATTGAGGCACGCGCGCCGATCACCAACCCCACCAAAGATCAGATGCGCCTGATGATGCAGTCTCTTTTGGCCGAGCGATTCCATCTGGCGCTTCATTTCGAAACAGAGCTGGCGCCTGTTCTCGCGTTAGTATTGGCGAAATCGGGGAAATTCGGCCCTCAACTTCACCGGCATGATGCTGGAATTCCCTGCGCCGATTTGTCGGGTAGTGCCCATCCGGCTGAAATCCCGGACAGCGTATTTCCGGTGTTCTGCGATATGTTCCTCCTGGGGCAAGCTCAGTCCAATGGCAGTTTGCGTATAGGAGCAAGGAATGTCGCGATGGATCGTCTTGCGAGCACGCTCCCGTCTCTATCTGTTTCGGAGGTAAGCCGAACAGTTGTCAATCACACCGGAATCGAAGGCAAGTTTGATCTGACGATTGAATTCACACCGGAAAGGCATGACCTGCCGGCGCTTAGCGCTGACCGACCCGAAGCACAACCGCAATTGGCAGACACCAGCTTTCTCCAGGCGTTGCGTGAGCAATTAGGCCTCAAGCTTGAACCCACGAGGGCCGAGGTTCGGGCGCTGGTTATCGATCACGTTGAACGGCCTTCGCAGAATTGACCGCTCCTGGGGACTGTGGAAGGGGCGCCATCGCATGAGAATGGATGCATGGAATTCGATCTGGAAACGGCAGCGGCGCTGCTGGCGCGTACTCCCGCGGCGCTCGATGCGTTGCTGCGTGATTTACCGGACGAGTGGGTGTTGCGGAATGAGGGCGGAGATAGCTGGAGCGCGTTCGATATCGTGGGGCACCTGATTCACGCGGATCGGACGGATTGGCTGGTGCGTGCCCGAACGATTCTGGAGTATGGCGAGGCGCGTGAGTTCCCGCCGTTTGACCGGCTCGGACAGCGAGACGCGAGCAAGGGGAAGGATCTCGGGCAACTGCTGGATGAGTTCGCGGCGGTTCGGGCGGAGAGTCTGCGGGAGCTGAAGGAGTTGGGCTTGAGCGGGATGGATTTCGAACGGCGCGGGCTCCATCCAGCGTTCGGGACAGTGAAGATGTCGGAACTGCTCGCGACGTGGACCGCACATGATCTCAATCATCTGCATCAGCTTGCTCGAGTCATGGCGCATCAGTATCGCGGGGCGGTGGGGCCGTGGAGCGCCTATCTGGGCGTTATGAGTTGCAGCGGGCATAGCGGGTCATAAGGGCTGGCGGATTTTCGGATCATAATAGACAGCAACCGGATCGACGGTCCCATTTTCAGTGGGAGGTTCGTGATGAAGAGAGCGGCCTATTCTTTTCTGGTCGCCGTGGCCCTGCTGGTCGCGCATCGAAGCGCAGCGGCGAAGGCTGTCACTGCGAAGATCACGATCGCAGGCGGCGGACTCGCGGGACCCATCGAGGTTAGAGACCAACGGTTGCGGGATCTCTCGGGTTGGGGAGGGCCCTGGGCCGACGGCGTTGCGGCGCAGCCTGAGCGGGGTCGCCTGTATTACGAGTTGTCGTTCTACTTCGAGAACGAGGTACACGACATGGTGAAGAACTATATCGTCTACTATTACCCGCCTGGCCCGAACGGCCGCGGAGTGATTTACCGTCCCGGAAACGGCGCCATTTGGGAGTTGAACGCAGGCACTATTTATCGCAGAGGCGAAGAAGGCAGGTGGCTGTACGCCGCGCGAGACTGGGATGCCGCGTGGGTTGCGGCCATGGGACCGGACGTTCTGGCTAAAGGCGAAGCCCCGCGGAGTAGAGCGGCGGTCTCGGTGGACGGGTGGACCAAACCAGAATCCGGCTGGCTTTATGTTCTCGATCCGCAATCGGAACGAGATGCGCCGGGTTCTCGCGTGTGGCTTTTCGATCCGACGACGGCGAAGGTCATGGGGAGTATCCGTGCGGGATATGAGCCAGACTACGCGCTTTCGGCGGATGGCAGCAAGCTGTATGTTGTGTCGGGGGAGCGGGAATCGGGAGAACTCACGGTGGTCGATACTGCCACGGGGACGCTGCGTCACGTTCCTTTTCCGGGCCGGGTTTTATATCAGCCGCACTATCGGGAGCTTCCACCGTATTCCGGCGTAGCGTTCGATTCAGGTCGTCAGGCGCTCGCAATTTCCGGTTGGAATGTCTTGTCTCCGGATCGTATTGAGTCTCAGGTGTGGCTGTTTGATCTGAGGAAGGAGACTTTCCTGGGAGAGAAGGGCGCTTGCGGGTCTGGCGATTTCGCGGCTTCTTCGGCTTGTGGCGAGGCGCGTGCCCGCTTCGGGCGACTCCGCTTTACGGCGGGTTCGCGAACCTATGCCGGCTATGGCGGCGGCACTCCCGACAATCTGTCGGCGGCGAAGGAACTGAAGGTTTTCGATACTGATACTTCGCGAGAGATCGGGCTAGTCGAGACGAGCGTTCCTTTCTGGAGCGCGACGGCGAGCCCGGATGGAAAGTGGATTTATGCGCTCGCGCCGGCGCAGCACCGGATTCTGACGATCGATGCGGCGGTACTGCGGGAGGTTCAGGCAGCCGACGTGGGAATCAGGCCGTCTTCGGCGATCGTGGCTCCGTGATAGCTGTGAATTGATCCGGACTTTGAGCAGCGCGATGAAGATCACCTTCGCGGGACTCGTTGTATGCATGGCCAGCCTTGCTTCCGCACCTACGTGGTCGGGCGATCTGGTGGACGCTGGATGTTTTCAGAGCGAGCAGAGAAATGTGAATCCCGATTACGTAAGTATGCCTGGGGCCACCGATCTGGGGTTTGACATTCGGGCATGCTACCCGCGACCCGGAAAGTCCAGACGTTTCGTGGTTGTTTTGACCGGCGGGGAAAGCTACAGGCTGGACGCGGCCGGGAACAGCGAGGCGGCGAAGCTCGTCGATATGGCCGGAAAACGGGGGAAGAAGCATTATTTCGTGGTGACCATCACGGGAACGATCTCGAAGGATCAGATCAATGTGGACTCGATTGCGGGCCCGCGGCCCGAACTTGATGGTTCGAAAAACTGACTCATGCGCACATCGGGAAACTCCTAGTACCGCAACGTTGCAGCTGCTGTATATTGGGCTGAGAAGCATCTGTCTGCGACGCTAAAAAGTGAAAAATCTGTTAAGACGCTTCGTCATTCGTACTGCTGAGAATCCTGTTGCCTGGCGGCTTTACAGTGGCTGTGGCGCCGCATCGCGCTACCTGACCATGGTTCACGCGACGGCCAAATCCGCAAAGGCAGCTCAACAGCAAAAAGCGATCATCTCCGAGGTTTTTCCGGACCAACGGATACTGAACGGTCCATTCACCGGAATGAAGTACACGCCGAGCCGCGCAGTCTGCAGCTCAATCATGCCGAAGCTGCTTGGTTCTTACGAGGCCGAGCTTCATGACGCGTTGGCACGCCTGGTGAACCGGCAGTATTCCGCCATTGTCGATGTCGGATGCGCCGAGGGTTACTATGCCGTCGGGCTCGCGAGGCTGCTGCCGGACATTCCCGTCTATGCATATGACACGGATGCGGATGCCCGTCAGATGTGTCTTGAACTGGCGGATGCCAACGGAGTGGCCGAGCGGATTCAGCTCGGCGGATTCTGCACTGCGGAGACGCTTGGCTCGCTGCCTCTCGGAAACCGGGCGCTCATTATCTCCGATTGCGAGGGATATGAACGCCTGCTGTTCACTCCGGAATCTCTGTCCGCTCTCGCCCGGCATGATCTGCTGATCGAAACCCATGACTTCATACATCTCGGACTGGGCCTCGAACTGCGCCGGCTTCTGGAGCGAACTCACCAGGTATCCTCCATCAAAAGCGTTGACGACGTCGAAAAGGCGAGCACATACCGGTACGAGCAGATTCAGCATTTCGACATCGAAACGAAGTACGAGATTCTGAGGGAGTACCGGCCGGCCATTATGGAATGGCTGGTGGCGGAGAGCCGGACCTAATCGACTTCGGTTCATAACCCGCGCACTGCAACACGGGGAGGCGGGGGTATTTCGGGTAGGCCGGGTCGGTCAGACCGCGGAGGCACATGGTGAAGACGCTGCCTCGATCGTTTCGGATTTCCTTGCGGTGGATGCAGGTTTCGCAGAGGCCAGCGGCGGGCATACCGTTCCTCTTTATTGTTTCAGTTTGTGTATAACGGTTGCGTGGAGTTTGTTCGGCTGGAGCATTTTTCGGTGATTGGGATCGAGGGGCGGACTTCGAATGCGCGTGAGGCCACGGCGCAGGGGTTGATCGGAAAGATGTGGCAGCGGTTCCAGTCCGAGAACCTCGCGGCGCGGATTCCTCATCGCGCGGATATGAACCTGGTGGCGGTCTATTCGGAGTACGAAGGCGACGAGACCGGCGAGTACACGTATACGCTCGGGGCAAAGGTGTCGGGCGTTTCGGACCTTCCGCAGGGAATGACTGTGAGACAGGTTCCGACGGGACGTTACGCCGTGTTCACATCCGAGCGTGGGCCTGTGGCTAAGGTCGTTGCCGATACCTGGAAGCGCATCTGGGCCGAGCGACGGACTGGCGAATACGCGCGGAGCTACCAGTCGGACTTCGAGGTTTACGGTGCGGAAGCGAAGGATCCGGCGAACAGTCTGGTCACGATTTACGTAGGCATGCGGGATCAGTAGCGACTGAGGCGCACGCGCTTGAAGAAGTACGCCGGATAAGACTGCGTCACGACCGGCCGGGCGCTCTGGTCGGTTGGACCATGCTCCTCGTTTCGGTAGAGGAAGGGAGTGACGCTAACCAACTCCCATCCCTGCTCGGAGAGAGCCTGCAGTTCCTTCTGATCTACCTGAAGGTATTGGCCGGGAGATTGTTCTTTCGGGAACACCGAGAGGACGTCGAAGGCGTACGGGGCCGCATGTGTCTGCGCGCGCAGCAGGAACAGCGCAGCCAGGCCGAAGAAGGCGACGAGAGAGAAGAGGGCAATTCGTCTCATGTTCCAGTATTGACGCCCGGGGATCAGGAAGCGTTGATGGCCTCCCCTGATATGCTGTTGCGTTATGAGAATCGGGGTGTTTACCGCACTGCTTGCGCAGCTTTCGATCGATGATGTGTTGAAGAAGCTCACGTCGCTCGGGGTTACTACCGTGGAACTCGGGACGGGGAATTATCCGGGCGATCCGCATTGCAAACTGTCGATGCTGGACAACACGACGGAGCTGATCGACTTCAAGAAGAAGCTTTCAGACAACGGCGTCTCGATCAGCGCGCTGAGCTGCCACGGGAACCCGCTGCACCCGAACTCGGACTTCGCCAAGGCGAATCAGGAAGTGACCCGGAAGACGATCCTGCTGGCCGAGAAACTGGGCGTGCCGGTGGTGATCGATTTTTCGGGATGCCCCGGCGACAGCGATAACGCGAAATATCCGAACTGGGTGACTTGTCCGTGGCCTCCGGATTATCTCGATGTGCTCAAGTGGCAATGGGACAAGAAAGTTACTCCCTACTGGACCGAACGCGGGAAGTTCGCGGCGGACCATGGCGTGAAGATCGCGGTGGAGATGCATCCGGGGTTTGTTGCGTACAGTCCGGAGACGATGCTGCGGCTGCGGTCGATCGCGGGGCCGTCGGTGGGGTGCAATTACGATCCGAGCCATATGTTCTGGCAGGGGATCGATCCGATCGCGGCGGTGCGGGTGCTGGGCGATGCGATCTTCCACGTGCATGCGAAGGACACGCAGATTTACGGACGCAATCTGCCGACGACGGGCGTGCTCGATACGAAGAAGTACACGGATGAGCGCAATCGCGCGTGGATCTTCCGGACGGTTGGATACGGGCACGGCTCGGAGTGGTGGAGCGAGTTCATCTCGACGCTGCGGATGTACGGATACGATTACGTTCTCTCGATCGAACACGAGGACAGCATTCTTTCGCCGGAAGAAGGATTGACGAAGGCGATCCGATTCCTCGATTCGCTGGTGATCAAGGAAAAGGCCGCGGCGGCGTGGTGGGTGTAAGGCCGCACTGACAGGCCTGTACACTGCAAGTATGTTGGTGATCGGGTCGCGGGGCTCGCAGCTTGCGCTATGGCAGGCGAATCATATACGCGAGCGCCTCGCGGGGCGAGGCGTGCAGTGCCGCATCGAGGTCATCCACACCAAGGGCGACAAAATCACCGACACGCCTCTCGCGAAGGTTGGCGGGAAGGGGCTCTTCACCAAAGAGATCGAGGACGCGCTGCTCGACGGGCGGATCGATCTGGCTGTTCACAGCATGAAGGACCTGCCGACGGAACTGCCGAAGGGACTCACTGTGGCGGCGATTCCGCAGCGAGCGGATCCGCTGGATGCGATCGTGGGCGGGAAGCTGCGGGACCTCAGGTTCGGGGCGCGCGTGGGGACGAGTTCCCTGCGGCGGATCGCGCAGCTCAAGCGGATTCGGCCCGATCTCGATGTGCAGTCCATTCGCGGGAACGTGGACACACGCATCAATAAAGTAGAGCGCGGTGACTACGACGCGATCGTGCTGGCGGCGGCGGGGCTGCGGCGGTTAGGCTGGGGCGAAATCATCAGCGAGGTGTTCCGCGCGGACTTTATGTGTCCGGCCGTGGGGCAGGGCGCGCTGGCAATCGAAACGCTGGAGAACGGTCCGGCGCATGAGGCTTGCGCGCCGCTGGACGATCCGTGGTCGCGGCTGCCGGTGACGGCGGAGCGCGCGATGCTGGCGGAACTGGGTGGTGGATGCCAGGTTCCGATCGGGGCTTACGGGACGCTGGAGAACACGGAGCTGTTTCTGACCGGCGCGGTGTTCACGCCGGACGGAAGCGCGATGATCCGCTATACGGCGACGGGGGACTTCATGAAGCCCGCGGAACTGGGGCGGAACGTGGCGAACGTGCTGCTGAAGCGGGGCGCGGGCGCGATTCTCGACGAAGTTTACGGTGAGCCATCCGAGAGCCTGCGCCGGTCCGACGGCGAGGTATGAGTAAGGTCTACCTCGTAGGGGCTGGGCCTGGCGATCCCGAATTAATTACTCTCAAAGCGAAACGGCTGCTGGAGCAGGCGGATTCGGTTCTTTACGATCATCTGGCGAGCGTTGAGTTGCTGGATCTGGCTCCGGCGTCGGCGGAACGCGTTTACGTCGGCAAGAAGAAGGCGGACCATGCGATGTCGCAGGAAGAGATCTGCGAGTTGCTGGTGGAGCGCGGGCGGCGCGGCCTGAACGTGGTGCGGCTGAAGGGCGGCGATCCTTTTATCTTTGGGCGCGGCGGCGAGGAGGCGGAAGCCCTGGCGGATGCGGGGATTCCTTTTGAAGTTGTGCCGGGCGTGACATCGCCGCTCGGGCTCGCGGCGTATACCGGCGTTCCCCTGACCCATCGGGATCATACGTCCGCGGTGACGTTTGTGACCGGGCACGATGTGGAGAAGATCGACTGGGCGAAGGTGGGGACATCAGAAACGCTGGTGGTTCTGATGGGTCTTTCGCAGTTCGAGGAAATCTCACGGCGGTTGATCGAAGGGGGGCGTTCGGCGGAGACACCGGCGATTGCAGTACGGTGGGGCACGCGTCCGAGTCAGGAAGTGGTGGAGGGGACTCTGGGCACATTGCCGCGGCTGATTCATGAGACAGGCTTGCGGCCACCCGCAACTGTGATCGTCGGAGACGTAGTGCGGCTGCGCGCGAAGCTGGACTGGTTCGAGAGGCTGCCTTTGTTCGGCCAGACGGTAGTGGTGACGCGCGCGCGGGAGCAGGCTGCTTCGCTTGTGAATCCCTTGCGGCGCGCGGGCGCGGAGGTGGTGGAGCTTCCGGCAATCGAGATTCGCCCCGCGCGGGACGGCGCCGCGCTGGATGCGGCAGTGGCGAAGGTGGGCGAATACGACTGGCTATTGTTTACGAGCGCAAACGGCGCGCGGGTTTTTCTGGAACGATTGCAAGCGAGCGCGCACGACACCAGGGCGATTCGCGGGAAGATCTGCGCGATCGGGCCGGCCACCGCGGATGCGCTGGCGGCGGCGCATCTGAAGGTTGATGTGATGGCCGAAGAGTACGTGGCCGAAGGGCTGCTGAAGGCGCTGGAGGCCGCTTCGCTTTCGGGCGCGCGCGTGCTGATCGCGCGGGCTGCGGTGGCGCGGGATACGCTTCCCGCCGAATTGCGCAGACGCGGCGCGGTTGTGGACGTGGTGGAGGCGTATCGGACAGAAACGCCGGAGGGCCTGGCGGAACGCGCAGCGGGAGTATTGGCGCGGCGGCCGGAGTGGATCACGTTCACCAGCACGTCGACGGTGGAGAACATTGCGGCGGCCGTGGGAGCGCGGGAACTGCGCGGCGTGAAGGCCGCGAGTATCGGACCAATTACGAGCGCGGCGCTGCGGAGGCACGGGGTCGAGGTGGCGGCGGAAGCGGCGGAGTATACGTCGGCCGGGCTCGTGGACGCCATCTTGCGGGCCGCTATAATTTGAACGTGAAATTCGTCAGCACCGGCGCGCTCGCGCTGGCCCTACTCGCGGGATGTTCCAGCCGCAATATCGATACGCTCGACGCGGTGAAGCAAGGCGTGATCCGCGACATTTCGAAAGGCGTGAATGTGGCGAACATGGACGTGAACGTGGTTTCCGTCTCGTTCCGCGACAAAGAAGCCGACGCGGTAGTTTCGTTCGCGCCCAAGGGCGGTACGGCTGCGCAGGGCCTGACGATGAACTACACGATGGAGCGCAAGGGGAGCGAGTGGCATATCAAGTCCCGCGCGCAATCGGAGTTGCAGAAGCATGCGGCGCAGGCGCAGCCGGCTCCCGCGGACGGCGGGGCGGGCGCGATGCAACCTCTTCCCGGCGCCACGCAGGGTCAGTTGCCGCCGGGACATCCCGCGTTGGGCAGCGGCAGCGCGGGCAATGGGCAGCAACTTCCTCCGGGGCATCCTCCTCTGAATGGCGGCAGCGTGAAGCAATGAAAGTCGCGGTGCTGGGCGGCGGCCCCTCCGGCGCGTTTGCGGCGGAGAAGCTGGCGTCGGCAGGCGCGCGCGTCACCGTGTTCGACGAAAAGCTTGCGTGGGAGAAGCCGTGCGGCGGCGGCGTCACGTGGAAGGCTTATTCGCAGTATCCGTTTCTCTTCGATAACGCCACACCGAAGAAGGTTGTGACCGAGACCGTGCTGGCGGCTCCGAAGAGCGCGCCGGCGACGCTGGCGCTCGACCATCCACTGCTGATTTTTTCCCGTTACGATCTGAACTCGATGCTGCTCGCGCGTGCTCAGAGCGCCGGGGCGCAGATGGAACAGACGCGCGTGCTGGGCGCGGCGCGCACGGGCGCGGGGTGGCGACTGAAGACGAAGTCCGGAGATTTTGAGGCGGACTATTGCGTGCTCGCGACGGGGGCGCGGAATCCGCTGCGAAGCTTCGGAACAGAACTGACGTCGGCGGATACGATGAGCGCGCTGGGGTATTACGTTCCGGCGGCGCGCGAGCGGATAGACATTCAGTTTCTGCCGAATCTCGAGGGCTACATCTGGGTGTTTCCGCGGTGCGGGCATTTGTCGGTGGGGATCTGCGGGAAGGGCGAACCGGCGTCAGCGCTGCGGGCGCGGCTGGATCGGTACATGGCGGAGCAAGGGTTGTCGAAGGACGGCGCGACGTTTTACAGTCATCTGTTGCCTTGCCTGGATACGCCGGCGTGGAAGCGCAATCGCGTGGCGGGAGATCGGTGGATGGCAGTGGGCGACGCGGCGGGTTTGGTGGATCCGATCACGGGCGAAGGGATTTATTACGCGCTGCGGTCGGGCGATCTTGCGGCTCAGGTGATTGTGGCCGAGGGCGCGGAGATGGCGGGGGCAGCGTATCGCAGACTGCTGCGGCGCGATTTCACCGGGGACCTGGAGTTCGGGTCGCGGCTGGCGAGCCGGGTGTTCCATGGACGGTTTCTGTGGGGCGCGGTTACCAGCCGGATGGTGCAGTTTACGCGGCTGAGTCCGAAGTTCCGCGAGGTCATGCAGGATCTGTTTGAAGGCTCGCAGTCGTATGTGGGGCTGAAGAAGCGGCTGTTCCGGAATCTGAACTGGAGCATTATCGAGATTGTTTGTAGTTTAGGGTTTGCGAGGTTGGTGCCGCGGCGGGAGAACGCGTGAGAGGTCAAACACCCCACGCGATGCCCTCCCATCTATCGCACGCCGATGGTGACTTCGTTGCTCGGACGTCCCAGGTAGGTTAGACGAACGGATACGGCCAATCCGGGCGCGACACCGTTCGGCACTCGAAAGTTTACCTGATAGTAACCCGGATACCCGGGAGCGTCGCCGAAAAACAGAACCTCAGCGACCAAGCCGCCGATGGCAATTTGCGGAGGGATCACACCGCCTTCAAATAGGCTGGTGGTATACATCGACAGCACGTCCCCGGCAGTCGCTGGGTTGGCGGATGACGCAATCCTTCCCGTGCCCGAATACCAGATCGCGCCCTGGCCTGTGCCATCGCCGGACAAGGAAAACAGAGCTGGCGATGGCGTCAGCGAAGGCGGCGTGTAGAGCTCGGCGGTAGCGGTGGTGGCAGGCGAATCAGGCAACCCTCCGGCGAGCAATACCCTGCCGTCGGGCAGCAAGGTGGCGGTGTGCGCTTCGCGAGGCATCAACATGCTGACGGTCGCGGAGAATCGTTGAGCCGTCGGGTTGTAAACTTCAGTGCTGCTGGGCGCGAAGTCGCCGCCGGCAATGAAGACTGTCCCATCAGTGAGAAGGGTCGCCGTATAATCCGCACGAGCCATCGTCATGTTTCCGATGATCTGGAACGCTCCGGCCGTTGGGTCATACAGTCCCGCGCCGATCGGGGTGGCGCTGTCGTCATTTACATCCCAGCCGGCGATGGCCAAGACCTTACCGTTGTTGAGCAACAGGACAGTGGTCGTACCATTCGATTGCGTGAAAATCGGGGCGGTGAGACTGAACGTGTCGGAAGCGGGATCATAGATTTCGGTCTGCGCCATGTCGGAGCAGCAGCCGAGGCTGCCTGCGACCAGGACCCGGCCATCCGGCAACACAGCAGCCGTCCCCGGGAAGCCAGGCGTTCCTGCGTAGTCGCCTGTGGGGAGGAAGGTTCCATCGGAAGGATCATAAAGCAAGGCTGGAAAACCGGTAACCGCCGCTGGCCATGGACCGTTAATCAAGACCTTGCCGTTGTGGAGTAGGGTTGCTAACGCGCCTCCTGGGAACACTCCGTCGATACTGCTGAACAATCCACTGGACGGGTCGTAAATCTCCGCGCTCCTACCCCAGTGGATCAAGACCTTGCCGCTGGGAAGCAACGTGGCGGTGTGACCCAGTCCTGATCCGGTCATATTTCCGGTAGGGCTGAACGTACCAGTGGCTGGATCGTATAACTCGGCACTGTTAAGAGCGGTCACGCATTCGAGATCTCCCGTTGGACCATGTAAGGCCCCTTCACAGTGCTGGCCTCCGGGTACGTTTTGGTAACCGCCGGCGATCAACACTTTGCCGTTGTCCAGCAGGGTTGCTGTGTGGCCCATCCGGGGGGTTGTCATGCTTCCCGTCGGAGCGAACGAGCCCGGCGATTGCGCCATAGCTCGCGAAGCAAGGCACGCTCCTAACACGGCCGCCAGAAAAGCGAGGCGCGTCCTCATGGTTTTCCCGATGAAAGCTTCCCCAGCCCACGATAGCGGCGCATGAAAAAGGAGCATAAGCACATTCATAGTGTGCATCCAAGGAAGTGGACGTAACAAGTCTCTATTGGTAGGTAATACCGTTAGCTGCCTTGACACCTTGTAGGGTCGGCCGGATTAGCGAGGATCAGGCTGAAACACCTGTTCACGTTTTGACACTTTTTGGCAAGCGCCGAAGCTTGTCCTGGGGACTCGGGCTAATCGACCGATTGTGCGGTGAAATTATGGGGGCTCTATTATTTTGCGTCGCCGGTTCCATTGTGATCGGGATTGGGTATCAACAGCGGCTGGGCGCGCCTCGTCGCTTCGGCCTGGCGCGGGCGCTGGGCTTGTGCGCCATTGGCGTCGCGCTCATGGCGGTTGGCGCGGCAAGGGTGCCCCACTGGGGCGAACGAATCTCTATCATGTGCGCCTACGCCTTATGCGGAAGCGTTTTCGGCGAGATGCTCTTACATGCGAATGCTCGCCGGCGCGCGGGCGCTGTCCTGGCGAGACTAGGTACCGTTAATCCGTACGGCGGGGTGATCTTTGTTATTGTCGTGGGCACAGGCGGATTGATCAGCCTGACCTTCACCCTCTTCGAGCCGCAACCATTCGGCGTCGCCATGGTGATCGGGCAGTATTTGTTCTTCATATCCATAGCCGGCCTGGCCACGCGACGATGGCGCATGACGCAGTTCGGGTTTGTCGGGGTCGGACGATTCATCGCCTGGCCGGAGATCGCGGAGTACAGGTGGTCCGAACCTGGCGTACTGTCGCTGACGACGTCGTCCAACCGTTCGCGTCCATTCGTCATCTCGATTCCGCCGAAGGTCCGCGACCAAGTCGAGGGCTTCCTCCGCGAACGGTTGCCGGACAGGCGCAGGGAAGGATCTGCGTGACCTGCGCGCTTCGCGCCGCATTTCCAGCCAACCTGATAGACTCCCTTTTCAGCGGTGTTCGGGCGCCTCACGGAAGTTGCTTTACTCGTCGCGTTGATTTCACAAGTCAGCGCTGCTCAAACCTACTTTCCGCCCGGTATTCCCGAAGACACTTCGGACCACGCGCTGGTTCTCAAAGCCTTACGTGAGCCTTCCCTCTGGGAACTGTCGCGTCGGGATCCTTCGGCGGAGGCCTATCGCTTTCTGTATCTGAGAGAGCGAGACCGACCCGCGAGCATCCGGTTTTTGGTGAGCAAGTCCGGCTCAACCGGATGGTTCTATCGCCGGATGTGCGCCGGGCGCGGAGATCAACCAGGTGGAATTCGGGAATATGGGATGTCCTGGTCATGGAAATCCCGCACGGCGTCGTTTCTCGCCATAATCGAGGATCAGGGCTTCTGGAATCTCGCGACCCTGGATGCGCGGGTTTCCGGATGTCAGTCGCACTGGATCATCGAAGGGATCAGACAGGGCCAGTATCATGTGGTCGATCGCTGTTCACCTGACCCCGCAGATCCTGCCCGCGTCATCGCCGCGCATGCGATGAAGTGGGGAAATCTGCGGATTCAAAAGAGCCGAATCTACTGATGCGAGCGGTTGAATGCCCAGCAGGCGCAATTCGCGACAATTCAGAACGACAGCCGCAGCATCAGGTTCATTAAAGGTTCGCCCTGAATGTTCGCGGTGGCGGTTTCTCCCGTGATCGTGCCAAAAATGCGCGGGTTCTTGAAATCGAGCTTAGTGTTCGGCGCTGCGAATGCGTAATTGTGGAACGGGTTCTGGAAATCGAACCGGAGTTGAAGATTCAGCCGTTCCTTGATCATCCAGTTTTTCTTGGCTGAAAACTGCGAATAGTACGCCGCCGGACCCGTGACAATGTTTCGTCCGGCGTTCCCCGGCGTGAATGCCGGCGGGGCTGCGAAATAACTCGGAAGGACCAACTGATTTTCGTTCTTCTGGTTGAACCGGTCACCTCCGATTAGCGGGCCGATACCAACCTGCGGCATCGTCGGCGTGCTGACGACATTCGGCGCCCAGTTACCCCAGGAAGTCGGGTACTCGTTGTTTGGGTTATTGGTGTAGCTGAAAGTGATCGGGTTTCCGGTCTCCGCCGTCTGGATCCAGGCGAGATCGTATCCGCCGAGAATCGCGTTCCAGACGCCGCCGCGATTCATAAATCTGCGCCCGTTACCGAAGGGAAGCTCGTAAGTGAAGCTGCCGACGAAGCGATGATTCATGTCGTAGCCGGCCCGCCCCTTGTTCAGGTTGCGGTTGGTAAGAGGCTCGACTCCCGTGCACGTTCCGTAGTCCGTGTCGCAATCGTCGATCGCTTTGGAGAACGTGTAGAACGCGTCCAGAACCAGGCCGTGCGAGTAGCGCTTGTCGAACTGCACCGTGGCCGCGTGATAGGTAGAGTGGCCGGTGTTGGACATATAGTTGATGTTGCCGAACTGGGGATATGGCAGGTAAATCTGGGTATTCGAGAATACGGCGTTCTGCAGCGCCGGGTTCCCCGCGCCGTAATTCGGCGGGAGAGCATTGATGTTCCAGCTTTCAACCAGATGGACGCCGGCCGAACCCGAGTAGAAAACCTTCAACAGGTTGTTCGGCGTCATCTGATATTCGATCGTCGCGTTCCAGTTCATCACGTACCCGGGATGCAGATGACCGTCCATCCATGCAGCAGTCCGCGAGCCGTAGTTTGTACCGACATAGGTCGCTGAACCGTTCGGCAGAACGTTGTAAACCGGCGGCGTGGGCCCCTGGCTGAGCTGGAATAACGGACGGGGATCATTGTTCGCGCGCTGCTGGACAACCAACGCCTGATACTCGTCGAATTGCTGGAGCGCGTTGGGCCAGCGAATGTCGACCGTATTGATTGCAAACCCTCCGCGGAAAACCCATTTGTTGAGCGGGTGCCACGCCGCGCCTATGCGCGGTTGAAAGTTCTCCCAGTCACGTGAGCTCAGGTTTCCTGTGGGGTGAACGATTGCGCCCGTCATGCCCGTAAGGGGATCGGTCGTAGTTGGGCTGAAGTTGCTCTCGAGACCGTGCGCGGTATGAAAGGGACTCTCGGTTGACCAGCGAAGTCCCAGATTCAACGTGAGGCGCGGCGAGAATTTCCAATCGTCCTGGAAGTAAAGGCTATGGATGTTGTCGAGCGGCAACCAGGTTGTCGTGTAGGTGTTGAAGTTGACCGCGCGCACCGCGCCGAGTTCAAAACCGGCGAAAGTGTTGCCGGTGGCTGGCACAGGCTGTCCGTTCGGCTGCAGCCCCGCGGTCATGTTATCGAACTGGAACTGTCCGCTGGGTTGGCCTAACTGAAAGTAGTTGGCCGTGAAATGGAGAAACTCATAGCCCATCTTGAACGCGTGCGTTCCAAGGATCTTGCTGAAGTCATCGCGGAAGGAGTAGGTCTGGCGAATATTGCGGGATGGGCCATTTACGGTAAGACCGTACATCTGAGGATAGTCCGGAGCCACTGTGTAAGTGCCGCTTCCCAGCGCGTTGCTCAGCGCGGTGAAAGCGGGCATCAGCGCGTTGTTAACGTTCGGAATCCCAAGTTGCTGCGGCCAGTTGCCGCCGTAGGATGGCACAAAAGTATCGTTGCGCGCGCGGTAGTATGCGACTCTCGCGTCGTTTACGGCGGTGGGCCCAAAGAGCCAGGTGGTTCCGAATGAAGCGTTCCGTTCGTGGAACGGCGTATTGTAGCCGGTCGTACCGTCGAAAACCGGAACCTGAATGCTGGTAGGACGTTGCAGTCCGTTCTGATAGTTGTAAGTGTAGGCGCCGTAAATCTTGAACTTTTCGTTGAACTGATGATCCATGCGCAGCGACCAGTCTGTGAAATACGTGCGCGATGGAGGATCGTAAGTAAAGTTGCTGACCGGCCCGGTGCTGATAAACGATCCCGGCATGTTCGGCAGACGCCAGATGTTGTACGAGAGAATTTTGGCCGCCACCGGATCGAACATGCTCCTGGGAATCATGTTGCCGGGAATCGGGGACCGGCTCCACGTACCGTTGGCGTTCTGCACCGTGCTATAGGGATTGTAGAGTTGCTGGCCAACGCCGCCGAAAGTGAAATCGCCGTTGATTTCGTCAGGCGTCGGCGTCTGGCTGGTATAAGACTGCGTTTTCTTCTCGATCAGCCGCTGCCAGCCGAAGAAGAAGAATGTCTTGTTGCGGCCGTCGTAGACTTTCGGGATCCGGATCGGGCCGGAGAAGTTCGCGTCCGGCTGAAGGAAAATGCCCGGAACGCCGCCCGGATTACCCGGCTGAGCCTGCGACGAACGGTACAGATTGAAGAACTGCCGGTGGGTCATGATCCGCGTTCTGCCATAGGCGGATATGGATCCGTGGTAATCGTTGGTTCCGCTCTTCATCACGACGTCGATCATGCCGCCGGTGGAGTGTCCGTATTCAGCAGGGAGCGTTCCCGTAAGGACCTTCACTTCCTGCACCGAATTCTGAATGGGCTTGATGACGGTAAGGCTGCTGGCCAGCGGGTCGACGCCAAACGTTCCGTCCTGATACATGGCCGTGCCGGTGTTCCTCTGTCCGCCCACGGTATAGGCGCCCAGGCCTGACGTGCCGCCCTGAGTCGATAAGGTCAGACCCGGAACCACGGTCATCGTGGCGGTGATGTATCGCTGGTACATCGGCAGCTTGTACAAGGTCTCGCCTTCGGTTATGGTTCCCTGGGAAGACGTCTCGGTTTCGAGCAGCGGGCTTTGCGCAGTCACGTTGACCGATTCACTGGTGGATCCGACCTCAAGAACGGCATCGACGGGCAGAACATCTCCGGTTCGCAGTTGCAGACCGGACTGGTTGAAGGTCTTGAAACCCTGCGCCCTGATGGTGACGTTGTAGGCGCCAGGCTGCAGGGATTGAACCCGGAAAAGACCTTCATTGTTTGTGGCCGAATCGAACTTGAAATTTGTTTCTGGCTGGACGACGGTTACCTGAGCATTCGGAACGACGGCCCCTGTCGAATCAGTTATCCGGCCCGTTATTGTTCCCGTGCCTACCTGCGCCAAAAGGCAGGAAACGGCGATCGTGGCCAACAGGGCGGCGCGAAACGGCTTTCGTTGCATAAAATCCCCCAATCGGCGCGACGCCGCGGATTTTGGGGGCATTATTCAACGGGCGAAACACAGTGTCAAGCAGGGGTCTGCAGCCGGGGTCTGCGGGCGGCTGATCGAACGGCTCCGGACGATCAAACTATAGCCCGGTGGAACTCACTGAGGCCGCACTGGCAGCAGAACGCGGAGACCCCGTCGCCTTTGTCCTCGGTCATCGCCCCCATGGCCGCAGTCACCTCCGACGTAGGCGTCGTCCTGACGGTCGCGGCCATCGTGCGGTACGGAGTAGAGCCGGCTGGGGCTGCAGCTCGTCGAGCTCGGCGTGCAGGATGATGTAGGCCGGACGTTCGATGCGCTGTGACTCAGGAATCGCCATCCGCCTTCAGGTAGCGCGCGGAACGCCACAATCTTTGCGGATCAGCGCTCCCAGGAGTGGCCGCAATCTCACTTCAATGGGCTTCGGCGCTGGCGAGGCCGCTCAGGCATCGGCCATTAAACCGTCAGTGCAAAAGAAAGATGAGGTCGGTATGCCTTACTGCTGCTGCGCCAGCACGATCTGCGGCAGCGGAGCGCCTGTGCTGTCTGTCGTGAGCGTATCGTCCGTATAAATGATGGCAGCGCGGCCATTCAGTGGATCGATAGCCACCTGGAACAGATCCAGCAGGTTGCGCGTGCCGGGCGCGCAGCCTACTCCGTTGGTGCAGATCACTCCGGTGTGGTTCGACTTATTGCTGACCAGACTTTGCGCGAAGCTCGCGCCGTCATTGACCGTCTGGGCAATATAGACATTCCACACCGCAGACGGATCGCTGTCACTGGTCGCGGTGGTCCCGTAGTAAACCACGTCTACCGTGCCGCCGTATGCCGCCACCCAAGGGAAGACCGCCGTTGACGCGGGAGCGATGTTCACGGAGACCGCTGCCGACCAGTGCAATCCCTGGTCGCTCGAAGTAGAGAATCCGATTGTGTGCCCGTCGGACCACGCGGCATACAGCTTACCGTTCGTCTTGTCTACCGCCAAAGAAGGAAAAATACTGTCAAAGCTCGCCGGCGGCGGCGCCTCAAAGACCGTGACCGCGGTCCAACTCTTTCCGAAATCCGTGCTGCGCGAAACAATTACATGGTTGAACGTCGCAGTCTTTGCTTTCAGGATTCCGGGCTGGCCGGAAGCGTAGATGTCATACACGTTGTGTGAAATGGGATCGGCGGCCAGGTTTCCTTGTTCGTTGTTGAAGGTGGACCCGGCGGTGGTTCCGCCTTGCCCGACTATAGGATCGCCAGCGTGGTTCCACGTGAAGCCATCGTCACCGGAGCGCTGGACGTGGATCAGCGAGCTGTTACCTGAATCATGGTAGGAGATATAGACATGCGAGCCGTCTGAAGTGATCCAGGGTCGGTCGGCGCCCGCGCCGTCGATAATCTGCTCCGTGCAGTTGGCGAGATTGAACGAGGCGCTGGCATTGGGGCATGTCACCGCGGACACACCGATCTGCGCCTTCTTAAACGTAGGGTTCACCAAGGCCAGCAGAGTCGTGCCGTGAAGCGTGCCGGTGGAACCGAAATCAATATCGGCATCCTCACTGCCGAAAATCTCCTTGCCCGACTTACTTAAGCCGGCGTCAATGAGTCCTTGAAAGGTGGGCGTGGAATTGAACGGCCCTGTCCAAAGATGAGTGCCGAAGAAGTTCGGGTTCAACAGCAGCCATTGCAGTCCCACAATCGCCATAGTGCCGTCGGGAGCGATTGAGATCTCTGGCTCGCTTTCACCTTCGGGCACGGTCAATGCCGTGTTCGTAAACGTCAAGATCCCGGAATTTGTGCCCGCGAGGAGGGGAATCGCCAAAATTGCGAGAGCAGCCGCGATAGTTAACGCCACAGCCAATCCTATGACATGCTTTCTATTTCGCATCAATCACTCCGATTCAGTCGGCCACAGCCGACGTGGCGCGAATCGTGCTCAGTATACGACTCAACGGGGAGCTTGCCAAGCGAGTGGTAGAGAGCCCGAGTGGTGGAGAGCCCGAGTGGTGGAGAGCCGGGGTCTGCGAGTACTGAGGACGCGCTCAGGCGCAACCCACGCAGCTCCGAATCGCGAGTGATCCTGGACCATTAGCGACTTGTGGGCCTGTTCACGTCAGCTTCGTCGTAATTCATAGATGGCGCAGCTGAGACTCCACCCTTGCGCTGCCACTCTCGTCCGAGCGCATCCGCGGCGCGGATCGCCTCTGCCACCATTCGGGGTTGCACCGCGAACGGCTCATTGTGGATGGTCTCACCCTGCGCCGAACTGCGGGCGGCGATTTGGTCAAGCATCTCGTCGGTCATTTCTGCGAGTCCGATCTCGGCCAAGGTAATGGGAAGTCCCACCTTGCTCGCGAAGTCCAGAACCTCCTGCAGGAGCGGCTCAGCTTTCTTCTCCAGGATCAATTGGACCAGCACGCCGTAAGCTACCTTCTCGCCATGAAAGTATGGATGGGTTTGGGCGACCGCTGTGAGACCGTTATGCACCGCATGCGCCGCCGCCAATCCCGAGGACTCAAAGCCAATTCCGGAGAGTAGCGTGTTGGCTTCTATCAGGCGTTCCAGGGCGGGCGTCGGAGAACGATTCCGGAGAGCCGCCAACGCATCAACACCGTCGCGGAGTAGGATGCGGTAGCACAATTCGGCCAGCGCCAGAGCGCTCTGGCTGGAGCCGCCGCCGCGCATATTCCTGACACCCCCTTCGACGCATGTTTTGGCTTCAAACCAGGTGGCGAGCGCATCGCCCATGCCCGCTACCAGCAGCCTCGGCGGACTCTGAGCAATAACCTGCGTATCCACCAGCACCAGGTCTGGGTTTTTGCCGTAGATCCGGTATTGGAGAAAAGCGCCATCGTCCGTATAGATGACCGAAAGAGCGCTGCAGGGCGCGTCGCTGGAGGCCACCGTAGGGCAGTTGACAACGGGCAATTCCAGATCGGCTGCGACCGCGCGCGCCGTATCCAGCACCTTGCCTCCGCCGGCGCCGACGATGACTCCCCCGCGCTGATCGCGCGCCTGCCGCTTCACGCGCTCAATTTCAGCGATGGAGCACTCACCGCCAAAACGATACACCTGATAGGCAAAACCGGCATCCTCAAGACTGAGGCGCCAGGTCTCGGAAAGCACCGAAATGGCGGTCTTTCCGGCCACTATGAGCGCCGGGCCACGCAGTCCCAGCGAAGCCATTTCTTTCCCCAGGGAGAGAGTGGAATTAGAGCCCTGGGTATAACGGCTGGGCGAACAGAACACGGTATGCACAGAGATAACTGTATAGCTTTAGCGTGGCGTGGGATCCGGCGGAGCCCGGCGCGGAGCGGTGGCCCGGCGCCGGAACCGCGCATCGGGCCTCGACCTCCGAGGAGTCGTGCCCATCGAGCCCTACGAGCGCGGCTATTCCAGGCGTAGGGCGGTAACCGGGTCTGTGCGCATCGCGCGACGGCATGGCAGGTAACAGGCGAGCATCGCGGTCACGACCATCAGCAGCACAACCACCGCGTAGGTTGCGACGTCGAACGGTTTGACGTCGAAGAGTATGGTGGTCATGTAGCGCGACAGCCACCAGGCTCCGACAGCGCCCAGCGCGACTCCCAGCAACGCTGGCCTTATTCCCTGGTCGAGCCCCAGGCGCAGGATACTGGAGCGGCTTGCGCCGAGCGCCATACGCAGTCCGATTTCCGAGACACGGCGGCTCATCGAATAAGAGAGCACTCCGTAAATGCCGATGGTGGCGAGGAGGAGCGCGAGCCCGCTGAAGACTCCCAAGAGAATCACGTTGAAGCGCTGCGGGGCAACGGAACGCTGCATGATCTCTTCGAACGAGCGCACGTCGGCCACGGGAAGGTTCGGATCGAGACTTGCGACGATTGATCGCACTACGGGCGCGAGGGCTAGCGGATGAGAGCGGGTGTGAATCACGAAGTCACTGGTTAGCGCGTTGGCGCCGTATGGAATGTACACCGTGAGCGTTGGCCCGGCGGCGGGACCACGCTCACGGCTATCACCGACTACGCCCACGACCTCGGCGGTCCCGCTGCTCTGCCCTTTCCAAAGAACGACGCGCTTGCCGATCGGATCGTCATTGGGGAAAATCCGCCTCGCGAGACGGTCGCTGATTATGACGCGCCGTACCGGGTCGGGCTGCCCGCGTTGGCTCCAGACGGGCTTGTCGTTTTCATCGAAGACACGTCCGCGGAGCAATGGAAGACCGACCGCATGAAAGTATCCGGGGGAAACGATGCGCCATCCGGCCCAGGGCGCTTCCTGGGTCGCCTGACTTGAAACGGAATCGATGCCCATGCCCGGATCCCATCCCTCCACCGGCCGGGAACTCACGGCGCCCACCGCAATCACGTCTGGTTCGGCGGACAAACGGGCGAAGAAGCGATCGAGGAACTGCTTACCCACGCCGTTTTCCCAGTACGAACCGGGCATGCTGACCGAAAACACCAGGCGATTTTCAGTCTGGAAGCCGCGATCCACATTGGTCAGCCGGGTAAAGCTACGAATCAGGAGTCCGGCGCCTACAAGCAGGAAAAATGAGAGAGCGACTTCCGCTGTTACGAGGATCGCTCGCAAACGGCCTTGTCCGCGGCTCCCGGTTTGCCGGTCGCCTTCGCGAAGGGAGGCTGCGATCCCTCGCACAGGAGCCTGGAATGCGGGAAGAATCCCCGACAGGACGCCGGTGAGCAGCGCAATAGCGGCAGCGAATCCGAGTACCCATGGGTTGAGGTCGGCGTCGGATAGCCGCGGAATGCCTCGAATCTCCAATGTACGAACCACGCGCAGGACGCCATAGGCGAGGGCTGTGGCGATGGCTGCGCCGAACGCGCTGAGCAGAAGCGATTCCAGCATGACGAAGCGAACCAGCCTTCCCCGCCCCGCGCCGAGCGCCGTTCGTACCGCGATTTCCCTTTGCCGGGCCATGCCGCGCGCCAGCAACAAATTGGCGATATTCAGGCACGCGATCAGCAGGAGGAAAACAACCGCTCCGAGAAGTACCCAAAGCGCGCGTCTGGTGGAGTCGCTTGCAATCCACGTGGCTGAGGGGGCAAGTCTGAATCCGATGCCCTTGTCCTCTTTCGGATAGTCATGGGAGAGAACACCGGCAATCCCCCGCAGATCGGTCTGCGTTGACTGCAGCGACGCAGCTGGCCTCAGACGTCCTATAACCGAAAACTCCCAACTACCGCGATTCGCACCCGGCCGGTACCCGAAGGGCCGGTAAATCTGTCCGTCGATCCACGGCTCGCCCGGCGGAAGCACGCCCACGACGGTGTAGCTTGCGTCATTCAGCCTGAGGATTTTTCCAAGCGCCGACGGGTCCGCTCCAAAGTGGCTTCGCCAAAAACGGTTTCCCAGGATCGCGACGCGCTTGCCAATCCATTCCGTCTCACTGGAGGGACCGCGATCCTCGTCATAGAAAAAGTCGCGGCCCAGGATCGGCGATACTCCGAGAGTTCGGAAAAAGCCTGCGGTGACCGCGATAACTGTAACCTTTTCAGCGGGACCGTCACCCGTCAGATTGGCGTCATCGGAGTGGTAAGCCGCGACTTCCTCAAAAGATCGGTTTCGATTGCGGACGTCCCAGAAATTGGCCTCGCTGAAAGCTGCGTGATCGATTCCGCGCGCCAGGCGCGTTTCGGAGAGTTCCACCAGGCGGGCGGGATCGCGAAAGGGCAGTGGCTTGAGCAGAACCGACTGGAAGATGCTGAAGACTACGGTACTCGCGCTCATACCGAGCGCGAGTACTCCGATAACGACCAGGCTCATGCCGGGATTGCGCCGAAGGCCACGGAGCGAGTGACGCAATTCGATTCCGATCGACTCTATGCCGGCCCCCAGACGAACATCGCGAACTTGTTCTTTGATCTGTTCCGGGCCTTCGAGTTCGAGCAGCGCCTCGCGCCGGGCTACCTCGGGCGGAGCGCCATCGCGGGTCTTTTCGTCCTCCAACATTTGCCGGTAGGAACGGATTTCCGCATCGAGTTCGCCCTCGACGCGATGCTTTCGCGTGAGGTTATTCCATAGAGCCCGCAGACGGCGCCAGATCGGCATGATTACTCCTTGAATGGACTTAAGAAGTTGAGAGCGCGGTGGCCATCGCCGCCGCAATGCGCGCCCATTGATCTGTTTCTTCCCTGAGTTGGCGGCGGCCCGCGGCGGTGAGCTTATAGAACCGGGCCTTCCGGTGATTCTCAGACTCGCCCCAGGCCGCTGAAAGCCACCCTGCTTCCTCCATGCGGCGCAGCGCCGGAAACAGCGAACCGGGCTTTACCTGAAACGTGCCATTGGTGACCTGCGCGATCCTTCTTGAGATCCCGAGGCCGTGCATCGGTTCGAGGGCGAGGACCTTCAGGATCAGGACATCGAGCGTTCCCTGCAGGAGCGCGGTTGAGGCATTCGGCATCTTCGTACAGACATTCTATAGGAGCACGGATCGTTCGGTCAAGCGCGAGACCCGGCACGCTCTTGTTGACATCCGACCCGAGTGGGGCCATACTGATGTCGGATGCCTACCCAAGACAGCCCGGAAAAAACCAACCTTCTCCAGGGAACTCTGGATCTGCTGATTCTCCGGATGCCCGTGCTCGGCCCCCAACAGGGCCAGGGGATTGCGCGCTCCATACAGCGCCAGTCGGACGATCTCTTTCTGGTTGACCACGGATCTCTTTATCTGGCGCTGCAGCGGCTCGAGGAACGGGGTTGGATCGAGGCGAAATGGGGCGTCTCCGAGAATAACCGGCGGGCAAGATTTTACAGGCTCACGGCCAAGGGGCGAAGCCGGCTAACAGCAGAGACGGCCGAGTGGCAGCGGATTGCCGCTGCGATGGGGCGCATTCTGAGCGCGGGTGAATCGGAGGCGTGAAGATGTTCCGGCGAAAGAGGCGATCGTTCGAGGATTTTCAGGCGGAGATCGAATGCCACCTCGGGCTGGAGGCGGACGAGATTCGCGCAACGGCGCCGGGCACCGATTCCGATGCCGCGGCGCGGCGCGCATTCGGCAATGTCGCGGCTCTCGAAGAACTGTGGTACGAGCATGGCCGGTGGATGTTTTTCGATTACCTGGGCCGGGAGCTGCGGCGCAGCGTTCGGCAGATCAGACGAGCGCCGGGCTTCGCGTTATTTGTGATCCTTACGCTGGCGATCGGTATCGGAGCGAATTCGACTATTTTCAGCATTGTCGATGCGGTGCTGCTTCGGCCTTTGCCCTACAAAGACCCCGGCCGGCTCGCCATGCTCTTCTCCGGCGATCCTGCGCGCGAACTCCACGAGGGCCGCGTGTCGCTTCTGAACTTCGCAGATTGGAAGGCGCGGAGTCATAGCTTTGCGGACATGACGGCGTACATAGGCCAGACATTCCTGCTTCGGACCGGCGACGCTCCCGAGAGGATGCGGTCGGCCCGCGTATCGGCGAATTTCTTCCCACTGCTCGGCGTGAAGCCGATGCTCGGACGCGTTTTCACGCCGGCCGAGGAAAGCCGCGGGGAACGGTGCGCGGTTCTGAGCTACGATCTTTGGCAACGTCATTTCGGCGGCTCCAGGGAAGCCCTGGGGCAACACCTCTTCATGGACGACCGAACCTATCTAGTTGTCGGCGTCATGCCGCCCGGCTTTCATTTCCCGTTCGCCGATACGAACGTATGGGAACCAGTCACGGCCCATCCTTACTGGACCACGCGCGACCGCCGGAGTCCACGCTCCGATTCTCTGTGGCTCGTGCTCGGCAGGCTAAAACCCAGTGTGCCGTGGTCCACCGCGCAACAGGAAATGAACGACGTAGCGCTGAGTCTGCGGGCGCAGGTCCCGGGGGTCGAAATGCCCTCATCCATTCCCGTTGTGCCGCTGGATATCCAGACCACTGGCAAGTACCGTCTTTCTCTCTGGCTTCTGCTGGGATCTGTGTTCATGATCCTGCTCATTGCGTGCATCAATGTGTCTGGTTTGTTGCTTGCCCGTGGATCCGCGCGCGAACGGGAATTCGCAGTACGGCGCGCCCTCGGGGCGGGACGGCTCAGGATAGCCGGCCAGGTCGTTATGGAAACTTTAGTGCTCGCAACCTGCGGCGGCTTCCTCGGCCTCCTGCTTGCATGGTTTGGTTGCGCGGCGGTACAGCCCTTCGGACCAATGGATATCCCCCGGCTTGCCGAGGCGCGGGTCGACTGGGTTGTCGTGCTGTTCACCGCGGGCGTTTCCGTTTTTACCGCGCTGGCCGCGAGCCTATGGCCCGCGTTCCAAAGCGGCAGCACGCGGGTTACCAGCAGACAGTGGACATCGGTTTCGGCACGGCGCACCGGCGATTTGCTGGTCGCCGGCGAGTTCGCCCTTGCGCTCGTCTTAATCATTTCGGCGACGCTCCTGGTCCGCAGTTTCCTGCGGCTCCGCGCGGTCGAACCGGGATTTCGTCCCGACCATCTGCTCACCATGCGGATCGACCTGCATGTGGGCAGGACGAACGATCAGCAGGCTGCTTATTTCGACGAGGCCACCCGGCGCGCCGAAGGCATTCCGGGCGTGCAGTCCGCCGGCGCGATCTCCGGATTTCTAAGAAGCGATCCGGAGGACTCGGTTCAAATCGCGGGACGCGATACGCAGTATCCGGGGCCCTGCGAGGATTGGATTGCCGGCCGGTTCTTCGAAGCAGCTGGCGTGCCTTTGAAAGAGGGCCGTTTTTTTTCCGATCGGGACAGACGAGGAGCGCCGCCGGTGGCCGTCATCAACGAGACGATGGCGCGGGCGTATTGGCCGGGCGACGATGCGATCGGCAAGAAATTTCGTTTTCGTCAGTCGACGCCGTGGATCACCGTCGTAGGCGTGACGGGCGACATGCGACGGCAGGGTATCGACCAGGAGGCTGCCCCGCAGGCCTTCCTTCCTCACTGGCAAGGATCGGAGGACATGATGGACGTCATCGTTCGTACTGGCCTGGATCCTGCTGCGATGGCCAACAACGTTCAACGGGAAATCCAGGCTCTCGACAAGAGCGTAGCTCGCTTCCGGATTGCGACCGCCGCTCAGGAACTGGCTGACCAAACGGGCGAGCGGCGGTTCGATACGTTCCTTGTCAGCAGTTTCGCGCTTGCCGCGCTGTTCCTTTCGGCTATCGGCGTCTATGTCCTCCTACACTATATGGTCGTTCAGCGTACGAATGAGATTGGCGTTCGTATGGCGCTGGGATCCGCTCCAGGGGCGGTAACGACCCTGCTGCTGCGCCAAGGGCTGACACTCGCGCTTGTGCGCCGGCATCGGTTTGGTCGGCGCCTGGTCGGTGAGTTGGCTCCTATCAAAGCTGCTGTATGAGATTGAGCCGACGGACCCGGGCGCATATGGCATGTCGCTGCTCTTGCTGATGATTGTCGCGGGTCTGGCCTGCTGGATTCCGTCGCGTCGCGCTGCTCGAATCGACCCCGTGTCAGCGTTGCGCGCGGATTGACCACACCGCGCAAACGCCTTGACATAAACCAGCGACTCGCTTACACTCTTGTCAGTTACTGATAGGAGCAAGGTGAGCAAACCGACTGGTCTCGTCCAGGGCACCCTGGATCTCCTGATTCTCAAAATCCTCGCGCTTGAGCCGGCTCACGGCTGGGCGATCGCCAACCGTATCCGGCAGATGTCCGGCGATGTGCTCCAGGTGGGCCAAAGCGCTCTCTATCCGGCGCTCCACAAGCTCGAGCAAAACGGCTGGATTCGCGCCGAGTGGGCCGTCAGCGACAACAACCGACGCGCGCGGTACTACTCGCTCACCACAGCGGGCCGAAAAGCCCTCGCGGACGAGAGCGCCGGATGGGAGCGACTCGCCGCGGCAATCACCACCATTGTCCGGGCGGTATAACGCATGCGTCTGCCCACCATCCTTCACCATCGTCTTCGATCTCTCTTTCGAGCCAGACAGGTGGAAGACGATCTGGACGAAGAGTTTCGATACCACCTGGAACGCCTGATCGATGAGAACGTCTCCGCCGGCATGAACCGAAAAGCGGCCCGCTCCGCAGCTCTTCGCTCCATGGGCGGGATGGACCAACGAAAAGAGGAGTGCCGCGATATGCGCGGATTGAATCCGATCCATCACTTCATTTACGACATCCGTTTCGCCGTTCGCCAACTGCGCAAGAGCCCCGAGTTCACCGCCACGGCGGTTCTGATGCTCGCCCTGGGGATGTGCTCCAGCATCGGAATTTTCGGGTTTGTGGACGCCGCTCTCATCAAGCCGTTGCCCTACAGGAATCCTGAACGCCTGCTCGGTATCTTTGAAAAGATCGATCCCTTGTGCACGCGCTGCAACCTTTCCTGGCTCGACTACCTCGACTGGAAGAAGCAGAACTCCACCCTTGCCTCGCTGGATGTCTACCAGCAACGCGGATACACCATGACCAATTCCTCCGGCGCCGCCCCGGTGCATGGAGCGCGAGTGAGTGACGGGTTTTTCCGGACACTCGGAGTTACACCCGTTCTTGGCCGCGACTTCTACCGCGGCGAAGATCAGCCGGCCGCTGCCCGCACTGTCATCCTGAGCTACGCGGCATGGCAAACCGAATTCGGCGGGCAGTCCAACGTGCTTGGCCAGACCGTAGTGCTGGATAGAATCCCCCGAGTCATCGTGGGCGTGCTTCCCAAGGACTTCCACTTCGCCCCGGCGGGCTCGGCGGGTTTCTGGACGCCTTTCGCTCCGGAAGGGGAATGCGACCTGCGCCGTAGCTGCCACAGCCTCTATGGCATCGGCCGACTGAAAAATGGCGCAACTGTGGACCGCGCGCTGGCCAATCTGGTCACCGTCGCGAAATCGCTCGAACAAGAACATCCGGGCTCGAATCGGCACCGGAGCGCCAACGTTGCGCCGTTGACTGAGGTCATTACAGGCGAGATCCGGCCTGTGCTTCTCGTGCTGATGGCCGGCGCTGTCCTCCTCTTGTTGATCGCCACAGTTGACATCACCGGCCTGCTTCTCGTGCGTTCGGAGAACCGCAAGCGCGAGTTCGCTTTGCGCGCCGCGCTGGGCGCGTCATCAAACCGGCTGCTCGGCCAATTCGTCGCCGAAGCGCTGGTGCTTACCCTGGCAGGCGCCGCACTGGGATTGACTGCGTCTCATTGGACGATTGGGCTGTTGCGCCGCCTGCTCTCGGAAGACATGCGGGAGTACATGCCATTCCTTGCGGGTATTGGGTGGAACTGGAGAATCGGGGCCTTTGCGCTCACTACCGCAGCATTGGCAGCCACGCTGTTCGCCTTTGCGCCGCTTTGTCTGCGCTTACCGGAGGTTCGTGGGGGGCTTGCAGAAGGCGCGCGCGCCTCGGGCAGAGTCTGGCGCAGGCTCGGGTCGAAACTGGTCGCGCTCGAACTGGCAACCGCCGTTGTACTGCTCGTGGGGGCCGGACTATTGACCAGGAGCCTCGACAGCCTGCTGCGCGTACACCTGGGCCTCCAGAGCGATCATCTGGTCATGATGGACGTGGCCGCGCCCAGAGCGTCCTATGCTCCCAAGCCGCGGAGCGTGACCCTTGCGCGCAGACTCCTTGAGGAAGCAGGACACCTTCCAGGAGTGCGCTCAGCCGGACTCTCGGCGGACGGAGCGCCGCTCAGCCACAACGGAAACACCAACTGGATTCGCATTCTCGATCGGCCGTGGAATGGCGAGCACATAGACGTTCCGCAACGCGAAGTCTCTCCTGCCTACTTCAGCGCCCTTCGCGCCAGGCTCGCCCGCGGGAGATACTTTGACGACGCCGACGACCAGTCCAGACCCGAGGTGGTCATCATTAATCAGGCCTTCGCACGCAAGTACTTCCCCAATGAAGATCCGATCGGTAAACGGATCGGTCAGGCATCCGACAATCCCACGCCGGTGGAGATCGTCGGATTGGTGGAGGATGTGCGGGAGGGCCCTCTCAATGAAGATATCCCGCCCGTCATTTACCGACCCTACAACCAGAATCCGGATGCCTATTTCACGCTGATCGTGCGCACAGAACAGGACGAGGGTTCGCTTCTGCCGGCGCTCCGCAGAGTTGTGCACGATATCGATCCCGAGATCGTCACGCTGCATGGCATGACGATGGCCGACCGCATCGAGCAGTCGCCCATCGCATGGATCCAACGGTCCACCGCATGGCTCGCGGGCGGCTTCGCCGCCATGGCGCTGCTGCTGGCGCTCATCGGCCTCTATGGCGTGATCGCGTACTCGGTGAGCCAGCGGACTCGCGAAATCGGCGTTCGCATTGCCATCGGAGCCGATCCCCGCGCGGTGCGCCGGATGATTCTGCGGGAGGCCGCATGGTTGTCGGGTATCGGCATTGCAGTGGGTCTGCTGCTTGCCGCGGTCGCGGCCGGTTTCCTCCGGAAGGTCCTCTTCGGCGTCAGCCCCTGGGACCCGGGCACGATGGCCGGCATCGCCGCTCTGCTCGCCGTCACCTCGCTCGTTGCGAGCTTCATTCCGGCGCGGCGCGCGGCGGCTGTTGACCCGGTCGACGCGCTTCGCGCGGAGTGATCCGCGGCCTCATCCGTCGTTCAGTGCTCGCAGGCGGTATCAGGACGGAGTTATCTGTTTTTGCAGGCGACGGCGCCGCGGGTACGGAGTTCGTTGGCCACATCGGCGTAGCCGTTCTCGCTCGCGGTCTGGTAGGGGCTTTTCGCTCGCGAGCCGCAAAGGGTGGCGTCGGCTCCGTTTTCCAGAAGCAGTTTCACAACCGGAAGTCTTCCGAAGGATGAGGCGGCGTAGAGGGCCGTGCCGCCTGAGTCCTCGTTCAGGTGGTTGATATCGGCGCCGTGGCTGATGAGTGTCTGAGCGATATTGTCGAAACCTTTGAGGGCGGCGTTTTCTATTTGAGGGCGGCGTTTTCTAATGGAGTCGCGCCGTTCGCATCAGCAAGGTTCGGGTCGGCGCTGCGCGAAATCAGGACATCGATTGAGTGGCTGGCTCCGGCGGAGGCCGCGGTGGTGAGAGGCGTGTTGCCGTCCGCAAGCCTGCCATTTACTGGAATGCCCTTCTCCAGCAGTGCCCCGACCACAGGACCCTCATCTTTTGAGATTGCGGCCTGCAAGTCCTGCGTCGTCGGGGCTTCGGCCGGCTGCGCCTCCAGCAACAACATCGCGCAGTCCTGTTTACCCATTAAGATCGCGTTGGTCAACGGGCTTCGGCCTCGCTTATCGACAATCCGCAGATCGGCGTGGAGCTCGAGCAGGAAGCGGACCACCGGCGTGGCTCCTCGGTATGCCGCCTCATTGATTGGAGTCGCTCCCGTCTGGGTGTTCGGATCATTCAAATGCGCGCCGCGCGCGATGAGGATCGCGGCCGCGTCGGTAAGACCGCGCCACACGGCGTCGTCCAACGGCGATGCGCCTTCATCGTCACGGGCATTCGGGTCCGCAGCGTTTTCCAGAAGGAGGTGAATCATGTCGTACCGTTGGGCGTCGACGGCAAGATGCAGGGGCGTTTGGCCGCGAGCGCCTCGCACGTTGACGTTTGCGCCGGACGCAATCAGCCGGGAGGCCGTTCGCAGATCTCCGAAGCGCAGTGCGTAGAGGAGCGGGGGATACGAGAAGGGGGCCCGCAAGCGATCGTGGAGAGGAGCGTTCGGGTCCGCGTGCGCAGCGAGCAGCAGATCGACCGCCTTGGGCTGCGCGAAGGTGAGGGCCAGGCTCAGGGGCGTGTCGCCGGCGGCGGTTCGGGCGTTCGGATCGACGCCGGTGGAGAGGAGACGCTCCATGGTTTCGACGTCGCCCGTCACGATTGCTCTAGCGAGCATCTCGGGCGGACCGGCGCGTAGCAGGAGGGTTGGGATTAGGATTACGAAAGCGAGCTTCATGTTTCCTACTCGTTTGACGATAGCGCTGTTTGTTTCGATATTCCTGATGGACGTGGGCGCAAGCTTCGCGTTCCAGCAGCCGCGTTTCGATCTGGGCGGGCCGTGCAGTCCGACGATGAACGCGGAGGACCGCGGCATTTACCGGGAGATGGCGCAGGCGCGGAAGAGCCAATCCTGGGACCGGCTGATTGAGCTGGAGAAGCGTTTTGTTCGGGGAGGTTGCGCCATCGAATACCGATGGCAGGAGCTGGCCAATGTCTTCATTGAGGCTGGCCGTCAGCCCGAAGCGATTCAGGTACTGGAGGAGATGGACTCGCGCGGGTTCGATCTCAGTTTCAGCTTGAATCCGCCGCGAGTTGGCGACGAGCATAAGGAACTGAGAAAGTTCATGGGAACGCCTGCGTTTTTGGCGACTTCAGTCGGCATCAAGATCGAGGCGTTGAAGCAAATCTCGGACGCGAGGCGGGCGCGCTATCGCGAGGTTGTCCAGCGGATGCCTTCCAACCAAAAGCCTCCGGAGCGTTACATCGCGAAAGGCGCGTGCCCGTTTGAGTGCTGCCGATTCGGCAACTGGACGGCGTTACAGGATATCGACCTAATCGCGGCTCCGGACGATCATCAGGTGGTGGGGCGGGCAATGAAAGGTAGCCGCGTGGACGCGCTCACGGGCGAAGTTCACTTACGCCCGGAACCTGTTCTTGTACTGACGAATGAAGGCGGATTGCCCCGGGACAGCGTTGCGTTCGCGCTGGATTACGAAGGGGAAGGCTATCGGCATGTTTATACGCAGGGAAAGGTTGTCAGCGTCTTTACGTCCGTCGCCGATTATTGCTTTCGCCCTTCGGAGGCGTGCTGGGCGGAAACTCTTGACTCACGCGAGGAACGAAGAGAGCCAGTCTGGTGGGTGAAGATCCGGCTCTCTAATGGCGTCACGGGCTGGACCGACAAAGCCGATCGGTTTGACGGGAAGGACGGCTGCTCGTAGCCGTTTATCGTTCCCAGAACGGCGGCGGCTCGATTCCGAGCGCGCGGAGGTAGACGTAACCCTGTCCACGGTGATGGACTTCGTTATCGATCCCGTACTGGATCGTGTTGATGTTCGCGCTTTCCCACTGACCGAACGCTTTATCGACTTCGGCGAAGCGGTGTGGCGGGATTGTGGACCAGATGGCGTTGAGCTTTTCGGTTGTTTCGTCCCAGAGGCGGAGGAGTTCAGCTTTCGTGTTCACGGCCTTCAGGTCGATCGGATATTCGACCCATTTGCCAGTGGCGACCCCGCTGGCGATCGGTTCGGTCATCTTCAGAAATTCTTTGATCATCTCGGAGAACGGCCGCATGGATCCGATGGTGAAGGTGAACAGTTTGTCTTCCGGGAAGGCTTCGAGTACGCGGCGGGTGAGTCGTCGATGGCCCTGCCAGTGGTCGAGAACGGCTTTGGACGTGAGGACCGGCGAGTTGAGCGCGGAATCGGTTGTTGCTGTCATGAAGTCAGTCTAGGAGCAATTCCCGACAGAACCTGTCGTCAATTCATGACAACATGAATTCATGTACGACCCGATCATGCGGGTTCTCACAGTTCTGGAGATTCTTCAGTCGCGGGAGGAGGTCAGCGGGGCGGAACTGGCAACCCGGCTGGAGGTCAGCGGGCGGACCGTGCAGCGGTACATCGCGCGGCTGCAGGATCTTTCGATTCCAGTGGAGTCGAGCCGCGGTGTGGGCGGGGCGTACCGGCTTCGGCGGGGATTTCGGCTGCCGCCGATGATGTTTACCGATGAGGAGGCGTTCGCGTTGACGCTTGGGCTGCGCGCACTGCGGCACTTGGGGCTGGCGGTGTTCGCTCCGGCGACGGAGGGCGCGGCGGCGAAACTGGGGCGCGTGCTTCCCGATCCGTTACGGGAGAGCGCGCGGGCAGTGGACGAAGTTGTGGCGGTCGAGCCCGGTCCGTGGGTTATTTCGACTTCTGCGAAGTCGCTGATTCGGGCGTGCACGGCGATTCGGACGGGCCATGGGGTGGCGTTCCGGTATGAGACGCACGACCGGACGTCGTCGCAGCGCGAGGTGGATCCGTATGGGGTTGTGCATACGGACGGGCGGTGGTATCTGGTGGGGTTTTGCAGGATGCGGAAGGATCTGAGAACGTTCCGGCTGGATCGGGTATCGGAGCTGGAACTGCGGGATGAACGGTTCGAGCGGCCCGCAGGGTTCGATGCGAAGGGTTATCTGGAGCGGTCGATGCCGTTTGTCGAGGCGGGGTTTTCGATTGAAGTCTGGCTGGATCTGCCGATCGAGAGGCTTCGGCAGCATTTCGCAATGCATCGGGTCATGATGCAGGAGGAAAACGGCGGGACCGTTCTGAGATGCAATCGCGGAAACATGGAGCCGTTCGCGGCGATGCTGCTCACGCTGGGGTGCTCGATTGTGGTGCGGCAGCCTCCGGAGTTTCGGGAGACATTTGCGCGGCTGGGAGCGAGAGCGGCGGGAGCGGCGGCACGGCCCGCGGCGGTGACCTAACGCTTTCGCTGCGGATTCGTCGGATCTTCGTAATGCGGAACTTATCGGTCTGGCTCGGGATCTTCGCAGCTTTGTTGTGCGCTGGCTGGGGCGCTGGCGGCGCTTATGCGAAATCCGACTCAGACATCGAAACGGTGGTGGGGACCTGGCGCGGGCGGTCGATCTGCCAGACTGACGCACCGGCGTGCCACAACGAGGATGTCATCTACCTGATCCGGGAAATGGCCGGGCGGACAGATGCCGTCTTTATTCAAGCCGACAAGATTGTAGACGGCAAGCGGATCACGATGGGGTCAGGGCCGTGGCAGTTTGACCGTACGCAACACACGCTTGAGTTCCGGATGCCACGCCAGGTGTGGCTCCTCAAAGTTTCGGGCAGCCACATCGACGGAACTCTGAAGCTGGCGGATCAGACGATTTTCCGCCGGATGACTCTCGAACGGGATCGCTAGAACGGATGCCGGGCTACTTCGACCACGGCGGCACGACGCCGTTGCTGCGGGCGTAGGCGATCGACTGGCCGAGGTGCTCGTGCTGGTCGCCGATCAGCAGCGTCAGGGCGCTTTGCTTCGTCATGTCGCGGCCGAAAAGCTTTACGGGCGTCTGGAGATCGGCGTCGGAAAGGCTAGTGATCGCTTTTTGCAGGTTGGCGTAGGAGGTCTTCAGCGCTTCCTGGAGTTTTTCGGGGTCCGTGATCGGGGCGGGACGAGGACCTCCGGGCGAGCCCGAGATCACGCCCGTGAGCATGCCGTTTTCCGCCACGATCAGATTGAAGACGTCGCCGACGGAACGGACGCCGGCGCCCGGCTTCCAGTCGTACTTGCCGGCCATGACGCGGGCGAGTCCGGTGAACTTATCGGAAAGCGTCCCGGCATCTTTGGCCAGGATGGCCTGGGTGGTGGACTGTTGAGCGTTGAGTTGCGGCGTAAACAGCGCGGCGGCGAGGGTCAGGGCGCACGCCAGGTTTCGGGCCGTCGAAGTTTTCATGGTGAGTCTCCTTGTGACAACTTTAGACGAACGAAAGGTTAATACGACTTGGCGATTACAACGCGGCGATCGACCGGTTCGCCGGTGACGATGCACTTCCCCGCCCCGTCGTACTCATCGACCAGCGGAATATTGCGGACGGTGGCCTTGAATTCTTTGAGGCGCGCGTCGCATTCGGGGTCGTCTTTGATGTGGGCCATGACGAATTTGCCTCCGCCTTTTTCGGCGGTGACTTCGCGGAGGATGGATTCGACTTCGTCGAGCGAATCGGCTGTGACGGTGTTGGATTTCAGGCGCGACTTCGCGGTGTTGTAGAGGTCTTTCTGGATCGTATCGAGCGCGGCCGGCAGGCGGTTGCCGACCTCAGATTGCGGGACGATTTCCTTCGCGCCGGTGTCTCGGCGCTTCAGGACGATGTTCCCGGAGGCGAGGTCGCGCGGCCCGAGTTCGAGTACGACAGGCACGCCTCGGCGCTCCCAGTGGAAGAATTTCGCGCCGGGCGACTGGCCTTCGCGGGCATCGACTGTCGCGCCGAGATCTTTCGCGATGCGTTCGGCGGCTTCGAGAACTTTGGATCGCTCTTCGTCCTTGCGATAGATGGGCACGAGAATGGCTTTCGTGGGCGCGAGTTTCGGCGGAAGGACAAGTCCTTTGTCATCCGAATGGCTCATGATGAGGCCGCCGATGAGGCGCGTGCTGACTCCCCAACTGGTCTGCCAGACGTAATCGAGGCGTCCTTCTTTGTTCTGGAACTGGACGTCGAATGCTTTGCCGAAATTTTGACCGAGGTCGTGGCTGGTGCCGGCCTGGAGGGCGAGTCCGTTCTGCATCATGGCTTCGATGGAGTAGCTGCGGAGGGCTCCGGCGAATTTTTCGGCGCATGATTTCACGCCTTTGATGACCGGCATGGCCATGATGTCTTCGGCGACTTCGGCGTAAATGTCGAGAATGCGGAGGACTTCTTCGAGAGCCTCCTCGTGCGTGGCGTGCGCGGTGTGGCCTTCCTGCCAGAGGAATTCCGTAGTGCGGAGGAACATGCGCGTGCGGAGTTCCCAGCGCAGCACGTTGGCCCACTGGTTGAGGAGCATAGGGAGGTCGCGCCAGCTTTGAATCCAGCGGGCAAAGAAATGGCCGATGATGGTTTCCGATGTGGGGCGGATAACGTAGGGCTCTTCCAGTTCCTTGCCGCCCGCGATGGTGACCACTGCAAGTTCCGGCGCAAAGCCTTCGACGTGCTCGGCTTCCTTCTTTAAGAAGCTCTGCGGGATGAGCAGGGGGAAATAGGCGTTCTGATGGCCGGTGGCCTTGAAACGAGTGTCGAGTTCGCGCTGCAGGATTTCCCATACGGCGTAACCGTTGGGCTTGATGACCATGCAGCCTTTGACGATCTCGGCGGGTTCCGCCATGTCGCCCTGAAGAACGATGTCCTGATACCACGAGGCGAAGTCCTGCTCGCGCGGAGTGATGGGTGATTCTGCCATGTAAGGTGAATTTTCAGGGTACGACGGAGGGTGAAGCGGCGCGGGCGGCGAATGGAGAAGATCCGCGACGCTCAGGGGATCTTGGTGGCGTGGCGCGCGAGGAGTTGCCAGCCGGAGGGGGTCTTCGTCCAGACCATGAGGATGTCGAGATGGGAAACGGCGCCGGCGTGGCTGGTGAAGTCGGCGGTAGCTTTCACGATGGCGGTATCGCCATAGATGTGAATGGTGGGCTGGTGGAGGTCGATCGCTTTGGCTATGCCGTCGGGTTTGGTGGCGTTCTGGATGGATTCGGCTTTGGTCTCGTTCTTGGCGCTGGAATGAACGTAGTTGAGGTCGGGGTGGTAGAGGCGACCGAGGGTGGCGGCGTCGCCTTTGAGCATCGCTGTGCGCCAGGTTTCGAGGGTTTGGGTCAGTTCCTTTTCGGATCTGGCGTCGGGTCCGGCAGCGGCGAGCGTGAGGGCGAAGAGGAGGGCGGCGAGGGCGAACTTCATCGTCGCCAGTATATGCGAGTTTCCGGGAAGAGGGTGTATTAGAATGAAGTTTCCCTCCGATTTGCCTCTCGCGAGGGCGCGTAGCTCAGCTGGTTAGAGCGCCTGCTTCACACGCAGGAGGTCCGGGGTTCGAGTCCCTGCGCGCCCACCATTAAAACCCTTCAATATCAAAGGTTTGAGATTTTGGGTTGGTTTCATTTCCGGGCTCTAAACCGAAAAACGTATCAGAACCGTATCAAAACCCCTCCGGTCCTGATTTGCCGTATCGAAACCCTGTCCTCACTTCGTTCCCGTTTCGATTGAGTTTGTCCAAGGCTTCCCGCCTCATCTGTAGCTTCATTTGCGAATACTTTTTGAACACCTTCGCGTCAGTTTGCCGAAGCATTTGCGTGACCCACTCGTCGGCCCGAACACGTTATTGAAGAAGTTCGTCAGGGAGAACATGGCCACGAGCGTGACGATCTCGATGACGTTCGCGTCCGTGTAGCCGGCGTCGCGCACAGCTTTCAGATCGGCATCACTCACCTTGCCGGGAGTCTCAACGACTTTGCGCGCAAACTGAACGGCGGCATCCCGCTTAGAATCGCTGGCGTGGCCCTTCCAAGCGAGAATGATTTCATCGGCCGGCAGCCAGGCCATGTGCTCGGCCGTAAAGCTGTGAACCGTCAGGCAGTAGTTGCAGCCATTCACTTCGGAGACAGCGAGGCCGATGCTGTCACGCGTCTTCACGTCGAGCGCCTTGCTCAAGGAACCGAAAAAGGTGGCCCATGCGTTGAAAGCAATCGGGCTCGCCGCGAAGGTCGCCATCATATTTGGAGTGAACCCGATGTTCCTGGTGAACGCATCGCGAGTCGGTTTCAAGTCGGCCGGCACCTGTTCCGGCTTTAGAGAAGCACTTCTCGCCGTCGTCGTCTCCGAATAATCAAACGAGGTCCAACACCTCGGCCACCGGCAAACGCGGCTTCTGCGGCCAGTTCCCCGAACGCTCCGCCCCGACGGACAACAGCATGACCGGCACTTCGTTTGCCGCCAGACCGAAATCGCGGTGCACCGCTTCGGGATCGAAGCCGATCATCGGCGTCGAACCCAAGCCCCACGAGGTAGCCACATAGATCATCGCCGCCGCACCGAAGGTGGCGGTGCGTACCGCCTCGTCGCGCTGGCGCTGTGGGCATTCCATATACAGATTGCGTGCGGGGATTTCCCAATCCGGCACCAACTTTTCCGGCATGATGCCCGCTTCCACCACGGGTGCGAGGCGCTGCGGTATTACGCTGGAATCGGCCAACTGGCCGCAGATGATGAAGGTAACGGCTGCTTCGGTTATCGCGGGTTGATTCCAGGCGATCGGACGCAGCCGAGCCTTGGCTTCCGGCGAGCGCACGGCGATGAAGCGCCAGTTCTGCAAGTGGAAGGATGTCGGCGCTGTGGTGCCAATTCGCACCAGCTCGCGTATTTGGTCGTCGCTCAAAGTGGCGGCAGGGTCATAATACTTGTTCGCCCTGCGGCTCACGATACATTCGATGACGGCGTTGGTCACCGTGCTTCCGTTGGTCATGGTTATTGCGTCGGTCATGTGCTTCCTATGGGCGAAGGGATAGGTTGAAGTGCAAGAATCGATAGGCGCGTGCGGCTGACGGCCGAACGCGGATGGTCGTCACTTTTCATTTGCCAAAGCCTCGAAGTGTATCTACAACAATGTCTGGGTCCAACCGTTTGCTCCAGTCTTCTTCGACAAAGGCAAGACGAATACGGCCGCTTTTGTCGAGAACAAATGTCGCGGGCATGGGTAGCTGGCCTGCCCCAGCTCCGCCATTTATCTCAACCAGATCACGGCCTATCGCCTTATTTGCGTGGACCAAAGCAGTCGGAAGGGTAAAAACGATGCCAAAGCGTTTCGCTACCATGTTGCCGACGTCGCTCAGCACAGGAAACGTCAGCTGATTCTTCTCTTCTGTCGAGAGAGAATTATCTGGTAACTGAGGTGAAATCGCTACGAGGGACGCTCCCAACTGCGCAATCTCAGGAAGAACACGCTGAAGGCCACGTAGTTCGAGATTGCAGAAGGGACACCAGCCTCCACGGTAGAAACTGACAACAACTGGCCCGCGATCAAGCAGTGTTTTGAGAGCGAGGACATGTCCGTGAGTGTCGGGCAAGGCAAAGTCTGGGGCGACATCTCCTTCTCTTAAAGCCGAAGCGCTCAGGCCACTTGCGACCAGATCGGAGATTGTCTGTGCATTCGCTCGCAATCGTTCTGGCGATGCAGTGCTGCGAACCTCCTGTGATAGCTCTTCCAGTTCTTTTGTCGTTTCCAGCATTGGCGTGCACCTTGAGTGAGATCTCCCATTCAGCTGTGCTTCCATTGGAAGCATCAACAGGTTGGAAGCTGGGAAGTATCCCAGCCTCGTCCGAGTGCCTTTCTAAGTAATCACCAGGCGCGTGTCACTCACAGACGAGCGCGGATGATCGTCTTGCCCTTGACCCGCTCGGTCCGGCTGAAGGCGGCGACGGCGTCATCGAGCGTCAATACTTTGCCAATGTTCGTCCGCAGCCGTCTGTCACGCAACCGGCGGACGATCTCACTCAGTTGGGCACGATCGGACTCGACAACGAAGTCAACAGTGCGGCCATCAACGGGCCGGGCCTCGGTCGGACCGGTGACTGTCACCAGCGTTCCTCCGGCTCGAATTACTCCTGCAGACCGCTTCGCGATGTCGCCGCCGAGGACATCGAAAACCAGATCGACTCCGCCGACGTCTTCCAGTGCGTCGTTTTCGACGTCGACGAACTCCTGCGCGCCGAATTCGAGAGCCGTTTGACGGCCGGCAGCACGCCCGGCGCCGATGACATACGCGCCAGCCTCGCGTGCCAGCTGGGTTGCCATGGAACCGACTACGCCAGCTGCACCGTGTACGAGGACGCGCTGCCCCGCCCGAAGGCGGCCGTGCTCGAATAGCCCCTGCCACGCGGTCAGGCCCGGCATCACGAGGGCCGCACCTTCCGTGAAGTCAACGTCGCCCGGCAGCGGCGCGAGGTTGCGCGCCTCGACAGCTACATACTCCGCCAGCGTGCCGTCGCGATACCAGTCCGTGAGGCCGAACACCCGCTGTCCAATTGACAGTCCCGTCGTGCCATAGCCGAGAGCGGTGACCACTCCGGCCAGTTCGTGCCCGGGGATCGAAGGCGTCCGATCACGGCCGAGGCGATCGGTCCAGGTCGAGGGCCACGACAGCTCATCCCCGGTGAATCCCGACGCATGAATCTGAACAACGACGTCGTTTATCGCTGCCTGCGCCTCGGGCCGCTCCACCAGCCTCACACCGGCTATTCCCGCAGCCTGATCCGTCGCCACGAGCGCCTTCATCGTCCGCCTCCCCGTGTTGTTTGGACGCTCTTGCTCCTTCGGTGTCTTCTTTTTGAATTTATCTGCATTCGTTTCTCCCTATTTGCCGTGAAGTAATGGGTAGCCCTTCACGTAAATCCAGTCGTCGGTTTTCGCTGGGGTGTGGCAGCCGAGGCAGTCCTTCTTGTAGTCAGTCGCCACCTGCTTATCAGGCGCATCGGATTTAAACAGCGCCCAGCCCCAGCCGTCGCCCCACAGAGAATTATTGGGATAGCGGCCCTTCGAGTCCTTGATCAGGACGAACCAGACCTTGGTATCTTTCGCCCAGTGGGCATCGCCCGTTGTCATTTGGGCATGATCGGTTCCAAAGACTTCCTTCACGAGAACGGCGCCATCGGCGAATTTCCTGTTGCGCCGGTAATAGTCAGCGGCTCCCGGCGATGCGTAGGTCAGGTGCATCTGATTTCCTCCCTTTGGATCGAGCACGAAGTAAGTGCCAAGGGTTTGGTAAACGTCGCGGTAATCCGCCGGCTTTCGAATATTGCCGGACTTGTCGACAAGTGCGAAACCATCAAATGAATTCCTGGCTTGAGGCCTGGCGGGTCGATTTCCGAACGCTAAAATAACGCCCACCGCAATGCCTGCCCGAGTGGCTTTGCAAACGGCAGGAGCCGCATCACGATAGCGCAACCGTTGAGTCATGATTTCCTCCCTCTCCGATTTCTCGCTTTTGATCGGCAGCCATTGCGGCGAGCGAGAACGCCGCCGCCGCAGCAGTAAACACGGAATAGTCGAGCGGCGACTTCATTCCGAGGGCCAGTGCCATTGAAATGCCGAAAATCGTAAGAAGCACTCCGGACCCAATTGCCGCCTCGCGCAGCCGGAAGCCTATGATTAGGGCAATGGCAAAGATCGCCTCCCCGGCTGTGGCCAGCACAGCGGCGGCAGGCTGAACAGCGGCTGGCATGTACCAGTTCAGCCGGTCGGCATCGATGCGAAAGTGCTGCCAGTCGCCCCAACTCACATGCTGCGACCCGTGCGGCCCCCAGGCGCCCAGCCGGTCGCCTACTGCGGACAGGAACGCGGTCGCGAGACTCAGTCGCAGGGCCCACTCCATCCATCGCGCTGCTCCGGCGCGCGTCACTTCCCCTCCACAACCGGGTGCCCCATCGGCGCGACCATGAACGCGAGGATCTTGGCGGGCATCCCAGGCTGCGCATTCTCGGATGTGGAATGGAGCGCGCCCGTAGGTTCGTAGAACATCTCGCCCGTTCGAAGAACGCGTGGAGTCTCGTGATTAATTGCGAAACGAATTTGTCCCTCGAGCACGTAGCCGACGATGAAGCCCGGATGCCGATGCTCGGCCGAGCGCCCCCGGGCGGATAACTGACTTCCACCAGTGAGGCTTCCATCCCGGCGAATGGGCCGGCGAGTGCCTGCTTACCAAGTTCCCGAACGCGCGCGCCGGCCGGTTGCGCGCAGGCCTCGCGCCCCTTCAAGCCAATGGCCACCAAAATCATGTTCCACAGAAGGGTCCGTCGCGATCCCATGCCCTCATGCTACGAATACAATGGCTGCTTGGGTAGGCCCATTTTGGGCAAACACATGGGTCCAATCTTCCGTGCCGAAATTCACTGGAACTCCTGAATTGGCGCTCGGCCCGCGTCAGCCTTATACCACGCTGACTCGCTGGCTATATGACGAGCTGCGCCGTGCGATGCTCACGGGCCGGCTCAAACGCGGCATGCGCCTGCCCGCCACCCGTGACTTCGCCGCACAGCATGGAGTATCGCGCCGCGTTGTGGTCAACGTCTTCGAGCAGTTGCAAACCGAAGGGTACCTGGTGAGCCGCGTCGGTTCGGGCACGCGCGTGAGCGACCAGCTGCCGGAAGATCTTTTGCAGTTTGCGCCTACCAACAACACGGCCCGTCGGGCCACGTCATCTTCGATTCGGCCGGGTTGGACGCACCCGGCGCGCCCGCTGCGTCCGATCGAGCCCGCCCTGTCCGAATTCCCCATGGAGTTGTGGGCGCGGATCGCGGCACGCAGGCTGCGGCGCGCTTCTCCCTCTCTCCTCGCGGGAGGCGAGGTGCAGGGATACCGCCCGCTACGGGAGGCTATCGCCGATTACCTGGGAACCTCGCGCGGGGTCGATTGTACGCCCGATGAGATCGTGATCGTTTCCGGTGTGCAGCAGGGGCTCGATCTGCTGGCCAGATTCCTGGTGAACCGCGGCGATTCCGTCTGGATCGAGGATCCGGCGTACCCCGGCGCGGCCGCTGCTTTCCGCAACGCGGGAGCACGGCTCGTGCCCGTGTCTGTGGATGGGAACGGACTCGACCCCGCCGAGGCCCTTCGCGCCTGTCCCCGCCCGCGGGCGGTGTACGTGACCCCGGCCCACCAGTTCCCGCTGGGTATGACGATGTCGCTCGAACGCCGCCTGGCGCTGCTCGCGGCGGCGCAGCGTTCGGGTGCGCAGGTGATTGAAGATGATTACGACAGTGAATTCCGGTTCTCCGGAAGGCCCGTACCAGCCCTGCGCGGGCTGGACCGGTCGGGCGCCGTGATCCTCGCGGGCAGTTTCAACAAAGTGCTCTTCCCCTCGTTGCGACTTGGCTACCTGGTGCTGCCGCAATCGCTCATGGATCGTTTTCTCGCGTTCCGTTACCAAGCCGATGCGTACCCTCCGGCGCATCTTGAAGCTGTACTCTGCGACTTCATTGTAGAAGGGCACTTCGGCCGGCACTTGCGCCGCATGCGCGAACTGTATGGCGCACGACTGGCCGCGCTGCGGGACAGCGTCACACGCTATCTGAAAGGAGCCGTGGAGTTGCCCGATATCCAGGCGGGCATCAATTCGCCTGCTTATCTCGTCAACGGAATGAAGTCGAACGCCGCGGCGGTGCGCGCGACCGCGTGCGGGGTGGAAGTGCTGAGCATCGACCGGTTCGTTTTGCGGCGGCGCGATATTCAGGGTGTTCTGGTAGGGTTCGCTGCGTTTACCGACGCGGAGATCCGCAAAGCCGTGATTGCGCTCGCCCAGGCACTCGAGAAATAACCGCCCGGTCACTGGAGGGAAAATCCGAAAAAACTGTTTGCCGGATAAGTTGAATCCGAGGCGCCTGCAAAATCACGTGTTTCCTGGAACGCTCGATCGATGGGTCCGAGCCGTATCAGAACTGTATCAAAAGAGGCTTTAACGGGAACTGTGTAAACGGCGGAGCCATGTACATTACATTGCGTCGGCGATCTCGGGTTTGAGACGATCGCCGAACATCACGCCGAGCTGATTCATCACTGTCCCAACCCTGGCGGCGTGACCAGCGATTGGAGAAGTTACGGATATTCAGAAACAGGATTTTGATGACGGCGTCGTCATTGGGGAACATCTTGCGGCTGGCAATGTTCTTGCGCATCTGTGAATGCAGACTTTCGATGGCGTTGGTGGTGTAGATCAGGCGGCGGAACTCCACCGGGTATTTGAAGATCGCGGTGAGGTCTTCCCGATGCCGGCGCCAGCTTTCCACTGCCATGGGGTATCGGGCGCCGTCCGGTAAGCGCACGGAATTAAGTCTTCGGTTGCTCGAGGGTGGAGGCCCAATCGCTCCAAGGGCTGCGTGTGTGCCCTATCGGGGCATTGACTTCTTTGTAGTGACCTAGTTTTGCGCGGCGCACGTATTCGGCCGCGGGGAGGAAATCATCGCCGATCCTCTTGAGCTGCGCGTCAAGAACACGGTCCAGCGAGGATTGAAGGTTCTTCTGCTCCGCGCGATTGACCAGATTCCGCATCTGGTACGGGTCGCGCGCGTTGTCGTAAAGAAGCCACGGTCCCTTGATCGATCGGACGTAAGTGTAGCGTTCGGTTCGAACACCGCGGTACTCGGCGAACCCCCAGCGCCTTGCCTCGGTAATCGGGACCGGCAAGCTAATCAGCGCTGCCGTTTCTTCAGTTTCTTTCCCGCTAAGGAGGAGCGGTGAACGGTCCATTCCCTGCACTGCTCCGGGCACATCAAGCCCCGCGAGACGCAGCAGGGTCGGCATGATATCCGGCTGATTCAACGGCGTCCGGATCCGTCTGCCGCGGCGTCCCAACTTTCGCGGGTAGCGCAGGAGAAAAGGAACCCGGATCGATTCGTCCCACGGGTGGAGTTTGGTCGTGATTCCCTGGGACCACATCATATCGCCGTGATCGGAACTGAAGACCACGATCGTGTCTTCGGCGATGTTCTGACGATCGAGAGTCGCGAGAAGGCGGGCAAGGCAGTCGTCGAGCGCCGCCATGTGGGCGAAGTATCCGCGAAGGATTGGCTCGGCTTCCGCGCGGCGCGCGTCCGGAACATTGGGACGGAACTCTATCGCGCGGTTTGCAAAACGTTTCCGATACTGCTCCGGCGCGGTCTCATAGGGAAAATGCGGCGGCCCGAGCGAGAGGAAGAGGAAGAACGGCGAATCGGATTTGGCGTGTCCTTCGATAAACCGGCAGGCATCGTCGGTCTGGGCATCCGCATCGTAGCCGGCCCAGTATTTCGGAGTGGGATCGCTGCCCTCGTAATAAAGAGAGTGATTGTATTCGTGGCTGCACTCGCACGCCTTCCAATACTCGAACCCAAGGCGCTTTTCAGGCGGTATGTACGCCAAGCGTCGGCCATAGTTGCCGTCCGGGCTGCCGTATAGGTGCCATTTGCCTATAAAGCCTGTGCGATAACCGCTCCGGGCGAAGACCTCAGCCAGCGTGTCGGCATTGGGCGTGAGTTCCACATCATTGATGAAGACGCCGTTCGTGAGCGGATACTGGCCCGTCATCAGGCTGGCGCGAGCAGGGCAGCAGACCGGCGTATTGGAAATGGCGTTGTCAAAGCTGATGCTCTCCCGCGCAAGGCGATCGAGCACGGGCGTCTGTACGTTGGGATCCCCGTTATAGCCGGTAGATTGCGCGCGCCACTCGTCCGGCAGGATGAAAAGCACGTTCGGCGGCCCCGATCGTTTCGCGCCTGCGGCGGGGACTGCGGCGGCGATAGCGGTGGAGAGAAAACGGCGGCGGTTAGTCACGTCAGCCCACAATTAACGTCTTTTCTTTCGGCGAAATGCCATTGGGGTCGTTGGCCTGCGCGCCGTGCGGAGCGGGTACCGGTCCCTTCAGGAGCGGATCATCGGTTCTGGTCATCCAGCGATCGAGGCGCGCGCGCATGTCGCGTAACGCCTCCTGCGCAGACGGATCCGAAACCAGATTGTGATGTTCGGTGGGGTCAAAGATCAAGTCGTGAAGGGATTCGGCCGGAAGCTGACGATTTTTCCAGCCGTGATCGAGCCAGACCGTCTTGCTCAGCCCGTCGTCGCAGTTAGGGAGAACGGGTGTGGTCTTCTCGCCATAGCGCCGGATGTATTTCCAGCGATGCGTGCGCACCGCGCGCTTCGGCTCGTATGCCGCGTGATAGTTGACTTCGGCGAAGACTTCGTCGTTTATCTCAGCCTTCTCCCCCCGCATCAGAGGCAGCAGCGATTGTCCTTCGAGCCATGCAGGACGCCTGATTCCGAGAATGTCGCAGATCGTGGGAAAGACATCGATCTGCGAAACGAGGGCGTCAGACACTTTGCCGCCACGAAACAAGCCTGGACCGCGCAGGATCAGCGAAACGCCCCAACCGAAGTCTTCGAGGTTGCACTTCATGAGGGGGAACGAGACGCCGTGGTCGGTCGTGCTGATGATGAGCGTGTCCTCGGCCAAGCCATTGCGTTCGAGCGCGGCAAGCACTTTTCCAATGCCGTCGTCGAGCACCCGCGCGCTCGAATGGAAGCCAGCCATATCGAGGCGGGTTTCGGGCGTATCGGGAATCGGGACGGGTGGCTGAAGGTAACGCGGATCGTCGGCGGGCGTGGGCGGATGAAATTCGCGGTGCGTCTCGAAAAAGCCGACATCGAGGAAGAATGGCTGCTTTGGCGCGCCATTCAGGAATTCGACTGCGCCGGGCGCGACATCGAGCGCGCTGGTCGTCCTGGGGTGAAGCACCTGGGTGTAGCCGATGGTTTCGGGTTTTGCCGCCACATGCTGAATGCCGGCGAGCACCGATTGATAACCGGCTCCATGCAGCGTGTGGATGATGTGCTTTTTGTAATCGTTCAAGGAAAAGCCGCGATGCGCGAGCCCGAGCATTCCGTTCTGGTGGGCCCACTGGCCGGTCAGCAGGGCGGCGCGGCTGGGAGAACAGGTCGGCGCGCCGCTGAATGCCCGTCGGAACAGGACTCCTTCCGACGCGAGTCGCTGAAGATTCGGAGTGGGCGGAGGATGCCCGTAAGGCTGGAGATATCTGCCGGAATCGTGCGAATGAATGTAGATGATGTTGGGACGCGAGGGATCCGCAGCCGCCGCGTTCTGCAAAGACGCAGCGGAAAGGAGGCTGACGCCCGCCCCCTTCGCCGCCACATGCTGCAAAAACTGCCGGCGCGAATCGCCGCCCTGTGTACCGGTTTTCATATATGTTCACCTCGCCGGATCAGAATTCGAACTTCGCGCCTAATTGAATCTGGCGCGCCGGGCCTGCACTGCTAATGGTGCCAAATGCCGATGAGCCGAAGGTACTGTTCGGCAGGCTCAGGTTCGTGTGGTTCAGCGAGTTCAGAAATTCACCGCGGATTTCGATGGTTTTCTTCTCCGCGACCACGAAGGTTCGCAACAGCGAGGCATCCACATTGATCAGGCCCGGACCCCTCAGAATGTCGCGCCCTTCATTGCCGAACTGATAAATGGCGGGTTGCGCAAAGGCAGACGTGTCGAACCATTTCAGAACGCTCTGCTGGTCGGAAGGCAGGTTCGGGTTGCGCACGACATCTGCGCGCTGAGAACCGGCGGAGAACGCATTGGTGGAGTTGGTCTGCGTCACGACGGTGAAGGGCGCGCCCGTCTGTAGCGTGGTGACCGTGGACAGCGTCCATCCTCCGACAATCTGACCAACTGTCCCAGACGAAAGCCAGTGACGTCCCTTGCCGAAGGGAAGCTCGTAAACGGAGCTGAAAACGAACCGGTGCCGGACATCGTTCGGCGAAGGACCCCAGTCCGCCGCGCGGTTGTAATAGTTGGAGTAGGCGCCATTGTCCTGGCCGAGACTCGAGCCTGCTTCGAAACTGTTGTCGAGGAACTTCGACAAGCTGTAGCTCGACACCAGGTTGAAGCCATGCGAAAAGCGCTTCTGCACGCGGACGAAGCCGCCATAATAAGTGGCGTCGGCAATCGTTGGGCTGAGGATCGTGACATTACTGAACTGCGGGTAGGGGCGGTCGGCTTGAGACGAATGGCCCGGCCCCAGAACGTTCGGCGCGATCTGATCGATCGACAAGTTTGAGTTCGGAAGCTTATGCGAAAGGTTGCCAAGCACCGAAATCTCGGTCGTCAGAGAGCCCGGCAATTCACGCTGCACGTTGAGATTGAATTGCTGAGAGTAACCGGTACGCCGCGTGGGATCGAAGTAGGTAACAGCCGTGTTGGGATTGCTGCCCACGGGAACAGCGCCGAAAGAGTCATTTAGCACCGGCGTGCCGGAGGTAACAGGCACGCCGGTGCGCAGGTAGAACGGCGCTGTGATGCCGTTGTCCGGGGTGTTGAGGGCAGAGCTGATACTGAACCCGAGGTTCGCCGACGCCGGTTGACCGGTATCGAAAGGGTGAGAGAAGAAGACCCCGTAACCGCCTCGCACCACCGTCAGATCGGAGTGGAAAGGCTTCCAGGCGAAGCCGAGACGCGGGCCGAAGTTATTCAGATCGGTGGAGTAAGGCTGCACCGGAAAGCCGTTGACTCCGGCGAACTTCACCACTCCCGGAGTACCGGATACGGGGTTAATCTGATGGCTGTCGAAGCCGTTCATGCGGTTGTTGACATCGGTGATCGGCGTGTCGGTCTCCCAGCGCACGCCGATGTTCAGAGTCAGTCGTTGATGGACCGTGAAATCATCCTGAACGAAACCAGCCAGATAGTAGCTGTAGCGATCGATGACTTGGGTCTGCGACTGCGCAAACCCGGTCGGGAAGCCGATCAACAGAGATGCCAGCCCGTTCCCCGTAGTTGAATCGCCCGGCTGCGCGGTCGGCTGAGTCGAGAAACTGAATGAACCGGAGGCCGTGGACAGATTGACTTCGTAGTTCTTGGATTTGCGCGCTTCAAACCCGAATTTCAGCGCGTGACGGCCGCGGATCCACGACAGATTATCGACGTATTGGTAATTCTGGATCGGATACTGGCGCCGGTCCTGGTTAGTCGAGCCGAGCGCGCTGTAGCCGGCAGGCGCGAAGTTTGGAAACGCGTTGTCGGAAACGCCGATTAGTCCGAGATCTTCGACGCTCTTGCTGCCAACGCCCAGCGTGAGCGCATGCGCGACGCGATTTCCGTAGTTGAAGCGCGCATCGTTGACCAGCGTAGGCCCGAAGACGTGTGTCGAGAGCACATAGATGTACTGCTGGTGCGCGATGATGTAACCCGTCGGGTCGGCGGCTGGATTTGTGTAGGCGCTGAGGTTGTCGTTGTTGCCGCTGTTGTAGAGATAGCGCGCCGTTAAGCGGTCTTTCTCACTGAACTGGTGATCGAGTTTCCCAATATAGAAATTGCCGGTGAGGCCGGTGACGCCGTTCGCGCGATAGTTGTTCGCGCCGGTAATGCTGTCGGGAGCGCGATTGGGGATTGGATAGTAGTTGAGTACTTTGAGCGCTACGGGGTCGAGCTGGCTCGGCGGAATGATGTTGCCGGGGAACGCGCTGCGGACGTTTTTGCCGCCAATCACCTGTGTGGTGGCGGGGTCGTAGATCGGAATTAACTGTCCTTTGGCGTTGAACGTCTGCGAAAAATCTCCGCTTCTCTGGAGTAGTGTGGGAACCGTGAGCGTTGTGGCGGTTCCTATACGCTGGCGCTGCCCTTCATAGCCAAAAAAGAAGAATGTCTTGTTCTTCCGGATCGGGCCACCCACTGTGCCGCCGAAGACGTTATAACGCAGTTCAGGCGCGGTCTTACTGCCGTTGGAGAGGGGCGCAAAGTAGCCAGGCGCGTCAAAAGCGTCATTGCGGACAAACTCGTAGGCGCTGCCGTGGAACTGGTTGGTCCCGGATTTTGTGGTTTCAATAACGACGCCTCCCGCCGATGCGCCGTACTCAGCGGAATAGTTATTGGACAAGATGCGGATTTCCTGAACAGTCTCAGCGGGTGGGTCCAGATCGACCTGGCCGAGCCCGAGACGCATGTTCTGACCGGAAGCGCCGTCAATCCAGAACATCTGGCTTTGGGTACGCCCGCCGGCAAGGCTGAAATTCGGCTTCTGGCCGGAGTCGTATCCGACGAAGACGGTGGACGGACTTAGATTTACGACGTTCATAGTGCGGCGGTTGCCTATAGGCAACTGCGCGATATCTCGCGTCTCGATCGTCTGGCCCACGACACTAGTACATCGTACAGTTAATCCTTTTTAGTATTTCGGGCTGCCCGCCGTTTTGGCTGTTTCGGGTGGGCGGCCTGGTATTCTTTGGTTGCTTCGATGATTCGCTGCGGTTGATCGGGTCCTTTGGTCCAGGTGAACG